>JAGVBZ010000044.1 GCA_020059465.1 Brevinematales bacterium
CTCCGTTATCAATGCTATTAGCTTGCTTTTTTTGCTCGTTTACTGTACTTTTCAGTACGTCGCTTTCTCTTCCCACTCACCTTTGTACTATTATCGTTTGGACACTATATTTCCCTCTTTTCAGAGGGCAACTATTATTCTAATATTTTTTACTCATTTTGTCAAGCCCTTAAGCGCGGTTTAATTAAAATAAATTCTTTCGACGCGATCTTAATCGAGGGCAAAATGATTTATCGGCAATTAACCGATATCAGTTGAGGCTTTTTTCTTTCTGTGATACGATATGGCTACCTTTCCTGCACTTAAACAGTCCATGCATATCTTTATCTTTTTTTCCTTTCCGTCGATTATAGCGTTTATACTGCGAAGATTGGGTACCCAACGAGTCCGGGTCTTCTTGTGCGAGTGCGATACCGTATTTCCGGTTACAGGCCCCTTACCGCAAAGATCGCATTTTCTGGACATCTATTGCCTCCGAATTACTCTCATTTAAGCGTCAAGTATTATAGCACACCTGAAAAATATTCGCAAATATTCTGAATTATTATTTTTTCTTAATTTTTATCAATGCAAAATTTCCGCCAAATCCGTCATCTTTATACTGAATAGGATACGGCTTTATTTCATTCCTCAGCGTGTAATTCTTCATATTATAAATCCATTTTCCGTCTATAATCAGTGTAAACCCATACATACCCGCTTCCAGAGATAAAAACCTGCTGAACGAACCGTCGGTTTGCTTTATAAGTGAGTACTTTTCGTCGCTGGGATTCCAGCCGTTGAACGACGCGCCGATAGATACCTTTTCCGGGATCTTCTTACCTTCGCCGGGCATGTAATAAAAAAGTATTTCCCCCTCGTATATATCTGTTTCACTGCGTGTTTTCTCAGAAACACCTGCAAATATATCCGAAATACCCATAATAAAAATAATAAACAAACAGGAAATTTTTATCATATTCTTCCCTTTTACTTATTCTTTCCTATATATACCCGACCGCCTGACCGGATATTTAAAACCGAATGTTGATTATTCCCCAACTTCCAATACGGCAGAAATCGTATCTCCATTGGTAGCATACCTTGTAGGCTGCGGAGAAATTTTAACGGCTATCTGCGTCATGTTTTTCACGGGAACCCCGTTGATAACAAAACAATAATGATAGGTGCCGGGCACAAACTTGAGAGTGAGACGGAACGAACCGTCGTCGGAATGACGAAAGATATACCCCTCCGCCGCCAGCGCCCATTTATTCCTATCGCCCGCGAACGAAATAGTTTCGGGAGGAGTTTCCGCCCATGCGGGATTATAGACAAACTCGATATTTCCGCATGTGACGCTCACCTGAGTGAATTCCGCGATACCGCCGCCCAAAGGAACCGGACCTTCTTTGATTTCTTTTGTTCCGCAGGATAAAAATAAAAACGGAAAAACAATTATTATTAATGCTTTCATTGAAGGAACCTCTATTTATTTTTGCATCTTAGAGCAGGAAGCCTGATATACTGTATTAGTAAAGTAAAAAGGTTTTCGGATATTTACCGGCAGAAACGTGCCCCCAGAAAATAAGAAAGCAGGGGCAAAAAGCCCCTGCTTTATGAAAATAAACAAAATTATTCGACTTCGAGAACCGCGTTCTTTCCGCCGTAACCGTCGTCAATAAAACGGGTAGGCTTCGGTGTGATTTTGTTTTCTTCACACATAGCTTCCATACTCTGAGGCCACTGCCCGTCGGGAACGAACTTATAGGGATAGGTACCGGGATCGATCTCGAGAGTCAAGGTGAACGAACCGTCATCCTTAGCTTCGAATTCATAACTCGGGTCGCCGGGATTCCAACCGTTCAATTCGCCCGCCCAGTTCAGCTTCTGGGGAGGTTCGGTATCGGGACCGGGTTTAAATGTGAAGACGATTTCTCCAGCCTTCACCACTCCGCCTTCAGTTGCAGCCGCATCTCCGCCCTTTCCGCCTTTCTTGCCGCCCTTTCCGGCAGCCTGGCAGGAAGTCATAACCATACCAGCGGAGAGCACTAAGACTGCAGCTATCCATAAATACTTCTTCATGAGGACCTCCATTCGTTTTTAATAATGATAAAGGATTTTTATAAAAAATCAAGTCTTTTTATCAAATTTTCTCCACTTTCTTTCCTTTATCACATCTAACTATATATTACTCGCAACAAATCAAAAAGTAACCGGTGCAATGTATTAATCCTCATGTATTTTCATCGGAAAACGCTTCCGGATCGCGGAGTATGCGGTCGGCACCACAATTAAAGTAAATAACGTGGATATCGATAGACCGCCGAGAATTGACAGCGCGAGCGGCGCGTACAACTCACCGCCCTGCCCCATCCCGATCGCCATCGGTATCAAACCGAGCACGGTAGTCAGCGTCGTCATCATAACCGGCCTCAACCGCCGTTCTCCCGCCATTCGCGAGGCTTCGTCTATCGCTATCCCCTTGGCGTTCAGCTGATTGACATAATCGATCAATACGATACCGTTATTAATAACGATACCCACCATCACCACAATACCAGCCGCGGAAGTGATATTCAGAGTCGATCCTGTGAGGAACAGAAACACGAGCGATCCCAACGCGCCGAACGGTACGGCAAACATGATCACGAACGGCGCGATCAGCGATTCGAACTGGGATGCCATAATCGCATATACCAGAACAATTGCCAGCAGGAACGCAAGTCCGAGCTGCACAAACGAATCCTGCATATCTTTAAACGATCCGCCGTACACGATGGAAAATCCGGCGGGAAGATAAACCTTATCCGCGATCGCTTTTTGAATATCTGCGACAACCTGATCGACGGGACGTCCGTAAACATCCGCCTTAATGATTACAAATCTGATCGCATCCTTACGTTTGATCGATGTGGGGCCGAACGTTTTCTCGAAATCCACCAGCGAAAGCAGGGGTACAAGTTTACCCGTCGGCGACGGGATACTCAGGCTCATCACATCGTCGAGAGTCAGCCGGTCTTCAGGCCGCAGTCTCACGATTATTTCTATATCCGTTCCTTCCTTAGATTTTATCGTCGTCGCGACTTTTCCGGCAAACCCGGTTTTAATCGCGGCGGATATCGACATCGCGTTCAGACCGGCCTTTGCGGCAAGATCGCGGTTGATAGTAACCTGAAATTCGGGAAGCCCGTCCTCTCTATCTATCATCGGTTCACGAACCCCGGGGATTTTTGATATGATATCGAGAATCTGTTTCGCAAGCTTATCGGACACCTCAAGATCGTCGCCTTTCAATTCTATCTGCACTGGACTGCCGGACGACATAAACCCGGATGCGCCCTGAATGGATACGTTGATTTTTGCGGGATAATTCTTTAATTTTTGCCGGACTTTCTCAATAATGTCCTGAATACCGGTCGTACGCTGGCCTATGGTGAGCAGGTTGATGCGAAGGTTTGCCTTATAGTCCGACGCCCCCCTCAGCATGCTGAAAATACCGCCTCCTTTAATCTGGGTAAGCACCCTATCCAGATCCGGCCCTATCACCTCGATGATATCCTTTTCCATCTGCTTGGTAACCATATCGGTATATTCGGATCGAGTACCGACGGGGAAGGTCACAGATACATTAAACCGCCCTTCGTCGACCTGCGGAAAACCTTCCTTTCCGATAAACATTCCCAGGACGCCGAGTAAAACAAGCACCCCGAAGAATGTCGGAATCAGGACAATCTTCTTATGCTTGAGCGCAAGCGATAGAAACCGTCCGTATATATGATCGACTTTATCCAGAAGTTTCGTGGTCCCCCCTACGACAGGTTTGATCACTTTTATCCGCGACGTCAGCATCGGGATAACTGTGACAGATACGACCAGCGATGATAGCAGCGAAATCGTTACGGTAACGGAAAGATCGCGGAATATCTGCGCCACAAGCCCCTCGACAAACACGATCGGTAAAAATACCGCGACAGTCGTGAAAGTGGACGCGGAGATCGCGAGGAAAACTTCCTTCGCCCCGACGATACCTCCCTCATAACGTCCCAGACCTTTCCGGCGGTGGTGATAGATATTTTCCAGCACCACAATCGAACTGTCGACCATCATACCTACACCCAGCATTAAACCTGCGAGGGAGATGATATTTATATTCACCTTGAACGCAAGCATCAGAATAAAAGTAGCGATGATCGAAAGGGGTATGGAAACCCCGATGATGAGACTGGAACGAAAGTCCCATAGGTAGAAAAAGAGTACAAGCAGAGCGAGAAGCCCGCCCATTATGCCTGCCGACCATACCCCGCCTATAGACGTACGGATATCCTGCGAAGAATCCATCATCTTGGTGAGTTTGATGTCGGCGGGGAGAGAATTATTGATGGACGCCACAGCGGCGCTGACATCGTCGGCGACTTGTACCGTATTCATACCGGCTTCCTTATAAATAAACAGGGTGAGGCCGGGTTTCCCGTTCAGCCGTACGATAGCGGTGTCGGGGTTGTATCCCCATTTAACATCCGCCACATCCTTTAACTGGATGGGTATACCGTTTTTAGACGTGACAATAACGCTGCCGATATCGTCCAGACTTTTAAACTCTCCGGTTGTACGCAGAACATATTTATAAACGCCCTCATAGGCATACCCTCCGGCGACGTTCTGGTTTTCAAGGTAAAGGGTACTTGCGATGCTGTCAATATTCAACCCAAACGCCTGAAGCCGGTTCTTATAGACATCTACATGCACTTCTTTCTTCTGCCCGCCCGACATCTCGACGTTCGCCACGCCGGGCACCTGCTCGATTTTTTTCCTGATCTGCATATCGCAGAGGTCGTACAAAAACCCGAGGTCGTCGGAGCCGGACAGGCTGAAAATCATAATCGGTATCATGGATGTCGAGAATTTAAAAATGATAGGTTTGCCTGCCCCGTCAGGAAGAGCATCGTTGATTAGGTCGAGTTTCTCACGGATATCGGCGCTGGATGCATCCAGATTCGCCCCCCAGTTGAGATTCACCTGCACTACCGAACTTCCTTCCATTGAGGTGGATTCGATATAGTTTATATCGTTGACACTGCCGACCGCGTTCTCGATAAGCCGCGTTACAGACTTCTCAACCTCCTTCGGGCCTGCGCCTTTATAACTCGTAACCAGCGCAAGGGTGGGGATTTCAATATCCGGGAAAAAATCCACGGACAGTTTTGAGAGACTCATGATACCCAGTATGATAATGGCCACGATGGCCATCGAGACGGATACCGGTCTCTTTACGGATACATCTATAATCGACATTGAATACTCCTTATATGGTTACTTGACAGGCTTTACTTCGGGCGCCGTCTGATTTGTCGCAATCCGGTTCGTGGAAACCGGGCTGCTCCCACTTTCCTCTATCTTACTCAATTCCTCTTCATAGATAGGCTTGATCGGCGAACCGTTCTTTAAAAATTCCCGCCCGAATACCACCAATTCGTCACCCTCTTTCAGTCCTGACTTGACCGCAACCAGATCCATATACTCGAAAAGGTATTCCACCTTCTGGAGTACTGCGGTATTGGTGACATTCAGGTATACGAAGTAATCTTTGTCGTTTTTAAAAATCGCGCTGTTCGGAAGAACGAACACATTCTCCGCCGAACGGATAAAGATCGATACATCGGAATACATTCCGGGCAGAAGTTCCTTCGTTTTATTGTCGATCGACGCGCGTACGAGCAGGGTGTGACTGAGCGGATCGACCGCTTTATCCTTCCGGTAAATCACCCCCTCGAACTTCTTGTCGGGGAATGCGGGTACGGAAATATATACTTTCTGTCCGATCTGAACTTCGTTGATCTTAGACTCCGGGACATAGATCAGGATATCGATCTTATCGATATTCCCAACACTCGCCACAGGAACCGCGGGAGAGACGTTCTGTCCGATGCTGACCATGACACGGGTTACATATCCGTTCAGCGGGGCTTTCACCGGGGAAAGGGCGAATTCCGCGCCGACCTGAAAACGGTCGACATACATAACCGCCTGACCCTTGAATACATATTTCCCTTCGAGCATCGTAATATTGGCGATTTTACCGTTGACGTCCGGGTAAATATTCACTTCGTCTCGCGCCGAGAGACCCCCGCTCAGATTGAGGTACTGCTCGAGTTTCCCCTTCTGCAGTTTCTGAACGATCACGCTGACGGCGTTATCCTTTTTTCCGCCTTCTTTTTTTCCGCCGCACGCGGCGAGGCCGATGAGCGCGAATAACACGACCAATACGGCAAGGATTCTATTTCCCTTCATTCTATTCTCCTTTACTATTTTTTTCGATTTGTTCAAACGAGTCCACCCCGGTCATTCTCCGGAGTTTCAGCACCGCCGACGCATAATCATACATAGCCTGCAGATAATTCGCGAGAGCCTGCGAGTATAGAATCTGGGCGTCCGAGAGATCGAGGCTGGAAATAGTCCCGGCATAGAACTTTTCGTTCGCAAGCTTCAATCCCAGTTTCGCCTGTCCGACATTTGCGCCCTGCCCCGCGAGCGTATATTTCGCCTCATCGATCTGCATATACAGCGTCTTGATCTGAAGCGTAATGACATCCTCGTACTGCTTCATCGCTATTTTTATCTTGTCAATGGAAGCATCCATCTCCGCCATCGTTGCCTCGCTCTTCGAACCGGGAATCCAGTCGTCGATCGGGATACTGAGCACCAATCCGAGACTCCAGTTCGCTTTCCAGATACGTTCCGGATCCGTGTCGACTGCAGCGCCCGTGTTCTTTTTATAATCCATCCCGACATTGAAATACCCGTTCAGCGACGGGTAGTACCCCGCCGATGCCATGTTCTTCGAGACAAACAGGGTCTCAAGACTCATCCGCATCCCGATCAGCGCGATATCGTTCGACTTTGCGAGCAGAGTCGATTTATCTATCCCATAGCCGGGATACACGATATTGGTTATATGATATAGGCTCCCCTTGAATTCCGCGGAAGAATCCTGCGGAAGCCCGAGATTTTGGAGAAAGCCCATTACCGCAATTTTATATGCGTTTCTGAGTTTTAAAAGTTTCGGCTGATTATTCTGAAACTGTACCTCCATGCGGATCAGATCGTATTTTGAGACCAGCCCCGCGTTATAATTCGCCTTCGTGAATTTCAGAGTATTGGACAATTGGAGATTCATCTCCTCAGTCAGGCGTATATTTTCACGGAGGAGAAACAGATTATAGAAATCCTTCTTCACCTGAAAGATGATATCGTTCTTTTTTGCGTCCAGTTTCTTCTTCGCCAATTCCAGGTTTATCTCCTGCAGTTTCAAGCTATTTACCAGAGTAAACCCAAGAAAAATCGGCTTATTCACCTTCAGCGAGGCGGAATAATTATCAGCCCAAACGTTTTTATTCGTCATCGTAGTAGTACCGAAACCCGGCAGGGTCATCTTGGTGATATTTCCAGAATCGACCGTGTTCGGATCGAGGTAATTGAAGGTGAATCCGAGATTAATATCGGGATAATACAGCGACGCGGCCGCCTGCTGAACTTTCGCCTGCGCCGCCTGAACATCCTTTTCATACTGCCGGATATCCTGATTCCGGGATAACGAAATATTGACTGCGGTATCGATATCTATAACAATACTGTCCGCGTGCGAAAGATACGGCGCGGCAAACAGCAATAAAAACGGAATAATAAACTTCTTCGGCATACTAATACTCCTATTTCTTGAGTTTATCCTGGAATTCTTTCACCTTTTTATCGAAGCTGTCCTGAAATTTCGGATCGTCGATAAACGGCTTGGCCATATTGAGGAATTTCAGCCCCGTAGAATAATCGTTCTTCTTCTCGCCCCAATACACGCCGTATATAAAATAGACAAAACCCTTGAACTCCGGCCTCGCGTCGGATGCCGGGAGTTTTTCGATCACAAATTTCATATCGTTCACCCCGGTCTGCTCGTCCCCGCCCGCAAATCCCGGCAGGAACAGATATATCATCGCGCGATAGAAACGGGGCAGATAATGATCGGGAAACCGTTTCACCGCAAGCTCGAACATCGTTTTCGCCTGCGTCCCCGCCTCTATTTTCTTGAACGGGTCGGGATCGAACTGCGCGAGGGTCGCGTAGGCTACTCCGAGATAGGTATATGTATAGACATTCTTTTCGCTCTTGCAGAGTTCGGTGAGCAATTTGACCGATTTTTTCGTGTAGGATACGTTGGTCGTCATATTCCCATAACGGTAGAATACGAGAGCGGCCTGAAACTTCCCGAGCGGGTCTGTCCCGTCGGTCTTAAATTCTTTCAGCGCCTGAACCGATTTCGCCTTAAACACAGTCTCCTCGATCTTCTTATACTCCTCGTCGCCGGCAAACGGTTTCCCGAGCGAGATGGAAAAAGCCAATATCAGGGCCGCGTGAATAAACGTCATGACTTCACTCCTACAGTTTTTTCAACACCCAATCCTCTTAGAATCAATTTCTTCAATTCGGTTAGACCCTCCTCCATGGAAAAACCGGGTTCCCGGCCGATAGCTTTTTTCATATCAGATAAGGTTCCCGATGTGTGGAAGAACTGGTTCAATGTCATAAATATCAGTTCGGCGGATAGATCCGCGCGGATATCAGGGGAGATTTTGTTCTGCGATTTTCCTTTCTCAAGGATTTTCGTCAGTATATCGATCAGCCGCTGACGGGAATCGATCATATAGGCATACATTACTTTTATATCCACATTTTTCATGATCTCGTTTTTTATTATCAGCAAGCGTTCTTCGGAGACCATAGCTTTGATAAAATCGCCGTGTTTTTCATTGAAACGCAATCCCGCCAAGACATATTCCTTCAAAGCAGTATCGAAATCTTCGATACTTCCGATTTTTTCGTATTCCTTTTCCCAATTATACATGATATAAACAACAGTCGAAAAGAACAGCGTAATCTTTTTTCCGAAATGACGGTAAATTGTGGCTTTTCCTATCCCCGCCCGTTCGGCGATCATGTCGACGCTTGCCGGAAAATAACCCTGTTCCCTGAATTCCCTGATCGATTCTTCTATAATCCGTACTTCAAGCGGCGACAACGATTTGATTTTTTTAAAATCCACTGATATCCCCCATGACGATTGATACGTCCGGTTTTATATTTTAAATCTTTTTACGATACAGCTATTTTCAAACACCGCTGGTCAGACCGAAAGACCATCCTTCATAGGAAAAGACGAAAATATTCGTAACGGACGTACAAGTCCGTCCACATCCGGTTATTAGTATATACCGGAAATATGCCGCTTGTCAATACTAAATATAACAATTATTTTTCGATTCGGGATGCGTTTTCCGGGAAAATATTTTTACATCGCGCGTACGATGCTTTTAAAGACCTCGCCGCGTTCGTTATAGTTCTTAAACATATCGAAACTCGCGCATCCCGGTGATAACAGCACCACCTCGCCCGGCGCCGCACTGTCCCGCGCGATCCTGACGGCGTCGTCCATTTCCTTTGCGCGCCGTGTGTTCGGGAATTTTATCTCGCCGTCTATTTTATCCGCGGCCTCGCCGATCAGCACAAGCGTTTTCAGTTTCTGGTGCGCGAGATCCCTGACCAGTGTAAAATCGAGTCCTTTATCCTTCCCGCCCGCGATGAGGACCACAGGCACATCGAAGCTCAGGAGTGCTTTTTCGAGCGAGTTAACGGTCGTCGATTTGGAGTCGTTATAGTACTTAACCCCGTCCAGTTCGCGGACAAATTCCAGCCGGTGCGGCAGTCCCTCGAACTCCCCCAACGCCGCGCGGATTCCGTCATCAGATATCCCCGCAGCTTTCGCCATCAGTATCGCCGCCATCGCGTTCTCGACGTTGTGGATTCCCTGAAGCGCGATCCCGCCGCGCCCGATAAATTTCCCGCCGTTGTAATACACATCTATTCCGTCGAAGTAGCAGTCCGCCTTCGGATTCACCCGGCTGAACGTCACGATGCGCGGGGCGATCCCTTTCGCAAACGCGCCGTAATACGGAGAGTCGAGATTGAGCACCGCTATATCGTCCGGTGTTTGGTTATTAAAAATGTTTTTCTTCGCAAGCAGATATTGTTCGATCGAATCATATCTGTCGAGGTGGTCGGCGGCAAGATTAAGCACCGCAGACACCCTCGGACGAAAGTCTTTTATCTCCTCAAGCTGAAAGCTGGACAGCTCGAGGGTGACCGTCGTATCCGCGCTCATATCATGGTACAGATCGAAAATCGCTGTACCGATATTCCCGCCGACCAGCGCGGGTTTCTCCCGTTTGATAATCTCGTGCAGAAGCGTCGTCGTGGTCGTCTTTCCGTCAGTGCCTGTAATAGCGATATAGGTATTCTTCGGGAAGTACCGGAAGAATAATTCGATATCCCCGATAACCTCAATCCCCCGGCGGCGGGCTTCCGCGATCAGCGGAATCGACAGGGGCACACCCGGACTGGGAAGGATAAGATCGATAGCATACTCGTCGAGTATCCCGGCGTCCTGCCGACCGAGCAGGCCGACCGTCCTACCGATAGAAGATAGTTCCGTAAAAAGGGATTCCTTCTCAGGGTCGTGTACCGTATCGGATACCAGCACGGTATTCCCCAGTTCGAGCAGTATTTTCGCAGCCGAGTACGACGTACGTTTCGTAAAGCCCACGACCATGATGTTTTTATCGCGCATAATATAATCTCCCTTCGTACCCTAACCTCCGTCATTACGAACGAACGGAGCGAGTGACGTAACCCATAGATAAAATTTGTAAAGAAGTATTATAACGGGGAACAGGCGGGAAATCAAATCGCCGTGTGACAGCGAATTATACTTTACTGCGGCAATGAAGTGTTCATACTTTATCAGGGTTATTCCGTACAATCCTGCTCGCCTGCACGAGTGTAGTTCTGTTCAGTTCCGCCGGCATCCGGGCGAAGCATGCCGAATAAATCTATATTTTAAATAGGATATACTTAGAAAACCTGTCTCTCCAGAAAAATTCACTCTCGCATTACAATGAAAGAAATGTAAAAATATTTACGGATTGTTTTGACAAATTGATTATGCTTTTGTAAATTACTGGAATAGAGCTTATTCGGAGAAGGTGATCATGAAACCTCAGAAAGCCGTTTTGAAAAGTGCATTGGATGAGTTCTTACGGGGAAATTTCAAAGAATCAGAAAATATTTTCCGGCAGATTTTAACCGAATCCCCTGAAGATACCAAATCATTGTTTTATTCCGGCTATATTTCTTTTTTGCAAAATCAACTCGACAGCGCCGAAATATTACTAAAAAAAGCTCTTCAATCGTCTCCGAAATCTGCGGCAATTAAATCAATTCTAGCGAATGTGTATTACCGAAAATCCGATTTTACTAACGCCTCCGTTCTCTTTAACTCACTCGGACGAAAATTCCATGCGGCCAAGCTTAATTCGCTGAAAGATAAAAAAGCGTATCATGTTTCATCTAAGACTAACTCCGCTGAGATAGTTTTTATAAAAACCGATCCGCTTCCCGTTATCCGGATGAGTATCAACGGCGCCGATCCGGTAAACTTTTTAATTGATACTGGCGCGGGAGAGGTGATTATCGACAATGAATATGCAAAAACCCTTTCCCTGAAGACCTTCGGTGCTGAGAAATCCCTATTCGGCGGCGGAAAAGTAAGCTCAATCGAACACTCATGCATTGATTCCTTAAAAACTGACGGCCTTGAAATTAATAACCTTCCGGTGATTCTTTTAGATTTAAAAGCAATTGGTACCGATTTATATGGCGGCACATTCAGGATAAACGGAATAATAGGCACTCTTTTCTTCTATCAATTCCTAACAAGTCTGGATTATAAAAACGAACGAATACGGTTTGAAATACCCGGCGAGCAAACTAACTCGGTGTTGGAATCCCTCCTCAAGAACAATAGTTTTACGGAAATTCCAATATCTATGGCCGATGATCATTACATACTCGCGAAAGGAAGACTGAATCACAGTGATGAGATGTTATTTTTTGTCGATTCCGGACTGGGAGGGTGCGCATTTACCGCGCCGGCTTCCACAATAAAATCATATAATCTCAAACTCAAGAAAGAAAAGGCCGGATTCGGATTAGGGGGCGGCGGAAAGATGAAAACAATCCCGTTCGATATCGATGCATTAAGTCTAGGTGAAATAACGGAAAATAATCTTAGCGGTTTATTCGGCCCGTTCCCCTCTTTTTTGGAAAACTCTTTCGGCTTTAAAATTAGCGGATTGATTTCTCATGAATTCTTCAGAAAACATACTGTTATTTTTGATTTTTCGAAAATGCGGATGCTTATCAGCAGATAAAACACAAAACATTTGACTTCCCCCCTCCGTCATGCTATTATATTTTCGGTTACGGCGCCCTTCGGGGCTTAATAGGGAATCCGGTGAGGTTACACTTAATCCGGAACGCTGCCCGGCACTGTAAACGGGACTAGACTTTTTTCATCATGCCACTGGGGTATTCCCCGGGAAGGCGGAAAAAGCCCGTGAGTCAGGAGACCTGCCGTAGTCTTTCCGTATCTTCCCCGGGAACAGGGACTGATGGATACTCCTCCTGCGGCGTACCCTTCTCTTCCCGTGGAAGAAATAACCGCGGGAGCTCGGTAAAGTGTTTCGAACGTTCTCCATCCTATTCTTTTTATTTTTCCTCCTGAACGGGGTATCTCCGCTCTATCCCTATATTCAATTGGGTGCGACCAACAACTCTCCGGCGATCCCCGATTTCCTGATACCCCCCTCGCCCGGCCTCGACTACGAGCCTCTTCCGGTCAACTCAGCGGGAAGTATTGCGCTCGTCCTGCCGAGTTCGGCGGTCAGCGTACGCACCGCGGGCGGTTTCGGGCAGGTCAACACGGTTTCGGTGGACGGCGGACTGTCGTCGCATACTCGGATAGCGTTCGACGGGATGGTGTTGGAGTTTCCCCATAACCAGTCGTTCGACCTGGGGCTTTTCCCCCTCGAGTTCGCCGCGCGGGTGGATATCTACAAGAACAACCTCGCGCCTCTGGGATATAACGCATCCGGAGGGATGGCGGATTTCCGCCTTCCCTCCTACCTCACCCCGAAGCTCATGCTTACCCTCTCGGCGGGCACTCTCTATGAGGGCGGCGCAAAGGCGCTCCTTGCTCTGCCTTACGGGAACGGCGGATTACTGGTCGGCGGGTCGCTCATTCTCTCGGAAAACCGTTTTTATTATACCGGCAATCAGGGTATTGATATCCTCTCGCGCAATCTCGACTTTATTCGGTACAGCCTGCTGGCTAAGTGGACGCAGGAGGGGTGGCATGCCGGGCTGGCTCATACATCCAAAAAGGCGGGCGCGGGGATGAAATACCCCGGACTGGGCAGGCAGGCGGACTCATTGTCCATCGCAAACTTCGGATGGGGCGGCCGGCAGTTTTCTTTCGGGGCGGGATACCTGCTCTGGTTCAGCCGTTTTACCAACAATCTCGGGATGGACGATACCCATATCAGCCACACGTTCGACGGAAACTGCGAAACCCGCGTGAAATTCGATATTTTCGCCCTCAGCCTGAAACTCTCGTCGAAAACATTCCTACTCGAAAGCACCAAGCTCGGCGCGCGTACCGGGGAGGATTTGAGTATTATCGCAGGGGTATCCGCCGCGCCCGGCCCGTTCCAGTTCGGCGGAAACCTGAACCTCGTCTGGCGATGGGGCGCCGACCCTGTCCCCGTACCCGGCGGCTCCGTCGAGTGGAAAGCGTTCGAGGGATTCTCCGCGCGCCTGAGCGTATCGAGACATTACCGCCCCCCGACAATGAACGACCTTTACTGGCCATACGACGGGTTTTCCTCCGGCAATACCAATCTCCGCCCGGAAGAGGGATTGATCGCGAAGGCGGGAATCGTATGGATATACGGCGGCCTAACGTTGTCCGGTTCGGCGGGGATAAGTCTTTTCGACGCGCTGATCCTGTGGAAGCCGGATACCGGAGGGGTATGGTCGCCGGTCAATTCCGGCAAAGCCGCGGCGTGGGTGGGGAATATTTTCATGCGGTACGACGGGATGTCGGGCTGGTGGCGTTTCATGGGCAGCGCGGGATTCAGCTACAACCGCACGTTCAATTCCGACGAGGCGTCGGTGTACTTCGGGAAACGCCTGACGTTCATCCCGCTCTATAAGTTCACCCTGTCCCTGCGCGCCGACTACGCAAAGGAATTCGGTGCGGAAATTTCCCTCCGGGGGGTGAGCGAGCGTTTTACCGACGACTGGAACAGCCATTGGCTCGACCCGTACGTCCTTATCGATCTCCGCCTGCATTATTCGTTTTTCTATATCCAGCTTAATAACCTTCTCGATACCCGTTACAGCGAACAGGACGGTTATCCGATGCCGGGATTTAATATGTCCGCGGGAATAAATATCGAATTGATCTAAGTACTGCGTACGGTAAATTCCGATATTACGATTTGCCTTTTTATTTATTTCCAGATTATGTAATATTCAGAAATAGAGGAGAAAATTTATGCGTTTACAGACCGTGTTTTTATTGACGGTTCTCGTCAGTTCAGGTTGTTCGGAATTCATAGACGGCCGGAATCCATCCGATCAAAAAACCGTTCCCCCCATCGCCGGGGGAAGCATGGTTGTGCTGGATGAGGCGAACGGTGTCGTCCGGGCGGTCAGCATTTCCAACGGGCAGGTGACCCTGATAGCGACCCTCGACCAATCCCCTACCGCCGTCGCGTCTGACGGGGCGAATATTTATATCGTGCATAACGGCTTCGGGACGCCGCAGTCCCTGATATGGTTTCCGATGGACGGGGGCGCGATGGCGAGTACTGTCTTTCCCGACGGTTCCGCGCCGTCCGCGGTGAAATGGTTCGATTCGCGCCTCTATATCCTGTTCGCCGGGTCGAACTCCCTCAGGGTGATCGATCAGAATACCGCGTCGCTCAGCACCCAGATCAATCTACCGACACAGTACGCTTACGGGCTTGCGGTCAATTCGAACTATATCTATATCGCCGATTCAGGGTCGCTGTTCGACAACACCGACGGTAAGCTCGTAGTGCTCTCCCGCGCGGATTGCTCGATAGTCACCCAGATCGGCCCGCTGACCAACCCGCAGGCTGTCGCGCTCGACAGTACGGGGCACGCTTATCTCGCGTCCACGGGGTTATGGAAGACGACGAACTATACCACATACGCGGGATACTATGACGGCGGGGGCCTGGTTCGGGTCAATCCCGACTGGAGTATGGATATCCTTTCGAACGGGCTTCAACTGACGGGGGTCGGGTACGACGGCGGTAAGATTTACTGCCTTGACAGCGGCGCGGGAAAGTCCAAGCTCGGCCTCGCCGTGTTCGGTACGAACGGCATGTTTATCACAAATCTCCTCCCGGGCGCGAACCTCAAGGGCATGGACTTCCATAACGGGAACGTCTATCTCTCGGAGGGATACTACGGAACGAAGGCGTACGCGGTCTCCACGAACGGATGGTCGACTCAGATGTACACGCTGCCCGGCACAGGCGCGCTGATTATCCGAAAGTAAAACAGAGCGTAGTTATCCCTTCCGCGCGAGGGGATAACCGCCCTCTAAATTAGCGGAATTGCCCCGAATGGGTTATAATACTCCATATCCCATCCACGGGGGAGACGAATGATCGAAGAAAAACTTACCAACCCGAAACATATGACTGAAGATATGGACGATTCTCTGAGGCCGCGCCTCCTGAACGAATTTATCGGGCAGGCCAAGGTCAAGGAAAATGTCAGGGTATTTATCGAGGCCGCGAAGATACGCAAGGCCCCGCTCGATCACGTCCTGCTCTACGGCCCGCCCGGCCTAGGCAAGACGACGCTCGTCAGTATTATCGCGAACGAGCTCGGGCGGAATATCAGGATCACGAGCGCTCCCGCGCTGGAAAAAGCGGGCGATCTTGTGGCCGTCCTGACCGCGCTCGAGGAGGGCGACGTCCTTTTTATCGACGAGATACACCGGATGAAACGGGTGCTCGAAGAAGTGCTGTATTCCGCGATGGAGGATTTCAAGGTGGATGTCGTGATCGGCGAGGGCGCCGGCGCGCGCACGCTCCGCATCAGCCTCCCGAAATTCACGCTGGCGGGCGCGACAACACGGAGCGGCGCGATCTCGTCGCCGTTACGCTCGCGCTTCGGCATCATCGAACGCCTCGACTTTTACGACACCCCCGCGCTTCAGGCGATCATCTCCCGTTCTGCGAGGATCCTGAATATTACTGTGGACGACGGCGGATCGGAAGAGATCGCGCGCCGTTCGCGCGGTACTCCGCGTATCGCAAACCGCCTCCTCCGGCGTGTCAGCGATTTCGCGCTGGTCGAGAATCATGACGGTATAGACAGGGAATTCGCCGCATACGCGCTCGGGAAGCTCGAAGTGGATAAGCAGGGGTTGGACTCCCTCGACAGGAAATTTCTCAATATCATCATCGACCATTATAAAGGCGGACCGGTAGGGGTGTCGGCGATCGCCGCCGCGCTCAACGAGGAGACCGAGACGATCGAGGACGTATGCGAACCGTACCTCATCCAGATCGGGTTCGTACAGCGCACCCCGCGCGGACGGATGGCGGCCCGGAGGGCGTACGAGCACCTCGGGCTGGAATACCGCGAACAGGACCCCGGACTTTTCGGTTAATCAGGGTAAATAATCAAGACAGAGCCGAATGACTCCCGAACCGGAGATCGTATAATCAATTTCGTAGTAGAAAAATTTCCACGGCACTCCCTCGCCGGGAAACACTTTCTCTTTCGGGATGATTCCCGCTACTTTGAGGTGCTGGAAAAGTTCGAAGTACCGGATACCGTAGAAAAACAAATCTTCACGCTTACCGGCTTCGGGCTGGATGTCCGTTTCCACAAGCGAGAAACTATTCCCGAAACAGCATTTCATCACCGCCGATTCGCAAGCAATCTCATTTGGATTAAACTTTTTTATCTTAAGCTCGACCGGTTCGGAATTTCCAGTCCACGCGAAGGCGGCCTGCTTGAATAGGTTCAGCATATAACCGCCTTTATCGTGCACAGGACTGAATCTCGAAAGATACCCGTCGAATATCCATCCCGTTTTATCGCCGTACGTCACCCTAACCCAGTACCCCGGGACTTTCCCCACAGAATAAGCGTTTTTCACGACGGGCAGTTCGAGTACCGACACTTTTCCCCCAAGCGGTACTGTCGTCAGATTCTTCCCGTCAGGCGACGGCGCGTCCCGGAGTATCAGCCCGCTCTGCGCGATCACATAGAGCGTATCCCCGGCGGAGTAGTAGACCGGGGTTTTTCCTTCTATTTTCGACAGAACCGACGGACCGAACGGGGTCTCTTTCCCGGACTTGTCGAGCCATACGAACTCAGGCGGGGATTTCTCAGCGGGCGGCTTCGTCAATGCGAGCGCCTTCCCGCCGGAGAATTCCGACGCGCCCGCGTACTTCGGCGGGATAACCGCCTTCATCGTACCGGCGTCCGCAAAGCCCCACTTCCCCTGATAGCAGAATCGTATCATACCGTCCGAGGCGGGCCAATCCTTTGGGGAATATGCCAGTCCCTTATAGGTAAATACCCCGGCGTACGCGGCAACAGCCATTAAAATAATCAGCCCGATTATCGAGAATCTTCTACCCATACCTGCCCTGCCCTACTTTTTATTTGCCGCCTTGTTATTGAACAGTTCGAACCCGAATATCAGAAAATACGCAATTACCGCAAGGAAATCGGGTATAATACGATAGATCTGTAAGATAATAACGGGAATTAAGAATAATAAAAGGAACGGAAACCGTTTGAAGCTCCGTACGGTCATCACGATCAGCAGTCCGGCCGCGGCAAGAAGGAGAAGCATGAAAACCAGGAATCCCGTATCCCGCAGGAACGCCCCGATATACCGGTTATTCTCATGTAAAAACTTGTCCCACATCGACAGGAAAAGCTCCTCGCGGATAAAAGAATCGATCTTCATCACGAAATTGCTGCTCACTCCCGCGATCGTATTCGAGAGAGGGTATGTCCGCAGGAGATTTGTTATCACGGTCATCTGCTCAAGATTGAGAAGTTTCTCCGGCCGCATATTGAAAAACAGCCCGCACTCGTCCGGCCCGAATATCAGCACAAACATCGCGCGACGGCCCCTGTTGTTGTATTCATCATATAATTCCTGATCGGAATGCATGACCGTATCGAGCGGGCTTTTCCCGTCCCATTTGTGGATGAAAAATGAAATCTTTACCTGATAATCCTTTTCGATCTGCTGAAGAATCTTCGCGGATTGCTCCGCCTGTTCGGGGGTAAGCAGTTCCTT
The DNA here is from genome assembly GCA_020059465.1 of Brevinematales bacterium. Classification (GTDB taxonomy): domain Bacteria; phylum Spirochaetota; class Brevinematia; order Brevinematales; family GWF1-51-8; genus GWF1-51-8. The sequence goes on from JAGVBZ010000044.1 coordinate 18,299, forward strand.
TCCCTGTACTACATACTCCGTGATAAACGGATTTGCCCATATCGGGCATGCCAAGAGAATAATACAAAACGTAATAGCGCTTAAAATATATTTTTTCATAGCTCCTCCGGTTTGAATATTTTACCCCATGCTAACCGATTGTCAAGAAAAAAGCCCCGGTTTTACCCGGGGCTTCGATATAAATAAGTGATTTACTGGACTAAAATCATACCGGTTCCGGACGGAACAGTGACGTCGCCGGTATACTTTTTCGCTTCCGGTTTTATAGACGATTTTGCGTCAACCAGAACTGTCCATTCGCCGGCGGGTAATGTAAAGAACGAATCGTTCTTAATATCCCCGTTCACAAGAACTACAAAGCTCTTGCTGTCGCCCGATGCCGCTTTATCGTAGAAGTACCCGACTGTCGCCTTGGTGTTAGGAGCGGGTTTATCGCCCTTCTTCACCATAGCCTTGATGAATTTAATCTTATCGATAGGATAGAGGCCGAAAGTCTTGGAGTACATTTTTCTTATCGCGATCAAACCCTTATGATACTGGAAAAGATCGTTATTAACAGTCTTAAGTTCCCAGTTGATCCAGTTACATTCATTGTCTTTTTCATAGGAATCGTGGTCGATTCTCCACGGGTAAGCCTTACTGGACCATCCGACCGGATTGCCCTTCGTATCCTGCTGAAGCTTGTTTCCCCATTTATTCCCGGTCTTCTCCCATTGCGCGGAGTTCGGCGGGAACACGCTTTCACCCGAAGGCGGGAACACGACTTTCATTCTGGCAATTTCCGTACCCTCTTCGATCATGACAGGCCCCTGTATCGTATAAAGATACAACGCGGCGATCTTATTCATCTTCATCAATTTTTCATCAAGCGTCGCAACTTTGATATATTCGGCAGGCATAATTTCCATCGATTCCTTGAATCCGCCCTGATTCTTACGGAGATAATCCGCCAGGGTGTTATTATCGTGAGAACCGAAATAGCTCAATGAATACTTCGGCGCGATATAAGTACCGGGCATTCCCTTGACGCCGTCTTCGAGACCGGGAGTTCCGGCCTGACCCTGCGCAAGCGATTTTATCTGTTCGCGTACTTTATCGTTCCATGCCGCAATACCGTGCTTCGCCATACCCTGGGGAGAGTATCCGCCTCCGTCCAACGGCTCGCCGCGTCCGCCCATCCAAGGCTCAGCGACAAGGAAGGTCTCGGGATTGAGCTTATAGACCGCTTTCTTGATCTTTTCATAGGTATTCCAGTCGATGATGGTTCCGAGGTCGAAGCGGTAGCCGTCCACACGGTATTCGGCTATCCAATACGCGCAGCTGTCGACGATCAGCTTACTGGACATCGGACGGCTCGACTTATAGTCGTTTCCGCATCCGGAATGGGCGTCATAAGTGCCGAGAGGAGTCATCCAGAAATAGTATTTCTTATCGATCAGTTTCAGCGCGTTCTTATCGTACTGCGAAACATGGTTATAAACCACATCCATCACAACCGCAATTCCGTTCTGGTGGAAAATGTCGACCATTCTCTTGAACGCAAAGACCTGTTCGCCTGAAGCGCCTATCCATGCGTTTTCTTTTATTTTACCTTCATAGTAAAACGCTTCGGGGGAAAAGAAATTCGCGGTCATATATCCCCAATGGTTTCTGCCGTAGGTGTTCCATGTATTATAAGCGAAGGTTTTCGATTTGGTCATGTAAGGCGCTTCGATCTCGTTAAATTCCTGAGTAGGCAGGAGTTCGACCGCGTTCACGCCAAGTTCTTTGATATGCGCGAGACCGCCCTGCTTTCCGTCCTCAACTAACCCGTCGTAAGTGCCTTTATTCTTAACATCCTTGGACAGCATGGTCAAATCGCGGACATTCATCTCGTAGAGGATGTATTGTTCCTGCTTAAATCCGGCATACTTCTTTGCGGATTTCCATGAGTACTTTGACGTATCGATAATGACCGTCAGATGGTGCTGGGGCGCCATTTGCTTGGTAGCCATCGCTTTGGAATAAGGGTCGGCCACTATGACATTCGCATCAAATTCCTCGGATGCTCCGTCGGGACCGGCCACACGGTATCCGTAGTACTTGCCCCAAAGCTCGCCGTTGACGGATGCTTCCCACACGCCGTCCTTATCCATAGTCATCTCTATCTGCTTTTCGCCTTCCTGCAAGGGCTTGTCTACATCGTCGGTATAAGGCTTATCGAACATACAAAGAATGACCTTCACCGCGCGGGGGGCGAAGACACGGAAAGTAGTCTTTCCGCCGCTTACGGTACAACCCATCGCCTTATCGGAGTAGAACTTGTTGAGAAAATCGTCGGAGAGTTGTCCCTCACCGAAGTTGGTGACCATTTTATCTTTTTTCTCGTCCTCCGAAATCACTCCGAGCAAAAAGTTTTTGCTCATAGGCATCGGCTTAGCGGTAAGAATACTGTAAGTCTTTCCCTTGGCATCGCCTTTAATAGAGGTGATGGGAACTGCGTTCTTCGTGCCATATTCGAGCACTACAAAATTGCTGACGGTATAATCGGTGGCCTTGAATTTCAATTCGGCCTGAAGTTCCGTAGCGGAAACGCGGATAACTCCGTTCAATTTATTCGCGCTTTTACCGCTGGGAGCTTCGGGCTGAGTTCCCCCGCCGCCGTCACCGCAGGCAACAGGCGCGATCATTACAGCGAATAACAGGGCTATCCATTTCATCCCTTTCTTCGATTCTCTTCTTAAAATCATAAATATCCTCCTATCTCTTTAATAAACCACACTGCTTATTTTAACAGATATATGCGAATAGTCAATAGAAAAACCGAATTATTTGAGCCGGCAGACATACATTTCTTTTTCCGGCATAGCAGTAAAAAATATTTCCGGAAAAAGTGACGGAAACCGCCGGCGGCTTTGTTTCATATCTGAATGCTACGCAGGAGGAAATATATGACCAATTTTAAAAAGAGAATCGGAGCAGTACTTGTTCTAACCGTTATCGGCGCGTTATTTACAGGGTGTAATATTCAGATCGGATGGCATGATAGAAGTGATAGATATGTTGTCGACGATGACGGCGGCACTACCCCTCAGACTTATTATCCGCCGACTGCCGTAATCACCGCCCCCGTGAACAACGAAACTATCTACAATATCACGATCAATTTGAACGGTATGGCTAATACCGGAACCTATCCGCTCGACAGTATCTATATCTCCGTAAACGACGGAATCTATATAAAAATTCCCGCCGGAGCTACATGGAGCCAGACGTTCTATGCCCAATCAGGAGTCTATCATTTTAATGTATTTGCGACCGATGTCTACGGGAACTGCAGTACGACAAATTCCATAACGAATATTCGTGTAATAAAATAAACCGCAAAACGCCCAACCCCCGATGAGGCCGCCCTTGTGGCGGCCTTTTCTATTATTTTATAAATATTGCCTCGAGCGCCCCTCCGAATCAATTCCGAATCATCACCTAATGCTCTATAGAAGATGAATCCAATACCGCCGGAAAGGTTTCCCTGTCTCGCCGTCTATAGCCTCGGAATCCAGCACCCCGCCGTTCTTGAGAATCGCTCTCGCCGAACCGGGATTATCCGTGTCGCATGTGATCAGCACTTGAGTGATCCCCATCTCCAGCATGATATCGAGGGCGAGCCGGAGCTGTTCGGACGCATACCCCTTACGGCGTTCCGACGGTCGGATACCGTAGCCGATATGCCCGCCCCTGGCCGAAAGGTTCTCGTTGAGACGATGGCGGATATTCACCCCGCCGAGCACCCGGAGGGATTCGTCTATCAGCCAGTAGGTCGAGCTTTCGACAAAATTCGAAGGGACGTCGATACCCTCGGAATAACCCTGCAGCCGTTCGATCAGCGCGGGAAAGTCCGACGGGTCGAGGCCGAGGCTCCACGGGGTAAATTCCTCCCCGCTCCGCTTCCATTCCTCGTACATCTCCATATAGGAGTCTTTGTAAACTTCCGAAGGTTCGACTAAGCGTAATTCTTTCATCGGGTTTATTCCTGAATTTTTCAATATTTATTCAACGAATCAGGCTGCTGAAAATTCCATTGTATCACACCCCTACTCATCGAATGAATTAATATATCACAATAGTGAAAATTAATCCAAATATAGAAAGTATTTCCGCTGAAAACCGACTCGCTTTTCGTTTTATTTATATGCTTTAGACAGGATTATAACAACAGCTGATATCCTCAACCGCCGCTTAATACAGCATCGCGCTTTTCAGCTTATCCGCGGCGGCCTGTCCGGCGAGTCTTGCGACAATCGACAGCGCGAACGCCCCCGCTGTTCCGGCGGCGCGCCCGGTCACAATATTCCCGTCCCAGACCACCGTATCGGTGGAATAGATCACATCAGGCATCTCCGAATCGGTGCCCGGGAACGACGTAACCCGTTTCCCGCCGAGAATCCCGGCCGCATAGAGCACTGTCGGCGCGGCGCATATCGCCCCCGTGAGTTTACCTCTATCATTGAATTGACGGACAAGTTCGATTACACGCGGGTCTGCCTTCAGGTTCTTCGTGCCCGGCCCGCCTCCCGGCAGGATAATCATATCGAAGCCGTCCGCTTTTATCGTATCGATACCCGTATCCGGCGTCACCGCTATGGCGTGCGCCCCGGTGACATTCCCCGGCTTCAGTCCGGCGGTAACTACATCGAGATTCGCGCGGCGCAGGATATCGATAATCGTGATCGCCTCGATCTCCTCGAAACCGTCGGCGAGCAGAACCGCAATTTTCGGCATAGAAAGCCTCCTTATCGGTCGTTATTTATTTTAGCCGTTTCGGCGGAAAAGTCAAGCTGCTGCGCAGGCTAATCCCGATATGAAAAAAATAAATTGGCTTAACGATATAGCCCGTGTTCGAGCATGGGCACTACCGTCCTGCATAGTACTGCGCAGGC
>JAGVBZ010000036.1 GCA_020059465.1 Brevinematales bacterium
ATAAACGTAGGTCTCGAGACCCGCGCCCTGTCCGGCCATACCTTCGGTTACCTTGGCGAACTCGTGGGTAGCAAGCTGCTTGATAGCGTCAGCCATCTGTGCGATCTTCTGACCCTGCGCTAAAAGCTTTGCGGTTTCTTTCTGGGGATCTTCGGCTTCGACACGGAGATAGATAAACTTCTTTCCGCCTTCGGCGCCTTCGCTCCACACTTCATCGCTGGTCGCCCAATCGGGAGCAGGAGTCTTGCTTTCCTGGATGATGTTCAATTCGATCTTAGCCGCTTTCTTGGGGGGATCCTGAGGCTGAACCGTAGTTCCGCCGGTGTTTCCGCCGCCGCCGCAGGACATCATCGTACCGATAAACACAACAGCACCTAACATAAGAATAGCCTTCTTCATAAAATGAACCTCCTAATGAATTTCTCAAATGCTCAAGCTTAGTTTACCATCGGCTTCGAATAAATTCAAGAAATCAAGTCTTTTAATAGAATTATTTCTTTTCATTTTACATATTACCTTTTTTTCGTTATCATTATACCAAATATTTTCCGGGGGAAATATGGTATTGGAAATCGCAGGTTTTATTATTATCGGGCTGACCGGTGGGGTGCTGAGCGGGCTGCTCGGTATCGGAGGAGCGGTTCTGGTGATTCCTGCGCTTATATTAGTCTACGGGTTCGACCAGCGTCTCGCGCAGGGAACTACCCTGATGATGATGATTCCTCCCATCGGGCTATTGGCCGCGCTGGAATACTATAACTCGGGATATGCCGACCTCCGCGCCGCGATTTTTATGGCGATATTCTTTTTTATCGGAGGGTTTATCGGCGCAAAGTTCGCGGTAAAAATCGACCCTTTAATTCTGCGGCGGGTATTCGCGGTGCTTCTGGTCATTATCGCGGTCAGAATGTGGATCAAGTAACGTCAACTGTTTTTATAATAACAAGTGAGGATAATCAATGGATAAGTATATCGTAAAAGGCGGCAGTACTCTCAGCGGCGAAGTCCGAATCAGCGGTTCGAAGAACGCGTCACTGCCTATTCTGGCGGGAACGATCCTGACCGGAGAGGACGTAATCCTGCATAATATTCCCGATCTTGCGGATATCCGGATGATGCTTCAACTGCTGGAGAAGCTCGGCAAGAAAACCGAGTGGATCGCGAAAAATTCAGTCCGTATTACCGAGACCGATAACAGTTCAATCGAGGCGCCGTACGATATAGTCCGGAAAATGCGCGCGTCTATCGCGGTGATGGGCCCGCTCCTCGCACGCCGGAAGCAGGCGAAGATATCGTTCCCCGGGGGATGCGCGATCGGCCCTCGTCCTATCGATATCCATATCCGCGGGATGGAAGCGCTCGGTACCGAACTGGTCATCCAGCACGGTTATATCTGGGCGCAGGCCAAGGAGCTGACCGGCAAACGGATCAACCTGCTCGGCACACACGGCCCGAGCGTACTTGCGACCGAGAATGTCATGATGGCGGCGGCGCTCGCAAAGGGCAAAACATATATCGAAGGGGCTGCCGAGGAACCCGAAGTCGCGGCGCTGGGGAAATTCCTTAACCAGATGGGCGCGAAAATCACAGGGCTGGGCACTCCGATTATCGAGATCGAAGGCGTCGAATCCCTCCACGGGGTCGAGTTCACAGTCATTCCCGACCGTATCGAGGCCGGCACATTTATCGCCGCCGCGGGAATATCGGGCGGAAAGGTGCATATCAAGGATGTAGACATCCATCATCTCGATTACCCGATCGAAAAATTCTCCGAGGCGGGTATGGAGTTCGAGCTTCTCTCCGAAACCGAACTGATCGCAAAGGCGGGGAAGATCAGACCGGTGCAGATCGATACCAAGCCGTATCCGTACTTCCCGACCGATATGCAGGCACAGATCATGGCGGTGGTTTCCCTCTGCGAGGGCATCAGCGTCATCAAGGAAAATATATTTCCCGACCGTTTCACCCATGCCGCCGAAATGAACCGTCTCGGCGCGGAAATTCAGGTCGACGGGATGACCGCGGTTATCCGCGGCGTCGATCACCTTTCCGGCGCGGCGGTAATGGCGTCCGACCTGCGCGCGGGCGCGGGACTTGTGGTCTCTACCTTAGCGGCGCGCGGGCTGAGCGAAGTGCTGCGTATCTACCATATCGACCGGGGTTACGAATGTTTCGAGCAGAAGCTGCAGGCGCTCGGCGCGGACATAGAAAGGGCCGCGCAGGAATAATCCGTTATCATCGCGGCACATTACCCCGCGTTAAATGGACAGAATAACCGAATCGCGTTATAATATCGGTCACCAATAGTTTCAAGGAGGCAGTAATGAAAATTTATCATGAATCCGACGCGGATATAAGTTTCCTGAAGGGGAAAACGGTCGCGGTGATCGGATACGGCAGTCAGGGAAGCGCACAGGCGCTTTGTATGCGCGACTCCGGGGTGAAAGTGATCATCGGCGAAACGGAAAAACTCGAAAACAGTGAAAACCCCAGCTGGAAACGCGCTAAAGAAGACGGTTTCGAAGTATATAATATCGGCGACGCCGCTTCCAAAGCGGATATCGTCCATATCCTTTTACCCGACGAGTTCCACGGGCCTGTCTATAAAGCGGAGATCGAGAAGCATATGACTAAGGGCAAAGCGCTCTGCTGCAGCCACGGTTTCAATATCGTGTATAAGGAAATCGTTCCTCCCGCCGACGTCGACGTCATTATGGTCGCGCCTAAGGCTCCCGCCACCGAAGAACGCAAGGCTTATCTTGCAGGGTTCGGCGTTCCGGGATTGTTCGCGGTAGCGCAGGACGGCACCGGCAAGGCCGAGCAGGTCGCGCTTGCGATGTGTAAGGCGATGGGCTTCACCCGCGCGGGCGTCCTGAAATGCACATTCGAGCAGGAAACCTACGAAGACCTGTTCGGCGAGCAGAACGTTCTCTGCGGCGGTACGGTCGATCTTATCAAGTACGGTTTCGAAGTTCTCACCGAAGCGGGATATCCCCCGGAGATGGCGTACTTCGAGGTACTTCACGAGCTGAAGCTGATCGTCGACCTCGTATTCGAACGCGGTATCCAGGGAATGAATGCGGTTATCTCCAACACCGCAGAGTTCGGCGAGTACTATAACGGGCCGAAGATCATCGACCCGAGCGTGAAAGACAGAATGCGCGAATCCCTCAAGCTGATCGAGAACGGCGAATTCGCCAAGACTTGGCTCGCGGAAGCCCGCGCAGGCAAGCCGAACCTTCTCAAGAAGCGCGCCGATTGGGCGAAACACCCCATCGAGATCGTCGGAAAAGAAATCCGTTCGCTGTTCGAAAAGAAGTAGCTTTATTAAAAATATAGGCCGTCGCAAGACGGCCTTTTTTTATTCCGTCTCATTCTTTTCGCAATGATCGCATCCGCATTTCTTGCCCGCCGCTTTTTCAAACGCTTCCCGCCCCTCACGGAACGAGAAAAACGCGATAGCGAGGCTTCCCGCCGCGTCGATATAAGGAATCTTTGTCAATTCATACAGAATGCTTGCCGCTAAAAGGACAACTGAAAGATAGATGCATGTCAGAGTACAGCGCGCGTCGGCGAGAATCGGATCGGAGTTCAGCGCCTTACCGACATACATTTTCCCGCGGATAAGAGCGAACATACTCGCGAGCGAAATGACCGCGATAATAATTCCGGGAATTGTGGTCGCGGGACGGCTGCCCTGAACAATGTTTATGACTATCCCGGCGATTAATCCGGCGGACAGAAGATAAAACACAGAACCGGTTATCCGAAGGGCGTTGCGCTCAAAACGGGGCGTATCGGAATCGTTTCCGCTTTTCCGGATACGGAATATCATATGCGCCACACCGATACCCGAAATCACCTCCACAAAACTGTCTATGCCGAATCCCATCAATGCCAAAGTTTCGTCACCGATACCGAAGGTCAGCGAAACAATTCCCTCCGCGATATTATAGACAATGGTGACAAAACTCAGTATGAGCGCATATTTCCAAAGTTTTTCCTTGTTCATAAACCGCCTTCAGGCATATTATATATCCTACTATAATACTAAGTAATTATCTTTTTTGCAAATCTTTCATATAAAATAATGCTTTTTTGGAAAAAAAGATATCAATAAAAAACCCCCGCTTTCGGGCTTGATGACGAACTGTTTTTGCCATTGCGATACCGCGCTACGCCAGCTTTTTAAAGCGCGGCAGAAGCAATCTGTTTTACTGCCGGCTAAGGTATAAAACAGACTGCTTCGCCGCGCTGCGTCTCGCAGTAACAAGAAGATAAATATTTTTCGTGTTCGTCAACACGCCCTTTCGCGGGGGTTATATACCGTTTTACCTTTATTCTTTCGTTTGTGTAGTGAGGAATGCCGGGAGGGTCATCTGACCGGACAATCGTCAGGGCATTTTTTTATATTATCTTACTTCTCCTTACTTGAAAAATAAATTGACATAACCGCAACAAAGCAATAAAATATGAACGTAATTTCATCTTATCTACTAAATATTTTGGAGGCGCGATGATACGAATTGTTCCATTATTTTTTATGGCAACCCTCATAACCTGCGGCGGAACCGTAAATACAATCGTAAAACCTGCTGTGATAAAAGATTACTACCTTTTCTCGCTGAAGGATGCAATTTCACCCCCGTTAAAATCCGACGACCCGCTTATAAAAATCCTGATCGATTATTACCGCACCTCCTTCTACACAATCTACGCTGCCGAAAACGCCCCTTCGACGATCAAGGTAGGCAACCATACGCTGCCGCCATGGCCTAAAGCCTCATATAAAACATATATCCACGCAACCGAATTGAACCGCCAAATTCTCGATATGATTGTCGCGGTGCATGAAATGCATCATGCTTACGAGGGAAAGTACCGTTATCTTCTCATGGATAAATTTGGCCTCAGTATGACCGGAATGTACCAGTACGAGTATTATGCTATCGACGAAACCCTCGGGATACTGGTACCTCACGGGAAAACTTTTCCCGCGCGCGAGCTGACTAACTTCATTCCTTCGGAACTGCGTACTTCGTTCTTTAAAATATATATTGCGCCCTCAAGCGACAATCAGGCGACCCAGAATACCGGTATTTTCGGACTTCTGGGCGAATACTCGGCGTTTTTCCAGGATGCTTCATTTTCATTCGCGCTGTTCGATTATTTCAACGGGCTGAATAATCCAAACGAAAAAGATTGGCAAACATTTCTATGGGGTATATCAACCGTACACGAATCCTACTCCCAATTCCGTTTCTGGATACTCAGCTACCTGCTTTACGCAAAAAAAGAGCATCCTTCAGTGTATGAGGATATTCTCTCGAATTCGGGGTTTAAGTACGCTTTTTCGGAAATCGATAAACGCTTCACCGCGCTGATCGTCTCGATGAATAAAGTGATGGAAAAGACCGGTGCAGCCGTCTCCAAACTGAAGTATAAATTCAGCTACCAGGGCGAAAAAGTACTGCTGATCAATACGTTTTATACTATTTCCATGAAAGATTATAATAAGCTCACACCGGAACTTAACCGACCGGAGTACAAAGAAATGCTGGCGAAGCTCTATTCATACTAGTACAAAAAAAGCCCCCGCTTCCGCGAGGGCAATATACCTGTAAGTCTCTATTCTTTCGTCTGCGTGGTGAGGAATGTCGGGAGGGTCATCTGACTGATCTGATCCTGTAATTCCTCGATCTCGTCCATATGACGGTCTTCGTCGTTCAGGATACCCTGAAGGATATCGCGTGTCGCGTAATCCTTTACTTCTCCGGCAAGGATAATCGCCTCGTTATACGCCCTGATCGCGTCCGTTTCGGCGGCATTGTCGTTTGTAAGCATCTTCGGGATATCCGACCCGATGCTGATCTTTTTAAGCTCGGATACCACCGGCATCCCCTCGAGGAAAAGGATACGCCCGATCAGCTTTTCCGCGTGCTTCATCTCGTCGATAGCCCGCTTCTCGAAACGCTTATGCAGTTTCAGATAACCCCAGTTATCCGCCATCTCGGAGTGCACCATATACTGGTTGATCGCAGTCAGTTCGTCGGCTAAAAGAGAGTTGAGTGCCCCTATTAACTTTTCGTTGCCTTTCATCATAATCTCCTCAGAGTTTTACAAATTATACTGTTTTAAAATAAGGATGTCAAATATTACAGATAGAAAACGCTCTCCTGTCCGATTAGCCTGAGCGCGGAATTTCGGATTTCCGCCTGGGGGAGAAGCGCGATCTGGTCGCGGTAGGTGATCATGACGCCGTTTAAAAACGACAGAAAGATTGCAGTTAAAATCTCGGGAGACACCGACACGACTGTTTTCTGCTGCACGGCGAGGGTAAATACACTGATCAGCAGTTCGTTCTGGCCGCGAACAAGGGATTCCGCGTCGAGACCGAGGCTCGAGAAGAATTCAGTCCCGCCGAACGCGAGAAGGGATGTGTAGATCGCCGTAAATTCTGTTTCATTCCGGTACAGGTTGATATACCCGTCGATAATCGCGCCGATCTTATCGATACTGCTCCCGTGCGTCTCAGATGCGTCACGGATAATCTTCTCACGCGCCGCGAATCCGTCCTGCAGGATTGTTTTCAGCAATTCTTCCTTAGTTGTGAAATACCAGTACACATTACCGTAACTCATCTCTGCGGCCTTCGCGATATCGGACATTTTTGTATTGAGATATCCTGTTCCGGCGAAACATTTTTTCGCGGCGGCGATAATCGAGGCACGGCTTTTCTCACGGTTCTTTTCGTTCAATTCCTTGTTCCGTCCCACTCTTCCCTCCGAATGAATGATTGATATACCAGTCAGTATATTATCGCAACTTTTCCGGAAAACTGAAGTACCGATAATAATTGGTATTATAATAAGAAAACATGATGCGCACTGCGGGAAGCGCAGCGGCTGAACAGTCGATATATGTGAAATATAAGCTTCGAATAAAAAATATTTCGTCTTATTTCAATGGCTTGCAGAAGTGTTTCGGAACATTTATAAGGGATGTTTTTTCAGATCAGGCCTACATATTTCAGTATCTTATCGGTCAGGCCGAGATTTTCGACTTTTTCATGGGATACCTTAAGGCAATTCGAATAGGTTTCTTCCAATCTGCCTTCGCCTTCCCACAGGCTTTCGATATTGCCGATACCATATTTCGCTACAAGACGGTCGATCACATAAACGGCCACGAATAGATCGTCGATATACCCGGCAGAGCCGTGAATCAATTCGGGAATCCAGTCCGCCGGGGCGATCAGATACCCCAACGCCGCGCATACATAAGCCCTATCTTCGCGGTCGAGCTGAATCATGTTGAGAAGGTCGGCGAGGAGCATATAAAAATCGGGGAGATGGCAGAGAACTTCACTCTGCGTACAATTCACCGATCCCAGTTCAGTCTTTAGGAACTGGTAGTAATGACTCCGCTCCCACATTAATTTTTCCTTCCTTTCTTTCAATAGCCTTCTCCGGTATTCAGGACCAATTCTCGGGCAGATATATTATTTTTTTCTTGGCTTAATCGACCGGTACGAAACTTCCCTTATCGGCGCCGCATACCGGGCATGACCATGTATCGGGGATTTTCTCGAACGGGGTTCCAGGTTCGATACCGCCGTCTGGGTCGCCGATAGCCGGATCGTAGATCCAATCGCATACTTCACACTTATATTTCTGCATTTTATCCTCCAAATTTTTATTCATATCCGGGTTTATTATATCGAATCATTGATAATTTCACAAGCATTGAATCATCATTTTACTTTATCAATATGTACAAATTCGCTCAACTCCTTCCGGGGAGGGCGCTCCTTTTCCGCGAGTTTCTGGCTGTCCGAAAGCACGGGGTTGAGAGTGTCTGACTTTTTCCCGAAATTGATCAGCGTGATCATCCGGGCGTCCTTCGGTATCCCCAGAACTTCCTTGACCGCATCCTCGTTAAACCCCGCAATAGGATGCGCCACCAGCCCCATTTCGGTCGCCCGGAGAAGGATAAACCCAACCGACATCCCGATATCGAACAGGAGGTACTCCCGTTCCTTTACCACACAGTCCTTATCCTTGAATCCGTACACTGCGGCGATCATCGACGCTTTATGAATCCATTCGTTCCCCTTACTGAGGCATCCGAACAGCTTCTGGAGCTGATCCTTATCGGTGACAAAAACATAGTTCCACGGCTGGTTATTGAAGCAGGACGGGGCGAGACGCGCGCATTCGGCAAGATCGTCGATCATTTCACGGGTTATCCCGACAGGTTCGAGCGAACGGTATGCGCGGCGGAGTTCGATCGCTTTTCTTATCTCCATAACTGCCTCCGTTTTATCTACTATATGTAAATAGTAATTAATATGGAAGACTTAGTCAATTAAAACGCAATGGAAATCAGAGGAAGTGCGGTAAAATCCCGGGAAACGTCTGCAATCGATACCGGCAGTTCCAGCGCTTTAAGGAGATTTTGATTAAACCCATCCGCGTTCAGAGAGGGAAAAAGAATCAGGTTTGCGAAGTAGATTGCTCCGAGAATTGCAACAGATCCCCATGATACATCGTCGCTCGGCGTAGTCAGTCCGACCGCGAGAAGCCCTGTCCCGAGCACGATGCCCAGATCAGTCAGCAGTGCATATCCGTTGTTGCCGTAGATCCAGCTTCCGAGGCTGGGGATAATGTTCAGCGCGGTTTCGGCAAGGGTTTCACCGGGGGTTTTACGGTATTGGAAATAGAACTGTAATTTAAAGTAGGGATGGATTCCCTGCGCCGCCTGTACGATAAAATAGGGGTCAAAGTCCATCGAACGTCCCGCCGCCGCGATAGCGGTATCGAGAGGATCAAGATAAAACTGGAGGGCGTCCGGGGTCTTCGGAATATCGGGGAAATCGGGTTTATCGATCTTGAACTTCTCCCCCGTTTCCTGCGGAAATACCACCCCCGTACAGAGTACCGCTAAAACAAATCCTGCTGTAAATTTTTTATAAATTTTCATCGGCTATCCTAACGCGGATCGAATCATCTCCTCCGCTTTTTTCAACGTATCCGGTATTTTCGATATATCCTTTCCGCCGGCCTGCGCGAAATCGGGACGCCCGCCTCCGCCTCCGCCGAGTATCTTCGCGGTCTCCCGCGCGATATCGCCGGCCTTGATCTTTCCCGTCAGGCTTTTCGTCACGCCCGCGACCAGCACCGCTTTTCCGCCCGCGCCGCTCACGAGGAATATCACACCCTCCGGGACGTCGCTTCTGAAACGGTCGGCCATTGCCACCATGGCGTCGGTCTCCATATCCGTCTGTTCGATAATCACTTTCGCGCCGGATATTTCGCGCGCATGAGCGAGCAGTCCGCCTATCCCCGAGGCTGCGTTCGATTTCTTCAGTTCCTCTATTTCTTTGTCCTTTTCTTTGATCGCAGCCGTCAACTGCGCGACGCGCTCTGCAAGGCTGTCGTCGTCGATCTTCAGCGATCCCGCGATTTCCTTGATGCTGTAGAAGTATTTCCGGTAATCCGCAAGGGCGTTCAGTCCGGTGACCGCCTCGATTCGGCGCGTGCCGGCGGATATCGACGCCTCGGACACGATTTTGACCAGCCCGATATCACCCGTCGCACGGACATGCGTACCGCCGCAGAGTTCCTTAGAGTACGACTGCACCTCGATCATCCGCACGATATCGCCGTACTTTTCCTCGAATATGGCGACCGCGCCCGCTCGTTTCGCTTCGTCCTGAGTCATACATACCGCCGTCACGGGAAGATTCCGCAGTACAGTTTCGTTGACCTTGTTTTCTATCCTTTCGATTTCTTCTTTAGATAACGCCTGATGATGGGTGAAGTCGAAACGCAGGCGTTCCGGCGACACAAGCGACCCGGCCTGGGCGGCATGTTCCCCGGCTACTTCCCGGAGCGCGCGGTGCAGGAGATGGGTCGCGGTATGGTTCCGGGCGATCGCCTGCTTACGCGCGGTATCGACCGAAAGCGTCACGGTATCGCCCTTGGCGAGCGAACCCTTCTCGATATGCCCGAAATGCAGGTAGGTGTCGTCATAGATACGGGTGTCGTGTATAAATATCCGGCAGTTCGAGTTCTCGATAATCCCGGTATCGCCGACCTGCCCGCCCTTTTCGCCGTAAAACGGTGTTTTCGCGGTAATAACGACCACATCGTCGCCCTCTCCCGCCTTATCGATCAGCTTGCTTTCTTTTATTATGAATTGTACCGCTTCGTCCGTTTCGACGGCGGTCTCCCCGATATATTCTGTCGGTTCCGCGACACCCGCGATCACCTTGAAATCGAACGCGAATCCCTTCCAGCTCGCGCGGGCGCGTTCCTTCTGCTTCTCCATCAGTTCGCGGAAACGGTCCATATCGGTACGCAGATTCTCGTCTATAGCGACCTGCTGGGTAAAATCGGCAGGGAAACCGAGGGAGTCGTAGAGCAGGAACACGTCCTCTCCGGAGATGAGGTCGCCGCCCGACTTCCGCACCTTTGCGATAATCGACTGCAGCTTATCCATTCCTTTATTGAGCGTACGGAAGAACGAATCCTCCTCGGAATAAATGAGTCCCTTCACCATTTTCGCGCGTTCGAGTACTTCCGGGAACGCCCCGCCCATCACCCCGCCGACAGTTTCGACCAACTCGTGCAGGAACGGCGCGTCGAAACCGAGAATTTTCCCGTAACGCGCGGCGCGTCGGAGTATCTTTCGGATGACATACCCGCGTCCCTCGTTGGACGGCATCACGCCGTCGGCGAGCGCGAATGTCAGAGAGCGGATATGGTCGGCGATCACCCGGAACGGCATCCCTTCGGCTGCGCTCAGGACACGCCCTTCGGCTACGCTCAGGACACGCCCTTCGGTTGCGCTCTCATTATTAGAAGATGATCCGCTGTATTTTTTGCCGGACATCGATTCGATCTTGGCTATTATCGGGGAAAACACATCACTGTCGTAATTGGAATACTTTCCCTGAATCACCGCGACAATCCGTTCGAACCCCATCCCGGTATCGACATGCTTCGCGGGCAGGGGATTCAGGCTTTTATCGGACTCGCGGTTGTACTGGATGAATACGAGGTTCCACAGTTCGATATAACGCGAACATCCGGCGTTGACGGCGCAGATATGACCGGGGATACTCTGTTTATCGCAAGTACCCTCGCCCCGGTCGATATGAATCTCGGAGCACGGCCCGCACGGCCCAGTCTCGCCCATCTCCCAGAAATTATCTTTGTCGCCGAACTCCATGATATGCGATTTTTCCATATCGGTAGATTCCGCCCATATTGCGGCGGCTTCCTTGTCGGTATGATGCACGGTCGCGTAAAGCTTATCCTTCGGGAGTTTCCATATCCCGGTCAGGAGTTCCCACGCCCATGTGATGGCTTCTTTTTTATAGTAGTCGCCGAACGACCAGTTGCCGAGCATCTCGAACAGGGTATGGTGATAGGTATCCTTGCCCACATCGTCGAGGTCGTTATGCTTCCCGGATACGCGCATGCATTTCTGGGTATCGGCGGCGCGCTTGTAAGGGCGTGTACCAGTATTCAGAAACACGTCTTTGAACTGGTTCATCCCGGCGTTGGTGAAAAGCAGTGTGGCATCGTTATCGGGTATTATGGATGCTGATGCGACAATAGTATGTTCCTTTCCCGCGAAGAAGTCGAGGAAACTTTTACGGATTTCGCTTGCGGTCATAAATTGCTCCTGTTAGGTGAAGAGTGACCTCCCGTCTTGCGCCGGAAGGCAGGCAAGTAAAAAGTATAATATGAATCAATGTAATTTTACTTTCTACTTGAAATTAGCCGCTAATATAATAATGGAAAACCGCAAAATTCGCAAGGTACTGCGCACGGCTAACCCCATTACAGCAGTTTCTAAAAATATTAAACGCCAGCCTGCGGCACACAATATAGCTGTTATTAGTGTGCGCAGCACCTGCGTACGGCTAACCCCATTACAACAGTTTCTAAAAAT
>JAGVBZ010000010.1 GCA_020059465.1 Brevinematales bacterium
ACCTGCGCACGGCTAACCCCATTACAGCAGTTTCTAAAAATATTAAACACCAGCCTGCGGCAGACAATATAGCTGTTATTAGTGTGCGCAGCACCTGCGCACGCCTGTCCTCGCGACAGCGGGGGCTAATCCCGAAATTGCAATAAATGTTTTGAGATAAATAGATAAATAATTACCATGAGTTTTTAGTCGAAGAAATCTTGATAGCTTTCATCACCTTCTTCTAAGACTTTTTTTACATATACATTTTCTATAGTTTCGCTATTTATTCCGAATTGTTTTGAAATCTTATAGACTACTTTATCTAATTCTTTATCTATATTTTCCAAGTATTGGCAATTTTCCTTTAATTCAATAATTATTTTTTCTCGACCGTTTATTGAAGTAAAAGCAACAGCACGCTTTTTAAAATATGAATGACATAGTTCATTTCTTAGTTTGCGAGTATTATTGAGTTCATTAAGGAAATTTGTATTAATAATACTTTTTGGAATATTCTTTATTAATGTACCAAATGTTTTTTTAAAATTTTCTTTATAGATCCCTTCAATTTGCTTTTTTGTAATTTTACTTTTATCTGAGAGTTTTAAGGAAATTAATAAATTCACACAACCATGTTCAATTACTTGTAGAAGATAGATTGCTAAGCCAAATTGGGCAAAAACCTCTTTTACTAGTTCATTTTCATCAATAATCATTTTTGATACCCGTAATCCCTGAACAGCCTCAGGACATATCTGGAGGGAATTTATTTCAGTTTCTCGATCGAATAGATAAACGATTTAACTTCGGGGAGCGCGACGGGATAGATCTCTGTGGAGGATTCGAACACGATCCGGTAAACCCCTTTCTTTGTCTGGAAATACGAGGTATAAACTAAATTCGCATAATCAGGATTCTTCGGGGAGTACTTTTTCAGTTCGGCATAACGGAAAATAACCGAATTATTGGTTATCACGTTCTCTAAAACTATCTCCGTCTTATACATCATCAGATTGGCTTCTTTTATATATGCCTGCGCGGTACCGTTTTGCACTTCCTTCCACGGCAGCCACGCCTTTGTTATCTCTAAAACCGTCCCCGGGGTGCTCAAAATGATGGAAATGCTGTTCACATCCCTTTGAAAAATGATATTGGTAGGGATGTTTATAGAAAAACCGTCGTCTTTCAATACCAGGACCTCGGAAAACAACGCCGTGCTGAACATTAACAAGAACAGAAATAATGCAATGAAATTTTTCATAGAATTCTCCCTTATATTATATTATTATATTTTATAAGAGATTCCAGAATTATCAATAGCTTCGGGCGTTATTTTCCGTATTGTCCTGATTCTTTTGTTAGTTTGTAGCTACAATCTGGCGGGTAATAGTATCGGTTACTTTCCCGTCCTTCTGTTTCGCGTAGAAACTCAATGAATGCGCGCCCGCGGCGCAGTTATAATATCCGCCGTAATAATAGGCATCGCTTAGCTTAGTAAACGTCCCGCCGTTATCGGAAATATAAACCCCGTCAAGAGGGTTATTCAGATCGATCGGGCTTACCTCATAATCAATGCGGACCATATTGGTCCGGTTGGTCTCAACAGTACCGGCGGCCGGGTGAGTAATCTTCAGTGTCATGGTTACCGCCGCAGGAGCGCAGGAAATCGCCAATCCTGTTAAAAAAACAACTCCCGCCAATAATGCGGTAAATAAACGATACCTCTTCATACAAAACTCCTATAGAATATTTTGAAACTATTTCCAAAAAACGGACCTGCTTTGCCGGACATTTACACTTGTTTATTTTAGACAGAACGGTTCTAACAGACGGGAAATTAACAGCAATATATCATACAAACGATAGCTTTTCAAGAAACTTATATAATATATTTTTTAGGATGTTCTGACGTACTGAGTATCAAACACCCTCAATTTAATATCTTCATGGAAGTATTGATATCTATCCATAAATATATGCGCTATATTAATTAATTTTTGCATTTTAATAAAAATACTTGGAAATTCGATAAAAGCATATTAAAATATATCTAATTACTTTTCGGGGGCATCACTATGAAGAAGTTTTTACCGTTCATTCTACTTATTGTACTTCCATGTGTAGGGTTTGCATCGGAGAACAATACGAACCGTGTCAACCTGATGATCATGCCGCTTAAAAATATGACTGAAAAGGATAATCTCGCGGGTTCCGAAAATTACCGTATCCTGTTCTTCGGGCCGGTATATAATTTTGTCCAGATTATCCCGGGCGTTTCCCTTCCCGATCGCGATAAACTTCTTTCAATGAAATTCCATGGATCAAATATTACTACATTCGCCGCACTCAATCCGTCGGACTTTATTATTTACGGCGACTATGCCTTGAAAGGAAAAACCAAAAAAGATCAGAAACTATATATCAACCTTTATGTCTGGTCTCAAAAGCTCGGTGCGGTTTTCTTCCAGAAATCATACACCTCCGGGACCGATTTCGAAGTTCTCGACGCTATCGATAATATGCTTGAGGATATTGTCGCGCAGACACTCCAGAAACAGCTTGATGTCGCGACACTGCAATTCAGCGGTTTCCGGATCGGTAACGAAAAATACGGATTGTACATCAACGATAAATATATCTCCGATGTTGCCGGCAACGGATACAGTATGAATCTGAAAGTTCTCGCCGGACAGAAGTATCAGGTTACCCTCCGCAATCTATCCACTACAGCCGTCGCGTTCGATCAGACATTTACCCCAAAAAAGGGCGAAGCGATCACGATCGGATATTACGCTGTAGGTGTTATCGATATTCCGGAAATCCCGAATAAAAAATCGAAATCGGTATATGACCTTTATCTTATCCATGCCGCCGAGACGAATAAAGTATCGGAAAAGACCATTCTGTCGAACATTTATGCAGGGCGCGATTATACGTTTTGGCTGATCGAAGACAAAACAAATTACATTTATACGAATACCTTTACTCTCCACGATAAAGAAACCGTCAAGATTAAGCCTGTTGTAAAGGGGTTTGGCGGTTTCTCGATGCGTCTGAACCTGAACGACGGATTATTGTTTGTTGCCTACGGCGATTATTTCTGGAATAACTGGTTTTATACCGGTATCCTTCTCGGCATCAGTCCGGTACCGCTTATCGGAGACTGGGGTAATGCTTTTCCCGGCGAACAGTTCATGCTGAGTATGGCCGGCGGTATCGATATCGGCGCTTATATACTGGGAAGCCGCGGATCGCAGGGCTTTCGTCTCGCAGCCGGTGTTTCGGCACGCTATTACTTCTCCGTTATTGCACCCGAGCTTTTGAAAACATCCATGGTGTTCAGCCCTGCACGAAGCTTTGTGGTCGGTCCGCATGTAATGCTGGAATACGAATTCCTGATGCTCAGCGCCGGATTTTACTTCGCGCCGTTAGCGAACTTTGAAACATACCAGTTCCCGATTACTCTTTCGCTGGGCGTGCGTTTCCATTTTTAGGAAACCGATATGAGGAACCCTGCTTTTTCCGTGCCGGGGAAGTTTTTTTAGGGATACTGTTAAAAACGGCTGAAATGCGAATCGGGCGCCTGCGCTAAAAAGGTTATTGCTTTTTATACGACGCTTCCGGCCTTACGCCGCGTTTCGATCTCTACCGGCAGGGTGATTTGCATGCGAGTACCTGCGTGTTTGTGAAAAGGGCTTTTCAGGTATTTTATGGGGGTTTACATGAGAAGATTACTTTTAATCTTTCCGTTTATCGTCATCTCATCATGCAGTTTATTTCACTTTTTTCCGCCCAGCGCGAATAATCAATTGACCCAGCAGAAATGGATTGGAATGCTGTCAATCCCCAATATCCGGGATTCCAAACACTATTCTATAACAGTCTATAAACCGAACAGGATTTACCTCGCGATTTACGATTTAACAAATAATAATTTCGGGCTGGTTTCCGCGTCCAAGTCAGATGAAGACTGGGAAACCAATTACGTAACCTACGGTTCGGCCTGTGAATCGGTATATACTGTTTACAACGATTTATGGAGCATAACATTCGGATTACAGCAGGCGGCTATGGTGCAGATAAAACAATTAAGATACGGCGTTTGGTCGAATTACGGTATATCCCTCGGGATTGCAAATAACATGATATGGCAGTATTTTTTCAATCTCAAAAACATGGGTTATATCGCCCATATGGAGACTTCTTCAAGCTGTAAAATAATGACTAACGATATGCCCGACCAGATAGCCAATTCATGGTCGACCTATCGTAACTTTTTTGTCAGTATTCCATATACATTCATGGATTTCTCGGCCGCCGTTGACTCGCACGGGAATGCGTTTATAGGAGCCGCCGACTTCAACCATTGCCAGGTTTTTTACAACGGGGCGGGCGGGGTTCTTTCCACAAACGATATCCCGGACGGTCGGGAGTATTCCAAGATCGTGCTCGACAATCAGAATAATTATGTATACGTCATTTATAAATCCACGAATTCCTCCATAAAAGCGCGGATATATAATTATAACTATCCTAATTTTACTGAAATCGGATCCCTCGATATTTATAATAAGGGGTTTTTTGTGGACGGTGCAAATCATTCCATGGGAATAAGCGTGGTGGCCGATCAAAGTTATTCCCGTATCTATGTAGGATTTATTACTATTGACGAGCATAGACCTATGGTTTTAAAAATAGAGAACGGTTATGTAACGCCTTTGGCGGTGTTTCCCGACTATCTCACAAATTGCAGATCGATAAAACTTTCCTTGAACGGCGGCGGCCAACCCGCGGCTGCGGTTCTGCAGGTACCGACTCTTCATATATTTAAATTGTGGAATTAGGAGAGTGCCTGATGAAAAAACTCCT
Organism: Brevinematales bacterium; assembly: GCA_020059465.1. GTDB lineage: Bacteria > Spirochaetota > Brevinematia > Brevinematales > GWF1-51-8 > GWF1-51-8. Next base: position 4,852 of record JAGVBZ010000010.1, read on the forward strand.
TCCGGTAATAATATTGATGTTTTCATCCTGCGGGATTTTCCATTTCTTCCCGCCGGGTGTAAATAATATTATCAGCGATACTCATTGGAACGAAAAATCATCTTTTAACGGTGTGTCTGCATCGGCTCTTTATTCGATAACGCTTGATAATAAGGATACGATTTATCTGGGATATGTTTCCAGCGCCGGATCAAACATTGTTACTATGGCATATAATAACGACAGCTCGATGTGGGATGTTATCGATAGCCCGCCCAATATCGCATCCTCTGTTAATCTGAAGTACCGCGCCGATATGGGATTATGTATCGGGTATATCAATCCCAACGCCGGAGGCGGCGGGGTACTGAAATTCAAGAATGAGAACGAAAACACATGGAGGTTTTACAGTATCAACGCTTTCGGGGATCAAACTACCGCTCTATGGGATTACGCCCTTTCTACGGGCGATAAAGCGTTTACTGCATATACTCTATCTACCAATTACAATGTGTTCGCGGTAAATGACCTGGCAACGCCATATACAAACTCAGTATGGAAGCATATCATGCTTTCTCCGTACAATACCGGCAATCCGATCAGCGACATTACAATCGACATCGATTCGTTTGGAAAATTGTTCATCGGTGTTGCTACATCATTCAGTAGTGCGATATTTTATACTATAGACAATATCTCTAAGAGCTTCGTATATAATGAGGGGAAACATTTCGCAAAAGTAGCGGTCGACGGATCCGACAATATCTACGGGATATATATGGAAAAAGACGGCCCTTTATCTGCCGCAGTCTTTCATATAAAAAACGGAGAACTGGTAAAAGAACATTCGTTTTCACTTTATACATCGCCCATATTGTATGATATGTCAATGCAGTATTCCATTTCTGTTGCCGCGCATAAAAAAGGAAGTCATATTTATGTAGGTTTTATTAACTTCAATACTCGAAAACCCGCAATCCTGAAACTTGTTTCCGAAAACATTTCCCCGATGCTGGGTTTGCCCGGCGATCTGACTAACGCACAATCCATCAAACTCAGCGTGGATATGGACGGGAATCCTGTCGCGGCGGTTCTGACAGATACGGGTAAAGTGAGAGTTTTCACAAAATGGTAAAATAGCGAGGAACAAATGAGTATTCGAAAACCGGCTTTTTTATCCCTGTTGTTTATAGTATTAAACGGATGCACGCTGTTCCATTTCTTCAACCCCGCCGCGCAGAACGAAATCAATTATTATGCGAGCCTGAAGGGGTGGGTGCAGATGGGGCAGACTTTTTCAACCGATACCTATTCCGGCGGAGAATTCTCATTCGCTTGTGATTCCCGCGGAATTCCCTATCTGTTTTTTGCCACTGCCTCAAATCTTGATACGCTCTTCCGCTACGAAGGAGAATGGGTTGTAAAGAACGAATCTACCAACTTTGGGACTTTTACCAAAGCCGTCTTACGATTCAAACAGGATATCCCGTTTGTGGCAATACAAGATTCTTCATCTTCGCTAGGCGTATTCGATTACTTTTCCGATTATCCCTCACTGCAAAATACTTATATTGCCCCCATTGTGGATAATTTCGATTTTAATATCAGTCCGTCCGGAAAATTGGTTGTAGTTTTCGAGACAAACAACGGGACGGGTTATTTTGTAAATGTTAAATCATGGAACGGTTCTTCATGGAATACCAGCGCCCCTTTTAGCGAGAATTATACACTCAATTTTATCGATAATATCTATCTTGAGTTCTATGGAGAATCGATTTATTATTTCTTGTGCGAGAATTATACCGCTATCTATTTCGATAACGGCGGACCTGCATCATCTTCGGTAAACTATTCCCCGCTTCTGGCAAAAATCGCCGGGGATAAGGTATTCTATGTCTATAGTACCGGTGATCCGAATGTTTATTATCATGTGGAAAATGTTTCAGCGGGGGGTTACAATACCAATATTTCCACACTTCTCCGTACAAACAGTTATGCTTTAACATCCCATCCGACACTCACGGCAACAAAGAACGCGCCGTATAAAGCGTATTGCATACTGGCGGACATTACCGGCACAAATTATTCTGTAGCCGAGATATCCATCGATAAGACTGTGAAATTCCTCGACGGGTTTCCTGTCAGCGGCTATTACAACTTCGGTTTGTACACCTCACCGGGCGGGGCGCTCTATCTTGTGGCCGCCCATACGTTTGCAGGCAACGAATCCCTTCAGGTTTTCCGGTATTTTGAATAAATACTCACGGGAGATACTATGAAACATATTCTATTCGTACTACTGCTTTCGGTTAGCGTCAGTTCCTGCACGCTGTTCCATTTCTTCAGCCCCGCCGCGCAGAACGAAATCAATTATTATGCGAGCCTGAAGGGGTGGGTGCAATTGGGAGAGACTTTTTCAACGAATATTTATGGAGGGGGCAAATTTACCTTCGCGGTTGATTCCTCCGGGATTCCCTATGTTTTCTTCGAGGATATTAATACACATCTTCTTTTCTATCAATTCAAGGGCGGCTGGAAGCTTATCAGTCAAAACACCAACGGGATGGGATTTAATAAAGCTATTCTAAAATTCTTAAACAACACTCCACTCATAGCAATCCTGGATTATAATAACGACTTATTTGTTTATAACTATAGTACACCTGCACCAACTGTGATTTCTTCCGGTTTAGTCTCCACAGATGTTACCGATTTTGATTTTCAGATTTCTTCGGACGGATTACCTGTTATTGCTTTCATCACGAACGATGGCAGTTTTTCATATCTGAGGGTTCTTTATGCCGGCGGTTCTTCATGGCCGGCCTACAAAGCATTCACCAGCGAATACCAAACCCCGACAACTCTGAATTCGATGTATTTATTGCTGTCCCGGGATAATCACCCTTTCTTGTTTATGTCCTATAACCTGACTGTCGAATTGCATTACGATACCGGAGGAGGTCTCCAGATTCGTATTACAAACGCGGATTCGTTTATACCTTCCATTGCCAACGACAGTATTTCATATGTTTTCATGGGCACCAGCGGATCGAACTGCTATAATAGTTTTCCGGTTGCCAGCCCTCAACTCGACCCTTCAGAGCAGCATACTTTTCCAATAAACAGAAATCTGTTCTACGCGAATTCTACTTTAGTAAGTTCGCCTGTTGATCCATGGAGTACGTATTGTCTCGCATACGATGACGCGATGGTAAATTATTATGTCTATAAGATTTCGCCTTCTAAAGAAATCATCGAGATGGAAGCCCTCCCGTTTGCGGGGAGTTATTCTCCGACTCTATGTACGGGTCCGCACGGCGAACTGTATCTTCTCGCTGTAAACACATCCTCGGGTTCTAATTCTATTACGCTGTACCGGTATTTCGATTAACAGCCTCATACTTGCAATTCCGCGCACTTTAGGGTAACCTATTACTAACGTAATGTTTGAAAGGGGATTCAATTGAAAACTTATGTGTTATTAGTACTTTCAGTTTTATTTTTTAACGGGTGTGCGATCTTTCACTTTTTCCAGCCCTCGGCGCAGAATAAAATCCTTGAATTGTCGGATACGAAACGTTTGGTTCAACTGGGCGATCCGTTAAAGGGGATAAATATTACCTCAAAGGATTTTTCGATAGGCGTCAATTCCCAGAATGTTCCTTATGTGGTGTATTATACCACCAATAACTCTCTCCAATTGTATTACTTCGATAAAGGTACGCAGAAGTGGTATCTTTACAATAGCACAGCCGCTTTCAGCGGGGGTTATAACGCAATTCTGAATTTCATCGGTGATATCCCTTATGTGGCTTTCAAAGATAGTTCACAGTGGGGCAGAATATATAATTTTGCTTCGCCCACGCCCTCTTCCTTGACTACTAACGCCTTTACCGTGGGTTCGTATTTTTTCAGTTACGCCACTTTGCCTTCGGGTAAACACTATATCGCTTATACGACAAACATTATGGGTAGTAATACTGTGGAATTATTCGATAATTCCGCCGGGCCTTTCCAAAAAAACTTCTCTTTTTCCGGTGTGCGTAGTATGAATACAGTCGATAATCTCGATATTAAATCCGACCGTGATAATAACATATTTGTGCTGGCCCAGTTTTACAGCAACTCGGTGATGTGTAAATTCGATGCGGGCAACACTCTCACAAAATATCCGTTCGATAACAATATGATGGGAACATCTTTTGCTATCGACGGAGGGAACAATATCTATTATTTTTATCACCATTACGACATAGCGTATGTCTTCAAGACATACTATGATATCCGCAATACGGGAAACCCGTCTATTGATAATTACTTTGCGAATGTATTTATGACAAACGGCGGCGTCATGTTCGGCCCGCAGACAGTCGCCGCGTCTAAGACTACTCCTTATTATTGTTACTGTTTCGCATTGCAGTTATTCTCGTACGATACAAATATTTCTATTTTCCGGGTCGCTCCGGACGGTGCGTTCAAGAATATCTGTATCGTTCAATCGAATTTTTCACTGATGAGCGATATTATCATGAAAATGACGGTTGCGCCGGACGGCACGTTATATATGGGTTCGATCAATAGCAATGCGCAGAACGGCCTGCATTTAATGATCTCCCGATTGGAATAATTTCGATAAAAATTCCCGAAAGTGCGGAAAAATATTTTGAAATTTGCATAAAATGATATATACTGTATTATTATATCATTGGAAAATATATGCCTATATCAAAATCGTTTCTTATTCCCGTTGCTTTAACGCTGTTTTCTTCCTGTTCGCTTTTTCACTTCTTTCCGCCCGGCGCGCAGAATACTATCCAGCAGTTAGCGGATAAAAAGGGATGGATTCAGATTGGCCGGCCGATCGAGAACGCATCGTATAACTCGGGAGATTTCTCCTTCGATGTTCCCGTCAACGGAGCTCCCTATGTCGCCGCCAGAAACACAAATCTGGATATGGTTGTTTACCGCTTCGATGGAAAATGGCAGGCTATCAGCAGTCTGATCGGGATCAATATCCAATCCCGCCCTGTTCTCCATATTGTAAACACTTGTCCGCACGTTGCGATGAAATCGGGTAATATGCAAGGGATGATATACGATTTCTGCAGCGATCCGCCGCAGTTGGCCGCATCGGCGCCATTCGGATCGAACTTTTCCATATTTGACTTTAAAGCGGATAATTCGGAAAGGCTGTTTACTGCTATCGAAACCAACACCGGGGGTAACTACGGCGTTTTGATAAACTATAAAACACCATCGGGCGCTTGGACTAATTCCCAGTTCTACGGCTGGTTTCCGAACCCAATTACTTTTATAAAAATAGATTTTGATTATATGCAATACCCATATGTTTTATGGAGCTATAATAACAATTTTACTCTGATACATCAGAAAACAGACGGTTCCTGGACAAATAATGATTTCGGATATACGCCTTATTATTTCAACTACGCGATAACCCCCGATAATAAAATGTTTCTGATTCATCAAAGCAACACGAATATGCTTTATTATGAAATTATCGATCTTGATATGGGTATCAATCCGGCGCTTTATACCAAACCGGTAACCAACGGAGTTGTTTTGGATTATAGTCCACAAAGCGTGGCAGTATCAAAAAACAATCCCTCGGCGTGCTACATGATAGTAAATCATCCCTCAACCATGACGCATTCGGTGCTGAAATTAAGTGCGGACGGAACAGTAATCGCGACACCCGATATACCGGAAATGCAGTCCTCCGGCGAAAGAAAACTCTATGCGGCGCCGGACGGTTCGATCTATCTATTATTCTCCAAGAGTTGGACGGTATTCGTATATAAGCTGCTCGAATAATCATGTACTGATCACCCTGAAACGGAATAATTCCGATAAAAATCCCCGAATGTGCGGAAAAATGCTTTAAAATTTACATAAAATGATATATACTATACTATTACATTATTGGAGAGCTTATGCGGATTTTACAGGCGTTTTGTATTCCAGCCGTTTTTGCCGTATTTTCTTCCTGCTCGCTTTTCCATTTTTTTAATCCCGGTACGCAGAACAACATCCAGCAAATTGCGGATACGAAGGGATGGATTCAGATTGGCCAGCCTATCCCTAACGCCGCTCAGTATTCGGGCGACTTTTCGTTCGATCTTGGCCCCGGCGGCATCCCTTATGTCGCTGCGCGAAATGTAAACTCGAATATAATTTTTTACCGTTTTGACGGAAGTTGGGTCGATATTAACAGCTTGAACAATATGGGCGCGATTGCACGTCCTATTCTCCATTTTGTAAACGGCATTCCATATGTAGCTATGCGTCTGCAATCTCTTCAGGGAATAATATATAATTTTAATATTAATCCCGCAATGCCGGCATCATGGATTTCGTTCGGGGGCGGATTTCTTCTTTATGACGTACAAAACAACCATTCCGGCACTTTTTACGCCGTATGGGAAACCAACGCCGGTTCCTATGGAATTAACATGTCTTTCGCGTCAAATGACGGGGCATGGTACACGCCTCCCGGATATATATTTTCCTTCTACTCATCGCCTATCACTTTCTTAAAGCTCGGTTTTTCCGCCGACAATCATCCTTATTTACTTTGGAGTACGAACAATTCTTTTAATTTAATTTACAGGATGAATAGTTTCGGATGGACAAACGCGAATTTTGGATCTACAGGTTATTATTTCAATTACGGGATCACCCCGGACAATAAAATGTTCCTGATTCACCAGAGTAATACCAACGCGGTTTATTATGAAATCGTAGATTTATCCATGGGGGTCAATCCCGCGCTTTACAGTAAACAGCTCTATTACGGAATGGTTTTAGATTACAGTCCCCAGAGTGTGGTAGCATCAAAAAAGAATCCATCGGCATGTTATATAGTTCTGAATAAACCCTTTATGAATACGCACTATGTGATTAAGCTGAACTCTGACGGAACTAGCGAGATGACTCCCGATATTCCGGCGATGGAAAATTCCGCCGAACGGAAGCTCTATGCAGCACCGGACGGATCGATCTATCTGCTTTTCACTAAAGGCTGGGATATCTATGTTTATAAACTGATCGAATAGTATACAGCTAAAGTTCGAACACTTCCATTCTCTGGCCGTCTTTTATCCCGTAACGCCGGATTACCGTAGGGTCGAGCCTGACCGCCTGCCGGGAATCCAATCCCGTCATCGCCTCGATAATATCCTGTATGCGCGCTCCGCCGTCCGTTTGACGGTAACGCATCGTTACTTTCCCCTCTCCGAATTCGGCGCTCTCGACATATTCCTCAAGGTTCAGGGTCTTTTCGCCCTTCGGCGTCACTTTATGGAACACCGTATTCCCGGCATAACGTTTCCGTAACGCGCTCTCCGTCTCGTCCGTACTGAAATTAAATTCGATAGTCTGCTCGTGCGCCGCCCTGTTGATACGGTTCTGCTTCTCCACTACGCGCGCGCGGAGTATTTCCAGATCGGGCGTTAACTCGCGCTTCATCAGGCGGATAAACTCATCCGGGTCGAGCGGCTTATTCACTTCCAACTGGGACACCTCGTACTCGCTTACGAACCCCACCGGCAGCGCCCATCCCATTTCAAGGCGGATATGCTTATTGAAACCCTCGGTGAATTTTACCGGCATATTCGCGCGGATGAACGCCTTCGAGAACGCTTCCTCGAGGTCGATCTGAGACAGATATCGCGCGATCCCGCGTTTGCGGTACAGGAAACGGATGCAGCCGGCGGATTCAGTCCTGAAGACATCGATGGACGAAAGGAAGCTGTCATCGTTTTCCGGCGCGTCCTGCTCCTTCGCGAAACGGTTCTTAATTTCATCGAAATCGCATGTTCCGCATACCGTGCATTTCGCGCGGCAGTCCGCAGTGGATTCCCCATGATACGATTTTTCCAGTTCTTTCTTGAAGCATTCGTCCGACGCGCCGTTATCGATGACGCTCCATGGGAATTTCGTATCCGGCGTCTTTTTCGCAAGATAAAACTCCGTATCGATCCCCGACGCCGCGAATGTTTCCATCCACTTCCCGTAATCGAAAAAGTCGCCCCATCCGTCGAAACGCGCCCCGTTCCGGAAAGCGTGAACAACGGATTCGGAGAGCGCGCGGTCGCCCCGTGAGAACACTCCCTCTATCCGGCTGACAAACGGGCTATTGTAACGGATATTGATCCTGCGGTTCCGGCGGAAATGCTCGATCAGGCGGTGGAATTCCTCCTTAGCGCGCTCCGGGGGCATCTGCCCCTCCCATTGAAACGGAGTATGCGGTTTCGGCACAAAAACCGCGACGCTGACCGTAATCGCCGTTTTCCGGAACGCCGACGCCAGCCGTTCGACCAGTTCGATAATCCCGCCTGTCTCGTCCCCGTTCTCCCATCCCGGCAGGCCGATCATGAAGTACAGCTTCACCGAACGCCATCCCAGACGCGCGGCGATATCGATCACCCGCATGAGTTCTTCCTCGTTCACGTTCTTATTGATCCGGTCGCGGAGTGCCTGAGTGCCCCCCTCTACAGCAAACGTCAGCCCGCTCGAACGGATCGATTTGACCGACTGCGCGAGATCGAGCGTAAAACTGTCCAGACGCAGGCTTGGGAGAGAGAACGATATCCCGCGCGGTGTAAACTGTTTCTCGAGCGCGGGCAGGAGTTCGCCCAGCCTGCTGTAATCGCTGACCGACAATGAAATCAGTGAAAACTCTTTATATCCGGTACTTTGAATCGAATCCCGCGCGATACGCACAATCTCCGACAGGTCGCGTTCGCGTACGGGACGGTAGATATATCCCGCCTGACAGAAACGGCAGCCGCGGCCGCATCCCCGCGAAAGTTCGACCACAGCCCGGTCCTGAATCGCGCGTAAATACGGTACGATCTGCGCGGCCGGAAAGTCAATCGTGTTCAGGTCGGGTTCCATATAACGCCTGACAGACGCGCCCCGCGCTATGGTATAACCCCCGTTTTGCTCCTCGCTGTAGAATAACGGCACATATACGCCGGGGATTTCGGATAAAGCGGTGAGAATCTGTTCGCGGTTCCGCCCTTCGTTTTTACCCTCACGGATAACTTTGGACATCTCCACGATCCGGCTTTCGCCGTCGCCGATACAGACCGCGTCCAGAAACAGCGCGACCGGCTCGGGATTGACTGTCGCTGGGCCGCCCGCTATCACAAACGGGTGCTCCATCGTGCGTTCAGACGCCCTAAGAGGGATTCCTGACAAATCGAGCATATTGATAAAATTCGTATAAAGAAGCTCGTACTGGAAGGAAAATCCCAGAATATCGAACCGGGCAAGCGGTGTATGAGTCTCAAGCGAAAACAAGGGGATATTCCGCTCGCGGAGCCGGGTTTCCATATCCCCCCACGGCGCATAAGCCCGTTCGCATACGAACTCGTTATGAGAATTCATGATATGATAGAGGATTTTCAGCCCGATATTGGACGTGCCGATCTCGTAGGTGTCGGGGTATATCAGGGCGACCGACGTCCGTCCGCTCCAATCCCTGGTGACCGAGTTGATCTCGCCCCCGGTATAGCGTAACGGTTTGTCCACAAACGGGAGGATTTCCCCGAAGAGTTCCGATTTCAGCTCGTTCATCAATTCCCCTTGGTAATAATAGGATTTAGTATTCAGATATGTTATTATATAATAAAGAAGTGAAAAAAGGAAGTTTCACGGGATGTACAAAAAGAATCGTTATAATAATCCGCTCGACGGATTCCCGAATATTTCGATAGGCGGATATTTCTCTATCGTTTCCCGTCGGAAAATATCCGGGAAGCCGTACGAACAACTAATATTATCGAATAAGATTAACTCATTCCCCGTTCGCGGAACCATCTCAAAGTATCGCTGATTGTTTCGTCGAGCCGTCTTGCCTTATACCCGAGTTCGCTTACAGTTTTTTCGTTTTTAAAGTTATAATTGCTCCGCAGTATGGATAGAGAATCAGTCGTTAACAGCGGCTCCTTCTTCTTACCCGCAAATAAAGTCATAAAAAACGCCCCAATACGGGCAAGGAAATACGGAATGCTGAATTTCGGCGGTTCCAACCCCTCCTGATACGCCGCGAGACTCAGGATCTGCATCACACTGATTTTTTCACCGCTGAGTATATACGTTTCCCCGGTGCGCCCTTTTTTCCACGCGGCGATCTCGCCGGTCGCAACATCCCGCACGTCGACAAAATCATATCCGCCGTCGAGAGAAAGTTTCAGCCTTCCCGATACGAAATCGAGCAGGCATTGTCCCATTTTCGACGGCTTATAATCGTTGGGCCCGATAACCCCGGACGGACAACAGATCACCGCGTCGAGGCCCTTCTTTATCCCGTCGAATACTTCGAGTGTCGCGGCGGCTTTGGATTTTCCGTATTCGCCGAACGCGGAAATGGGGGAAAACCCCGACGATTCGGTGATCGACATCCCTTTCGGCAGGTCGGGTAAAGCGTGCACGGAACTCGTATAGATCAAGCGCGTTACCTGATGGGAGAGACATGCGTCAACAATGTTTCTTGTGCCGATAACATTGACGCGGTAGAGCAGGTCCTTCCTTCCGGGAATAATCGAGACCATACCCGCGAGATGAAACACAGTATCCGCACCCGTGAACGCATCATCGAGGGATTTCCTGTCGCAGACATCGCCCCGCACTTGCTCGACCGCGAGACCGTCAAGTGAAGAGGTATCCTCGCCGGGAAACACGAGAGCCCTCACTTTTTCACCAAGCTCCAGTAGTTTTCGTACAAGGGTATTACCGATATGCCCGCAGGCTCCAGTTACTAAAACCATATTTGCCTCCTAAGTAAAAAAAATTTCATGAATAAAAGGGAATTGAGGCAAGTTATCCGCGGGAAAATCACAGAAAAAAATAAAAACATTGAGTGAATACTCACTCACACATATAGTATATCGCTTTTTTTCTTCATCGTCAAGTACTTTTAATATATTTTTTTCTGTGATTGACTTTTTTTGTGCACCCTAATACAATTCCTTATCACAAAAAAGGGGTAAAGTATGAAGTATTGTATTTCGGTACTTATTTTCGGGCTTTCTTTCATGACATTGATCTCCTGCGGCGGTCAGGACGGAAAATCCGGTACCGGCGGTACCAACTCTGCTGCTGTTAGCGATGCACAGAATTCGGCAGCCGCGGGTACTACCTATTACTGCTGGGTCGATAACGCCAACCTCCGCGAGAATCCAACCCTTGACGGAAAGGTGATCACCCAAATCAAACAGGGCGACGCAGTTACCGCACTCGGCCCGGTCACCAAAGAGTTGTTAAAAATCGTTCTCCGCGAAGTGGAATTTAACGAACCTTGGCTCCAGGTAAAGACCGCCGACGGTAAGACAGGATGGGTCAACAAATCGGTGCTGGTCACTGAACAAGTATCCTCTGCCCTATCGAAGGGCGTCATACTGATATACTGCCATTCTTCTTTAATGAATGAGACCAGCAAAGATTGGGCGTGGTTTACCGATACCGTCTTTCAGGTAGCGAAAGCGTACGGTCTCGAGGCTGAATTTGCCGACGAAAAACTGCTTAAAAAGCCCCTGCTGATCGGCGGCGATCCGAAACATCCATCTCTTGGGGTGAATTTATCGAAATTCATCAAGGACGGCGGTTTCGACCAAGGCTATATTTTCTATAAGCCCGGAAAGGCGCCTTCGTTCCAGGATCACGATATGGTGGGCCCAGTTCTTAAATCAGCATCTAAATATTTCGGGATGGAGTTGAGCGAGGATTCGTTAAACGGGGATTAATCAGACGAACCCACCCAATGCGTATCTACTTGGAATTACCGGCCCGTGTTCAGTGTAAATCATCTGCTGAGCACGGGCTGATTCATATATTACACGTTTATATTCAAATTAACCCTCGCGCTGGACATGCCTCGCCTTGACTTTTTTACACAACCCACATACAATATTTAAAATAGGTGAATGCTGGATTCGTCTTGCCGCTAACCGCAATAATAGAAAGGAAGTGCATATGAAAACACCGGTCAAGATAACCCTGATATCGGCGGGGTCTGTTATATTTATCCTGATTGCGTTTTTCGCATATATGTTCCTGCCGATCGGAGTTACACGTGTTTTAACCCCTACCGCGCGGATCACGGATAATATTTATACGGTTAGCGGAGGTATGGCGAACTGCTACCTGATATCGGAAGGCGACGGTTATATTTTAATCGATACTCTTACCGATCCTGCGGTCCTCAAGGCGGGATTGAATGAACTCGGCATCGATCCCGGGTCTATCCGGTATGTTTTCCTTACCCATTCCGACTATGACCACACCGGCGGCCTTTCTTTATTTTCTAACGCTGTGGTGTTTATGTCCGCAGACGAGGAACAAATGATAAACGGTAAGACCTCGCGTTTTATCTTTTCCCCGCCCTCGGTGAAAGATATAAAACATAAGCCTCTAAACGATAACCAGAATTTAATCTTAGGAAATGTTATGGTTCGGGCTATCGCCGCGCCGGGACACACCCCCGGTTCCATGTGCTATCTGATCGACGGAAAATTCCTTTTCGCCGGGGATGCGATGAATCTGAGCGGCGGGAAGGTCGATGTGTTTTTCCCGAAGTACACAATGGATATGGATACCATGAAGAAATCCATCCGTAAGATCGCGGAAATATCGGGTATATCCGCTTTTTTTACCGCACATACGGGTTATACCATCGACGCATCCGCGTCGTTCGACGGATGGAAATAGGGGGATTATATGCGTACCTTTTTATTGGCCGGATTGTTATCCGTCTGTACCTCCGCGCTATTCGGCGCAGTCGTCATACTGAAAGACGGTACCGTATTGAACGGAAAAATAGTTTCGGATAACCTTACCAATGTCGTGTTTCAAAGTCAGGTCGGGGAGATTATTATCGGGAAGGATAAAGTCAAAACGATAGTCACCGATCAGACCAACGTTTCCGATTTGAAGGAAATCAAGTATCTCCAGCTAAAATCCCAGACCGAAACGCTGATCAACGGTAAGCAGTTTTTCTCGAAAGAAGAAATACTCACTCTGCAGAAACTGACAATCAACTTGTCTGAAATTGACAGAAATTCGTTCTACATGGCGTTCGAGATGCGGAGCTGGTTTACTTTCAGTGTATATAATCTGCTTCCATTCTTCAGCATCGGAAGTTGGGTGATGGGCAAATGGGAGACCGCGCTGATAACCGGTACCGGCTCGTTATTGTTTACTATTCTCGCTGTTGTGGACGAAGGAAACAAGACAGGGCTTCAGCCTGTTTTCGGGATTCTTGCCCTCGGCGCCTATACGTTTAACCTGTTCTATCCGCTGTTTTATCAGTTGGGACATAACGAAAACCTCAAGACTTCGCTGTGCATGTATCCCGACCGGATAGACCCGTCCCTGAAGTCATCGGGTTGTCTCCCAAAGATCGGGACGGACGGATTGCCGCTCGCCAATTCGGCAAACTTATTCGAAATTCCAGTATTATCGTTTTCTTTTTAAAGGACTGCCATGATAAAAACATATCTCTTACTGCTTGTTTATCTATCGTTTCCGTTGTCGCTCCTGCTATCCTGCGGATCGTCGTCGATTCTCCTGAAGGAATATGAAAATCCCGAAGTATTGCTCGTAAAATCCCCGAAGAGTATGAATAAATCGCTTGCTGTTATGCCGAAGGATATCATCATACCGATGAAGGGGAGTATCTATGAAAGTACGATCGACAGGGTTCAGGTCGAGGGTATTGAATCAGGCCTTCCCGAGGGGGTGCGTCAGGTATATCTTACGCTTTTTACCGATCATGCGCATAGCGTCGACATTCAGCGTCAATTCGACATCATCCTCAAGGATAAGCTGACCGCCCACGGACTGCAGATCATGAATAAGATCAAACATGCCCAGCTTTTAGTAAGCGGCAGTATCGATACGTTTTTTATCGAAGATTCCCGCTTTATTACCAATATCGGCGGACTGATCTACACCATGAAGGTTACTTTTTCGGTTCAGGATATGACGGGTAATTATATTCAGGAGAAAGTCTCCATCGAGAAAAGTTATCTGGTAGTGGAGACTAATACATATATCAGCAATATTGTCGTGCCGATGCTGGTCAATCTGATTGCTACCCGCACCGCCGAGGCGATCTATTACGGATGGCAGCTTCAATTCTCGCAGTACAGCGGTAAGGTGGATGTTATCGGAGAATATCATGAAAGCTATTTACTTACTAACCGGCCCTAACGAGGTATTCCGAAAGGATTATATCGATAAACTGATTGCTAAAGTGTCCCGGGAAGATCTGACGGTTTATTTCGCGGATGATTCCCCGGTCTCGGCGATCATCAACCAGTGCGTCCAGACCTCGCTGTTCGGTTCGCAGAATACCGTCCTTGTCCGTAATATCGACCGTATCAAGGGAAAACCTGCCGATTCGGGCGACAGCGCGCAGAAACCGGCATACAAGAGCAAATCCGACGAATTTGAGACACGCATCCTTCATTATATAGAACATCCAAATCCCGATACCGTCCTCATACTCGAATGGGAGTCGCCGTCCAAGAAGATTGCCGATGCGGTCGAACGCGACCCGAATTTTTTATCAAAGGACTTCAAGCGGGCATACGCCCGGGATATACTGGAGTTCATCCGTACTAAATTCGCCGAGAAAAAGCTCGACTATGAGAAGGCAATTCCCGATCTTGTATTGATCCTTTCCAACGAGGATATCGAGGACGCCGCGATGATGGTCCGGCTGCTTTGCGAGTACGCCGGAGAAGGGGGCAGGCTCACCGCGGAGGATGCGAACAATATCCTTTCCCGTTCCCAGAACGGTACGATCTTCCAATTGATCGACGCTTTTTTTATGCAGAAGCCCCGTTCCGCGCTGGAAATCCTCAGCGATATGAAACTCCTCGGAGATCCGCATATTCTTGTCATCAACTCGATGATTCTCCGTTCCGCTAAGCATCTTTGGGGATATATCGCGTCCCGCGATAAAACGGAATTGTCGTCCGAAATGAAAATCAGCCCGTTCGAGATGAAAAAATTGTCCGAGTACGCGCAGGTCTGCGACCTGAAATTTGTCAGTTCGGTGTTCGAACTCAGCCGCGCGGTGGAATATCGTGTGAAATCCACCGACGAATCGTTCGCATTCCTCGAAATCGAGACCTTTCTGCTGAATATGAAGAAGCCCGTTTATGATCGCGCGCAATAAATTCGTCAAACTCAACGTCAAGCAGAAAATCTATAAGATCGCGTCCGTCCTCCGCGCGATGGAAAAAAAGATGAAAACCTCCCCGGATGCGGATATTCCCGCGATAATCGCACACCACCTTCCGGAACTCTCGATGTACCTCGGCTGCATCGCGCAGGAATCCGGCCATCCCAAGATTTCCCGCGCGCTCGGGATTATCGATGCCCGGTTGGGGAATGTCGAAACATTCTTCAGCACGCAAAAGTCCGGCAATCAGGTCATAAAACCTCTCAATCTCTGCTTCCATGACCTGATCGGATTGATTGACGAAGATATCGGTGAAAAGTTTTTCGACGTGCGCCGTTTCGACAGTCCTTATGGCGTACTCAGGTTCCCGTCCGCCGCAATACTCGACAATATCCGCTCACCGTTCAATGTCGGCAGTATCTTCCGCAGCGCGGATGCGTTCGGAGTGGGCGAGCTTGCCCTCTGCGGAATCACACCGTCTCCGCCGTCGGTGAAGATCGAACGTACCGCGATGGGTACGCTCGATACGGTCGTATGGAAGTACCATAGCGCAGCCGAAGAAGCGATCGCGGAGTATCGCGGACGCGGGTATGAAATTATCGCTATGGAGACCGCGAAGAACGCGATACCTATCGCTGATATCGGGGGTTTCGATAATACATGCATCGTATTCGGGAACGAGGAATTCGGTATTACGGACGAGATTCTCGAGCTATGCGACAGGATCGCGATGATTCCGCTTGTCGGGATGAAAAATTCCATCAATGTGGCGAACAGCTTCGCGGCGGTCATGTACGAATCGCTGAAATATTTCCTCGATCGGAATGTCAGTCCAGAAGATCGATAATTTCCGCGGTTTTAATCAGTTTACCCCATCCTGTCTCATACCCGGGGATATATTCTCCGGTCACATCCATCAGCGAAAAAAGTTCCCCGCCGATTAATACACTTGGGGCGACCTGCTGGTACGGAAGGCGCACGGCGGCAAAAAGATGGCCTACCGAACTTCCCGGCTTGGGCGGGAACGCGAGAAGCTTAAAGTCGCATTTCAGCATCTCTTTCTTCATATCGGCGAGTTTGGGATACTTTTTCTCGTCAAGCGCGATAATCGTATCCCGCATTACCCCGAGCATCACGGTAAACAGCAGGTTTTTACTGTCGCAGTCCCCTGACGCCTGCAGGAGCACCGCGTACGGTGTCCATATATTCCCGGTCAGATACTTTTTCCCGTTCTGGGTAAACGTGTTTCCGGGATTCTTATATTCCATCAGCGCGACAAATTCGCCGAGACTGATAATAATATCCACTATCGCGGCCTTTCCGTTATTGAAATTTTTCAGGGTATTAATTATTTTTACCGTCAGGTCTTCGACAAACGGCTTGAGAATCGGCTTATAGATTTCGTACAATCCCTTATAATCCCGCATCACCGTGTTTTGTTTATCCCCTAATAAGGTGGAGAGGTACAGGAAACCGTGCTTCTTACACTCCTCCTTGATCGCGGTTTCCTTCTCGATACGTTCTTCTTTAGTGCTGTATTTGTATGTCAGAAGGTCTTCAGGGATAGCGTTATAGAGCTGTTCACGGTCGAAGACTTCGTCGCTGATATCGAAAGTATATTTATAGGTATAATCGGTGCCCTTCACAAGCTCGTACGACGGTATCGTCTTGTAGATATCCGATCCGTAGATACTGATGAGCGCGAGGGAACTCTGGTTGAGATCGGCGAGCTTATCCTTGATCGCATCGGCGGTAATCAGCTTTTTCTTAATCAGGTTCGGGATCTGCTCGAAGTAGGTGACATAACTCTTATACACCAGCGTCACCGTATCGCCCTTAACGCTCCGGTCGATCTTTCCCCATGTAGTATACTTATGGTTCCACTGCGCGGGGAATTTGAACGCCGACGCCGCTGAGGCGAGCACTGAAATTATCATCGCGCATAGAATTACCGTACGTTTCATAGGTATCTCCAGAATATTTTCATATATTATACCCCGATTTTGTGAAGGATTCAAAATATCTTTCTATAATATAACCGTTATCATATCCGATTAACTTTGACTTTCACCGCGCGAGGGGTTAAAATACTTGTGCGAAAAACCGGCCTTATTCACGGCGTGATGACTGCACAGCAATAAATCATTACCTTGTCACTTAATAATACTTCACGTTCAAGGAATCGGTTATGTTTTTGATATTCGTATCGATTGCTTTACCCGCGCATAAAAAATATTATCGCATCGCGGGGCTAGCTATGAGAATTCTGGTTCATAACAGGCCTTACTACTTATAACAGGAAATATATGGCACCAAGAATGGTATCGTTCAAACATACCTTGATCAACTCCATCGGGACTTTATTCTCGCGTATCACCGGAATGCTGAAATTCACGGTCATCACCGGACTGTACGGGAAAAGCGCCGATCCGTTTCAGGCGTCGTTCAAGATGATCAACAACCTCCGTAAGATTGTCGGCGAGGGCGCGCTCAATAATGCGTTCATCCCGTCTTATCAGGCGGTCAACCAGGAAGACCGCGAAAAATCGTTCCTGTTCGCGAGCAACATTATTAATATATTTCTGATTGCGACAGTCACGATCACATTGCTGGGCATCCTCTTTGCGCCGTTGTTCGTCCCGCTCCTCGTGCCGGGGTATGTCCACGATATCACCCGGCGGTTCGCCAACGCCAAATTGTATGAAACCATCAACATGACGATCATCATGATGCCGTTCGTAATCTTTATCAGCCTATTTTCGATGGCGATGGGGGTGCTGAACTCCAATAAACGCTTCTTTACTCCGGCGTTCTCGCCTATAGTTTTCAATCTTGCATTTATGATCGTACCTTTAATCTTTATACGCGAATGGGGTACATATGCCCTCGGCGCGAGCGTGCTGATCGGATCGATGCTGATGTTCCTGATGGAGTTGGTCGAACTGGTAAGGATGGGTTTCAAATACCGTCTGCATATCAACCTGAAAGATCCCGCTGTACGGAAGTTTTTCCGGCTGTTCCTGCCTACTTCGGTCAATATGGTCGTCCTGATGGTCGCAACATTTACCTCGACAATATTTCTCTCGTATCTCCCCGGCGGATCGTTTGTCGTGATAAACAACTCGTTTATGATCAATCAGGCTCCCATCGGGGTAATCGGCATCGCGCTCGCGACCGTACTACTCCCGTTATTATCGGGAATCAACCGAAAAGTCGACCATGAGAAATTCGACCGCGCGATCAACGAGGGATTTAGGCTGCTTTTATACCTGATTGTCCCGCTCTCTTTCCTGTTGATCCTTTTTCCGGATATCGCGGTCAATCTGGCATACCGCGACCCGTTTCGATTATTCACCGGCGACACCGGAAAATACACTCCGGAACTTCTCGGCCTGACGTCGGTCCTGACTGCATGGTACGCGGTTGGGCTTCTGCCGATGTCGCTCAACGTGATCTTTGCAAAAATCAGCTACTCGATGTCCGACGCAAAAACCCCGCTGATTACTAATATTGTTCTTTTAGTCACCGGAACGGGATTGTATTTCCTGTCATGGATACCTTCGATCGGCGTTTCGGGTATTGCGATTGCCGATATTTCCGCTTCATGGATCACCGTATTCTTTTATATATGGCGGCTCTGGCCTGTATTCAAGTCGAAAGCCGTACTCGACGGTATCGGCGCTGGAATCCTGAAATCGGTGCTCGCATCGGTAATCGCGTCCGCGGCAGTCTATCCGTTATACCGTTTTGTCTATCAGACTGATATGAGCGTTATCCCCGCAATCGGGCTGGCGTTCGGGATGACCGCGCTGTTCGGAGGGGGATACTTTCTTATCGGTAAACTTATAAAATGGGAGATTCACCGATGATACGCGGAGTAATTTTCGATATGGACGGGCTGATGATCGACAGCGAGCGTCTTTATTTCGACGTACAGCGCGAGATTGCCGCAAAATACGGGAAAAGCGTGCAGGACAGCACGCTTTGGAAAATGATGGGGCGGAAATCCGACGCCGCGAGCGAAATTTTTATCGAGGAAGTGGGGCTTCTCATGACCCCGATGGAGTTTCAGGAGCAGGTCTACCGCATGATGGATGCTCGCATCCGTACTGACCTTCAGCCGATGCCCGGACTTTTCAACATATTAAAAGAGCTTCACAGAAAGTATAAAATAGCGATCGCAACAGGTTCGATCGGGTCGTTTATGAACCATGTGATCGACGCGCTCGATATCCGCGCCTATTTCGACATCCTTCAGTCGTCCGACGATATAGTGAACGGCAAACCCGACCCGGAAATCTACCTGACCGTCTGCGGCAGGATGGGGCTTCTCCCGTCGGAATGTGTCGTACTGGAGGATTCGTCCAACGGCGCGCGGGCGGGAAAAAGTGCGGGCTGCATGACTATCGCTGTACCGAACGATCATACGCGCGGGCAGGATTTTACGTTCGCGGACGCTGTCGCGGGCGACCTTCACGGCGCGCTCAGGATTATCACCGAAAAGGCGGGAACATGAAGATTATCGATTCTCCCTATCAATTGCCCGCGCTTGAGCATGCATTCGTTACCATCGGGAATTTCGACGGGTTTCATCTCGGCCACCGCAAGCTGATCGATAATCTTCTCGCCGATGCATCGGCAATACCCGGCGCAAAAAAAATTGTCGTCACGTTCGGGGAATCGGTGATTAAATATATCGCCCCCGAGCGTTTTAAAGGATACCTCGTACCCCCGGAACTCAAATTCCGCATCCTCGAGAACTGCGGTTTCGATTACTGCCTTTCGATGAACTACCGCGAAGTATCCGGTATCACAGCCGGCGAATTCCTCGACCTGCTCTGCGGAAGCTTCGGGAATATGACCCTATACGCGGGATATAATTTCCGTTTCGGTAAGGGAAACACCGGGGATAACGATTTTCTCCGCCGCGAATCGGAGAAACGGGGGTTTACCCTGCGCGTGTTCGACCGTCTTGAGAATGACGGGACTGCGATCCATTCGACGGTTATCCGCGACCTCGTGATGGGCGGGCGTGTGGACGAAGCGGCGGAACTCCTCGGACGTCCCTATATGATCTACTCCCATAAAATACACGGCGACAGAATCGGCCGGACTATCGGCTTCCCCACACTGAACCTCGCGATCAACGAGCAGGTGCTTCCCGCAATCGGGGTATATTTCACCATGCTCTACCTGAACGGGCGGCTCTATCCGGCGATGACCTATATCGGAACGCGCCCCTCTCTGCACGCGCACGACCTCCGGCTCGAGACCTATCTCCTCGATTTCGACGGGCATATCCCGGATGCGTCGTACGCCCTGTTTTTCATCCGCAAGACCCGCGACGAACGGAGCGTGAAGAACCTCGACGAACTGCATGCCCTCCTCGGCCAGGACCTCCGTGAAATCCGCAACCTCGCCGCCCTCTATCATGCAGAAAACCCGTTCATGCAGCTTATCCTGAAATGCCTCTGACCGGGGCGTACGCAATAAATATATTAGAAACAAACCAAAAGAAAGGCTCCGCAATCGCGGAGCCTTTCAATCATTTACATACTTTTACGGTTTATAAACCACTACCGCGTAATCACCTATTCCATTGGTATCATACCGAGCAATACTGAGATAATAATCTCCTGTCGTTAAGAAATTATGATTCAGCCACGAATAGGTTACACCTCCGCCAAGATCGTCATTCTGATCTAAGATTGTAGTTCCATTCTTATCATAAAGCACCATACATGTATCCAGTTCAGTTCCCATCGATGCATTAGTAGTTAACATGATATAAAATCCCGTAGTCGGAACATTAAATCTAAACCAGTCCACGTCTGCTGCGGCCCCAGTTCGTGCATAGAACCATGTTCCATCGCTGGGAATCAAGTCCTCTATTCCATATGCATTGTTTGGTTCATCCTCGTCTAAAAGATAAACCATCACGCTGTTTGTCAGAGAATGCATCGCGCTCAGATCTTTAGCGTACGCATGCATCATTTTCACACCGCCGGAATATAAGCTGATATCGAACACATTCGTCCATGCCTTGGCTACAGACGGGGAAATGAGATGGGTATTATTGATTCCCGTGTATGCCCCCACAGCAGAAGCACCCCAGCGAACATAGACATAATCCAACGCTCCGTCGTCCTGAACCATACCGATCAGCGAAACTGTGGGATTGTCCGGGATCTCGTAGTAGGTAGAGTTCGTGGGAGACGTGATGGAAAGAGTCGGGCGGGTCGTGCCGCCGGAACCGATATAGATATTACATGTCTTTTCAACAGACGTGTTCCCCATCATATCCACAGCCTTCACAGTGATCAGGTTCCATCCTGTTGCGACACCCGATGCAACGTAGTTCCATACCTGCGCTGTCGACGCGGTCAGGTTCGATGTACCGACTACGGCCGTATAAGACCCTCCGGCGATTTTCACGAACACGCTCGCTATTTTGACCTCACCCCCGGTTACCGTACCGGTAATAAGAAATCCGTTGGTAAGAAATACGGAATAATTAGTCGGGCTGGTAATCGTCACCACAAGGTCTGGATTCTTACTGGTATTATTATCCCCGGTATCGAACGTGATGGTACACCCGATAAAAAATACGGCAAACACACCCAATAACATAAATCGTTTCATTGTAACCTCCTCTGAATCGCATACTATATTGTACCTTAATTTTCAGATAATTCAACTATAATATGGAATAAAGTTCAATAATTCATAAAAAAACCCCGCCGAGGCGGGGTTTTTTAACTTATTTTTTTCTTAGGGCTGTGTAATCTGAATGGCATAAGTTCCTTCGAGTATGGTATTAAAACCTATTACCTTAATATAATATGTTCCACCAGCCGCAGGGGGAACAGTATAACCAATTTGTGAAAAAGTCCCGGAAAAATCATCATTGAATGCGACATGATTTACCAAATCGGTACCTTGATAAAGGAAAATCTTTGTATCCGCATCACTTCCCGACGATGCACTGAGAGTTTTTATTGTATATGCTGTACTGCTGGCAAGTGTTACCACATACCAATCTTCATCACCGCTGGGTTGTATCTGTGCTGAGAAGGCAACAGCATTCACGGTTAATGCATCAGCCGTAAGGTAGGTATCATTCGGTTCGGTTTCATCGAAGGCGCTCCCTTTCCAGAAAGTGCGGGAAATTGTCGATACTAAATCGCCTGATGTACCTTTCACATAAACAGTAAAATAACTGTTTGCAGGTACGCTGGAAATATCGACCTGTACACTCCATGCCTTATCCTTTGCGGTAGCAAGATTCTCTGTCCCGGAAATAACGGTGTAGGTTCCGGATGACCCGATCTTATAAGAAACATTGTCTACAGCCTTTCCGTTATCCGATACAGTACCGGCTAAAGTAAACGGAGAAGATGAAACGCTGGAATAAGAAGCTGGGCTTGTAATTTTGACTGTCGGCGCGAACGCGAGACTGAGAGTCAGTTCGCACGCCGCGAGGCCGAGCACCACAATTGCCGCAGCGGCAAGACCGAATCTTTTAGATTTTGAAAACATAATATTCCTCCTGAGTTCTTTGTTTATTGAACACTATTAATATAGCATACTGTCACGCTTATTTCAAAAATATTCGATTTTCCGCGAATTAGCGGGAAATATTGTACTGATATCGAAATTCTCAATAAAAATATTCTTTTTCCGCCGAATCCGTATCTTATTTTTGACACTTCCTCACTTTTATATAATAATATAATCCTGCAAATTTTTCCGATGGAGGTACGGTGTGGAACTGACCGGATCTAAGATATTAATGGAATCGCTCAAGAAAGAGGGAGTGAAAGTCATTTTCGGATATCCCGGAGGGACGGTCATACCTATTTTCGATTCGCTGTACGATGAAAAAAGCATCGAATTGATACATGTGCGTCACGAACAGGGAGCGGCTCATGCCGCCGACGGTTATTCGCGCGCGACCGGCGATGTAGGCGTATGTCTCGCTACCAGCGGGCCCGGCGCGACCAATCTGGTCACCGGTATCGCCACAGCGTACATGGACTCTGTCCCGATGGTCGCAATTACCGGGCAGGTGCCCACTACGATGATAGGAAGCGATGCCTTCCAGGAAGCCGATATCACCGGGATTACCCGTCCCATCACAAAGCATAATTTTCTCGTGAAAGATGTCCGTGACCTCGCCGCGACGATAAAAAAAGCGTTCCATATCGCCCGCACGGGCCGCCCCGGGCCGGTTCTGATCGATATCCCCAAGGATGTCCAGACCGCTAAGACGAATTTCGTATATCCGGAATCGATCGATATGAGGACATATAAACCTAAAGTAAAAGTTCATCTCGGACAGATAAAGAAAGCCATCGCGATGATCGAGGAGTCCCAGCGTCCGATTATTTACTTCGGAGGCGGTGTTATCCTCGGTAACGCTGCGAAGGAATTGACCGAATTCGTGAAAAAGTCCGGCATACCGGTCACCGCGACCCTTACCGGACTGGGCGGCTATCCCGCCGATTATACCGACCCTCAGTATCTGGGAATGCTCGGTATGCACGGTACCGTTTTCGCTAACCTTTCCATATCCCATTCCGACCTGATTATCGCGATCGGCTCCCGTTTCGACGACCGTGTCACCGGAAAACTGACCGAATTCGCCCCGAACGCGAAAATTATTCATATCGATATCGATCCGACATCGATCAGTAAAAATGTCGTCGTGGATATACCGATCGTCGGCGACGTAAAGGAAGTACTGTCCGAACTGAATAAAATTATCAAACCCGCGAAAATCGTCCAATGGATGGAGCAGGTAGCCGAATGGAAGAAAAAGAACCCTCTCGGATACCAGAAGGCAGAAAATATCATCAAGCCCCAGGATGTAATCGAGCAGTTATCCAAGATAACGAAGGGAGACGTGATTATCTCGACCGAAGTGGGTCAGAACCAGATGTGGGCTGCGCAGTTCTATGAGTATAAAAAGCCGCGTACCCTGCTGACATCGGGCGGATTGGGAACGATGGGATACGGCCTTCCCGCAGCTATCGGCGCACAGGCTGCCTACCGTGACAAGACTGTTATCGATATTGCCGGAGACGGTTCTATCCAGATGAATATACAGGAACTCGGCACCGCGATCTCCCACGACCTGAAGGTCAAGGTACTTATCCTGAACAACTCCTACCTCGGGATGGTACGGCAATGGCAGGAATTGTTCTACAACCGCCGGTACTCCGGGGTGTTGTTGGAAAAGCATAAACACAACGAATCTAAAGGGGAATACTATCCCGATTTCGTTAAGGTCGCCGAGGCATACGGGTGCTGGGGCAAACGGATCACTAAACCGTCCGATATACCGGGCGCGCTTAAGGAAATGATCGATTATGACGGGCCTGCAATTCTGGACATCGTGATCGAAAAAGAGGAAAACGTTCTCCCGATGGTGCCCGCCGGCGCAAGTCTTACCCAGATGATAGGAGGGATGGCATAATGGCGAATTTAATCGAACCGCATAAATCGACGCTTTCAGTACAGGTCGAGAACCATTTCGGCGTTCTCGCAAGAATAGCCGGACTCTTTTCGGCGCGCGGTTTCAATATTTCCAGCTTGTCGGTCGCTGAAACCGAAGACCCGTCTGTTTCCATAATGACTATCGTAGTGGACGGCGACGAGCAGATTGTCGATCAGGTGAAAAAACAGCTCAATAAGCTGATCGAAGTCATCAAGGTACGCGACCTGACCGAACAGGATTATGTATCCCGCGAGCTTTCACTGATTAAGGTGGCGGTCGATTCGAATAAAAGGCGCGAGATCATCGAGATTGCCGATATTTTCAAGGGGCGTGTCGTGGACATTTCCCATGAAAACGTGACGATAGAAGTCACCGGATCGAGCGAAAAAATCGACGCGATTATCAGACTCCTTGCCGGGTACGGTATCAAGGAACTTGCGCGCACCGGAAAAGTCGCCCTGATTAGGGGATAACAGACCAATAATTAGTCTGTTTTTAAAAATATATACTTGTAGATCTATAATTTATTACTATTGTGCGTAAAAATAGTGTTACAACAATGCTATGACTCTGATCGTGACTATCGTCATTTTTACATATATTGAATGAATTCTAAAAGAAGTTGAACTGCGTCATATCTTTACTTATACCCATATTTGAAATTTTCAGGGCTTGTCGCCGCAAATCATACCAAAAAACCGAACCCGCTTTCCCATATCACGGTTTCCAGAATCGCAAACTACAACGGGTTTCGGTTTTTACCCTTTAATTATACATAGAACATTCCGATAAATATTAGAACCACGCCTTTTTCCGGAGAAACGCATGTTGAAAATTCTTAAAAAATTGGGCTTAAAAAAAGGGATATTCAAGGATAAAATAGCGATAGTAACCGGCGCAAGTCAGGGTCTCGGCGCGGATATCGCGCGGGGCTTGGGGATTCTCGGCGCGAAGGTTGTTATCGCCGATCTATCCGATACGGGTATGAAGGTTCAGAAAGAAATTATCACAAAGGGCGGGGACGCCCTCTTTATCCATACCGATATTTCCGATCCCGACAGCGTCAAGAGTCTTACCGAAAGCATTCTGCTGACCTCCGGACGAATTGACATATTGATCAATAACGCCGCGATACTGCCGTTCGGTTCGTTTTTAGAGCAAGCCTCCTCCTTAGACGATGTTTACCGGGTCAATCTCCAGGGCACCGCGCTGATGATGCATTCGTTTCTGCCGTCTATGCTGCTGCGAAAACAGGGTGTGATCGTCAATATGGTTTCTTCCGAGACCTTACCCTATGCCTCGTTCTTTGCCGCGATGTCCGCCGCCGTCCGTTCGCTGACCCTGTCTCTCGCGGAGGAGACCGGAGAAAATTCCGGTGTCTCGATTTATGCGTTTTCGCCCGGTTTTACAGATACACCGGGATGCACCGATCTTTGCCAGAAACTCGCCTCGGCGTACGATATGTCCTACGAGCAGTATATATCGCACCTGAAAAATCCCGGCTATAAGAAACTGGTCCCGTCGGACGAATGCGCCGCTGGAATGATTTTCACAATCGCCAACTCATCCGAATATCACGGACATATCGCCGATCCGTTCCACCCTCTCGCCAAGGCGGGGATCATTTCCGTAGATACCGAAATTACCGCAGTCCCCGAAACCAAGCATAAGAAGGAAAAACATTCCAAATCGGCGGAGATCGACGGTACTCCCGATGAAGCTCTCGCATTGACTCATGAACTGGAAAAACAGCTATTCGACCTGAATCGCGAGTTTAACGAAATGGGTTCATTGAAGCGGATGGGTGAAAAAATGAAATTCAAGGGAAAGGCGGGTACGTCGATCGAAGACTGGATAGATACGTCACAGGAACTCGGGGATATTCTGGAAAGGTACCGTGATGCGGAGAAGTCGAAAGAACTCGGAGTGCAGAATATGATTATCGAAAAATTCCCGTGGCTTGTAAAAATCCTCGAACGTCTCGCGGAGTACTTCCAATCGAGCATCGATAAACTGAAGCAGGAAATCAAGAATCCCGTAAAAGCCGAGCTGGCCGCGCAGAATCTCCGTCACCGTGAGGACACTGTCCGTTCTCTCATCATCACATTGGAGAAAATCGCCTCCCGTTAATATACACGGTACTGAAAATAAATACTCCGAACCCGCAGCGCGGTATCTTTATTCTGCTTATGAGTATGTGTTCTATATAGACTGCTTCTTCGCGCCGTTCATCGCAGTGACGGGAAGTGTTAAAACGCTATTTACCGAGGGTATTCGCCTCCATTTCCTTCCACTTGGCGGACTTGAATTCGATCAGTTGACCGTTTGTATTAATAATAATCATCACCGGGAGCGCGTTATTTTCCGCGAACGCCATCCCGTCCCGCAAGCCCATCACGAATATCGACGTCGATAGCCCGTCGGTGATCATCGCGCTGGGATCGAGCACACTGACGCTGACAACTCCGTTTTGTACCGGATATCCCGTGAACGGCGACATGATATGATGGTAACGGATACCTGCCTCGATAAAATATCGTTCGTAGTCCCCCGATGTCGCGGCTGAAATATCCTTCCCCGGTGCGGCATACATCACCGTAATAACCGCGCCTTCCTTACGGGGATGCCGTATTCCTATCGCCCACGGTGTCATGTCGGGTTTCGCGCCGAACACCTTGAGATTGCCCCCGGCGTTGACAATCCCGTTTGTTATTCCGGCGTTTTTCAGGAACTCCACACCCTTATCGACCGCATATCCCTTCAGTATCCCTCCGAGGTCGACGAAAGTATCCCATGGAACTGTAATCTTTCCCGGCGACAATAGTATTTTCCGGTATCCCACCGACTGAACAGCCAGATTTACCGCTCCCGATGCAGGGACATGCCCCTCGCCTGAATAAAATCCCCAAAGTTTAACGACCGGATAAATAGTAGGATCGAATACACCGTCAGTCCATCGGCACATCGATAGGGTGTTGGAAAATATCGTCATCATTTCAGGATCGGCGTCGACGGATTTTGCTTTGTTCAGAATCGCAATACTCGAATTGGAAATTGCGATACTGTATTTCTGTTCCATTTCATGCAGCATCGCGAACATGCGCTTAACCGCGTCGTCCGCCTCGTATTTCGGCATAGGAGTGTATATGATAACGTCGAATACGGTATCCATGAGGAATTCATGATACTCGTAGCGCTGGGTAGCGCAGGATGTAAAAAAAGTGAATATAAAAAGAAAGATTAGAGATATTCGATCCAAGATTCATCTCCCGCGATCAGTTTTTCCACAGCTTCCTGAAGATGAGCAAGCGCCTTATCGAAATCATCGTTCACGATACGAAGATGATACTTCGATACGTATTTCATTTCAGCGACCGCGTTCTGCATCCGGGTATGCCGGGTCTCATCGTCGTCGGTATTCCGTCCGTAGAGGCGGCGTTCCAGCACCTCGAACGACGGGGGAAGTATATAGATCAACTTAGCGTCGGGATAGCTCTCACGGATTTTCATCGCGCCCTGAACATCGAGATCGAGAAGCACGCTCCGTCCGCTTTCGAGTATCCTCTCAATTTCAGCCTTCGGGGTGCCGTAGAATTTCCCGTGCACTTCCGCCCATTCCGCAAATTCCCCGCGATCGGCTCTTTTTTTAAATTCTTCAATCGTTATGAAAATATAGTCTGCGCCTTCCTTCTCGTCGGCGCGCTGCGCTCGTGTGGTGACTGATATGGAAAATCCGAGCTTATCCTTCAGCGCGTCCAGAACCTTTTTATAGAGAGAAGTTTTGCCAACACCGCTGGGTCCGGAAATAACGATAACCTTTCCCGAACGAGCTTCGCTCATACAAGATTCCTCAATTGTTCCCTGATTTTTTCGATTTCCCCTTTTATAACGATGGTATTTTCGATAATACTATAATCGCTGGACTTAGACGCGATCGTATTGGCCTCGCGGTTCATCTCCTGCCCGATAAAATCGAGTTTCTTACTGTCGCCGTGGATTTTCCCGACCAATACGTTATGGAACTGGGCGAGATGGCTTTTCAGTCTTACTATTTCCTCGTTGATCGCGGTGCGCGAGGAAACCATTTCAATTTCCATCATCAGCCGGTTGTCCTCGATTTTATTCGCGGACATCTCCTGTATCCGTTCGCGGAGGCTTTCCTTATACTTCTCGATACTTTGAGGATATAGCGCTTCGATCACCCCCACGCTCTCATTGATGCGTGAAAGCGAACTTTCGATATCCTCACGGGTCTTCATGCCTTCGCGGTTCATCATTTCGATGATCCTTACAATCAGGTTATTCAGCATCTCGATAACAATTTTCTCAAGTTCCTCTTCGTCGCCTACCCGTTCGAGATTGATGATTCCCTCAAGGTTCATAAAGTCGCGTACCGCAAGTTCCGCCACAATGCCGAGCTCTTTCGCCATCGATATCAGGGCGTTCTCGTACTTCTTTGCGAGGTCTTTATTCACCACAACTTCGTAGTTGTCGGCATGCTTTTCCACAACTTTTATAAACAGATCTATTTTTCCCCGGTTGAGTTTTTCAAACACAATATTCCTGATAAGTACTTCCAATTCGTTCAGGTAATAGCTCGATTTGACTTTAAACTCGAAATATCTTGAATTAACGCTTTTTAGCTCGATAAAAATATCGTATTTATCGGTACATTTCATTTCGCTCGCAAACCCGGTCATGCTTCTCATTAAATATCCGCCTTAGTTTTCATTCGTTCCATCAGTTCCAAAACTTTCTGCGCGGCGTCCTGCTCGGCCGTTTTTTTACTTCTGCCATGTCCGATCGCTTTTATCTCTCCGTTCACTTCGACCTCGATTTTAAATGTTTTATTATGATCGGGGCCTATTTCGGCGAGCACCCTATATACGGGGTATTTCTTATAGATTTCCATGGACATCTTCTGGAGTGATGTTTTATAGTCGCGAATCCCGTCGGTAAGCCTCTGCTCTATATGCTCGCGCATCAGACGCTCTACAAACCTGCAGGTAGGCTCGAATCCTTTTTCCAGGAAGTGAACGGCGATTATCGATTCGACAATATCCGCGGTAACTTTGTTTTTTGCGCGGCTGTCATTCAAACGTTCGCCGCGGCCGAGATTGACATAATCGGGAATACCGAGTTTGATCCCCACTTCTGCAAGCGTGGTTTCATCGACAAGACTGGAACGGAACGCAGAGAGTTTCCCTTCCATAAAACGCGGATGGTCGTTAAACAGGAGATATGATATCGACGCATTCAGGACAGAATCGCCTAAAAATTCCAAACGTTCGTAGGTCTCGGGCTGCCCGCTGGCACGGTCGATATATGACGAGTGCGTGAGCGCTCTATCCAACAGCGCCAGCGAATGAATTCCGATTCTCAAACGTCTGCAAAGCGTCCTAAGCTGCTTCTTTCGTTCCGGAGCAAGCGCACGGTTATCCGCGAAACTTTTTAAATACGACAGTAACATTATGACCACCAAAACCAAACGAATCACTGATAGCGTACTCAACAGGATACTCTATCGCTTTATTAGGAACATAATCCAAATCGCATTCAGGATCGGGATCGTCGAGATTGATTGTCGGGTGAATAATACCTGTTTCGAGCATTTTTACCACCGCGACAGCCTCAATTCCGCCGGCCGCGCCTAACGTATGCCCGGTCATACTCTTCGTTGAGTTTACCTTCAGCTTATATGCATAATCCCCGAATACACGTTTCACCGCGGTCGTCTCGGCGATATCGCCAAGCTGGGTCGACGTACCGTGGGTATTGACCAGCTGCACATCGGTCGTTTTTATTCCGGAGCGTTTTAACGCCCTTTCTATAGCGAGAGCCGCACCGCTGCCGTCAGGGCAAGGCGCGGTAATATGGTTGGCGTCGCCGCTCATCCCATAGCCGAGCATTTCCGCGTAAATTTTCGCGCCGCGTTTCTTCGCATGCTCGTATTCCTCGAGTACCAATACGCCTGCGCCTTCCGCCATCACAAACCCGTCGCGTCCCTTATCGAACGGTCTGGACGAAATGGCGGGATTGTCATAGTAGTGGGTCGAGAGGGCTTGAGCCTGTGTGAATCCGGCGATACCCAACTGGTTCATCGCCGCTTCGGAACCGCCTGTAACCATTACATCGGCATCCTCGTTGATAATATGCATATAACTGACCGCGAGACTATGCGACGCCGACGCGCAGGCTGAGCTGATCGAATAGTTCGGGCCGCGAAATCCGTACTCGATGGAAACATGTCCCGATGTAATATCCGTAATGATTTTCGGGATAAAAAGGGGCGAAACCCGCTTATGTCCCTGTTTATCTAAAATCAGCACGTTATCGCAGAAGCAGTAAATACCGCCGATACCCGATCCGATCAGTACGCCGACATTATTCTTGTCAAGGTCGGAATACTCGAGAAGCTTACTGTCCTCGACCGCTTCCTTCGCTACAACATAACCGAACTGGCTAAAACGGTCCATACGTCCCGCTTTTTTACGGTCGATATAATTCTCGACTATAAATTTTTCATTCTTTATTTCTCCCGCGTATTTACACGGCGAGTCGCCCATGTCCTGGTTAGTAATATTTGTAATACCGGAATTCCCGGCTATGATGTTCTCCCAATATTCAGGAACATTCAAACCTAAGGCGTTGACGGTTCCCATACCGGTAACAACAACTCTACGTTTGGACATATCTACCTCCGCTATCTATACTTAAGCCATCACCATACCGCCATCCACATTAAAGGTATGACCGGTAATATAATCAGCTTCGCTGCTGGCTAAAAACAACACCATATTCGCTACATCCTCGGGTTGTCCGAGGCGTTCCAACGGGATCATCGCTTTGATCGCATTCTTGACCTGATCGGAAAGCTGATCGGTCATCGGGGTCTGAATATACCCCGGAGCGATAGCGTTCACACATACGCCCCGTTTCGCAAGCTCCTTCGCGGCGGTCTTGGTCAGCGCAATCACTCCCGCTTTACTGGCGGCATAATTCGCCTGGCTGACGTTACCCATCTGACCGATCACGGACGCCATATTGATGATTTTACCCGATCTCTGTTTCATCATGATAGGGAAAATCGCCTTAATTCCGTTAAATACACCCTTCAGATTGATATTGATCACCAGATCGAAGTCCTCCGGGGTCATCCGCAGAATTAAATTATCCCGGGTGATGCCCGCGTTATTCACGAGAATATCAACCGAACCCCATTCGGCGGCGACCTTCTCCATCAGTTTTTCTACATCGTTATAGTTCGTAACATCGACCTTCATCGCCATGCTCTTGCGGCCCAATTTTTCGATCTCTTTCGCGGTCTCGTTAGCCTGCTCGAGATTAACGTCAACAATAACCACATTAGCGCCTTCGCTCGCAAGTTTTAACGCGATAGCGCGTCCGATGCCGCGCGCGGCCCCGGTTACAATTGCATTTTTAGTATCTACTCTACCCATAAATTCACCTCCTAAAGAAATATAAGAATATGTTAAATTCTACCATTTTAAAAGTACTGCTCCCCATGTGAAACCGCCGCCGAACGCAACCAGCACGACATAATCTCCCCGTTTAAGGAGTCCCTGCTTAACAGCGTCGGCGATTCCCAACGGGATTGTCGCGCCGCTCGTGTTCGCGTACTCAAATATATTATTGAACATCTGGGCTTCTGTCATCTCGAGACGTTCGCGTACAGCGTCGTTGATACGGAAGTTCGCCTGATGCGGAACAACCAGCTTAACCTTTTCGACAGGCACATTGTTGCGCTCGATCAGTTCTTTTGTAATATCCGTCATCGTACGCACTGCGACTTTAAATACGTTATTACCGTTCATTTTCAGATAATGCAGTTTCTGATCGACAGTTTCATGAGTTGCGGGATTTTTGGAACCGCCGCCGGGAAGCGAAAGCTGGTCGCCCGCGGAACCGTCGCCGCCGAGTATAATATCGATCACTTCCGAGGGACTATCCGCAGGGACTGCCGAGAGTACTACCGCACCCGCGCCGTCTCCGAAAAGTACGCATGTATTCC
>JAGVBZ010000045.1 GCA_020059465.1 Brevinematales bacterium
GCCTTGTCGATACCGCGTACGGCTAATCCCGATATGAAACTGAAACCGGCAACAAAGATTCAGCCCGTGCTCACACGCAGGTGTTTTACCAGCCTTGTCAATACCGCGTACGGCTAATCCCGATATGAAACTGAAACCGGCAACAAAGATTCAGCCCGTGTTCACGCGCAGGTGTTTTACCAGCCTTGTCGATACCGCGTACGGCTTGCCTGCCTTGGGGCTGACTTTTAAGTCAAAAAACGATGTCACTGCGATCCCCGTGCTTCTATTTTTTATTGCACGGGGTGAAGCAGTCTATTCTGTTTATTATGGTATTGAAGCGGGGTATCGCAGAGAAAAATACCTCTATAATACTTCATATAACACATGAAAAGGCTTAACCGGATGGAAAGTGTTCCGATAATTATAGAGCAGGACAGAATCCCAAATAAGGAGGGAGTAGCGTTATGATGCGTGCACTATGGACGGCGGCTTCCGGAATGATAGGCGAACAGTTTCACATCGATACCATCGCGAACAACTTGGCGAACATCAACACCACGGGCTTTAAAAAAGCGCGCGCGGAATTCGAGGACCTCCTCTATCAGACCGAGCGGCTTGCCGGAACTCCGTCATCCGAACTCAGCCAGTATCCCGTCGGTATACAGACCGGTTTGGGCGTACGCCCGGCTGCGACCCAGAAATTCTACACACAGGGCAACTTACAGCAGACCGGCAATAATAAGGACATCGCGATTGAAAATGAAGGTTTCTTCGGTATATCTTTACCCGACGGCAGTACCGCTTATTCCCGCGACGGTACGTTTAAGATCGACTCCAATAAGGAACTCGTGACCTCGCAGGGGTACCGGCTGATCCCTCCCATTGTCCTGCCCGACGATTTTCTCGATAATTCGCTGACTATCGCTCCCGACGGGCTTGTCACAGTCAAAATCCCGTCGCAGGACGATCCCATCGAAGTGGGGCAGATATATCTCTACCGTTTTATTAACCCCGCCGGGCTCACCAATATCGGCGAGAACTTTGTGAAAGAAAGCCCCGCGTCCGGCCCCGCATATCAGGGTATTCCTGATACACAGGGTTACGGGAAAGTTCTGCAGGGTTTCCTCGAAATGTCGAACGTGAACGCGGTGCAGGAAATGGTCGATATGATCGTCGCCCAGCGCGCTTACGAATTCAACTCGAAGTCCATCCAGACCGCGGACTCCATGCTCGCGACCGCCAACGGCTTGAAACGTTAAACATAAATACCTATTCCTGAGGGGAGCGCGTCAAGCGTTCCCCTTTTTTATTAAGGATGCTTTTTTCACCGGCCGCTTCGCTCTGCTCGCGGTGACATTCTCCCTCATAAGTTCCAGCGTCTACCCACAACGAAACCCGTCGAGACAAAACCGATTGTCATAGCGATACCGCGCTATATTGGTTTCTCATTACATAGTGGCTATCGATTTATGTTTTTATCCATAGACTGCTTCACCGTTCACGCCCGCTGTGACATAAATATTTCAAAATTCCGGTACACTTTGAGTGTTCCTGTTTTGTATGCTATACTATACTATCATTTTCAGGAGCGGGCTATGAAACACGGCGTGCTTTCCGCGCTATTCATCCTCTTTTTTACCTTCGCGTACTCCATCAGCGACTCTGTTTTTAATGAGATGATGGGACGGATAAAGCTCGTCCAATTCGCCACCGACAAGGAGGACATTCTCCATGAATACGCCGCCGAACGTTTTACTGCAGGACAGGTAATTACCGTACTCTCTCAGTTCAAGTTCTCCACCGATAAACTGAAAGTCCTCGCGATGTTTTCTAATAAAGTCACCGACCTGAGCAATATCTCCAAAATCGCAGAATCGTTTGCGTTCGCGGCGGATAAATCCAAAGCCATGCAGATAATGACAGGGTGGGCATTTCCAACTATAGGCGCGGCTGTTATCCATTCCGCGGGGGCGTCGAAGACGATCAAAACCCTCGCGAAACAGCTCGCCGCGCCGAAGTTCTCCAAGGATAAACTGAAGCTCTTCAGGAACACGCTCGCCGTACTGACCGAGATGCTGAACGGGGACGATATCCTTCTAATAATGGGGGCGTTCGATTTCAGCGCTGATAGGGTCGAGGCGCTGATGCTCCTTGGAGATTATACGTCGGGGATCACCTGCGCGGAGGCACTGCTCATCCTTCGGAAGATCCCGTTCTCGAAAGACCGTCTCGCCCTACTCGCGGTCATCAAGGACTGGATTGTCGATACCGGGGAGGCGTATTCCCTGACCGCCGCGTTCGAGTTCGAATCCGATAAGCTCGCGGCGTGGAAAATTCTCAAGACGATCAAACCCGTCAGCCTGATGTTCGGTATAGTTAAAAAATCGCCCGCCGTGTTCGTGATCGATTTCTCCGGCAGTATGACAGTAAAGTTCAAGGCAGGCGGCGCTCAGTTGACACGTCTGGAGTATGTCCTGAACGAGCTGGAGACCGCGCTGACCAACCTCCCGCTATGGATGCGTTTCAACGTCATCGCGTTCCACACGGAAGTAATGCCGTGGTCGGATTCGCCCCTACCGGCGGATCAGAAGAATATTCATTCCGCGGTCGCGTTTATGCGGCAGGTCTCGCCCGAGGGGGGAACCACGATCTATGATGCGCTCAAGTACGCATACTCCCAAAACCCGCAGGCGATCTACTTCCTGACCGACGGTATCCCCACTCACGGGGAAAAGACCGCCGTAGCGGATATCCTCGCCGATGTTAAAAAATGGCACGCCGCAAACCCCTGCCCGATCTACGCGATCGCGTTTCTGATGGGAGAATTCGGCGGCGACGATAAGAAAGCGTCCATTTCGTTTCTGAAACAAATTGCGGAAATCACGGGCGGCGTGTTCCGGGTGATGGAGTAAATATGGGTACGCCGCATAAGTTCCGCGCGGACGCCGCTTTCGACGGTATCCGTCTCGATTCCGCCATCGCTCAAAAATATCCTCAATACACCCGCAGTTACCTGAAATCCGCCGATATTCCGGTCACTCTGAACGGAAAACCTGTTAAATGGAGCGCCAAGCTCAGCGAGGGTGACGTTATCCAGTTCGATATTCCCGACCTGAAGCCCCTCGACGTCGTCCCGCAGGATATCCCGTTCGACGTGCTCTATTCCGATAACGATATCGCGGTCATCAATAAACCCTACGGCCTCCCGGTACATCCCTCGCACGGGCATCCCGACGGTACTCTTGTCAACGGCCTATTGCACCGTTTCGGCGGAAAACTCTCCGGCATCGGAGGCGTGGAACGCCCGGGAATCGTGCACCGTCTCGATATGGACACCGCCGGGCTGATGGTGGTCGCGCTCAACGACGCCGCGCACCGGGATCTGTCACGCCAGTTTATGGACAGAAGCGTCCGGAAAATCTACCACGCTATTGTCAAGGGGAATCCTCCCCCGGACGGCAGACTGGAGCACCCTCTCGGCAGGGCGCCGAACAATCCGCTGAAACGCGCGGTGGTGCCGGAATCGGCTGGCGGACGGCCCGCTGTCACCGAGTACCGGGTACTGGAATACCTTGCCGAGCACGCTTATATCGTCATCAAACTCCTGACGGGGCGTACCCACCAGATTCGTATTCATTTCGCGTACGAGGGATTCCCTGTCGCGGGAGACCCGATCTACTCTCGGCATCACCGTATCTACGGCCTGAGCGGTATAGCCCTTTGCGCGAAAGAACTCCGTTTCGCTCACCCCGTTTCCGGGGAGGTGATGTCGTTCATGATCGACCTGCCAGCCGAATTCGCCGCGCTGCTCGAAAAATTAAAAAAACATTAATCCGCTTGCAATATCGCCCAGGCGTCTTATAATCATATCATCAGAAATTTCAGGAGAAATCCGTGAACGATAAACCCAAACCTTCGGATAGCCCCAGAAACGATAAACCGAAACAACCCGTTCCAGAGAAACCGGCAAAGAAAGAAGAATTTATGGATTCTGTTAAGGATGAAATGAAAAAAGAGAAGAAACAGGGGTTTTTCAGCTTTATCGGCCTGCAGATGAAGCAGGGGGAATTCGCCCCGCTCCGTGACGGAATCGGCGGAATAGTCGACCAGTACCGCAGCTTCAAGGAGATCAAAGAGGAAACCCGTCTGAAATTCGATACCTACGAATGTGTGGTGGAAGGCGCTCACGACAGTATCGAATATTATATCCTGCTTATCCTGTCCTGCCTGATCGCCGCGATGGGACTATTCGCCAATTCTACAGCAGTGATCATCGGCGCGATGCTGGTCGCTCCGCTTATGGGACCGGTACTCGGTTTTTCCGCGGGACTCCTCTGGGGAAGCAGGAAAGTGATCCTAAAATCGGTTTTTACCCTTTTTAAGGGTATTATTATCGTATTGGCGATCACCTCTGCGCTCGCTTATTTTATACCGGGAATCACAGTGACCAGCGAAATGCAGTCCCGTTCCCTGCCGTCTATCTTCGATATCATCATCGCCTTAGCCAGCGGCGCGGTCGGCGCATACGCCTACGCGAATAAAAAGATCACCAACGCCATCTCCGGGGTAGCGATATCGGTCGCGCTCATGCCCCCGTTATGCACAATCGGCATAGGTTTCGGTTTCGGAAATCTTTCCCTCGCATGGGGCGCGTTTATCCTATTCGCGGTGAATATAGTCGGGATTTCCTTAGCCGCGCTGATCGTATTTCAATTGATTCGCCTGCATCCCCACGCATACGATGAGGAGGAGTTTCAGAAAGCGAGAAAGCGCGCGGCAGGCCAGATTATTATTTCCACCCTTCTTCTCGTGGCGCTCAGCGTTCCGCTCGTATATTTTATGAGTCTTTCATTTGAGCGCGAAAAGGAAAAATCTGTCATCGAATTCACAATCGATACTTATATGACGTCGGGAAGGATATACGACCTGAACATGAAGTTTTCCAAACTGACCAATCATATCGACCTGGTGGTGCTTTTAAAAAAGAACGATACAATGTTCAATCCGGCGAACATGACCGCAGAGCTGGAAACAAAGCTAAAGAAGAAGGTAATTCTCGAACTTTATACTATCCATCTGACCGAAGAAACTTTTACCAATTAATTCATTTCGCCGTTATGAAATATCAGAAAACTTGCGTTGATATTTCATAAAACGCCCCGATTTCCGGTATTATAGATGTATTCCAATGTCATTATTTCACTTTCTTGGATATTTTTCCGAAAAACAAGTGAAAACACATAAGAGGCTGCAATGCGGATTCAACGGCGGTTTAAGGGCACTCTCTCGCTCAAAAATTCAGGTGAATTGACGATTTTTTTCATCGGAGTAGGAAGCGCATTCGCGCGTGAGAACGCCCAGACAAGCCTCTTGGTTATAAAAGGGAACGATCATCTCCTGATCGACTGCGGAAGCACGTGCCCCAACGCACTGTACCAGCTCGGGGTAAACATCGGCCAGATAGAACACCTTTTTATCACGCATTCCCACGCCGATCATATCGGGGGTTTGGAGCAGGTCGCGCTTTTCGGGCGTTATGTCAATAAGCGTAAACCCACTTTACTGATCACCCCGGAATACCGCGATATCCTGTGGAACTTTTCCCTGAAAGGTGGGTGCGGATTCGGCGAGCGGAAGGATGGAAAATATCTCGAATTCGACGATTTTTTCAACGTGATCGCGCCTAAACCCGTCAAGGGTTACTCGCATGATACGTTCGAAGCCGATGTCGGTTCGATACATGTAAAGATAATGCGTACAATGCATTTCCCGGACAGTTCCACCAACTGGAAGGATTCGTTCTGGAGTACCGGAATTATCATAGACGACAGGGTGTTTTATCCGGCGGACACAAGGTTCGACCATGAGATGATAGAGGAATATATGTCCAAGCTCCCGATAGAGGCCGTATTCCACGACTGCCAGTTTTTCACCGGCGGCGTTCATGCGTCGTTCGACCAGCTTTCCCAACTGCCCGCCGATATCAAGAAAAAAATGTACCTTGTCCATTATTCGGATAACTGGCGGAATTTCGAGGGAAAGGTTACGGAGAACGGGTTCGCGGGGTTCGGGATGCCCCACACTTATTACACATTAGATAATAAGGACAGCAAATGAAAATTGAAAAATTCGACGGGACCAAGCTCCCGCTGACAAACGACGGACATCTTTCAATATTTTTTTTCGGAGTCGGCAGCGCATTCTCGAAAAAACACTACCAGACCAACCCGATTATTATCAAGGGCGACGATCACCTGATGATAGATTTCGGAACCCGTTCCAGCCAGGCCCTCTATGAATTGGGACTGAAAGTCACCGATATCCGGAATTTTCTGGTCACTCATTCCCACGCCGATCATATCGGCGGGCTTGAAGAAGTGATGCTGATGGGGCGTTATGTCGCAATGAAGAAACCGAATGTCGTAATCAACGAGGAGTACCAGAAAATCCTTTGGGAGAAATCGCTTCAGGGCGGGTGCGCGTACAGCGAGGAATCGTTCGGGCACTACCTGGAGTTCCCCGACTTCTGGAATATTATTCGCCCGGCGTATCTGAAGGATTACCCGCGCGAGACATGGCACGCAATAATCGGAGGTATCGACCTGAAGGCCCCGCGAACGATGCATATTCCGGAGCACTCGATGGATTGGCGTTCGTCATTCTGGAGCTGCGGCGCGCTGTTGGACGAACGCATCCTGTTCACCAGCGACTCCCGTTTCGACCCGGACCTGATACTGGAATTCGATGAAAAGTTCAAATTAGAGGCGATTTTCCACGATTGCCAATTTTTCACCGGCGGCGTTCACGCGTCTATCGACGAATTGAACACGTTACCGCCAAAAATCAAGGCAAAGATGTACCTCGTGCATTACGGCGATAACTGGCCCAGTTTTGAGGATAAAGTAAAGGAATACGGGTTCGCCGATCTCGTTCGGCAATGGACATTCTACAGGTTCTAATCTGCTTTATCGTCCGCAACCGGGTTATCGTATTGGATCAGCCCCGACGCGATCTCGCGTTCCTCGGAGTTCATCCCGCCGGCCACTATACCGTTTATCAGCGCGTCCCTCTTCTCCCCGTCCAGTTCAGGGTGAGCCCCGATATATTCCTCAGCCCTTTTCTGCCTCGTCGCGCGCTTTACCTTTTTTTCGATAATACTGGTTATCACCAATCCGCCGCCGAACAAAGCGGAAAAAACAATCATGAAGTGAAGCCATTCGAACTTGATCTGCATGATGTTTTTGATAAAATAGTAAATACCGAGCAGTGAGAACATCACGATATAAAAAATATTCCGCACCCAGCGGGCGCTTTTAGTAATCCATGGGGCTTCCCATCCGCCCGTACGCAAACCCATAAAATCTCCTATTGATAGAATATTTGTATCGAATCAAATCTCGCCTTGACCAATTCGTTCGTCATCGGCGAATAGCTGATTATCGTTTTATCGTTCGATTTCACGGTAATCTTATAAGTACAGCCGAGTTTCTGCGTCAGATGATAGTATGTCACAAACTCGGCAAGGTCCTCCGTCCATGTCTTACTTCCGTAAAGGGTGACAAACGGCGTTTTAAAAAGCGCCCGATATACATTATTCATGTCCTTCATAAATATTTTCGGGCCGCCATTCCATCCGAACACGGTAATTTTATCACGGAGAGGAAAATTGTACTTGGGTACCGGTTGGTTGATCTGCTGCCATACCCCGTTTGTAAAACTTACTATTCCGCCAAGCGGTTTATTGAAATAAGAATGGATTTTAACGTACATATCTTCAATATAAGGGGTAATGTTTTTCACATAATCCACGCCATGAGTTCCCTCATGGAGAAGGGCGTAAAAAAACGCGGAGTATTCTCCACTCACAATGATTTCGAAGTGATTGCCGAAATACCTGACCGATTTCTGCGATATTGAAACCAGAGAATTATTACTCATATACTGAACAGATTCGGTGAATACCGCCTTATGTCCGGTCTCATCCGGTATAAAGCAGGATTCGTCCTTGAGAGTAACCCACATTCCAAATGGGTAATCTAATGTTTCCGGATTAAATAGCATGATGAAGTAAAAATTACCGTTATCATCAAGCACACAATCTGTCATCCCGCTTCCCATAAAATCTTTGATAAAATAGAGTCCGAGAAGGCGCTCCTGAAAAACCTTTTTATGAAGCGGGGGCAGCATTTCAATGTAATTACTGATTCGCAATAACTCTTTGGCAGTAGGAGTATAGGGAATATATTCCGGCTTATCATCTAATTTGATTATATAATCTAATACAAAACCCGGAGCGTCCTGAATCCTTTGTATGATCGGTTTCGATAAAATATCCGACGGATAAGACGAAACATTGTGAACCTTCGAGTTCAAGAGATCCTTCACTATTTTTTCATCGTCCGTCGTCTGACCATTCGTACATCCGATACAGACGATACAAAATACTAATAAAACAAAAATGATTTTTCGCATATCACTCACCTCCTATTTTATTGATAAAATCTTTCACAGCATCCATAAACATTCCGGGCTGTTCCTCGTGAGGGATATGCCCGCATTCCGGGATAATCGACAGGCACGCGCCCGGCATCATGTTGGTCAGCGAGACCGTGTCCGCCGTCGGCACAATCCTATCGTCGTCGCCCGTAATAATCAGGATAGGAACATCGGTCATTTTAATCTTTTCCTTCGTATCGTCATAAGACGACGCTTTGATAAACTCCCACAACCCGATATCCCAGTTGCTCATACCGAGGGGTTTCTTATATATTTCGATGTCGTTCTGAGTAATCTTATTGGTATCGTGCCACGCTTTCGCGAGAACATGCACCCCCCATTCACGGATACCCCGCAGGAACACGGGACCTAAATGATCGATGGACGGTATTGAATAGAAGAAGCGCGCCCATACGGGCGATCCTCCGCCGTGCATAGGGACATCCTCGAGTATAATCGCCTGTACCATATCGGGGTAGGCCGCGGCGGCATGCACAGCGGCTATTCCGCCCGCGGAATGACCAATCCATACCGCCTTGGCGATACCGAGAGCGTTCAGAAGCCCCGCCGCGGACTTAACCTGACCGGCAGTCGAGTATGGATTTATATTCGACCATTCCCCCGGCATAGCCCGGACGGTCAGCCCGAACCCCATACGGTCGTATGCGATCACCGTACCCAGCTTCGCCAGTTCCGGAAATACCTTATTCCATGAGTATAAGCTCGCCCCGAACCCGTGGAGAAGGAAAAACACAGGCGTGCCCTTTCCCGCTGTTTTGTAATGAAGGATTTCGCCGTCAATATTCGTAAAACGGCTGTCCGGGTCGGCGAGTTTCGAAACGGGTTTCACACCATCGAGAGGGCTTACCGGAATAAACGCGGGGAAAATAAATAACCCAAGTATCGCGATTCCGATACCCAGCATGATCCATCCGTTCCGTTTCCGGCGGTCTCCATCGTCAATCATATTCACCTCGGGATTATTATAACCCTAACCGGCGAAAAACTCCATATCCGCCACGGGCATTTGAAGTCAGCGGCCTATCTGACACGGAACAATGCCGTACATGTTCGTATACATCATGATATCAGAAAAGTTTCGTCTGCGCTCCGCAATGAACATAAAAAATACGTGCTTAGAACGCCACCCGGAACGCGAACTCCACCGGCATTATCGTTCCGATCAGGTCGGATACCTCCTTCTGGGGTGCGCCTCCGCGGAGCATCCAGAGCGTGAACATCTGCGAAAAGTCGATCAGCATATGCGCGGTTACCGAATGGGTCAGACCGCCCCGGTCGTAGAGAAGATCGAGATAGAGTGTCAGCACAGAACGGCGTAGGAAGTTCAGCGCGATCTGTCCGCCGTTATATCCCATATCGATCTCCTGCGGAATATGCACCGCAGGGAATACCGTACAGTCGAATATCTTGGCGTTGACATGCCCGGAACTCGCGGCGATATCCTCGTAAAGGAATCCCCGGAATAAAGATTCCTCCGACACCGCGATAATAGTCGATTCGAGGTAGAAAAATAACAGCATCAGCGGAATAGATGCGATCGCCGGAGCTTCCCAGTTCCCGATATACGTTTTCCCGGTACTCCATATCGCATCTTTATGAGAATACATGACAAGCGGGCCGATCACTCCCGCGATCGGGAGGATCACCATCGCAATATCGTTATAATGATTTCCGTCGAGGGGCGCGGTAAAAAGCTCGCCCAAACCGTACGGCCGCCATTCCTTATCGAATTTTGCGTCGGGAAACGTCAGAAATTCCTCTCCCTCAAGCTCGGTAATACCCTTGCGCCAGTCGTTATCGTAAATCCCCGGAGCAGCGTGGATACGTGAGTTTATATAGCCGAGGTATGCGGCATACATTGTCCCTTCCATCAGCCACGTATAAGCAAAATCGTTCAGCATTCCGAAGTTTGTCTCGGTGTGCATCAGACGTTCGATTCCAACCAGTCCGCCGAATCCTAAAGTAAGCCCGATTCCGTCCAATGGGTTTACAAAGTAGACCGGAGCGATTGCACCGGACATGCTGACCATCCTCTCCCAGTATCCATTGATACCCAACGGGCTTTCGAAAAAGCTGAAGAGAACGAATGCGGTCGATATAGACGGTGCGATCACGCATTCGAAGTGCGACCATCCCGCGCTCTGCTCGGATACAGGGGGTTTCTGCGGATTTTTATCCTTATTACCATCCTTTCCAACAAATTGACCGAACGAAGGTACGGCCGCAGCAAAAATAAATAGAAACAGGACTGTTTTCAATCTGAAACTTTTCATTATCTCCCCCTTATTTTTTCATGAAATCCAAAAACCAGCGCCCTATTTTATTATAATACTTTTGTGAATCATTTTCTATTTTTTTGACATATTTTATAATCGGGGGTATATTATATCGTATAATTAAGAGGGATGTGGGGTTTTATGGATTTTGAGACGCTGGAAGACGTACCCGAACGAGATAGTATTATCAATACTTTCATTTCGGATTTTCTCTCGAATCTTGATGAAAACGAAGAGCAGGTCAGGGAGTCTTTCAGCGATGAAATGCTGCCCCCCTGGTTCTATAAATTTATCATCAGCTTCTTAACTAATCTTGAATTCGATAACGAGGAAGCAAAGGATCATTTCTATAAAATTCTCGCCCATCGTAAGGATATTTCCCTCGAACACAGGAAAATCGACATACGCATAGCGGCGCTGGACTATTTTATGAATGTCGCGAATATCCTGAAGAATCCCATTTTCATCGAGTACGGGCTTTTTGAAAAAATATATACCTACAGCAAAGAAGACCCCAAGACACGCCTCTACAATCCCCGATTCTTTAAGGAATTTGTCCAGAAGGAAATTATCCGCGCCGACCGCTACCAGCAGAAATTTTCCATCATCCTGCTCGATCTGGACAATTTTAAGAACATCAACGATTGCGAGGGGCATCTATACGGCGACGAAGTTTTGATACGTTTCAGTGACATTCTGAAGGATCACGTTCGCGGAGAGGATATCGTTTCACGGTTCGGCGGCGACGAGTTTTCCATCCTTCTGCCGCAGACAGGGCGTATCGGCGCCCGCGCGATCGCCGAACGTCTCAGGGAGAAAATCCATAGAGAATTCTCCGCCGATGAACGAATCAAATCTTCCGGAGGAATTACTTTTTCCGCAGGCATCGCCACCTATCCGTTCGACGCCACCGATTATTCGTCGTTGATCGATATCGCCGATAAGGCGCTGTACCGATCGAAATTCCTCGGTAAAGATACCATATACGACCGGCTTGAGCAGGATCTCCACAGCAAGAACCGCAACGGCAACGAGCACAGAAAACACCCGCGTTTCCGCCTGAAGCAGAATCAGCTTCTCAGGTTAT
Organism: Brevinematales bacterium; assembly: GCA_020059465.1. Lineage (GTDB taxonomy): Bacteria > Spirochaetota > Brevinematia > Brevinematales > GWF1-51-8 > GWF1-51-8. Next base: position 11,863 of record JAGVBZ010000045.1, read on the forward strand.
TAAACACTCCCGAACTGGTTAGAATCAGTTCGAGGATAGCGAATATCAGTAACGGCGGATTATTACTGGAATGCCACGGAACTATCGCCGACGACTTGAAGTCCCGTCCGCTTGGGCTGGTGCTCAATAAGCTCGGAACAAAAGATATCGAAAACCTCGATTTGTCGGGAAAGGTCGTTAGAATTAATCAGGACGAGAGCCGTATAAAGTTCTATATAGCGATCGAGTTCGACGAGGAAATATCTCCCGAAGCATGGGAATTGATCGAGAAACTGGGAGAAACCATCGTCGATTAGTCCGGAATGATTCCGTTCAGCTTATGATATGTCCTTCCGAGAAGAATACCACTTTACCGCCCACCAATATTTCAAAATCATTTCCCGTTTTCACGGTTTTTACATGGAGAACCGAGGGACGGTTTACTTCGGCGCCCTGCAGAATTTTAATATCTATCGTCTTATCCTGCCCGTAATGGGTCAGGTATGCCCCCAGGCATCCCGCCGCGCTGCCGGTCGCAGGGTCTTCGGGTACCCCGAACTGCGGGGCGAAAAGCCGTGCGCTCGCCGTTCCTCCATGCGGACGTTCGGGCGGAATAAAGCAATAGAACGGGTTTTCCGTATCGGCGGTCACTTTTCCGCTTCCCGACGAAAACACTTTATCCGAGCGCTTTAACGCCTCCCTGCTGCCGAGCGGAATCATCAGGAATGGTATCCCGGTCGACACTACAGCGGAAGGGTAGTCCGGATGAAAATCGTTCATATACATCCCGAATTTCTCCGCGATAGTCTTGATATCATATCGCGTTCCGAAAACCGGCGGATTCTGCCGCATCCAATACGCACCGTCATCCCCCGAGTAAGTCACCGGTATGATACCTACCTTTAACGATATCTGAATACGCTGCGCGGTGTCGATGCCGTACTCGCGGGCGACTACCGCCGCCGTACCGAGTGTCGGATGCCCGGCGAACGGGACTTCCACAGAGGGAGTGAAAATTCGTACATGATACGCGCCGTCTTTTATCCCGGTCACAAACGTGGTCTCGGAGAAATGGAATTCCAGCGCGATCGCCTGCATTTCCTCGACGGACATTTCCTTCTTGGGAAACACCACCGCCAGCTGGTTGCCGCCGCCTTTATCCTCAGCGAATACGTCCACTATATAATATTTCGCCTTCACGGAGTACTCCTCTGCTTCTCGGCGATAATCGCCCGTATTTTATCGATCAGCATCCCGAACCCGACCTCGTTATATCCCCCGTTGGGAATAATAATATCCGCTTTCTTCTTCGTCGGCTCGATAAACTGCTCGTGCATCGGTTTGCTGAAATTTTCATACTGCGCGATTACCGATTCGAGCGTCCGTTTCCGTTCGATCACATCGCGCTTGATTTTCCGGATAAGACGGAGGTCGGCGTCCGCGTCCACAAACACCTTGATATCCATCATACCCGCCATTTCAGGGTTCTCCAGTATCAGAATCCCCTCGATGATAATTACCCGCGAGGGATTCACAATAATTACTTCGTCGGTGCGGGTGTGTTCGATATACGAATATACCGGAACTTCTACAGAACGTCCCTCGCACAGGCGCTTCATATCCGCTATCAGCAGATCGGTATCGAACGCGGACGGGTGATCATAGTTCACTTTCGGACGGTCTTCGAGGGGAATATTGTCCTGCCGCTTGTAGTAGTTATCGTGCCGGATCAGGGCGACTCCCGATGAAAATTCGGCAATCACCCTGTCCGCAAGCGTGGTTTTTCCCGACGCCGATCCGCCTGCTATCCCGATTATTATTGGATCTTTCACTTCACCGCCATTTTATAATAACATTCCTGCGATGGTCGCGGTCATCCAGGAAGCAAGCGCCCCGCCGATCATCGCCTTAAATCCGAGCGACGCGAGATCGGAACGGCGTTCCGGCGATAATGCGCTGATACCGCCGATCTGGATACCGATCGAGCTGAAATTCGCGAACCCGCAGAACGCATACGTCGATATGATCACAGCCTTCTGCGAAATAACCTGCACCCCCGAGGCCAGCGTACCGGCAGCAAGCATATTGTTCGCACTGATATGATCGCCCAACGTAATATATGCAATGAACTCGTTAATCGTTATTTTCAATCCGAGCATATTGCCCACAGCGGCGGAATCCTCCCACGGTACGCCCATTACAAACGCGAGGGGACGGAAAACGAAGCCGAAAAGCTCCTTCATGCTCATCGGGAAAATTCCGGCGTAGCCGCCGTCGGGGCCGAGCTTTCCCCCGAATATGATACCGTCGAACAATTTATCGCCCCATCCGAGAAGCACGTCCACAAACGCAAGAATCGCGATAAACGATAGCAGCATAGCGGCGACATTCGCGGCAAGCTTCAATCCGTCGGTAGTCCCGGCGGTAACCGCTTCTACGATATTATCACCGACTTTGATATCGGGCATTTCCGCATCGCCCGCAGTCATCGACGTTTCCGTCTCCGGATGGATGATTTTCGCTATTACCAGCGCGGCGGGTGCGGACATCACACTTGCTGCGATCAGATGCTGTGCGGGAACACCCAGCCCGATGTATGCCGCAAGGACTCCTCCCGCGATAGTAGCAAATCCCCCTATCATGACCGCGTTCAGTTCAGACTTGGTCATATCGGCAAGGAACGGCTTAATCAGGAAGGGCGATTCAGTCTGTCCGACAAAGATGTTCGCCGAGCAGGATAAGGTTTCCGCGCCGCTTGTTCCCATATTCCACATCATGAATTTCCCCATTGCGGAGATTACGATCTGGATAATACCGAGATAATACAGCATCGACATGAACGCCGAGAAGAAGATGATTGTCGGGATGACATTTACAAGGAAAACGAACATATTCGCTTTCCGCATCATATCGACCAATTGCTCGCCGAGCAGGAACTCGGTACCTTTCCATGTCAGCGAAAGAAAGCCGGAAACTTTATCCGATAGAAACGCCATCAACTGCTGGCCGGATATCCCTCGCGCCCATAATACCGCAACAGTGAGAATCACAACCGCAACAAATGCATTCCGGGCCCATACTCCCTTTTTCGCCAATAACGAAACGATATAGAACACAAATACTGCGATCAGGATATAGGTCGTAATATGCAGGTTGCCGAGGGTTTCCCCGAAGTAGAAAAGCGTCACCGCCGCCGCTCCGCCGAAGAGTATTATCAGCGCGAAAAGAAACGGATTGAGTTTGATATTCTGCATGTCTTTTTCGAATATATAAAAGAGGATCATAAATGTAAAAATGAACATCCCGATAAACGAGATAATCCCGCTTCCGAGAATAATCAGCGCAAAAAGAAGCTGTAACCCCACACCCCATAATACCGTTTTCAGTTTGATCGCTTTCCGGTTATTGGACATCAGGAACGCGATTCCCAGAAGTACGAGCATCCCGGCCACACTGATTAGACGATACCATTGCTGGGGTACGTCGATCCGGATAGTCAGTAGAACAGGCGCGCCCTCGTTTCCGGCGCCGTCGATCGCCTTAACCTGAACCGTATGATCGCCGTTCTCAAGCGCCTCCAGCTTAAATTCCCATACCGACGCTCCGTCGGCGCTCTTCCACTCGCCGTTATCGATCGAATATTTTACTTCTTTTATACCGCTTGCGTCTACTACGCCGTCGTCCGCCGTACCGGAGAGCATAAACGTATCGTAAGGGATACGGACATTAGTGCCTTCCAATGTAAATTTCACCACCGGCGCAGACTTATCCGCTATCGACGGGTTTATCGTTACAGCCATTTCCTTGACCGCGGAACGGGCTCCCGTCACATCCTCGGAATAAATATATAGGATATGCTTCCCGGCGGATAGTCCGTCGTACGTTATTTTCCATTTTCCCGCCCCAGCCGCCTGTTTCGCGTCTGATGGTTTATCTATCGCGATAAAAACCCCCTTCAGGGCGGGTTTGTCTTTCACCTGCATAAACGCCCCGGAAACCGTGAGGGAATTCCCCGAGATCTCCGCGTTCTCTTTCGGAAATACCGTATCCGGGCTTTTCATAGAGGCATCCGTCTTACTCTGCGAATACCCCGTACCCGCGGCTATCAGCACACTGAAAAGTAAAAACGAGATTATTTTCTTCATACATCCCTCCTGAATTTAATAAAACATTATAATAAGACAGCAGAAATATACAATAGAAATGTCGTTTGTGATCAATATTTACCAGATATTCGTTACCCATTCCGGATGATCGATGAACGGGTTGCGGTTTCCCTGGAAAAGCGTGTAGATCAGGTTATTCCGCAGCATCTCCTCCGGGCTGGGGGGGTCGAGAAAATGCCACTGGATCAGGACGGATAATTTGCCCATATACGGCATTCCGTTGGTAAGTATAATCGAATCGCGCAGTTCCAGATCGGGTTCGGTCGGGAGATTCCCCGCGTAACGCACCGCCATATAGAACATCGCCCTTGCAATATCGCCCTTGACATCGTCCGGGGGCTCCCAACTGATATTGACATTCACTTCCTTTAGGCTTGGCGGTACTATTCCGTTGGTGAGATTGATATAGTACGGCGTCCCCGCTTTCGGAGTACCGCCGTTATCGAACGGATCGTTTGAGCGGTCGTTATTTACTCCGCCGATGGCAGCACGCAGGGCGAATATATCGGTATAAGGGGGCCAATCGGTTTTATCATTAAACCCGTATGTGTTCGGCCAAAGATGCTCGCGTTCCCAATACAGCCAGCGCTGATCGCCCGAAAGGCCGCCGGGATTCTGCATGGTTTTCGGAATCGATTGAAATGTATAGATAGTCAGTACATTATTGTGGTTGCCGGGGTCTTCGTCCAATATCCAAAGCGCGTCCCAAACATCGGTTGTGAAAGCCGTATAAGGAAACACCGTGTGCTGGTCGATGATATCGTGCAGGGCATTCTTGAGGGCCTGCCCCGTTTTCCCGTACGCGGACGAGTAATAGTAAAAATACGGGTCGGTCGTTATGTAATTGGTAAAGACATAGAAATTTACCTGCGTAACAAGGCTTTCCACACCGAGAAGATTCTTAACTTTCACATACGCGGTGTAGCTCCCGTTGGTAAGAGTCAGGTTGGTCGTCCAATCGCCCGTAAGATCGCCGGGGTTAATTCCCCCCGCCTTACCGTAAGGCGAACTGTTCAGCGAGAAATATACCCCTTCCAAACCAGCCGCGTCTCCGGCAGTCCCGTATATTGATATTTTGTTCGTGATATATATTTTATCGTTTACCGGAGGTTCGTCTATCGTGACCACAGGGAGATTTGTCCCCGAACTGCCGACCTCGATATTCAGGAGAAGTTTCATTTCGTTTAAATTCTCCCCGCCTGCGCCCTTTCCGATAAACCGCAGGAGATGAATCCCGCTGTCGACCTCATATACCTCGAACACAGTGCTCCAAGACCCGTCCGGCAGAAGCGAGACAATTTTCGGGTTGTACCCGCCTATAACGACAACCGATTTAATATCGCTTCCGGCAATACCCTCGACTGTCACCGGACGGGTTACGACCGCGCCCTGAGACGGTGTCAGGATTACCATATTGGTATACTTCGGCCCCGGGGTCCCCCCAGCAATATCGCGCAGGTTCGTACAGGATGCTGAAAGAAGAATAAGCATCAGTATACCCGAAAGTATCCATGAAGGCTTTTTTATCATATATATTTATCCTTTTTAATCGCTGCCCGGTGTACCGAGATTACCATATGCGGCGTAGGTCGGGTAGTAATTTTTGACTGTCACTGCCGACGACCATTCTGTGGTAAGCGCGCCGTCCCCGATAGGAAGGGTGAGGTCGCGTACCATCGGGACACCCGAATTACCTCCGTATGTCGAAGGAGCGTTATATACATTCCCTGCGCGGTCGATATTATTCCCCAGCCCGTTCTGCAGTACCATCGTGAACCCTGTGTGATTGATGAACATCCACTGCCAGTAAAAATCGTAAACCGAGAACACTTTCGTACTCGACGCGATCGTATAATGCCTGCCGGGCGCTAATACCGTCCCGTATGGAATAGTGAATATATTCGGCTCGCTCTGGACATTAAAATTGGTGATAATGACGCGGTATCCTCCGATATTGATCGATTGAGTGCTGACATTCTTCAGTTCGATAAAGCACGGCGCGTAATCGAGGCTTGTCCCGCTTAGTTTGATCCCCTTCCACAAAATCTCACTGAATACGATATCCTGATATGCGGCCGGATACTTAAACACCGGCGGCGTAATCGCGACATTCGAGACACCCGCCCCCGCCGTTTTCACGGCGATAGAGTTGTATATCTCTTTCACATACGGCCCGGTAATCATCAGGCAGACGCCGTCGTTCTTCAGTGCCGACGAATCGTCCATCAGGTCGAATGTGGTAAATATCATGGTTTGGAACTGAGTATCGAGATCGGCGAAAATAATATTGAAATCGAACGATGTATCCAGCACGCGCCCGCCGTTGGTCAGCAGGTACGCAAAGTTCGACAATTTCACGACCGCGCCCGGCGCGAAATCGAGGGTACTGCCGGGGCAGGAGTTCATCACATCGTTTAAAAGAAGCGCGAGTCCCGATTGTCCGAGAGCGCGGAGATTGCCCTTGATCGACGTATAGGTCTGGCCGAGCCGTGCCCGGATATGGGCAAATACGCTGTCGGTCGGATGAAAATACAGTTCGACCCAGTTGTCGCGGATATAATAATTCTGCACCTGATTGACCGGAAGTTTCTTTTCATAGCTGTCGCTCCCGTATGCGAATCGCCCGTCCCGGAACATCTGGAGGAACTCGCTCTCGAAACTGTACAGCATATCGCGGTCGGTCATCTTAAATACTACGAATTTATCCGCCGCAATAGCCGACGATGACAGCAGATAGATCATCCCGTCAATAATAAAGAAATTGTCGTCCATATCGCCGTATGTATTTCCGAAATTGGTGGAAACCGATGAAGAGATGCCTGCCAGCGACGCATTGTAATCCGCGTCCACCAGCAACTGAACCGTCACATTTCTTGCGGCGGCGGCTTCGAGAACCGCTATGATCCCAGCGTCGTTCAAATCCTTCACAGCGACACATATCCTGTTGGTAGCCTTGCCGATTGCCAGAGAAAGGGCGCTTTTACCCCCGGACGGAATGAACTCGAGGGTGTCGTACCCTAGGCCCGAAGGGGGTTCCGCGCAGCCGCTAAACACGATACCGAAGCACATCACCGCAAGTAATAGAATATCCCGTTTTATCGATAAAATCATCCGTTTCCTCTCAAAACTCCAACTCGGTAAACAAATCGCACCCGAACGCGGGTTGGTTCCCGTAGGGGGCGTCCTTGATACTCGCATAATAAGCGTAAAACGCACCGGGAAGGAATATTCCCCCCTCCAAACCTATTTTAAATACACCCTGACTGAATACATAGGATACCGACCAGTCGATCTCAAACCCCATAAGCCTGCCGAGACGCATCTGATCGAATACATCGGGCGGAAGCGCCATATTGGTGTCCATAGAGGTGGAACTCGTGTCCATATAGAACCATCCTTCGACCGATGCGTTCAGCCCCTGCTTTCCGGGAGCTTTGCCGGAAAGATCGAGATTCTCGATCTCCAGTTTGGCCGATGCTGAAAAAATCGGCGCTTTATGCTTCGCTACTATAGGATTGAAATCGATACCGGAGTAGTTAATATACGCCGAGGGATAAACCCCGTAATACTTACTGTAAATATATCCTCCGATCTTATCACCCTTCATCGAGACAAAACCGTAGTTCAGGTAATTGCCGTATTTATCGGTGGATGCGCCGCTTGTGTAGACAACATCCGCGGCGAATTTGAACCATTCCATCCCCATTTCCTTGAAAGGCACTATGACGGAGCCGTGCAGAAGTATGCCGGAAATATCGACATTCGGCTTATCGGTGCTTTTTCTGTCGATACCGAACGAGTACGCGCCCTCGAGAAGTACCGATACGGCTTTGGTATCGAATAAAACGTTCAGTCCGGCAATCATCACCCAGTCGTTATCGGCAAAATTCCCCTCCGTACCGATCTTGGAGCGTTCATACCCGCCCATGTTATAGGTACTCTCCCCGGTCGCGCCTACGCGCGCGAAGAGAAAATACGGGCTTGCCAGTAGGGTTTTTATAAAATCGTCCGCGCCGCCGGTCATTTTCCAGTACGGCATAATCCCCATTTTAAATATATTTACATCCCCGTCAAAATACGGCACAGTATAATCATGCCGGGGGGTTTTGAGGGTATAAATATCGCTGGCGGGCGAATTGAGCGAAAAGAAATCGAAGAACACGCTTGCGCCGATCCCTGAGTCTTTCATCAGGAAATCCACCCGGAACGCATCGAGATAATCGTCCAGAACATATCCGTTATGGTCGTCCGAATCGATTATCGACACAGGCTGCCTCCCGATCGTCAAATCAAGCCCGACCGCAGAACTATTCAGAATCGCCTTGGCGATATCGAATCTGCTCAGGAGCGTCCAAAGATAGAACGCGCTGTACTTCGACCCGGTCGTCAGGGAATCGTTTCCCCAGTATCCGGGGCGGGACACTTCCACTTCGAGTGCGATATAGTCGAGTATTTCGGCCTTCGCCGATACCCCGATCTCGGAGAACCCGACAAACACAGCATCGTCGGAATATTCAACAGTCGCATAGCTCGAACTGTCGGTCAGCTTCAGGTCGCCGTTGGCAAAGAAATAGAAGCTGTTCTTCAGGTATGCGCTGAACGTCAGCGACTTCAGCACAGGCGTGTTGGTCGCACTTGTCTTGATCTCCATCGGCGTCTCACCTTCCTGTGCGGAGACATACGGTGTGTTCAGGAAAACCGCAGCGGCGATAATAATAACTCCGGATAATTTCATAATAAGTACTCCTTCTTTCTATATCGCGGGGAGAATGACTCGTTTCGTCATATCCACCGATTGAACGGTTATTTTCTTCAGCTTTTTCAGGTACGATACGATCAGGTCGCGGAAATTCAGACCGGTATGAATAATTGCCGTACCCTGGGTGAACTGTATATAATTATCCCCGCCCTTCGACATGAAATCGCTGACCGCGATTTTATATATTTTATTGTCGTCGATCGGTTTCCCTTTGAACATGATGACCGGCGTTTTCGATTTATCGGCCGAAATCTTCACTCCCTTGGAATAGTACAGAAACGCGCCTTGTCCGCGATTCGCCACACCCGCCTTCATGATCTCCTTGATATACTTGCCCTGCAGCTTCACGATACACAGCTCGTTATCGAAGGGCGAGACTGCGGTAATATCGCCTAAAGTAACAACACCGTCGGGGAGATAGTAACGGATAGACCCGGCGTTAATAATCGACATATCAGCGCCCGGCGCCGCCTGCAGGATAATATCCGCGATAAAGTTCCCCAGCGGAAGCTGATTCTCACGAATACCCTGCTGTTCGAAATATACCTCGGAATCGCATATCTTTTCCGCCATCATATCCTTAAATGCCGCGTTCTTATTGGAAATAAATTTTACCGTTTCTATATCTTCAGCGATATTGCTGTTAATGGTTAATAATTCGTACTCCCGAGCGATTATTTTACCGCCGGCGACTTCCAATTTCAATATCCCCGCATAGAGACCGTAATTCCCAGCCTGTACGATCATTGTATTGCTGATATAGACAGGCGTGAATATAGGAGTATGGGTATGCCCGCCGATAATCACGTCAATTTCCGGTACGGCGGCCGCAAGCTGCATATCCTGTGTGAATCCGCTATGAGTGACGCAGATCAGGAAATCGTTAGTTTTCATGAGTTCCGTGGTGCGGAGGAGGCTTTTTAACGTCTCGATCTCAGGCTCGATCGTGACCAGTTTAATCGCATCCTGGTTAATCGTACCGATATTCGACGTGGTCATCCCCACGAATACGATCTTGATACCGTGGATTTGTTTGATGATATAGGGAATAAATATCCGATCGCCGCTCTGTTTATCGAAAATATTGGCGGACATCATCGGGAACTGCGCCATCATCCTGAGCGCTAACAGGTTGCTCAGGCCGTAATCGAATTCATGGTTTCCAACTGTCATCATATCGAATTTCATCCGATTCATCAGCTCTATATTCATCGTGCCTTTGTATACCGAACTGAAAAGCGTGCCGGAAAGGGTGTCCCCCGCGAGAACAAGCATCATATCGGGGTACTGTGCACGGATTGTGTTCACCACAGTCACCCCGCGCGCCGCCCCGCCGAGCGATTCTTTAGCGGCATTGATATAAGGAAGCATATAGGAATGGGTGTCGTTAAAATGCACGATCACAATTTTATCATTCTTCGCGCATGACGACGCTAAAAGTATTACCGCAATTATAAAGAGCCTGAGCGCATAAACGGGTTTCATACTTCCTCCGTAAATTCAGCTATTTATTGATAATAGTCTTTCCCGATAAAAATAAAATTCTGGGAACCGGGTCCGCTATCTGCTCGGTGATAATCTTTACGTTCTGTAAGTAACTTAAAATGATATCCCGGATTAACATCCCCGAGTTGGTGACCTGCTCGGACTTGAGGAACTCGATATATCCGTCCCCGCCCATCCAAAGAAAGTCCGCTGTCGCAACCGTATAATCCTTTCCGTCCTGAATCGGCGCTCCGTTCCAAAGGATACCGATTTCCTTATTCGTCCCGACCGTCACCTTCAGTCCTTTAGAGTAATATAAAAAACCCCCGCTTCCCCGCTTATCGATACCTTTTTTGATGATCTGCTTGAGAACCGAGCCGGAAATCTTACCCTTGACCAGACAGTTCTCATAAGGGAATAATTGATAAATATCTCCGATATGCACTGTTCCCATAGGAATAGACGACCGGATAGACCCGGAGTTAATCACTGCAATATCTGCCTGTGATGCGTAGGCGAGAATATCCGCTACCAGGTTTCCAATAGTCCCCGGAAACGAACGAATCGCAGTCGCATCGAGAGTCATCATCGAATCGCATATCTTTTCCATCATCTTCAGATCGACAATCTCCGTCTTGTCGTTCAGATAAGTCAGCACCCATTTCGAATCGGGGATATTCTTATCCATCGCGACCAAATTATATTTAAACGAATTGATTTTCCCTTCCGAGATAGTCAGATCGATCTTCCCGACATAGCTCCCGTTCTTGCCCGGCTGTACGATATAAGTGGTTGGGGTGACATACGGCATAACCGTCGTCGTATCTCCGTAACCGGAAAGTATGATACTAATCTCGGGGAACGCCTGTGCGAGTACTACATTCCGCTCGAAGCCGAGGTAACTGAGCAGGATGATAATATCGTTTGTGGCGGCAAGTTTTTTATCGCGCAGGATTTCGCTCAGAACCTGTTCGGGAGGAATAAGATCGACCTGCTCAGCCACTGTCCGGTTGAAAAGGTTCTGGTCGGGGGATGTCATCCCGATTATTACGATCTTCGCGCCGGCGATGTTTGTAATCGCGTAGGGTTTGAACTCGGTGCGGGTTTTATTCTTTTCCACAACATTCACCGAAAGGAACGGGAAATTCGCGATATCTTCGAGCATGAACAAGTTATCCAATCCGTAATCGAATTCATGATGCCCGAGTCCGAGCGCGGTATACCCCATCGCGTTCATGAGTTCGATATTCACCTTTCCCTTAAAAATAGACGCATATACCGATCCGGGGAGAATTCCGCCGGAATCGAAAATAAGAACATTCTGATTCTTCCCGCGGATACTCTCGATATAAGTTTTCAGACGGGCCGCGCCGCCAAGCCCGTCCGCGTCATGTATGAAAAACTGCGACAGCGTATCCGCCGTATGCAGGATTACCAGATGTTCTTTTGGCGCACAGCCTGTCCATAGCGCTACTGCAATAAAAAATGTTACCCCAATCTTAACTTTCATCCCCGACCTCATTCCATACCCGGAGTGGCATATGTGTTTATTCTATAAAACGGATTAATCGTCGACGCAAAATTCACCCCGCATGTCGTCCAGCTGCCGATCAAAGTCCCGTCGTTCGTCCCGATTCTCACCATCGATTTGACGTATGCCGACGGGGTGCCGTTGGCAAGAATATCCCCGTGCAGAGGCGCGAGCGATCCCCCGGAAAAATATCCGGCCTTATCTACAACCGCTCCGTTCTTATCCTTCAGCCACATTTCGATATATGCATGATCGAGCGGGTGATAAAAAAACAGGTGCTCGAACGTATTCGCTTTTTTCAGCGAAGTATAGGCATAATTGGTCGAGTAGGTCAGTACATGGAATCCCCCCGGCGGTAGAACCGTACCTTCGGGAAAAATGTACATGACATAATAACGCCCCTTCTGGATTAGCGTAATTCCGGAGATAAACCATCCCGATATGTTGATAGAATGCTGCGTATTGTTCTTCAGTTCGATAAACCTATCCCCGGCGACATATTTCCCGTCGAAATCCATGCTTCCGCCCCAGTTGATCTCGCTGATAGTTACTTCGCGCATATTCTGCATCGCATCGCCGCCGAGGTCTTTAGTGGGATGGGAACCTACTGCGTACATCTGCATGAAGTATTTCACGTACAGATCCACTATAAAGGGATCGCGGATAATCAGAAAATTCTCATCGTTGCCGTTATATGATGCGGCCTTGGAAAAATTCATCGAACCCGTCAGAACTGCGGCGTTGGTGGTGCCCGGATCGATAACCATAAATTTATTGTGGCATTTTTCACCGCTCAGCGTATTCCCGATCACATGGTTGTTATTGCCGTCGTACTTCACGAAGATATTCGGCGTGTTCCCGATCTCGTCGATAAACAGCTGATGCGTGGAAGCGTTATTCCCGGTATGCCAGCTTTTATCGAAAACACCGTACACCAGCACATTATTCAGCTTCGCGGCGGATATCATCCGATTCGCGATATCGGCATGGGTAAACGCATAGATCGCAAAAAATATTTTTTCCCGTGCGGTGTCTATGAGGTTTAAAAACACTTTATCCATACGGGTCGTTTCCGTGGCATTGACGCCGTAATAAGGCGCAAAATGTACGGAAATATAGGTAAAAGTATTATCGGAATTGGTGAGTGAAAATACGTTATTAGTAAACCCGCTGAAAAAATGATCGGTCTTATCGGTGCCAAAAAGCCCCTTAATCAGCATAGTCTCGAAATCGCTCCGATAATACGCCGCAATCTGGGGAGAATCGATAAAGAGAACGTTATTATAGCTCCGGAAAATATCCGTCCCGGTAAAATTCGCCGATCCGCAGACCACATATCGCTTATCCACTATGACATATTTGTTGTGCATAATTTTATCTTTATTGCCGATCCGGAATTGAATACCGAGGGCGACGAGGGTCTGGTATTCCGCGGAATCCAGATATCCGAAATCTCCGACAAAACGGACGGTCACCCCGCGTTTCCATGCGCCGTATACCGCATTGAATATTGTCGGCTCGGTTAGTCCCATGATGCATAGATCGACTGAATCCTTAGCGGAGTCGACCAGCATTTTTATTTTTTCCTGTATCTTTGCGTCCACCGCGGATTCGGCGTTATATCCCGGTGTGGTAAAATACACCTGAATTTTACGGCCGTTCCAGAAATTCCCGGCAGGCGGTTCCCCGATGCTGCAGGATATTACGGTGAAAGAAAGGATCGATAAAACAAGCATATTCCGCATATTTTTCATTACTCCTCTCCGCCGCCGCTCTGGCCCTCGCCGCCGGTCACTTGTCCGGGCGAGCAGAACACCGATTTATTATACGACGGCCTGACTATCGAATTCGGCGCGGAGAGCGTATATGTCGTCCAATTCTCGATAGTGTAATAGCTTGCCATCGCCCCGCCGTATGAATCTTTCAGACGTACCGCTGATTTCCTGATCTTCGAAAGGTTGACCCCCGCGGGCAGGTAAGTTCCGACTGCGAGCGGATCAAGCACAGGCATCGGTTCGTTGACGCCGAAATCGGCGGTATCGGCGTATTTTTTTCCGCCGCCGTCGTAAATATTGATCACAAATCCCGTTGCCGGCAGTTTCAAGCCGGGGACTATCATATTAAAACGGGTGAATGCGCTGTTGGTGTTGTTGCCTATCGTAAACGTTTGACCCTTATCGAGTACTGTCCCCGCCGGCAGGACTATCCGCAGATAGCTCTGCCCCTCGACAATGATAATCCACCCTGAGAAATCCAGAAGACCGTAATAAGCGTTGCATATCTCGATAAAATCGTCGTCGGGATTGGAGTTCGCCCCGTTATTGTCGACACTTCCCGCCCAATGAACCTCTTCCACGTAGAGGGACGAGCGTGTTTCCAATAAACCGGTCAGCCCTGAATACGGCTTGCCGTCCGGCTCGCCGATACACCCGGGAATAAGGAACACGAAAGATAGAGAAATAAAAAAAAGAAGGCGCTTGAACATAACGCACTCCGGTAATAATAAATTAATAAATACAACCCCGTCCCGCTTAACGCGGGACGGGTGAATGTCTAAATGTTATGGAAGCAGTTTCCCTTTCAGCTTTACATTGTCAATTCTTAAGGTTCCGGTTGTACCCGACGCTTCGTTTGCAAATATTTTTATAACATTAGTCACATTTGTCATTGAAGAAAGAGTGTAAACAAACATCGGGTTAGACGTAAATGCAGGAAGATTTGTAATCCCGGTATTGAAATCAATTCCGTTCACTTGTACCTTCTGTTTTTTCGGCCCGGTTGCTGAGCGAACCGCATCAAACTCTAACGTAGTCAGATTGATTTTTCCGGAATTCGCGATTACTGTAAAAGAGAAACAGTTCGTCCAACCGGTTCCTAACGGCCACCCGTTATCGCTCATCGCAGGCGTTCCGCTCGGAGAATAACCGGCGGGCCATGTCACTGTGCCGTCCACAGTATCGCAGATTGAAACACTTACCCCGCTGTTTGTAATTGTCGCATACTTCACCGACCCGGTGAAATCATAGGTTACCAACGTCACCTCCGGAATTCCGGGAGGATTGGTCAGAACTACAAATCGTGAAGCGACAGAACTTTTTTTACCGAAGTAATCAAAAGACCAAGCGCTCAGATTGTAGACACCGCCCGTCAGTACCTCGGTATTAATCGGTATCGCCCAGTTGTTTAAATTTACGGAGGTATAATTAGTTACTGAACCGATCGCGGCATATACCGTCTCCACTCCGTAGTCATCCGATGATGTTCCGGTAACATTAATGATGGTTCCCGCAAGGTTTGTATAATAATTCACCGGGGCAGTGATAGCGACATTCGGATTAGCCGAATCCGGGAGAACATTGTTGGAATTAAACGATCCGCTCACTGTGATATTGTCTATGCGCAGCGTTCCGCTTCCGGAGGAAGCAGCGTTCGCTAAGATTTTTATCTGGATAAAACTCATATTGCTGAACGCGCTTAAATCGTTGGTAAACCACCCGGCTGTGAGAGGAATAGAACCGGTGGCTCCCGGAACATCTGACCCGTTCACCTGAATCTTGTAGGTTGCAGGACCTGTTGCGGAACGAAATCCGTTAAAGATCAATTTTTTCAGGCTGATAGTTTGTGTTTTCGGATATATATAGAATATGAAATAATTTCCCCATGTACTATCGGTTGGCCATCCGCTATCGGAGATGGCATCCAGAGTAGTAGGAGAAATACCTGCAGGATATGAGACGGATCCGTCGGCACTGTTTACGATAGAATTTGATGTGCCGGAATTGGTGTACACCGCCCGATTAATTTCACCTTCGAAATCATATTTTACCAAATTAACTACAGGGAAAGGAATATTTGTAAGAGTAATATTCTGTGATGCAACCGAACTTTTCTTCCCGGTATAGTCTTCCGACCAAGCGAGCAATTGATAGTTGGTCGATGCGAGGGAAGAAGTATCCAAAGCGATAGCCCAGTTGTTTACGCTTACTGTCGTGGAATTGGTCACCGACCCTATCGCGGCATATACGGTCTTTACCGCGATGTCGTCCGACGAAGTCCCAGCTACATTGAGCGTGCCGACCCCTGCCGTGTAGTTATTTACCGGCGAAGTGATGGCGGCATTCGGAATACTGACATCCAGATCGGAGATCACTCCGAAAGTGACGTTATCCGCGAGGAACACCCCTGTCGCGAATACTCCCTCAATACCCAGGAAGGCATAATTGGTACCGCCCCCTATCAGATGAACCGTTTGTACCTCTTTCCATGAACTATCTAACGTAATTGTTGCTCCCCACATTCTTCCGATATAGCCGGTCTGATTCGCGCCGGAGTAAAATGCCGCGTATGTTGTCACTTTAGGCGCCCCGCTGAACATTTTCGCGTAATACCTGAGCACAATATAATCACCGGGAGAAACCGCCAGTTCATACTTATTCCACATCACCGGCGTACCGGAACTCTGTTCCAGTTTCACTGCATAGCCTACACCGCCGTAACCACTATCGAGAGTACTTCTATCTATCGATGTAAACGGAACGGCATACCATCCGCCGTTTGTCATGATACCGTTTGTCCAGTTTGACGGGTATTTTCCCGGGAAGTACGGTTCGGGCCATGTCTCAAAGTCCCAGTTCGGCGAAATATAACTGAAGTCGATAATAGCCGTATAGCTGTTTGTCAGTGTCGAGTTATTCGATATGTCCTTAGCGAAAATTTTCAGCATATTGGTAGAACCGTCCGTAAAGCTCAAATTCGTATTGAACGACGATGTCCCGATCTTCTGATATGCGCCAAGATTAACGCTCAGATAGACGCCCTCGACGCCGCTTTTATCGTCGGACGCGGTACCCGAAACCTGCACGATCATCGAGGAGTAAATAGTAGTTGCCTGCGACGGTTTGGTAACCGTCAGTACGGGCGGCGTACTATCGGGTCCGCTGAGCGCAACCGATACGTTTCGGATATTTGTCGCCGAAGAATTGGCCTGCCCGTCGAATGCATAAATCTTCAGGACATGGGCGCCTGAAGAAAGGGAAATATTGGTGCTAAACGAAGTCGTCCCGATTTTCTTGGCCGCTCCGGTATCCACTATCAGGTATGTACCGATTACACCGTCCGGATCGGAGGCGGTACCGGAAACAGTCACGCTTCCGTCGGAACTGGTATATCCCTCAACGGGACTGGTTATCGTAATCGTAGGGCCGGATTGTCCGGGAGCGGAGCCTCCGGGAACCGGTTCGGTCGTACACCCGGCTGTTAACAAACCGAGCAGCAAGAATAAAGACGCACCATAAACCGTCTTTTTACTCATTGTATTCCTCCTGAATTAAATTACCATTTCGATGTATAGGTCGTATCGACATGCGGATACACTTCATAACCGTTTATCATCGGAACCCCGTTATCGAGACAGAGCGCTCCGATCATCGCCACCCGTTCCCCAGGGGTAAAAACTCCGCTCACCGAGTAATACGGCGGTATGCTTTCGTTAAAATAAACAACGGAGACCCCTGCCGCGTTCTTCTTTACCTCTTTCACCGTTCCAGTCGCACGGATGACAATCCCGTCATCGATACCGGCCATATTTTTGATATCCTTGACATAGATCGCGGACGGAGCGCCGGCAGTGGTGACGGAAACCCCTGAAACGGCGGCCACTTCCTTCAGTCCTTTGAACGATTTGGCGGCGGTCACAGTGCAGGAAAACACCCTGCCGAGACTTAGAGTTGTAATCAGGGGCTGGTTTACGCTCAGCCAGAAATAAATACCGCCCGTCGAGTCCTGGACATAAAACTGTCGGGAAGTAAAAGCGGAAAAATACATGGAATAGCATAAACCTGTTATTACGCCTGTGATCTGGTAGGACTTGCCTGTAAAATCGCCCTGCGATTCCATAATAGAGCGAAGTTCGGCAATTGTGGTAGTGCCGTGGAAGGTGTCGGGATAATTGATATTCGTAATATTCGTAAAGGAGCTTTTGAACGCGGGGTTATGATTAGTACTTCCGGCGGGCATCGAGGCTATAGCTGTAAAATCGCCCGTTCCGGGCACGAAACCGCTTAGTTCCGTTTGACATCCGCTTAGAAACACGGAAAATACGATAATACAAAAAAACCGGTATTTCAACCCTCTACTCCCCGTAAAATATTATAACACAGAATCTTACCGGAATCAGGTTAAGTTTTAATTAATATGAAATATTTTTCAGGTTAATTACGAGTTGTATATCACATAATATTTATATAATATTATATAATATATTTTCTAAAAATTATTAATTTTCCAATGCTTCTGATTGAAAAAAAACGTAATCTATTATAAAATGATTATTATCTGGGAGAGAAACAATGCGAATACTTTTCATTCCGCTGCTATTTCTTGCTATGGGCTGTTCCGCACCGGAAGATATCACCGGGAAAGCAAGGGATTTAGGCATCTTCCTTTGTGAAAGCTCGTTCACCAACACACTTTCCGAACTGGTCTCGAACCAGAACATCCCGCTTCTCGTTGAAATAGATACAAATATTATATCAGAACTTTATAAATATAGCGAAGAATTCTGGCAAGATTATGCTGTAGTGGCTTACGAAGAGGAAAGCCGGCCGAGCAACAGCGCGCCCTCACATACAATTCTTCTGAAAAGTAAAGACCGCGATATACTTTCAATTCATCTCCGATACGATCCATCGCTGAAAAAATTTTATATCCTAAACTTTTTTTCATTTTTAGATTATTAACTTACATAACGTCCATCCAGCAGGTAAATAATGACCGATCCGCAGTTCCGGGTTTCACTTATCATTTTATACTCGCTTTTTTCCATTATGCGGCTGAATTTTTCACGGCTGGCGCGGAAGAATACCAAAACAATATATTCTGACCGAAATGAATTCAATCTTCTAAAAATCCTTATCGTATTCGAAGTGTTAACTTTTTTTATTTACATCTTTTTTCCCGAATGGATCGATTGGGGAAATTTAGCCTTTATCCCATGGGTGCGCTGGACAGGCTTGGGTATCGGCTTTCTTTCACTCGTGCTTTTTCTATGGGTTCATCTTACGCTTGGCAATAATTTTTCCGAACTGCTGCGTATTCGGAACAATCAGTCTATCGTTGTGGACGGCCCGTACCGTTATGTCCGCCATCCGATGTATACAGCGTTCATCGTCCTGCATATCGGAGTGTTTTTACTAAGCGCTAACTGGTTTATCGGTCTTTCCTGGAATCTCGGCCTCATTTTAATTCTGATCGAACGTATTCCCCGCGAAGAGACTATGCTGCTTGAAAGATTCGGCGGGATATACAAACATTACCTCTTACGCACCGGAATTCTGTTCCCAAAAATTCATTTTTCCCGCCCGGAAGATAAAAGAGAGTATTGAATCTGCACATATTCCGCTTATTTTTTATGCATTTTTCACTATAACTGTTATAATTGTAATATAAATTCCGGGGATTCTCATGAAAAAATTTTTAGCTCTATGTCTGCTTTCGCTCCTTTTATCGTCCTGCGGCGGCGCGAAGTACGGGATTATCAGTCAGTCGGGGGATTTTCTAATACCCCCGCGTTTCGATGAGATATGGGCGTTCAGCGACAACATGGCGGTCGTTCAAGCCGGCAATAAGTTCGGTTATATCGATTCGCATGGAGTTCTGGCTATTCCCCCCGCATATACGATGGCGGCCTCTTTTTCCGACGGTCTCGCGCCGGTGGAATTATCCAACCGCGTACTGTATATCGATAAAACAGGGAAAACAGTCATTTCGGGACTTTTTATGGAGGCTTACGGCTTCCTTGAGGGATTTGCGGTAATCAAAGAGGGAAACAAATTCGGATATATCGACAAAAAAGGGAATTATTTAGTCAAACCGTTTTTTCTGTTCGCCAACGGGTTTTCCGGTGGATTAGCGCTGGTAGGGTTTCGCGCCGAGAAAACACACGGCAGTATCGGCGGGAAAATGATCTTCGGGTATATCGATAAAAGCGGGAAAATTGTAATCAGCCTCAATCATCTCGCAAAGGAACCGAAAGAAATATTCGCCTCACTTCTAAATTCGGTAGAGAAATTCCGCATATCCTTTCAGGGGAATCCTGCAGCCGGAAACGGCAAGAATGCGAAAAATATGATTGCGCTGATGAAATCGGAGGATATTTTCGAACGTCAGCTTGGGGCATGGGCGCTCGGAGAAAATAAAATTGTGGACGGCGAGAAAGTTCTGCGTGCAGCCTTATCCGATACCGATCCGTCGGTGCGTCTTCTCTCGGCATGGGCGCTGGGTGAGATCCGTGCCTACGATTCCGTCCCCGCTCTCTGCGCGTTATTCAAGAACGCCGATAAACAGCTCAAACTGATGGCAATTCATTCGCTCAGCCTGATCGACGGCGAGATGTCGCTTGTCCCATTAACCGCGCTTCTCCAGGACGCGGACCGGGATATCGTTCAGACAGCGCTATGGGCGCTCCAGCAACTGACGGTCATCAAAGGAGGGATTTTCGCCGAGGGAAAGGCTGTAATCCAGATCGGCGATCTGTTCGGTTATATCGACCGCAACGGAAACATTACGATCCCGCCCAAGTATTCCGAGGCTTATCCTTACCTCAATCAGCACGCCGTCGTCAAAAAGGGCGGAAAATACGGGTTCATTTCCGCATCGGGCGTACAAGTGGGGGGATTTTATTTCGATAAAGCCCTGCCCTTTTCCGGGGGCGTCGCTGTCGTCCAAAGCAACGAGTTATTCGGATTGATTGACACGAACGGCATCCTAGTGGCAAAACCCGTGTTTGACGCGCTTTTCTCGCAGTCGGAGGGTTTATCCGTCTTCGCCGTATCCAACCGTTTCGGATATATCGATAGTACCGGCGGAATAGTGATGAAACCGATTATGGAAAACGCGGGCACTTTTTCCGGCGGGCTTGCGCCTGTAAAAGGAAAGGGAAAGTACGGATATATGGATAAAAAGGGTCAATTAAAGATACCGTTTATTTATGAAGAAGCCTATCCTTTTAAGGAAGGCCTTGCGCCTGTAAAATCGGAAGGGAAGTGGGGATATATCGACACCAACGGAATTTATATCATTCCGCCGGCCTTTCAGGACGCATACCCGTTTACGGGTATGATCGCCCCGGTTAAATGACCAAATGGGGGTGCCTATGTTTGATTTTTTAAAAAAGAGAGAAGCGATTCTGCATGCTGCGACCCCGATCCATCGTCTCGAACGGTTCAGTCAGGAAATCGGATGCAATATCTATATGAAGCGGGACGATCTGACAGGGATGGGTCTTTCAGGGAATAAAATACGTAAACTCGAGTACCACCTTTTCAAAGCCCGCGCGGAGGGCGCTAACTGCATGATTACATGCGGAGGTATCCAATCCAATCACGCGCGCGTAACCGCAGTGCTCTGCCGCCGTTTCGGGCTGCATCCGGTGCTCATTCTCGGCGGCACCGATCCCGGCCCCGATTATCAGGGAAACCTTTTACTCGATAAACTGCTCGACGCCGAAATCCATTGGGTAGACGAGCACGACCTGTTTCATAACAGCGATAAAATGATCGCTGAAACCGCGGCGGAATTACACAAGAATGGTTATCAACCGTACGTTATGCCGATGGGAGGTACGGACTCGGTCGGACTGAACGGGTATATCGCGGCAGGCCTTGAAATCCGCGAGCAGGAGAAACAGATGCATACCGCGTTCGACGCAATATTCTGCGCGGTCGGAACAGGCGGAACTCTCGGCGGGCTGATCATCTTCAAAGAACTGATTGACTGGAAAGTCAGGCTATACGGCGTAAATGTTATGCTTAATGCGGAGTATTTTCGCGAGCGTATCGATGTCCTGGTACGGGAATTTATCGACGGACACAAACTTTCGCTCCCTCATCACCGCGACATGATTCAAATGGTAGACGGGTTTGTCGGGCCGGGGTACGCAAAGACCACCCCGGAGGGAGTCGGTCTGATCAAACGGATCGCGCGGCTTGAGGGAATATTCCTCGATCCGGTCTACACCGGGAAAGCTTTCCAGGGAATGATGAAAATGATTGAAGACGGGAGATTCACTCAACGATCGAATATCCTTTTTCTGCATACCGGGGGAATGTTCGGCTTGTTCGCGCAGGCGGGGGATCTGTTTCCGGGAGAATAGCCCTATCGATTCCCATGTTTTATCATACTCTGATATAATTCCGCTCATTTGTTTACTAAAAAAAACATGTAAGGTAAAATAAGCCTTCCCATGAAAAGAGGAGGTCTCAATGAAAAGATTTTCGGTGTTCCCTTTATTGTTTCTTTCGTTGTTGTTTTTCGGATGCGGCAATAATAACACCGCGGATACGGGAACGAATACTGTATCGGCCGATCAAAATGCCGCAGCGCAGCCTACCGGTAAGATGGTGTTTATCTATGCGTCATCCGGCCTGAATATGCGGAAAACTCCCAGCCTCGAGGGTGAGAAGCTTACCAAGGTTCCCTACGGCGCGGCAGTAGAGGTACTTGAGGACAGTAATCCACCGGTAACAATGACCTACGAGGGCCTGAAAGGAAAGTGGATATATGTGAAATTCGGCGCGGATAAAGGATATGTTTTCGAGGGTTTTATGGGACGTCTCCCCGTTCCGCAGCCCGGGGTCACATTCTTCGATTATTTCAGGAAAAACTTCGCGCCTCTGAAGAAAATTGTCACCAATGAATACCGAAACGAAGATAACGGCGACGAAGTTTTTTATACGCTCGATGTTGATTTTTTCTACGACATGGGTATTATCATCAAAAAATACGAGTACAGTGAAGGCGGCGACGAGACGGTCACTATCCCGGATATGACTATTCAGGAAGCGTTTGTGTTCCTCAAACTTTTCAATATCCCCACATTGAAAGGAATTTCTTTCCCCACAAAAAGCTACAGTAAATCAGCCGATCCAGAGCATTATATTTCGGTAAACGTTGAAACCGAGAATAACGAGATAACCACAATCAACATCAGCGTCAATATCGAGTTTGTGGTTATTAAAAAGGATGGTAAAAATAAGGTAAAAATCGTTATAGGAAGCGGGGCTTAACCTGCAATAAAAATGTTTTTCACGATAGGGGTTGTTTTAAAAGGTAAAAAACGATGTCTCTGCGAGGCGCGAAGCGACGAGGCAGTCTAGTCTATTGTATTTTATTATCAGTTGTTGAAATTGATTGCTTATGCCGCGCTGCAATAAACTTTTAAAGCGCCGTAGAAAAAGTCTCTTTTTCATTTGATAATAAACCACACAGACTGCTTCATTGCATTCGCATGACTAGTTTCTAGATAAAACAATTCTGTTATATGGATTGAAAGAACGTCAGCATTCCCTCGGGCTTTTTCGTCTTTGCGATATCCAGCACCCGCCGGAATCCTGCGATATGCGGCGTTTCGCGGTTGACATCGAGCATCGTTTCGATCGCGCTGACCTCCGCGTAATAATGGCAAATCTTCGCGTACTCATATTCGAGATAAAGCGCCATTCCCTCCCGGAGTCCGATATTTTCATAATCCCTGCGCTTCCAATGAAGGTACTGCCATGCGTGCGTGAGCTCGTGGGTAAGCACGGTCACGAAGTATTCCTCCGGGTAGTACGGGACGATATAAATATTACCGAGGACATGAGGATTTTTTCCCGGCACGAACAGTCCCGCGGTTCGGAGATTCAGCCCGTTCGCATAATTCTGAAGCTCGGAAAACCGGACGAGATGCACCGATACGTCATTCGGCAGAAGGATATTAAAATGATAAAGGATATTGGACACTACCCGTTCGTAAAGCCCCATCGCCTTTTTCGGGGTAATCCCATCGGTCTGCCCGCATTTCACACATCGTTTGTCCGTACCCTCCGCCGGGGAATAGGTTTTTCCGGCGGGCCTCCCGCAGACCGGGCAGAGCGGAGTGGTGATGCATCCGGAGCAGTAGAACGAACGGAGATGGGTATACGTGCGTTTCGCGGTCAGCGACTTTCCGCATCCCGCGCAGTACGACCGAAGCAGCCCGGCATAGCACTCCGGACAGTAATCGACATTCCGCATCTTTTCGGACTGATGCACCCCGGATATCATGACACGTCCGCATTTCCGGCAGACCTTTACGCATTCGCCGCAATAGGGTTTGCCGCCGATTTTTACCGGACTTGGATCGCCGCCGATTTCGGTGGAGCAGTTGACGCATTTTTCCATATTTTCCCCGCGAATATATTTTCGGGTGCGCGGAATAAAAAGTAAAATTTCTTTATTTTTTCCGGAAATTGTGTAATAATAAAATTCGAGAGTTACCCTGCGCACAGGCGAGGCTGTATAGCATCCTGCGCTGCAGCATGCGAGTCCGAGGGGTTGTTATCACCCCGACGGAAAAAAGTACGGAATGGAGAATATCAATGACTTTTATGGAATTGGCAAAATTCCGCCAGAGCAACAGGAAATATAAAGAAACGCCGGTCGAACGCGATAAGATCGAGCGTTGTCTCGAGGCCGCGCGTATCGCGCCGTCCGCATGCAATTCCCAGCCGTGGTACTTCATCGTGATCGACGACCCCGAGCTTCGGAAGAAAGTCGCGCGCGAGACGTTCGGCGCGGTGCTGAATTTCAATCATTTCTCACTCACCGCGCCGGTGATGGTCGTAGTGGTCACCGAACCGTCGAATCTGACCGCGCGCGTCGGCGGGGCAATCAAGAATCGTCCGTATAATCTCATCGATATAGGTATCGCGGCGGAGCATTTCTGCCTGCAGGCCGCTGAGGAAGGCCTCGGGACATGTATGCTCGGCTGGTTTAACGAGAAGCCGCTCAATAAGCTGCTGAAAATACCCGACGGGAAAAAAATCGACATGGTCATCACTATGGGATATCCCGAGGATAAGCAGCGGGATAAGACCCGGAAGAAAATCGACGAGATCAGGCATTACAATTTAGAGAAGTAGGGGTTTTGAAAGGGGGACTTATGAAAAAGCTCGATAGGATTACGGTTTCACCGGAATTCTGCAAGGGTCTGCCGTCTATCCGTGAGACGCACATTTCAGTCAAGGCGATCATTAAACTGCTTGCAAAGGGATCGACGGAAACAGAGGTGCTTCAGGCTTTTCCGGAATTGGAGCCGGAGGATATTCACCAGGCCAAGCTGATAAAAAGGTTATAATTTACTTCCAAACCAATCACAAATATTGTCAAATCGGCCAATATAAATACTGTTATCTGAAGGAAAAACCGCAAATCCGGTCAAGTATTTTCACCGGAATACGGTTATAATCTTTATTATTTCCAGGAGGGTAAAATGGACATCGTAGCATTGAATGAGAATAATATCGAATCGGAGCATATCTGCTGTGCGTTTTCGGACAAGAAAACAATCGAAGGGTATGCCGCAAAAAAAGAATACCTGAAATCCGGGATTCCTCACGGACTAATATTCAAGAAACTTAACGTCAAGCATAAGGTGTTTATCGAGTATTCTCCCGCCGAGACAGCATGGCTTCCTGTGGACGCGCCGGGGTATACTGCAATACTCTGTTTTTGGGTAGCCGGCCAGTACAAAGATCAGGGGTACGGTAAAGCATTGCTGGAAGAATGTATCCATGATTCAAAGGACAATAACGGCGTAATCGTCATTTCCACCGCGAAAAAGAAACCGTTTTTCACCGATAAATCATTTTTCCTGAAGCATGGTTTTACCGTCTGCGACAGCGCACCCCCATTCTTCGAGCTTCTGGTACTCCGGAATACGGACGCCCCTCTTCCGAAATTCCGCGACAACGCCCGTCTTGCCGAATGCCCCGAGAAAAACGGCATCGCTGTGTATTATACCAACCGTTGTCCGTTCACCGAATACTACACCGATGAACTGGAGGAAGCAGTTAATGCCAAAGGTATAGGTTTCACACGGAGAAAAATCGTCACTCTCGCTCAGGCGAAGGATTTTCCGTCCGCGTCGAGTATCTATTCTATTTTCTATAACGGTAAATTTGTCACCCACGAAATCCAGACCGCCGGGCGTTTTGAGAAACTCTGGGCGGGTATGGAGAAATAAAGCCGCGCATTTCCATCATGCCGCTCTCTCAACTCTCAGCCGATTCGGATATCAATCTTTTTCACATGGATAGAAAATCGCTTCTATGCTTGTCATTCTCCCCTCTTTCCGTTAAAATATACGCATCGATAAATGAAATAATGAGGAATAATAAAATTTCGTTTGTATATCTTAATATTAGCGAAAAGGAGGAGAAAAAATGAACGAGTTCGACCGAATTACCGTTTCTCCAAAATATTGTTCCGGTCAACCCTCCATCCGTGAGACCCGGATTACCCTCAGTGTGATTTTAAGAATGCTTGCGAACGGTTCTTCGGAAAATGAAGTGCTCGCCTCTTACCCCGAACTACAACCGGAGGATATTCATCAGGTAAAACGCATCAAAGAGCTGTAATTTCTTACCCGCCCCGCTCTTATACTACTGACAATAATAAAAAATCCAAGTAACTTCGATACACCGGTGAAATTCCATTTTTGATAAAAAGGGGTTCTTTAATGAATATTCGATTTTATGTCATCGCTCTGATTATTAAAAATAATAAGTTATTAATGATTCAGGAATCCAAGCCGGAGTGCAGAGGTAAATGGTTTCTGCCGGGAGGTAGGGTTGAAGATAATGAAAATATCAAAAATGCTATGATCAGAGAAATAAAGGAAGAGGCAAATCTTACTGTCAATCTTGAAGGTTTGTTCTATTTCGATGAATCGGATATAATAGATTTCAGACGCTATAGATTTGTTTTTTTATGCACCCCCCATAATATGAATGAAAAAGATGTTGAGGACGAGCACTCTATCCGCTCGAAATGGGTTACTTTCGATGAAATAAACCAATATGATCTACGAAGCCTTATTGTCAGCGAATTAATTGCAAAATACAAATTGTCCCGGAAAGTTATGAATATCGATAATTTTATCACAATTTAATTTCCGTTGCTTGTCATTCTCCCCTCTTTCCGTTAAAATATACGCATCGATAAATAAGGAATAACAATGCCGAAGAAAAAGATACTCATGCCGATACTCGAGGCCGGAGCCGGACATAAAATGCCCGCGCTCGCTGTCAAGGACTCTATCGAGGAACTGTTCCCCGGAAAGTACCAGATCGACGTCGTGGACTTCGCGGTCGCGTCCGGCGCGCTCGCCGCCGATAAACGGATGAAGGGATTCTGGGACGCGTGCCTCAAGAATCACACCTACGCCCGCATCACTTACCGGATGATGGAACTGACCCACCCTGTCGGACACATCGTCCTGCCGATCGGGTTCGGCAGTTTTATCCGCAAGGGGCGCGAATTCGTCCGCCAGTACAATCCCGACCTGATCTTCTCATGCCATTACTATTCGCTCACGGTCGCGGCTATGGCGCGCGATAAGCTCAAACTCCCCGCGAAGGTCATCGGATGCATCACCGACCCGTTCGACGCCTACTCGTTCTGGTGCGAGAAACGCGCGGACAATATCGTCGTATCGTCGGAAAAATCGAAAGCGAAGTGCATGCGCCGCGGAATCAAGCCCGAACGTATAAAAGTATTCCCGTTCCCGGTAAATAATAAATTCCTGCTCCTCGCGCATAACCGCGCTGAAATCCAGAAACAGTACGGCCTCGACCCGTCCCGTATCACTATCCTGACGAGCGAAGGCGGGCAGGGAATCGGGATGATCGCGGGATATGTCCGCGAGATGTACCGCAAGGGCTATAAGGTAAATATCCTCAACGTATGCGGGAAGAACGCCGCGCTGAAGGACGAGCTTGACCGGATGGTGCGCGACGAGAAATCCGATACCAACCTCGTCCCGCTGGGTTTCGTAAGCAATATGAACGAACTCCTCGCCGCGTCGGACCTGTGTATCGCGAAGGCGGGCGCGTCCACCACGTTCGAGGCGCTGTTCATGAACGCCCCGATCATATTCACCTCATGGGCGAATCAGGCGGAAAAGCCGAATATCGACTACTGTGTCGAAAACAACACCGGATGGTACGCCCCGAACGCCAGGACGTTCTGGCCGATCATGGATGAAATCATGTCCACCGATATATTGAAAAAGTACCGCCAGAATATCGTCGATCTGAAACTTGTCTCCGGCGCGGACGATATCGCGCGGTTCGTGATCGGGCGTCTGGAGGGTGATATATGAAAATGCCGCCCCTGACCCATTACCCGTTCCCGGACAACACCTACGATACCCCGCCGGATACGACCCGTTACCCCATAGACCGTATCCTGTTCGGCGCGCGTGTCGGGTTTCTGGTCAATCTTCCGCGTATTGTCACAACGGGAAATAAGCTATCCGCGCGCGGGATGTTCGACAAATACGTATTCGCCCGTCACGCGTACGAGGTGATGAGCGCGGTCGAGCACAGCGGCGGACGTATCCATATCGAGGGTATCGACCATATCCGCAACAACGAAGGCCCGTTCGTAGTCGTCAGCAACCACATGAGCACCCTCGAGACATTCGTTTTCCCGTGCCTGTTCAACTATTACCACGATATCACCTATGTTGTCAAAGAGAGCCTGCTGAAACGGAAGGGATTCGGCGAGATCATGCGGGCGATCGGCGCGATCGGCGTGACTCGGCAGAATCCCCGCGACGATTTCCAGCGCGTGATGAGCGAGGGCGAGACACTCCTGCACGCGGGACGTTCGATAGTCATATTCCCCGAGGGCACGCGCCATACGGTATTTGTACCGAAGGATTTCAACAGTATGGGCGTGAAGCTCGCGAAACGCGCGGGGGCGAAAATTTTGCCTGTCGCTATCAAGACCGATTTCTGGCAGAACGGCAAGGTCATCCGCGACTTCGGCCCGTTCAAGTGGGGAACCCCCATCCATATGAAGTTCGGCGCGCCGATGGAGATTCACGGCAACGGCGCGGAGGAGCACGATTGGATCGTGAACTTTATCCGGACAAGTTATCTCTCATGGGGCGGGGAAGTCCGGGAGGGGTAAACATCTTCACAGGATACCATTATGATAGAAGAAAACCTCCAACCTAAAATCTACACCCCAGCGAACCTTAATCACCCAATTCCCGCCTTAACGAATCTGTCCGACCCCATTGCGTTTTTCTATTACCCCGACCGTTCCATCCGTGTACTGGGTGAATATAATACTTTCGATCGTGATTAGTCTTGGCGTTGCAGATGAATTTAAAAAATTTTTAATTCATGAATGATATAATGAAAGTGAAAATTCAAATCCATTTATTTCGCTTTCCTAAAACTGAATTGGTAAGATAATGCTTTGTATCAGAAATAAGTTGATACTTTTTTATTCTACAGTTTCTTTATAATATACATATGAATTTCAGAGTTATATTCAGGATATTCAGTGTAACCATCACTTAAGACAATAAAATCTATTCCTGCTTCAAAAATAATGTTTTTTAACTCATGCTCTCTTTTCGATCCTTTTTGCATAAAATTACAGAGTACACCATTCGGTTTCAATTCCTCTATCACCCTGGTTAAAAAATCTTTTTCCTTTTTAAAATCATTTTTATAGAAATGAAGAATTGAATCCAGCAAAACCATATCGAATTCATCCGTGATACCAAACTTAAAGATGTCAGCGACAAAGCCTTTAACCTTTAGCCTTTCAATTTGAGCCGTTTTATTTAAACGCTGAATACCTATATCAGAAATATCAATACCGGTTACTTGATAACCAATCCTTCCTAAAAAAAGCGCATCTCTTCCTTGTCCGCATCCAAGGTCTAATACATTTCCTCTTTCAGAGTAGGCTTTAAAAAATTCCACAAGACCAGGGTACGGTTTTCCAAAATATTCCTCTGTCAAATAATATTTATTATATGGATTGCGCATTATCTTATTATTTCTCCTCTCGGATATAATTAATTAGTCCATCCTGAAAAACCCACAGATTTATTAAAGCAAGTCGAAAACAGGGCGTTTCCAGAGCGAAATGAACCAGATAAAAATTCGGCGCAAGA
>JAGVBZ010000020.1 GCA_020059465.1 Brevinematales bacterium
CGTACGCGGTATCGACAAGGCTGGTAAAACACCTGCGTGTGAGCACGGGCTGAATCTTTGTTGCCGGTTTCAGTTTCATATCGGGATTAGCCGTACGCAGTACTTGCGAGGAACGCGGTTTTCCCTTATAATTTTTCGGAGACGAAAATGAAAAATGATGATCAAACATACAGGAAGCGGTATAAGAGTCCGCTTCCCATATCCCGGCATATCGGCGATTTTCTGCAGGGGTTTGTACCCGAGAAGCAGAAGATCCTGAATCGTATCCGCGAATGCTGGGGGATTGTCGCCGGGGAGCAGATCGCGGCGCATGCGTATCCCGACGATATCGACTTCAAGACTCTGCTGATAAATGTGGACGACCCGATATGGATCAACGAACTGACTCTGCTCCGGGGCGAAATATTCGCAGGACTGCACAACCGGATTCCCAGCCTGAAAATGCACGCCGATAAGATACGTTTTCGTAACGGGAAAGTCGTGAAGCCCGAGAAACAGAAACCTGTCCGGAAGAAGGCGATACCCGCGCCGCCGCCGGAGATAATCAATGAAATCGACGAAAACCTGAAGGTGATAGAAGACCCGGAATTGAAAAAAGCGCTGCGAAGGTTTTTTATCAATACATATGAAACCAAGGAGACTGAGGAATGAGTGACTATAAAAACCCGCTCGAAACCCGTTACGCCTCGAAGGAAATGCTCGATATTTTTTCCGAGGAGCACCGTTATCTGACATGGCGGGACGTATGGATCGCGCTCGCGGAAACAGAGCATGAGATGGGGCTTTCGGTAACAGCGGAGCAGGTCGCGGAACTGAAGAAAAAGCGCGGCGAATTGAATCTCGCGCGCGCGTCGGAAATAGAACGGGAAATCCACCATGACGTGATGAGCCATATCCGCGCATACGGAGAGACCGCGCCCGGTGCCGCCGGAATTATCCATCTCGGCGCAACTTCGGCGTTTGTCACCGATAACGCGGAGATGATGATGACGCGCGAAGCGCTTCTGCTGATCAAACGCCGCCTCCTTTCGCTGATGGCGGTACTGCGTGGCAAGGCCGACCAGTACAAGGATTTACCCGTACTCGGCTACACCCACCTTCAGCCCGCCCAGCCCACATCGCTCGGGAAACGCATCAGCCTCTGGCTTTACGACCTTTATCTCGATTATAAGGATTTGGAATACCGTTTGGACGGATTGATTACGCGGGGCGCGAAGGGTACGACCGGAACGCAGGCCAGCTTCATGAAACTCTTCGGGGATGACGAAGCGAAGGTGCGGGAGTTTGACAACCGTATCGCGCAGAAGCTGGGCTTCCGGGAAAGCGTACCCGTGAGCGGACAGACCCTGACCCGTAAGGTAGATTTCCAGATATTGTCGGCGCTCTCGTCGATCGGGCAGTCGGCGCACCGCGCGGCGAACGATATCCGAATCCTCCAGCACAGCTGGCAGGTCGAAGAACCGTTCTCCGAGAAGCAGGTGGGGTCGTCGGCGATGCCGTATAAACGCAACCCTATTCTCGCGGAACGGATGTCGTCGCTCGCAAGGTACCTGATCAGCCTGCTGGATAACGCCGCCTATACGTTCGCGTTCCAGATACTTGAGCGGACTTTGGACGACTCGGCGAACCGCAGGATGCTGATACCCGAGTCGTTTCTTCTCACCGATTCGATACTGATAGTCTATACGAAGACGGTCGAGGGAATGAAAGTTTATCCGGAGGTGATCCGTACCGAGATGGTCGATAATCTGCCGTTCTATGCGACGGAGAATATCCTGATGGAGGCGGTTCAGCACGGTGGAGACCGTCAGGAACTCCACGAGATTATCCGGGGATTCGCCATGCGGAAGGTCGAGGCTGTCCGCGCGGGGAAGGATTTCGATATGCTCGGCGAGATGCGCGCGAGCGGGAAGTTCCCGATACCGGATGCGGAATGGGAAAAGATCGGCGATCTCAGCGCGTATATCGGGCGCGCCCCCGGTCAGGTGAGCGATTTCCTGCGCGAGACCATCGACCCGTTACTGGAGAAGGAAAAGGAATTTATCGGAATAAAAAGCGATATCCGGGTATAAGAATAGGATTTGATAAATCGAAAAGAATGTGTTATCTTATGAACGAGAGGTAGTAATGAAATATTTTTTGTGTTTTATAACAAGCCTGTTTATCGCAGGGAGCATATACCCGCAGGCAGCGAACAAGGAACAATTTACAATCAAGAGTTATCCCGTCGAGGAAAAAGCGCTCAAGATAGAAATTTCTAAAATGTGGAAGGACGGGTGGTATCCCCGCGGAGTGACGTTCGACGGAGCCGATAAACTGACGGTGGTTTTTATAAAAAACGGTACGGAGATGTATAAAGACTGGCTGATCCGCTTTTCGTCCGCAGGCGCTATCAAACAGGATACGATTGCGGAAATCGGGGCTGGATGGATGCCGGTCGATATCACGGTAGGGTCCGGCAAATCCGTACAGCTTTTCCTGAAACCGAAGGAAGTCATCCGCGTATGGGATAATGCGATTATTACAGTCGAACTGATGCCGATTGTTATCCAGAAGGGCGAATATAAAAAATCCCTTTATTCTCCGAGCGGATTATTTCTTGACGGGGGGAATCTTGTCACATTGAAAATCCAGTCGCCCATCGAATCCTCGTTCAGCTTTATAATGCGTACCTATCCGGCGGACGATGCGTCGGTGATACAGGGGATCGAGCAGGCGTCGGCGGAAGGACTTAAACCGTGGGGGATCGAGAAATCCGGCGGCGAGATGAAAGTGATCTACTTTAACTATTAATATAGCTTAGGTTCATTTACTATTTTCCTGCTTCATCGAACCTTCATCTCCATCTTATTCAGCTTCAGACCGTACAATACGGACAGGACGCCCAACGGGAGCACCATAATGCCGCTCGGCAGCGTCAGGAAGCTCAGTTCAGGTATGCCGGTTATCATCCCGATAAACGCGCCGAGCTGGAGCGCGGATGAAAGTATCAGAAATACCGCCGCCGCCCTCAGTACGCCCTTCTGTTTCAGAAGCTCGAACGCCCATAGCATCATGGGAATGATCAGAATCGAATAACCTATCTGGTTGAAAAATCCGGCAATCGAACCGGGGGAGTTGAAGTACCATTGCGCTGCAATCCAGGTCAACCCGGATTTCAGCAGGCGCGGTACGAGCGCAAACTGCGCGGAGTATGAAATACTCACGAGTACGGCATAGACGGCAAAGAAAACGAGCGACAGGTTATACAGCGCGCGATTCTTACCCTCGATACTTTCGAGAGTCATAATCATGATAAACCCGAAAGCGGGAGCGATCAGGAACGCGAAGAAAAATCCGAGTATATGTATTGACGGGTTTAATGAGATGAATGTGAGCTGCTGTTCGATCGGGCCGCCGATGCTCATGAGCATAAATACCGGCCATAGCAGGAGTATTGCCGTATAAATTATCCCGCCCCAGATCAGGTACTTAGTAAAAGTGGATTTCATATCACCCTCCTCAACAATAAAAAAGCCCCGATTAAGGGGCTTATATTCTACTTGATTTCTTTCTTTAATGCGTCGGCTTTATCCGTCTTTTCCCATGCAAACTCGGGCCGTCCGAAATGACCGTAACTCGCGGTACGGGTGTAGATCGGTTTCTTCAGGTCGAGCATCTTGACGATACCGCCGGGGGTCAGGTCGAACACTTTCTTGACCGCTTCTTCGATCTTACTTTCCTCGACAGCAGCGGTGTCGAACGTATGCACCATGACGGATACCGGGAACGGTACACCGATAGCGTAAGCAAGCTGAACTTCGCATCGTTCGCAGAGGCCTGCCGCCACAACGTTCTTAGCGACATAACGCGACATATAAGCCGCGGAACGGTCGACTTTCGACGGGTCTTTTCCGCTGAATGCGCCGCCGCCGTGACGTCCCATGCCGCCGTAGGTATCGACTATGATCTTGCGTCCGGTGAGGCCTGAGTCGCCGTGAGGGCCGCCGGTCACAAAACGCCCGGTCGGATTTACAAAATATTTCGTTTCTTTATCCAACAACCCGGTCGATTCAAGCACCGGCATAATGATAAGCTCAATGATCTGGTTCTTCATCTCGTCGTGTTTGGTGAAAATATCGTCATGCTGGTGCGAGACGACGACCGTATCGATCCGTTTCGGGGTATATCCCTCGTACTGGATCGTCACCTGACTCTTCGCGTCGGGGCGAAGCCATTTGACTTTACCCTCCTTGCGGAGCTTGGACGCGTGGAGAAGGAGCTTGTTCGCAAGCGATATCGGCGCCGGCATCAGTTCGGGAGTTTCCTTACACGCGAAACCGAACATCATACCCTGATCGCCGGCGCCCTGTTCCTTGAACATACTGGAATGAGCGGTGACGCCCTGCGAAATATCGGGAGACTGTTTGTGGATAGTGTTCAATACCGCCATCGAGTCGCAATCTAGGCCGTACTCGGGCTTTGTGTATCCGATTTCCTTCACTATCGAACGGATGACGTCCTGGAAATCGAAGACCGACTTTGTGGTGATTTCGCCGCCGACCAAAACCATACCGGTGGTGGTGAATGTTTCACATGCGACGCGTGAGTCCGGGTCATGCGCGAGACATGCATCGAGGATTCCGTCCGAAACCTGATCGCATATCTTATCCGGATGCCCTTCGCTGACCGATTCTGATGTAAATAAATATTTACGGTTAAACATATATACCTCGCTCTTAATTCGTGACTCTAATTATAATACTTCGGGAAAAAATCGTCAATTAATTGAGCAGTATTAAGAAGCGGGTGATATTCATAATAAAATAGTAGGATATAACCTGTCCGGATAGAACCGGATGACCGACAGCGGATTCAGCCCGGACGGTAAACCCATTGCGGGGAGATGTCATATGTGGAAAAACTATATCCCTGGTACGAAACAGCCATCGATTAATACGGTTTGAGCGGGCCGGGTACTTTCAGGATATTGACGATATTGCCGGTCTGATCGGCGTACTGCACCAGATTCCCGGGATCGGGTATCCATTCGCCGTCGACCACATAGCAATAGATATGATAGCCGGGGGTCATCTTCATCTTAATCTCATACCATCCCGCACCGACATATTTCATGGGGTTGGAATAGGGATTCCAGTGATTGAAGTCGCCGACCAGCATGACCGAATGCGCGGAATCGCTATAATAACGGAATATATACTCGTTTTCCTTGAGAAGAAGGGGATATTTTTTATATGGGATAAAATCCTTATCGAGGGTGAAGCAGGAAACTTTCTGCCCGCTCTGATCGATAATATAATTCGTGTTCAGCGGGTCGTCCATCCAGATACCGTCGACCATCAGTTTATAAAGATGTTTTCCTTTATCCATCCGTTTATCCCATGTATAGACCCAGATGTTGTTTGTTTTTTTCTCGAACAACAACGACGTCTTCCAACCGTTAAAATCCCCCGCGAGCACGACTGTTTTCGCGTCACCGATAAAAGTGAAAACGATTCCGTCCTCGAGCTTGAACGGCGAGTTGAACATAAAGTTCGGGTTAGTCAGGATAGTCTTGAATTTCGTTTCCTCGGACAGGACGGTCTTGAGCGCCTGGGCGTACAGACCGCCGGACAATAAGGCTAATGTTACCGCGATTAAAAAACGGCGCATATTCCCCTCACAATGCGTTTTGTTAATTATCGGCATATTTTGGAAAGGGTTAATAGGTTGCCTCGGCTTCGCTCGGCCACCGGATGCAACATACCGATCCGATTTCACACGCGGATGACGCGGATGAAATACAAATACAACACGAATGAACGCAAATTTCTAAAACTGGCGGTTGGATTCCTGCCATCTTTTCGATAGATATATGATGTATTAGAAATTTTTAAAAAGATTTGATAAGTATAATGGGTTATGAATCAGTATTACTTCATTGCTTAGTATAATGTATTTATTAGTAAAATACGCATTAGGATCAAATACCATCTCTTTTGGAAAGATTAGCTCGTAGTAATTGGTTTTATTAATATATGTATATTTTTGAAGGATATTCTTAGATAGATTTAAATTTTTTATAGTTTCAGGATATTTTTGAGAATCAGAGTAAGACTTTAAAATTTGTTTTCCAATATCGTCTGCTTGAGAATAATAAAAAATAATGCTTGTTAAAAGAATATAAATAAAATATAAAATAAAAGATACCCATAGAAAAACAAAAATATTAATAAAAAAGACAACGTTTAAACCATTTTTTATTCTATTAAACTGATTTTCTTTAATTTCATTTGAAAGCATAGCATCTTTCCAAATCTTATGACAATAATAATCGTATAAAAAACTATATATAAAAGTTACTAGTAATGGAAGAATAAACCAAGAAAAGATACTTTCTATGGATTTTAGTAACTGAATCAAATCAAAGAATTCAATTCTGAGCAAAAACAAGGAAGTTGTGATTATTGTACCAATAACAACTAAAATATTTCTAAATTTATCATTTGTTTTCCGGCTTTTTTCAATGATTTCAAGATGGACAGGGGTAATATCGATTTTGGAATTATTTATATGACTATCCCTATATAATGAAAATAGAAACCAAATAATAACTCTTTTTAATCCTTTTGACTTTAATAAGGTAGATTCTTTGAACATTATGTCTCCAAACCGATCATTTCACGAAATAATCCTGCAATGCCTTGACACTAGCCCCGCGATTGATCTGCGCCTCGAGCGCGTCCGCCATCGCGAGGATTCCCTGAGAAGTCGTCACGAGCGGGATCCGGAGGAGGATAGCCGTTTTCCGGATATAAGTGTCGTCGATATGCGCCTGCTCCCCGGCGGGAGTGTTGAATATCATATGAATATTCCCGTTCTTTATTTCGTCGATAATATTCGGACGGCCCTCGTGGAGTTTCTTAACGATGTCGCAGGCGATGTTGTTTGCGTGAAGATATTCTGCGGTGCCTCCGGTCGCGATAATCTTGTAGCCGATTTTTGAAAGTTTACGGATAGCGGGGAGACACGAGTCTTTCGAGGCATTGTTGAGCGATATGAGGATATTTCCCGATGTCGGGAGCTTCATCCCAGACGCGATCTCCGCCTTAAGGAATGCGTGCCCGAAATCGTCGTCGATACCCATGACCTCGCCCGTCGATTTCATCTCGGGGTTCAGTACGGCGTCCACCTCGGGAAATTTATTGAACGGCAGGACTACTTCCTTGACCGAGATATGCTTCGGTTCGATATATTTGTCATGCCCCATTTCAAGGAGTTTTTTACCCATCACCGTCCGGGTGGCGACCTTCGCCCACGGGACGCCGGTGGCCTTACTGACAAACGGGACGGTACGCGACGCGCGGGGGTTGACCTCGATAAAGTAAACCCGGTCGTCCTTGATCGCGTACTGGATATTCATGAGGCCGATTACTTTTAAAGCCTTGCCCATCTCTATGGTTTGACTGATTATCGTGTCAATATGTTTTCGGTCGATCGAAACAGGCGGAAGGATCATCGCGCTGTCGCCGGAATGAATGCCCGCTTCCTCGATATGCTGCATGATACCCGCGACTACGACAGTTTCGCCGTCACCGCATGCGTCGACATCGATCTCTTGGGCGTTTTCAAGGTACTTGTCGATCAGGATCGGGCCGTGCAGCAGAGCCTCCTGCTCGGTCTCGAGATACTGAATAAGTTCGCTTTCTTTATAGACTATCATCATCGCGCGCCCGCCGAGCACATAGGACGGACGGACGAGGATCGGATAACCGATAGTGCGGGCGGTCTCGATAGCCGATTCCACACTGGTCGCGGTTGCAGACGGGGGCTGGAGGAAACCGAGCTGTTCGATCAGCTTACGGAAACGGTCGCGGTCTTCGGCGATATCGATAGCGTCGGGGGATGTCCCGAGCACGGGCACACCCTCGCGGTGAAGCTGGAGCGCGAGACGGAGCGGGGTCTGACCCCCGAACTGGAGCACCACACCCATCGGTTTCTCGGTCTCGTATATATTCATCACATCCTCGAACGTCAACGGTTCGAAGTAGAGTTTGTCGGAGATGTCGTAATCGGTGGAAACAGTCTCCGGGTTGGAGTTGACCATAATGCTTTCGTAGCCCATTTCCCGGAGCGCCATCGAGCAATGCACGCATGCATAGTCGAACTCGATACCCTGGCCGATCCGGTTCGGGCCGCTTCCGAGTATCATCACCTTCTGGCGGTTTGTCGGGAACGATTCGTCCTCATCCTCGTAGCACGAATAGAAGTAGGGTGTTTTCGCCTGGAACTCCGCGGCG
Source organism: Brevinematales bacterium (assembly GCA_020059465.1). Classification (GTDB taxonomy): domain Bacteria; phylum Spirochaetota; class Brevinematia; order Brevinematales; family GWF1-51-8; genus GWF1-51-8. The sequence continues at coordinate 8,280 of JAGVBZ010000020.1, forward strand.
CAGGTGTCGACCAGTTTATAGGTCGGGAGTACCCCGAGCGATTTCCTGTGCGTACGTACGTCGTGTTCGGAAGTGCGCCCTCCGAGAAGTTTCGCGATCTGCGCGTCGGAAAACCCCAACTGTTTGATCTCTTTCATTTTATCTTTATCGAACCATGAGAGACTTTTCCCGCTCGTTTCGTTCTCGGCCGTGAGGATTTCGCTGATATGTTCGATAAACCACGGATCGATAAAGGACAGAGCGTATATTTCCCCGACAGTAAAACCTGCTTTGAGGGCGTCCTTGACATACAGCATCCGGTACTCGTTGGGGATAGTCAGCTTTTCGGTGATTATCCGGCGAAGTTCGGATGCTTCGGGGGGATTGGCCCAGTCGATCTTAGAATCAAAACCCGTCAGCCCGCGTTCAAGGGAACGCAATCCTTTCTGGAACGCTTCCTTGAACGTCCTGCCGATCGCCATAGTTTCGCCGACGGACTTCATTTGGGTGCCGAGCACCGGTTTGGCTTCCTTGAATTTTTCGAACGTAAAGCGCGGAATTTTTACGACCACGTAATCGAGCGTGGGTTCGAACGACGCTGGGGTCTCTTTTGTGATATCGTTGGGGATCTCGTCGAGGGTATACCCGACCGACAGTTTCGCCGCGAATTTTGCTATGGGAAAACCGGTTGCTTTTGACGCGAGCGCGGAACTCCTTGATACGCGGGGATTCATCTCGATAGCGACTACGTCGCCGTTTTTCGGGTTTACTGCGAATTGAATATTCGATCCGCCGGTTTCGACACCGATCTCGCGGATAATCGCGATCGAGTAGTCGCGCAGGACTTGGTATTCTTTATCGGTCAATGTCTGCGCCGGAGCGACTGTAATCGAATCGCCCGTGTGTACGCCCATCGGATCGAAGTTCTCGATGGAACAGATAATGACGACATTGTCCTTTGTGTCGCGCATCACTTCGAGCTCGTACTCTTTCCACCCGATGAGAGATTTATCGATCTGTACTTCGTTTTTTATACTGAGATCGAGGCCTCGTTTTACAATCGTCTCGAATTCCTCGATATTGTAAGCAATACCTCCGCCTGTCCCGCCGAGGGTGTATCCGGGCCGGATGATCGCGGGAAACCCGATACTTTCGACAGCAATAAGCGCTTCCTCGAGAGAGTGCACGACCGCGTTCTCGGGAACCTTCACTCCGATCTTGTCCATACATTGCCGGAAAAGCTCGCGGTCTTCGCCTTTGATAATCGCATCGTACTTCGCGCCGATCATCTCGACATTGTATTTTTCCAGGATACCCTTTTCATACAACTCGACCGCCATATTGAGAGCGGTCTGCCCGCCGAGGGTCGGCAGAAGGGCGTCGGGACGTTCTTTTGCAAGGATTTGTTCGACATACTCCAATGTAATGGGTTCTATATAGGTACGGTCGGCCAATTCGGGATCGGTCATGATGGTGGCGGGATTTGAGTTAATCAGAATGACTTCGTAGCCTTCTTCTTTGAGGGCTTTGCATGCTTGGGAGCCGGAATAGTCGAATTCGCAGGCCTGACCGATGACAATAGGGCCTGCGCCGATAATGAGAATTTTCTTGATGTCGGTTCGTTTCGGCATGGAATAGTCCTTAGATAAAATTTCCAGCGAACCGCAGGGTATAGTGGATAAGTACCCGGTTCAATTACATATTATATCAGAATTATAGAAAAAAGTCACCTTTCAGCAAAATAGATGGGAACGGGAAAGAGTTTCGTTACTTTTTTATCACCTGCACCGCTGGATAAGATTTACTGAAACGGCGGTCGATCTTACCGAGTTCGTCGGTAACCTTCTGCGACATATAGTAAAGCCCGCCCTGATGCTTGACTAACAGTCCCTTATAGTGTACAGCAGGGACATCGTGGGCGTAATCGACCGAATGTAATATTTCCACCTTTTTCCAGTCGCCGCAGGTCACGAGTTTGGGGAGTTTTATTATTAAATCGGAATCGATTTTGCCGTTCTTCAGGGAATCGGCGTACTTTTTAGCCATAAATGACGGATCCATAGTATCTCCTTTGTCTATAAATAATACCCGGGGTACCGTAAGAACCAGTTTCTCCGGGCCCAAAATTTAGGTGGGTTTCCGCGTCCCGGCTTCGTGTATCCCTCGCAGGAGAGATGCAATTCCGCCGGAAGTAAAGAATCCCGTTAGAGTATATGTAGACCCCGAAATATGCGGTCTACACGAATACCCCAGGCCTATTATTTTTAGATGAAACTTAAAAAAAGCAGCCACTCAACCGGTCGGATTACCGCGTCCAGAAGCGCGGGCTGTACGAAGGAAAGCCCGAAGATAGCATGCAGGTACACGATAAAAAACCCGAAATAGAGCCATCCCCGTAAAATCCCGACTAAAAAACCGAGAAAGTAGTCGATGATACCCAATTTATTATACTTTTCTTCTTCCGCTTTTTTAAATACGCTGATCAGGACGATATAAAAAATGATCGCTCCAATACCCCCGATAATATACGATATTACACCGCCCTTCGGGGTGACGCCTATCAGTTGCGGGATTTTTACGATGATTCCCGCGAGCAGCATCGGTACGATTACCCTGAGTAGAAGCGGAAAATCCCCGCGCACCCCCCTGCGTGTATCAAGGTACGCGAATGCGGTGAGTACGCCCACAAACACGATGATAAATAGCAGATAAGGAAAGGTCATCCAACCCTCTCTTACTTTCTTTCTATGAATATAGGATAATGTTAAAACGGCAAAAAGTCAATGGGTTTGTCATTCGTTTCGATAATTCTTGTCTTTTTTATTCCCAAGTAATACAATAATTCGAGGAGCATCATATGCGTATCATTCAACCCGTTCTTGTATTGTTAGCAGGATTCCTGATGTCATGCCAGTCTTCGTCAACCTCCAATATGCCCGAAAATGCGGGAAAAAGCGAATCCCATCCCGCCGGGGAAAAGCCGCTGCGGATAGAGGAAGGAAACAGTATGAATTATGCCGGGATGGTCATTAAAATCGAACGGATTGCCGATGTGTTTTTACAGTCCGATATTGGTTTCTCGGAACAGACTCATGTCGCGGTTACGGTCAAAAAGGACGGAAAAACTGTAAAATGGGACGCTGTCTACGGCTCGGTCACCAACGTGTTCGGGTATTATCTGAAGGTCAAGTACTGCGCGACCGGCACCTCCGATTGGAAATCGTTCGCCGAGTTTTTAGTGACGCCTGTTAAGTAACACATTTCATCACCTTTCCTATATTAACCCCTTTCTATAATTACTGGCATTTGACAATAACTGAAGTGTATGCTATTATTGGTATATGCCAATAATGGGGGCGTTATGAAATTCGTCAGCTTAATCGACAACTACACCCGGAAAAAAGGGTTGACCGCCGAGCACGGGCTTTCGATCTATATTGAGACGGAAAATGAAGGGATTTTATTCGATACCGGCCAAAGCGAGGCACTTATATCCAACGCTGTACGGCTTGGTGTCGACTTAAGTAAGATTGATTCGGTTGTCCTGAGCCACGGGCATTACGATCATACCGGCGGACTGATGAAAGTCCTTGAGATCAATCCCGGCGCGAAGGTGTACTTTCAAAAGGATGCGTTACTGAAGAAGTATAAAAACAACGGCGAATCCATCGGAATACCGTTCGATCCATTGCGAATCACTAATCCGGTCACAGTCAATATGCGGACTGCTATCGCCGAGAATGTTTCCATCATATCCGATATTCCGATTATATATCCCGACGATATCCATTTCAGGGGATTCACGACCGAACGCGGCGGGGTGGTCAGCGACGATCTTTTTTCCGACGAATTGTTCCTGATGATCGAGAAAGACGGGTATCAGCATATCATTACCGGATGTTCGCACCGGGGTATCCTGAATATATTAAGTACTGCCGTCCGGGAATCGTCCCTCCCTATCGGCACGGTTTTGGGCGGGTTCCATATGATGGGGCAGGACGAATATGCGGTGAGCGCGGCGATAGAACGGATGAAAGAGTTCGGGCCGCGGCGGATCGGGGTGGGGCATTGCACGGGGATCGACGGATACGCGATGATGAAAAATGTTTTCGGTGAAAGTGTTTTCTATAACTCTACCGGAACGGAAATTGAAATATAGGAAGGGTATATGCCGAGACCGTTAAAATGCAGGAGAATCGGGTTCACGCCGGGGATTACGTTCTTTAAGCCCGCAGGCGTACCGGTTCATAATCTGGAAATAATCGCACTGACATTGGACGAGACCGAGGCGATCCGCCTCGGCGACTTTGAAGGGATATACCAGGAAGAGGCCGCGCGCCGGATGAACGTATCCCGGCAGACGTTCGGGAATATTATCGAGGCCGCGCGCCGGAAGATCGCGGACTGTGTGATTAACGGGAAGGCGCTCAAGATCGAGGGCGGTAACGTACAGGTTGCGGACTTGGGGCTTCGATGCCATTTCTGCGGGAATGAGTGGCATGACGGTTCCTCGAAATGCCCCAAGTGCGGGCATGAAGCGGAGCACGGTTCCTGCTGTAAAAAACGGAATTATAAAAAGACGGAGGAATAATATGATTATCGCGGTACCGACAATGAATGCCGACGGATTGAACTCGGCGGTTTACGGGCATTTCGGAAGCGCGCCGTTCTATACTCTCTATAACACCGACGACGGGGCGCTGGAAATTATCGACAACACTAAGAAAGAGCACGCGCACGGGCAATGTACCCCGGCGGCGGAACTTTCCGAGAAAAATGTAGGCGCGGTCGTCTGCGGCGGAATGGGTTTCCGCGCGATCAATAACCTTCGCGGGCTGGGGATCAAGGTTTATCTGGCGGACGCCCCGGGCTCTGTGGACGATATTGTCGCGCTTTGGAAAAATTCCAAGCTTCGTGAAATATCCGACAACGACGCATGCGGAGAGCATCACGGCTGCCATTAGGTGCTGCGCCCACTGTGTGAGGGCTAATCCCATTACGCGAGAACAGTAATAATAGTATTTGTCAGCCTGCGACAAAAGGGTGTGGCTACTCCCCACGTTAAGGCTGCTGCGCCCTCTGCGTGAGGGCTAATCCCATCACGCAATATTTCTACATCAACCTTCGACGTCACCCTGAGCAACGTCGAAGGGAGGATGGTGTATAGAGACGATTCCTATTCTACCCCTAGTTCTCACAGATTCATATCCAATAATGAAAGCCCCTCTCTCATCGAGAAGGGCTTTGTATTACAAGTTCATTTATAATCAGGGGGATACCAGCAGTGTATTCGACCCGGATGTGTTTACGGGAAGATAAAACTCAATAGGGCCGCTGCCCAGATCGGCCTCGATCAGTACGGTGCCGATTATAGTATAATCCACATAATAACTGCCCGATGCGGCAAAATTCAGCACACCGATTAGCGATGCATAGGAGAAATTCATCGGCAGATTGGACATGACAATCTGAGCGCCGGGAGTCCCAGTGTTGGAAATGGGAATAGGTGAAGAAGGAGTGTATGTCATTTTTTCCGAGTTCACTCCCTCAAGGTTGACGGTATAGACCATCTGCTTTACCGTAGCGTTATGGGCGTCCTTATTGGAAACTATTACTTCCTTGATATTGATTTTTACCGGCTGGTTGCTGCCGAATGGGGGAGGAGGGCTGCCGATATCGGTTACATAGAATCCCTCTGTTTCGTTCATCTCGACAAAGGGCTGGATGAAGAAATCTTCTATCCCGACTTCAACCGCCGCAGTTCCGGAGACATTCAGGCTCAGTTCCTGAGTACCGAGGAAGGTGTCTGCGGTGAATTTGCCGGTAACCGTATAATTCAGGGATTTCCCCGCATTCAGCTTATCCAATAATAGTGCCGCTTCCGCGGTGGGAAGCGTCAGGGGGAGTTTCATCCTGAGCGTCTGATTGCCCTTCATAGTAAACGGTGTAGTATAGGTCATGTTCAGCGAGGTGACGCCCTCGATAACCGCCACATAAGTCACGCTTTTCACATCGCCGTCATGGGAATCCATATTCTTAATATCGCATTCGATGAGCAGTTTGGTTGTGTCCCCGGGAAGCTCGACCAATTCATAATCGATGACAGTCACCTGCGGCTGCTGAAACATACTGTCCAGCGAACATCCGGCCGTAATTAAAATGACTGATAATAATCCTAAAATTCCCCTTTTCATTTTTCTACCTCCATTAATAAACATTAGTCCGCTATTAAAACGCAGTATTTTTATAACTCATTACTCATATAGGAATAGCAAGTTTGTATTTTGAATAATGAACTATATTTATCGATTACGTTTTAAATTCTATATAAGAGTCGGGTTATTGTCAAATATCCGGGGGTAGAATTTTAAATTTGGAACGGGTAAGAGTACTTATTTTCCGGCACACTATGCATCATTGTTTGGCAATGTTCAGCCGGTTTTAATAAAAACACCGCTCCAATATCGCGTGTCAGCGCTGCAGTCTGTGCATCAGCTTGCAAAAGTTCCGGTTCTCCTTTAAAATAATGAATCTATATTCCGAGGGAGCAGTCTCATGATAACAAAAGAACAGCAGCGCACGAATTTCAGCGGCGAGTTTACGAAATCCGATCTGGTCGGGAAACGTGTTACGGTGAACGGGTGGGTATTGAATTACCGCGACCACGGCGACCTGACGTTCGTCGACCTCCGCGACCGTTCCGGGTACGTCCAGCTCGTGTTCGACCCGCAGGCTAATCCCGACGCTCATGCCGCCGCGAAAAAGCTCCGTCACGAGGACGTTGTTGCCGCGACAGGCATAGTTCTCGAACGCCAGCCCGAACTGGTCAACCCCAGGATGGCGACCGGTAAATATGAAATCAAGATCGATAAAATATGGGTGCTGAATAAGTCAAAGACCCCGCCGTTCCAGCTTGACGAGCCGGAAATCGGGGAGGAAGTACGCCTGAAATACCGTTATCTCGACTTTCGCCGCCCGCAGATGTACAACAACATGCTGATGCGGAGCAAGATGACAGGGACTATCCGTAACTTCCTTGACGACAACGGGTTCCTCGAGGTGGAGACCCCGATCCTGAACAAGTCTACCCCCGAGGGCGCGCGCGACTTTCTGGTACCGTCACGGATGCAGCACGGGCAGTTCTACGCTCTCCCGCAGTCGCCCCAGATATTCAAGCAGATTCTCATGGTCGGCGGTATCGAACGGTATTACCAGATCGCGAGATGTTTCCGCGACGAGGACCTGCGCGCCGACCGTCAACTCGAGTTCACCCAGATCGATATCGAGATGTCGTTCGTGACACAGGACGATATCATCGACATTATGAGTAAGATGATCGCGAAGATACTGAAAGATAACTACAATACCGATATCAAACTTCCCATCCGCCGGATGACATATAAGGACGCTATCGATAAATACGGTATCGACCGCCCGGATCTCCGGTTCGGGATGGAGATCGTCGATGTGACCGAAACCGTCAAGGACTGCGAGTTCCAGGTATTCAAGAACGTCATCGCCGCAAAGGGCATGATCAAATGTCTCCCCGTGCCCGACGGCAACCGTCTGTCCCGCAAGGATTTGGACGAACTGATCGCGTTCGTCGGACGGTACGGCTCGAAGGGGATGGCATGGATGCGGGTCAAGGACGGCAAACTCGAGTCGAATATCGTGAAGTACTTCTCCGACGATGTGCAGAAGAAGCTGATCGACGCGACCGGCGCGAAGGAGGGACATGCCCTGCTGTTCATCGGCGACGCCAACTCGAAGGTGGTTTACGATTCGATCGCGAACCTCCGTCTCGAGGTCGGCGAACGTTTCGGCCTCCGCGGCAAGGATAAGATCGAACTCGTATGGGTCGTCGATTTCCCGCTGTTCGCGTGGAACGCCGATGAGAACCGTTGGGACGCAACCCATCACCCGTTCACCGCGCCTAAGATGGAGCAGATTCCGATGCTGGACACCAGCCCCGGCGAGGTGCTTTCCGACGCGTACGACCTTGTGATGAACGGCATCGAACTCGGAGGCGGATCGATCCGTATCCACGACCCCGAGGTGCAGAGTAAGATTTTCCGCCTGCTGAATATAGACGACGAATCCGCGAAGGTGAAGTTCGGCTTCCTGCTGGACGCGTTATCCTTCGGCGCGCCGCCTCATGGCGGGCTGGCGTTCGGGTTCGACCGGATAGTCATGCTATTTCAGAAGCTGGATAATATCCGCGAGGTTATCCCATTCCCGAAGACGCAGAAGGGGCAGTGCCTGATGAGCGAGACCCCGTCGGGAGTGACCAAGGTTCAGTTGGATGAACTGGGGATAAGAGCAGTCGAAGTCAAGGCGAATAAGTAAGAGGTAAAGAAAAGAGATATTATGAAAAATATTCTCCCTACATATGATCAATTATTTAATTCGGTTATTGAATCTCTAAAATTATTAGGAGGATCTGGGAGTATTGAAGAAATCAATCAAAAGGTGTATGAACTTCAGGGTTTTTCTGATGAATTACTTGAAATTCCACATGGTGATAGTAAAGGAAATCGTACTGAATTAGAGTATAGACTAGCATGGACCAGAACATATTTAAAGATATATGGTATTCTTGAAAATTCAAACAGAGGAATATGGGCTTTAAAACCTGATTTTTCTAACATTTCTAATGTTGATCCGGGCGAAGTAACAAAAAAGGTAAAAGAAAAATCGAAACGAGATCGAAATAAAGAAAGAATCGAAACACAGGATGAAATAGAAGATTTTGAAGATTGGAAACAGAAACTTTTATCCATCATTCAAAACATAAGTGCATCGGCTTTTGAAAGACTTGTTCAGCGAATATTAAGAGAAAGCGGATTTACTCAAGTCGAAGTTACAGGTCGATCGGGTGATGGGGGAATTGATGGAAAAGGGATTCTCAGGGTTGGTGGTTTGATAAGTTTTCAGGTATTATTTCAATGCAAGAAATACCAAGGTACAGTAACACCAAACCTAATAAGAGACTTTAGAGGCGCTATGCAAGGAAGGGCAGATAAAGGTCTATTTATTACAACCGGGACTTTTACAAGAGATGCAATAAAAGAAGCTACTCGTGATGGAGCTCCGCCAATAGATTTAATTGATGGAGATTCTTTAGTTGATAAATTAAAAGAACTGAAGTTAGGATTGAAAGTTGAAATAGTTGAAAAAATTGATATTGATGAAGACTGGTATTTGAAAATATAAAAACGGATGTGAAAAACTTATCATGAAAAGGAAAGAATAATTCCATTCTTCTCGATACTTTCGAGAAACCCGCTTCTATCATGCGCGGGACTCAGGATTAACGGCTCTATGCGAGCATCGATTTTTCGGCAGATACGGAATAACTCAGTATTCTTTTTTAAATAGTCCGTATCGATCGATTTTACCACAAGGGCGACGTCGATATCGCTGTCTTCATTTGATGTCCCGTTAGCGAACGAGCCGAATAGAATCATTTTATCGAACGGTATTACATCTTTAGCGAGTTTGCTGAATTTTCTCAGCTTTTCAAAAAGTTCTTTATCCATAATAAAAATTCCTTCACGGCGGATAAAATTTCATTACATTTTTCGCGGGTAAGTATATCTAAAAGCATGTCTTTATCGTCGGGATAACGGGCATTAATACCTAAAGGCATTAATTCTTCGGAAAGTATTAAAAACACTTCAGGCAGATTATCAATAATCCCGCATTTTTGAATAAGAACAATAAGATTATGCGTAAACGGCGGCTCATCTTGCTTTTTCTTCCAGTATAATGCTTTAAGACCTTTTTCTATTATCTGATGCGAGAAGAAACCAACATGCAGGAATTGCTTCGCCGATAGCATTGCGGAGGCGGAGATTAAGTCATAATCTGCGAGGTCAATCCAATAGCTGATTCTTCTTTGAATAATGTCTTGCGGTTTTCCCATATACCCATTCTAATGAGTTGTAATGAAAAGTCAATATTTACATTGTTTGAGAAAATACCTGTCGACAATCGCTTATTTATTTCTGCGCCGTCATGTCGGCGATTTTAGCATACGGGTGCGAATAACGCCCGTTTTGTGGGGTATAGGACTTCATATACCATTTCGAATTGATTTGTACAACGGATTTCGGGCAGAAGTTTAGACAGGCGTAGCAGAAATAGCAACGGATGTTCTTCTGCCATACCGGTTTTTTATTCACCAGAGCTATTTTTCCCGCAGGGCAAACTTTTTCGCATATCCCGCAGCCGTTACACCCCTCGCCCGCATAGAAATAGTTGCTGACCCCGGAGAGCTTCATCATCCACATAGCAAATAGAATAAGCCGGTCGAAAAGGAAATTTAATACGGGGTTTTTTGAGACCGATACTCCTTCGAGATCAGTTTCATGATAGTTTTCGGCATTTCTTACTTTTTCTGCAATGACTTCGATGTGTGTAAGGGCTTTTTTCTCAATTTCCTGCATTTTCACAACTGGCAACGGTTTCCAGTGCCTTAGCTTAGGGTCGTTATCGGCCATATTAATCAGGAACGATGCGTTGAGGGAAGATTTCTTTTTACGCAGGAGTTTGTCCATCTTTTTAAATCCGTAAAACTTTGTACCGCCCCGGGTAGTGACCCCGAATATATAAGATCCCGGCAGCGGAAACAGCTTCCGAAGAAAGATTTCTACCGGCACCGGGAGAGTCATGCCGTGAAGGGGGAAAACGATACCGATTTTGTCGCCGGCTGGTTCGATTCTTTCTTGTCCGAGTAGCTTAGCGATAGGAATCAACGTCGAATCAGGGAGGCGTTTTTGTAGCTCACGCGCCGCGAATAAGGAATTACCGCTTCCCGTAAAATAATAGATTTCGATAGGCATATATTCCTCCAAAAATTAACTATTCAACAATAAGATAAGAAGCGAGCATATCCGCCAGCAGTTCTAATGTTGCGAAAAACACCTCATCACTAAATTCGTCACGGTGCAGGATAAGGAAAAATAACGACATAAACAGCCCGTTCATTGCGTCCGGCTCTATTTTTTTCATCCAACCTTTTTCAATCCAATCGGTAAAGTATCCTTTGAATTCGTCGAGATAACTATTCATATCGTCCGACTTCAGTTCGGGTGGGAGCTTGCGCATCAGGTACTCGAAGTCCTCCGAGTGCATCATCCGGTAGAGAGGGGTGTCGGAAAGGATACGGATGCCGTGGATGATAAAATCTTTAAAGCGCCCGCGGGGGGTTCCGACAGAATTCCTGATCATAGAGTAAAAATTCTTCCTGTTCTCAAGCTGCATGATACGGGTAATATCGTAGTAAAGCATCTCCTTAGACGGGTAGAATAGGTAGAACGCGCCTTTGGAAATATTTGCGGCGCCGGTAATATCGTCGACCGTGGTTTTTCTCAGGCCGTATTTCTCGAACAGTTTCAGCCCCTCTTCGCGCAGGCTGGTTTTTACCATCTCCTTTTCCCGTGCGCTCCATGCTTTCGACATTAAATTTCCTTGCTATGACTATTATTATATATAACGTCATAGTGTATTATGTTTTTACGGATTTGTCAATGTATTACAACAGTATTTTTAAATACGGGAGGAGTTCAAGGGGTTTGGTTCTATAAAGAATTCCTTATCTAATATAATGATAACCAAAAAGGTAGAAATAAAATAAATACTTATAATTATACCTTTTTACTTGAATAATCGGTAAAAGTGTTCTACAATAAAAAAATGGATAGTATCGTAAAAAAAGGTAAAATAATATTCTTTGCGCTGTTTATTTTATTGGTTTCCGCATCATCGTTGTTTACACAGGAAACGACAGTAAAACTCCGTGTCGCCGTCTCGGATTGGTGGCCGGTAATGTTTGTCGATACCGATCAGACCGTCAAGGGTTTTTATCCCGATATTCTGGAATATATAGCTGAGCAGGAAGGTTGGGAGATCGAATACGTTCCGGGTTCATGGTCCGACGCCCTGAAGAATTTGCGGGAAGGCCGTGTGGATATTCTGATGTATCTTTATTGGACGGAAGAACGGGAAGAGTTTTTAGATTACAACAATGAGTATATGCTGAAAGTCTGGGGACAGGTGTTTGTCTCGGTTTCCAATTCCGATATTAAGAATATCGAGGGTATGAAGGGTAAAAAGGTAGGAGTAATTCGTGATTCACAGGATGGAATTGTTTTTCAATCGATCTGCGAATCATTGAAAATCCCCATTATTACAATCCAGTACCCGGATGACGGAGAGCTTTTTAATGCGATTAAAGAATGTAAAATCGATGCGGCTGTCACCACCAGTCTTTTCGGGAATATCAATAAGAACAAATACCTGATCAGAAGCACCCAAATAGTATTTAACCCGCAGGGAACATATTTTGCGGTAGCGAAGGGTAAGTATCCCCGGATTATCAGCGCTATCGATAAACACCTGATCCGTCTGAAAGCCGACCAAAATTCGATCTATTATAAAAAGATGGAGTACTGGTTCGAGATCAATCCTATTAAAGAGCAGGTCATTCCGTTATGGTTATTCGTTTCATCTCTTTCAATCTTCATTCTGTTCATCGGGGTTCTCTTTATTCTTTTTTATATCTACAGGAAATCTGCGAAGGAAAAACAGAGATATAAGGAAAAATTGATTCATTCCCAGAAGATGGAATCGATCGGTACGCTTGCCGGGGGGATCGCGCATGATTTTAACAATTTACTTTCAGTGATACGGGGCAACGCAGATTTGATTTTTTACGAGGGCGATAGGGCTGAAAAGGTCATCGAATACACAAAAGAGATCATCAACGCAGTTAACAATGCCTCGTTCCTGACTACTCAGCTTCTGGCATTCAGCAGGAAAAATGTGTTAAAAATAACCGATGTAGACGTCAATTTCCTGATCAAACAATCCTATAAGATGCTGAAACGGCTGATCGGCGAGGAGATCAGGCTGGAGATCGGTTATTCCGGCGAACCCTCGCTGGTTCGCGCTGACGAACGGTTGCTCATGCAGGTATTGATGAATCTGGCGCTGAATAGCCGGGACGCGATAACCGAGAACGGGGAAATTTCAATAGCGGTTCAGAATATCAATGTTACAGATGCAGAGATGTATGATAATCCCTCCGCAAGAACCGGCAGATTTGTTAAAATCAGTGTCTGCGACAACGGGTGCGGGATTAAAAGTGAAATTCAAAAAAACATCTTCGAACCGTTTTTTACTACAAAAGAATCGGGAAAAGGGACGGGGTTGGGTTTGTCTGTGGTGAACGGGATTATTCATGAATTGGATGGATGGATAGTTTTTTCCAGCAAACCGGGTGTCGGTACATGTTTTAATATTTTTCTGGACTCTTCGCAAAACGAGGTCCCGGAACAGTGTAACGATTTGAAACACCGAAAGCTCGAGGATGGAAATCAGGAAGTAATCTTATTGATTGAGGATGAAATTTCCCTTTTGAAATGCGTGAAAAATGCTTTACTGAAGTTTAATTACAAGGTGCTTACCGCGTCAACGCTTAAAAAAGCTCGGGGCGTGTTTGATCAGAATATCGAACATATCAGACTGGTTATTTCCGATATTTTCCTTGCCGACGGAAACGGGATGGACTTGGCAGACGAGTTTGCCGCGCAGAAAGAGGATCTGAAGATAATCCTGGTTAGCGGATACAGCGGGTCGAAGATAAAAAAAGATACCATTGATGAAAAAGGCATTAGATTCCTCAGTAAACCCTACTCGCTGGATGATTTATTTAAGGAGATCGAGGAGTCCTTACGCTGATCATTTCACCGTGAATCTTATCTTTTCCCGTTTACAGATCTCCTGCGCGAGCTTGCGGCCGCCCATCCCCGCGGGAGGCAATCCGCCGCCCGGCGAACTCCATTGCCCGAATATATAGAAATTCTCCAACCCAGGCAGTTTCGATGGGAGATTCGTCATCATCGACTTGCGGGTCGGAAGCCAGCCTTCGTAACTGCCATGCCAGTTCCCTGTATAACGGATGATCGTATCGGGAGTGGCGACATCGACGACCTCGACCTTGCTCTTGAAGTCGCCGAAATACCTTTCACATTCATCGATTATCCAGTCGGCGATTCGTTTTTTCTCCGCTTCATACTTAGATTTATCATTCTTCTTGAGATTAACCCAATATTCGTACCCGAACGTGCTGATCATCGCCGTTGATGCGGTTTTCCCGGCGGGAGCCATCGAGTCGTCCGTGTTGAAGAGGCGTATAAAAACCTGCGACACGGTCAGTTTGCCGTCCTCGGTAACAAGGGGATTCTTCGCGGCGAACGAGAAGGACGACGGCATATTTTCGAACTTTCGCGCCAATCCGAGGGATACGTATACCAGCGACGGGAACGTTTTCCACTCCCGGAACGCGGTATCGTACTTCGGGTGCGAGTACTTGCCTTCAAGCATTTTATTCAGGGTGGTATATCCGTCCGCCGCGGAAATTACATAATCCCCGCGGATTTCCTTGCCGTTGACGATTATCCCCACCGCTCTGCCGTCCTCTACGATAATCCTATCTACTTTATGATTGTAAAATACCTTGCCGCCGTTCTTCCTGAACGTCGCTTCTATCGCCTGCGCGAATTTAAGCGACCCTCCGACAGGATATCCGTTCGATTTCGCGGCCATGAACCCGAGCATAAAAAATATTCCCAGCGAAGAGGTTTCTTCCATAGCTCCCACACCGTATATATCGTTAAAGAACTGCCGGAGTACGGGGCTTTTAAATTTGTTCGCGAACTTGCCGATAGCCATCCCGCCCCATTTGATGAACTTCGGCATGATACCCATCATTTTGAACATCAGCCCGAAGCTCTCGTCTTCCTTACGTGCGGGTATATCGAACTTCGAGAATGCGATAATACCTTTGATGAATTGATTGATAATACGCTTATCGTCCGGGCCGAGACGGTACATCTCCTGCCGGAGCTTCTCCGGGTCGGTGTAGATCGTATAGGTATCGCCTTCCCTGTTCTCCCATTTCAGGTAGATATCGCTCTCGATCATTTTACGCCCTTGAACCGCGCCGAGTTCCGTCCAAACATTGTATAGACTCTTTCCGGGCGACGATCCCATGAGCCAATGGATACAGAAGTCGAACGTGTATCCCTTGCGCGACCAGCAGGTACATACCCCGCCGGGCAGATTGTGCATCTCGTAGATTTCCGTGTCGAACCCGTTCATAGCGAGATAAGTCCCGGCCGCAAGGCCGTACGCTCCGCCGCCGATTATCAATACTTTCTTTGCCATCCCAGCCTCCGATATCAGTGTTAATATTATAACAAACGGGGATAAAAAAAGCGACACGCGCGGGTGAATTATTTTATGGGCAGTTCTAAAAACCAATTGGAGTCATTTAAAAAAACACTCTTCATTTCTTTCTGAACGGCCAGAAAGAAATGAAGCAAAGAAAGAGCCGCCGCGCTGATAAAGCTTAGGAGAAAAACCGGAAAATCAGAGTCGGGCGCAACTCGCATGTAAACTCTGTGTGAAGTGAAAGCGAGCCTGCATCGCACATGCGCCCTTGGTCGGATTTTCCGGTAGTAAAAAGCGCTTTATAATGCGCGGACTAAACAGCCGAAAGACATAATTCTTTAGGGGATTTGTATTTGGCTGTTCTCTCCCGCCGCTGTGACGTGACTTTTGCTAAGCGAAACGGAAAGAACCGCCGTCTGTTCGAGCCTTGCTTTATCGCGCTTAGTAATTTCTTCGCGGCGAGTTACAGCGTTTCCCGTTTCGCGCTCCTGTGCTTTGGAGCGTCATTTCGGCGGAGAACCTCTTTCTTTCGTTCTTTCTTTCTGGGTTCGCAGAAAGAAAGAACGAAGGCTTTTTGTATTCTAAAGGAGTTTTTGAAACTCCCCTTATGAAGTACTATTGGATGTAGTTAACGTCTTACATTAAGGTATGTTTCTATTTCTGTTCCAACTCGAACAGGTCGCCCCGCTTCTGTACATCCATGTACCCGCGGTACTTCTCACATCCTGTGAGTCGCGGATATTGTAAAAATACTTTATGCATATATATTTATATTACTGTATTATGATTACCAATTAATTTAATTCACGAATTAGAACAGGATTACGTCTCCATCTCGAACAGGTCGCGGATATCTTCCCATGTCATCTTCTTGATGAACGTCGCGTCCTTATCGAGCATATTGTCGAATATGACGCGTTTTTTCTCCTGAAGGCGCGCGATCTTTTCCTCTATAGTGCCCTGCGTCATCAGCCGATACACGTGCACGACGTTGACCTGCCCGATACGGTGCGCGCGGTCGATCGCCTGGTTCTCCACAGCGGGATTCCACCACGGGTCGAAAAGGATGACTGCGTCCGCGCCGATCAGGTTCAGCCCGGTTCCCCCCGCGCGGAGGGAGATCAGGAATACCGGCACGTCCGAACGGTTGAACCTGTCCACCAGTTCCACACGGTCCTTCGTTTCGCCGTCGAGATACAGGTAGTCGATCTGGTTCTTGGAGAGTTCCTTCCGCAGGATTTTGAGCATCTGCACGAACTGGCTGAATACGAGCACTCGGTGCCCGCTGTCCATCGCTTCCTCGAGCAGTTCCACTAGCGCGTTCGTCTTGACCGATATTTCCTCGCTGTCGAGGTCGATCAGTTCGGGGTTGACCAGCCCCGGGTGGAGACATATCTGGCGGAGACGGGTGAGCGCGGCGAGGAAATCGATATACGACCCCTCGATACCCTTCTTCTCGATCACCGAGTACAAATTGTTCCGCACCTTCGACAGTGTCTCGAGGTAAAGCGCCTTCTGGCGTTCGGTGAGTTCCATACTGACGGACTGCTCGATTTTGTCGGGGAGTTCCTTGATGACCGCCGACTTGGTACGACGGATAATGAACGGGTGAATCATCTTGCGGAGCTTATTGACCGCGATCGTCCGCTCGTTCCGGTCGAACCCGTTGATAGGGATCTCGAACGATTTCTTGAACCATCCGTAATGCCCCAGAAAAGACGGCATCACGAAATCGAAGATCGACCACAGCTCGGTAACATTGTTCTCGATCGGCGTACCCGTAATAGCGATACGGTGGCGCGAAAGAATGTCCTTGATACTCTGGGTGCGCTTGGCGGACTTGTTTTTTATATGCTGGGCCTCGTCGAGGATGCAGTAATTGAATTCGATGCTGCGGTACTCCTCGATATCGAGGTGGACAAGGTAATAGGATGTGATCGCGATGTCGTAGCTTGAGATTTCCGCGATCTTCGCGGTACGCTGGGATTTATTCCCGTCGACGACCACCCACGACAGTTCGTCCGGGAAGAATTTTTTTATTTCCGCGACCCAGTTGTATGTCAGCGAACTGGGGCAGACGATGAGCGCCGGGCCGTTCCCTTTAATAGTGTAAAGGTGTGTCAGCATCTGTACGGTTTTACCGAGACCCATTTCGTCCGCGAGGATCCCCCCGAAATGGAACGTATTGAGGAAATGAAGCCAGTCCGCGCCGAGTTTCTGGTAATTTCGCAGGATATGGGATATCCGTCCGGGGAGTTTGACCTTTTTTATCGAACGGTCGGCGTTCAATTCTTTCGGAAATTCCTTGAGGGCGCCGGGAAGTTCGGTCTTGATCGATTCCTGCAGGAGCCGGGGCAGGTTGAAACGGCGCATCCGCCATTTACCCGACATCTTGCGGATATCGATCTCGTCCAGCAAATCTTTGACGAACGACAGTTCTTTCTCGCCGAGGCTGACAATCCTGTTCCCTTTGCGGACAAATCCGTGACGGAGTATCTCGTGAAGCTCGTTGAGCATCAGCATGATATCCCCGATCTGAAACTGGAAGTCCACTCCCAGCCAATCGATCGAACTGCCGTCGCCGGACGGGATTTGTTCCTCGTCGGTGATTTTTATCCGGCGTTCGGAAATCTGCCCGCTGACTATTTCTATAGTTTCGTCGCCCTCAATAATCTCGACAATATCCTGCACTTTCGGGAAAAACTTCTGGAACAGGTTTTCGTTATCGCGGGTCTCTATTTTATTGGTCTCAATCTCATTCAGGAACTCGAAGAAGTTCGAATAAACCTCGTTGACTACCGTCCTGATCTGCTGGTAAAACTCGGTATCCGGCGATATCAGCACGACCTCGTTTTCGCCGCACGGCAGGATTATTTCCTCGGACAGCAGGATCGCTTTACGGAGTTCGGGGAAATTCAACGGGCATTCGCGGTCTCCGGTATTCAGGAACCCCGCGACTGAATAAAAATCCTTTTCGGCTTTAAAACGGAAGCGTATTTTACGTTCGGCGATTGTGCGCACCTGGGGGAGTTCAATCATACGATCGATAAATTTCGCGCGGTCGCGCTTGGTGGTAAACAGCTTGATTTTCAACTCCGGGGAAATAGGCGCGGCTCCTTCGCGGAAAAGCGTCTCGAGCATTTCGTCGCTTACCGGGGAGGTCAGAGGACGGATGGTTTCTTCGCTGATGAGAAGGTTGCCGGCGTTCGTCGGAAGAAGGATATTGTTCGCCGGGGACGGCAGTACAAGACTGTTCAGTTCATTATTAAAGAGGAGCCGCAGTGTATAGGTCTCCTCGTCAAAACTGATACGGCGCTTCTTTTCGTTGATAATAAACCGCGCGCTGAATTTCAGCAGGGTATGGAGAAAATAAAAATCGACAGGAGTCCCGATCAGCAGGGTTTTTGCGTCGGGCTTCCCGATCAGCGTCTGGCGGTAATTCTTAAAATACCGGATGAAATTGGAGATCTCAAGCGGAACCTCCGAAAAATCGTCGAAAAACTCCAGCGAGAGTTCCTCGTTCTCGACCGTAGAAAGAATATAGCGCTGCAGAAGGGAGTTATCGGAGGATAGTGAGATTTTCAATTCACGCGCCAACTGTTTATCGGTTAGGATTTCAACTGTAATATTCAGATCGTATAATTTCACTCATTCCCCTTGGATTGGATGTTATCGAAAGTTCATGGAATTTTCTATTACTTGGAATCGTTCTTGAAGTACTTCTCGAAAATATACTGCGCGATCCGTTTTGCGCCGCCGGACGGGCCGATATGTTCCATCCCGATCTTCCCCCTGCGGGTGCGCTCGGCTTCGTTGTCCAACAGTGAAAGTACGGCGTTCACCGCGCCGTCGGGAAATTCGGTAAACACGAGCGAATCCCCCATCAGTCTCTGCTGTTCCTCGAATCGGCGTTTCGTGGTCTGAGGCCCGGTGCCGGTAAACGCCACCACCGGTTTGCCGAGACCTGCCGCCTGCTCGTTCGCAGCCCCGGTCAATCCGATCAGTACAGCCGATTCCTGAACGACGTTGACAAATACGCCGCGCCCGATCTGTACCCTGCACTTGTCTTTGACGAGATACGGGAACGGTTTGCCCTGCTCGAATGTCCATCCTTCTTTTGCGGCGCGCGCGGTCAGTTCTGCATCGGTAATCTGCCCGACCACCGCCGATGTGAAGTTCAGTTTCCGCCGCCGGGTCAGGAGTTCCGCCGCTTGCAGGATAAGCATGAAGTTTTCCAGCGCCTCTCCGCGCGTACCGGGCATCAGCCCGACTGTGGGCACTGAGGGGTCGAGCTTCAGGTCTACCGGCGCGGGATTAAGCTCGTCCATAATGACGCTGCCGAGGAACACGGCGGGGATATCTTTGTCCCGCATATTCGACGCGGTCAGTTCGTCGCGGGTGAACACGTCAGAGGCCGTCTTGCGGATGAAACGTTCTTCTATCTTGTAATGAGGTTCGATATAATCGCTTTTAGAATGAATGTAAAACAGTATAGGTATGCCCGTTTTCTTGAGCGCCTTCCGGGTCAGCCAAAGCAGGAATACGTCCCCGACAACCACCGCGAGACGGATCCTTTCGCGCTGTGCGCGGATTTTTTTTACGAATTTTACGGGAATGAGGAATCCCCCGGAAAACAGGTCGGCGAAAAACCCGCCGATAGTCTGGAACGAGAATCCTCCGGAGGGGGGAACATAGGACGATGCGATGATATCGAATCCCGCCTTCTGGTACTCCGCGCTTTCGCTGACCAATGACGCGCCCGCGATACGCAGGTCTCCGGTTTTATTCCCTTCGAGTATAGCCTTCAACTGAGTCCCGATCAGTACGGCGTTCCGGTCTTCGCTGTAGCAGTCGCTAGTGAATAGAATGGTATCCTTCATTTATTTCTCCGCGCCTGTTTTCTCGAGCGCGATGAAATCGTCGTACTGGGTGTTCTGGGATAGCCCCATGAGCATCCAGACGAGTATCCCGAGGAAAACGTTGTAGAAAATGGCGTCGAACAGGGATATCAGCAGGAATCCGGTTAAAAGCGCGGCGCCGAGGATGGAACTTTTTATATTCCGGATACTTCGACGGTATGCGTATATCAGAAACGCGATAAAATAGAACATGTACACGGCGAATCCGGCAAACCCGGTCTCCACCAGTATGGAGAGGTATCCGTTATGCACGAACTGTACTGGGGAATTCTCATACTGAATGGGGTAGCGCTTTTGGAAATGGTAATGGAAATTCCCAAGCCCGACCCCGTATGCCTCGTTTCCGTCGTTCAGGATAGTCCACGCCGCATTGTACTGCTCGAGGCGTCCGCCCATATTCGGTATCTGCGACGGATTGGTGATATACTGCAGGCTGTCGCGGAACTTGGGATTCGGTACGATAAAGAATATCGCGCCGAGGATGATGACTCCTGCGAAAAGAATCCACCTGCGGGAAAAAAGTATCATGATGAACCAGAATGCGCCGAGGAGGATAAGCGCTCCGCGCCCTGAGATCAGTAACGCGATCAGGACGGTCAGTACGATCGCGGCGGTATAAACAGGCCATTCCCACCACGACAACCGTTTATAGTTAAAGAACATATAATGCGAAAAGAACATGGATACCAGCACAACCAGGTATGCTCCCATGGAGCCGTACTGGAATATCGAAGTGAGGTTGCCGTCTCCGTCAGCCGCCTGTATCCATCCCAGGCTGGATGCCCCGAAGGTGATGTCGAGGGGGGATTTCAGCACAAGATAATGAACCACCGCGAATACGCCCCAGAGGATGATGCCGATAGCGCTCATGGAAATAACCCTCTGATACGAAATACTGTCGGCGGGCAGGGATTTCATGAACTGGTAGAAGAAATAGAATAATGCGAAGATAAGCGCAGCGCCGATCGCTGTGCCTTTATCGAGCGCGAAAAATCCGCCGATGATCGCGATTGCCACGAATGCGGCGAGCGCCCAATCGCGGCGTCTCCATTCGAAGTAGATCGATCCTCTGACGGTAATAATATATATTATGAGCACGACCACCGAAAGAAAAAGGAAAAATTCCGAGAACGACGGCAAGAGCGCGAACCCGAGCGACATACCGAGGAATGCCTCGAGCGATGTGTTCTTTTTGGAGCGCTTACCGCGTTGTTTATATATAGATAATATAATGATCAGAAGGGGTAAGATAACCGGGAAAGCCAGAAGCCACGCGGGGAGGATAAGACGTGTCGGTACCTGATTCTGCTTCATGATAAATTCGACTTTCTCCACGGATACATAATTCCAGTCGTTATGATTGATCTGGCATACCCATTCCATACCGCCCTGATTATCGAGAACAGATAACTCCCTCGATACCGTCGCGTTGGAACCCGCGAAGAGAGGGATATTAAACACATCCCCTTCGCTGATATTATAACTCAGCCTAAAATTCATCGAATAATTCGAGACCGCGCTGTAGGTGACATTCACTACGTAATACCCCGGCGTCAGTTTGACCGGGACGCTCTTTGCTAAAACGCCGCGCTCTCCGGAAAATCCGGTGATTACCGAGCCGGAGATTTTCCCCGCTTCGGTAGACAGGCCGTTGGTGCCGGTCAGGGTTATCGGGGGTACGGGTTTGGGCGGGGTGAACGACGCATAGCTGATCAGCAAATAGGTAAGAATGGCGACAATGCTCACGGCATAGGCGATCTTAGTCCACATCCAGTATTTATCTTTATCGAAAAGTTTTTTAGGGTCGATCATGATACCGCCTTCTGTTTTAATAGATATCCGTCTTCCTTGATTTTCGCCTTAATCCCCTTGAAATAAAAATGATACCCGTTCAGGCGGATTTTAGCGATACATTTATCTTTTTCATTATTATCCCAAAGCTTCTTGATATCGTCGATAAACTTCTGTGAGGTCAGGTATTCTTCCTTAAAAAGCACACGGTCGAGCCAGTAATAGAATCCGCCGATCATAGTCATATTTTTTACAGCAAACGTCGGGTGCTTCCGGTAGAACATTACCGCAGCCCTGCCCTCGACCATCCGGTCGGCGAAGAAGTCCTGGATATGGTCGATACGGATACGTCCCTCGTAGTGCCAGATATACCCGGTCTTCGTGAGACGCTTGACCTTGATGCCCGATTTCATCAGGCGCATCCCGAGGTCGAGGTCTTCCCATCCCTTGCGGAAGTTGACCTCGTCGAAACACTCCACACTCAGAAGGTGTTCTTTCCGCACGGATACGTTGGCGGTATCGAAAAACGCGCGCGAGTAGTGCCATGCGCTGTACGGTGTCTTATACGCGTCCTCAAGGTCCATAATACGGACGAGTTGACCCTGCACGATGAGGCGCGGGCGGCGCAGGTGCTGTTCGACATGCAATCCCACCAATTCCGGCGGCGCGATCACATCGCTGTCGATGAAGTGGATAATTTCTCCGGAGGCGTTCCTGATTCCCGTGTTCCGTGCCGATGCGGGGCCGCCGTTGTCCTGCCGGATATATTTTACCTGCGGATAACGCTTGATAATCTCAGCCGAATTATCGGTTGATCCGTCGTCGACACAAATCAGTTCGAGATTGGGGTAGGTCTGACGGGTAAGGCTATCCAGAACCATTTCCATCATGAACCCGCGATTATAGACAGGGGTGACAACCGATACCTTCGGGGTACCGTTCTGCTTCATTTTTCTCTCCATTCGGAACTATTATTGTAAACCCATAATGGAAAAAAGTCAATTCAGCTTCCCCGCCCGATATGATGTATACTAAAATTGAAAGCAAGTGCGAAAACTTCTCCTTCCTCAAATCAGTTCGGTGTGATTACGGATTATCGGTTTTTAGATACAAGCTTTTTTATATCCGTCCACGATGCGCGGTATCGGGGATTTATAAATTTTCCTATTCCCCTCGTTTCATGCTATAATAGTTCGGCATCCCGTGAAGAAAACGGGACAAGCGCTCACCACAATTTTGTAAAATAATCCATTAATGGAGACACCAATGAAAAAGAAACTTATCCTGATAGACGGCTCGGGCCTCATATTCCGCGCGTTCTATTCCCTTATCCGTAACCCTTTGCGGACATCCAAGGGCGAGAACACGTCCGCGATATTCGGTTTCATGAAGATGATGCTGAAGATCATCCGGGATTATCGTCCCGACGGTCTCGCGGTGGCGTTCGATATATCACGAAAGACGTTCCGGCTCGACATGTACCCGGAGTATAAAGCGAACCGCGAGAAGACCCCCGACGAACTGAAGGCGCAGATTCCCAAGATCATTGATCTGGTACGTCTGATGAATATCCCCGCGCTCGCATACGAGGGATACGAGGCCGACGATATCATTGCCACGCTCGCGGACAAGCTCAAGCACGATTACGATGTCAGCGTATTCACCGGCGATAAGGACCTTTATCAGTTAGTGGAGAGTAAGGTTAAGGTGATCGCCGTGGTCAAGGGTGTGAGCGAGGTGAAGGTGCTCGACCGTTTCGGGGTGAAGGCTGAAAAGGGGGTATATCCCGAGCAGATACCCGATTTCCTCGGGATAGCGGGCGACAGCTCGGACAATATCCCCGGCGTGAAGGGGATCGGCGAAAAGGGCGCGATCGCGCTATTGGAGAAATACGGCTCGCTCGAGGGTATCTACGCGCATCTGGACGAGATCACCGGCGCGAATAAGAAGAAACTCGAAGACAGCCGGGATATCGCGGTATTGTCGAAACAGCTCGCCGTACTGAAACGCGATATCACGGTCGCGGACGAACCCGACTGGACGAACGAGGTACGGATGGAGAACGTATTCAATAAGGAGATGATCGCGAAGCTGAAGGAATACGAGGCGGGGTCGGTGATCGACGAGATCCAGAGGATGCTCGAAGGGAAGATCGGATCGCCCGCCGACGGCGAACTTCCGCTCGGTAACGCCGAGAAAAAAGCGAAACAGGAGTACTCCGAGGGACTTTTTTCAGACACCGCCCTGTTCGAGAAGGAAAACGACTCGTCGTTTGCCGCGCTCGACGGGACATACGAACTCGTGACGACGAAGGAAACTCTCGACGGTATCCTCGCACGTATCCGCGCGGACAAGGTGTTCAGCGTCGACTTCGAGACTACATCTGACGATCCTATCCGGGCGAAGATTATCGGTATCGCGGCGTCGTTCGGCGCACGGACGGGGTATTATATCCCGGTGAAGCACGACGTACCGACTGAGTTCGACAAGGCGGGAGTCGTGGAGCTATTCCGCCCCATTTTCGAGGACGAGTCGATTAAAAAGATCGGGCAGAACCTGAAATACGAGTACCGTATCCTGATGAACTACGGCATCGTCCTGCGCGGTATCGGGTTCGATTCGATGATCGCCGCGTATATCCTCGAGCCCCAGCGCACCCGTTATAACCTCGACGACCTCGCGCTGACGTACCTGCATTATAAAACCATACACTATAAAGATATAGTTGTCGATACGAAGAACCGTACGCTCCTTGACGTGCCGATCGAACTGGTGCGGGACTACGCGGGCGAGGACGCGGATATCGCGCTCCGTCTGCGGAACTTCTTCGAGCCGATGCTTGCGAAACGGAATGTCGAAAGCGTGTACTACGATATCGAACTCCCGCTTATTCCGGTGCTCGCGCGGATGGAGCATACCGGGGTGCTGATCGATTCGGCCTACCTCGGCGAACTCTCCGAACGCCTCGCGGGATGGATCGGCGAACTGGAGACGAAAATCTACGATATCGCGGGGGAGCGTTTTAATATCAATTCCACCCAGCAGCTCGGCGCGATTTTATTCGGGAAGCTGAATCTCCCGGTATTCAAAAAGACCGCGGGCGGGAAACCGTCCACCGACGAAGAGACCCTTGAGGCGCTCGCGCCGGAACACCCCCTTCCCGAGCATCTGGTGAAGTATCGGACCTACACGAAGCTCAAAGGGACATATATCGACACACTCCCCGAACTGGTCAACCCTGTGACCGGACGGGTGCATACGAGCTTCAACCAGACGGTCGCGCAGACCGGGCGGCTCTCGTCGAGCGACCCTAACCTGCAGAATATCCCTATCCGCGACGATATCGGCAAAGAGATCAGGAAGGCGTTTATCGCCGCCCCCGGCAAGGTGCTTCTGTCGGCGGACTACTCGCAGGTGGAACTGCGGCTCTTCGCGCACTTCTCCGGCGACACCAACATGCGGAAAGCGTTCCACGACGGGGTGGATATCCATGCGAACACCGCGGCGCTGGTGTTCGGCGTACCGCTTGCCGAGGTGACGTCCGACCATCGCAGGGTCGCGAAGATGATCAACTACGGCATCAGCTACGGGATGAGCGCGTTTAGGCTCGCGAAGGAACTCGACCTGTCGCGTACCGACGCGCGCGGGTTTATCGACCGCTATTTCGACAATTTCCCGAAGGTGCGGGAGTTTATGCGGAATACCCTAGAGTATGCGAGTAAGCACGGCGAGGTGCGCACCCTCCTCGGCCGGATGCGTCCTGTGCCCGAACTCAAGGGCAAAAAGATCGGCGACCTGAACACCCTCACACATCCCGAACGCTTCTCGATCAACACGGTGGTGCAGGGCACCGCGGCGGATATCATGAAGGTCGCGATGATACGATTATGCAACATCATCCGCGACAAGTTCCCGCAGGTGCAGATGATCCTGCAGATACACGACGAACTCGTGTTCGAGCTTTCCCCGGAACTGGTGGACAAGTTCAAACCGGTGGTGAAGGATATTATGGAGAACTCGGTGACGCTCGACGTTCCGCTGACTGTGGATGTGGGGGTCGGGAAGAACTGGGCGGAAGCGCATTAGATTGATTCTACTTTCTTTCTGTCACCAGAAAGAAAGCTAGCAAAGAAAGAGTGTCCGCGCCAGATAAAGCTTAGTAGTAAAGCAGGGAAATCCGATTCGGGCGTAACTTGCATGAAATGCCCGCACAAAACGAAAGAAGGGTGTGCATCGGACAAACGCCCTCGGTCGGATTTCCCGGAAGCAAGA
Source organism: Brevinematales bacterium (assembly GCA_020059465.1). Taxonomy (GTDB): domain Bacteria; phylum Spirochaetota; class Brevinematia; order Brevinematales; family GWF1-51-8; genus GWF1-51-8. The sequence continues at coordinate 34,478 of JAGVBZ010000020.1, forward strand.
ATCGCTTTAAAAAGCGCGGAGAAACAGCCAAAAACAGAAGAGGAAATAATGTGTATTGATACTGTATTAGCCTTTCTCCAATTGTACGGTACCTATTTCGCTAATGATTTGAAATACCTTTACTTTGAAAATACCCACTTTTAAAAGACATACTTTTACATTCTACCCTTCCCTTAGATATTCCAATTCTATAAATTCATACCTCACTTCAATTCTTACTTACTCCAAATATAAGACGAAAGGAAAAATAATTTCAAAAAATTGACTAAATATATATTTAAGATATACTTTTTGAAGTAAAAATGAGGGAAAGCAATGGATTTTTCAGAGGAAATAAAAAGAATAAGCGAGGAATATGAATCAATAGGATATTATAAATCTCTTGATTTTGAAAAAGTAAAAAATGAATTGATAATACCGTACCTTAAAGTATTATACAATCCAGCAACAAATGAACAAACCATACAAGAATGGTTAGAACAGCATACAGAATTAATACCTATGCCTATTGATAATGGTCATGGATTATATTTAGAATTTGTTATATCCAAATTTAAAATTGGAAATTATTTAATCACAGATTTCGCATATTTGACAAAAAATTCAGATTCATGGAAATTTGTACTAATAGAACTTGAAAATCCACGTTATTCAATTTTTACTAAAAATGAAAAGAACCCAAAATTTTCTGAAAAATTTAATAAGGCATATGATCAGGTATCAAATTGGATTGGTTATATAAATGAAAATAAGAATGAAGTAGTAAAAAACATAGAAAGATTTTTAAGACCCATGGGAATAAAAAAATTAGAATTTAATTATGTATTATTATTTGGAAACAGAGAGGAAATACAATCTAATCATAGAAAACAAGATATGTGGGTTGAAAAAGGTAAAGGGGATATAAAACTAATACATTACAATTCATTATATACTTCATCAAATCTTGATCTATTTATAGAAAAAGATATATTAAGTCATGAAGCAGATACCTTTAAATTGAAATATTTACATAGTATACTCGGACTTTTAAAATATCTGAAAAATGATGAAATATTCATTGATAAAAAATTTGATACAATAATAAGAGATATGGGAATAGATATTGATACATGGAGAAAGGGTCATTTATTAAGCGGAACATGGAGAGCTGGAAAAATGGTATAGACTTGCTATTTATTTGTACAGATACTGTAATCCCAGGACATTTGGAATCCGTGTTCATCCATATAATCTGTGAAATCCGTGTGAGATGGGGTCGGTATATCCGACGATCATCGAGCCTGTCTACCGCGTATTAGGGGAGCGTAGCGGGTGCAATGCATGACCCTTTATTTCACGCGGACGGCGCGGATGAAATCATCGCAAAATAATATTTAATTACTTGACTTTATAACGCCCTGCTGTAAAATAACACAGTCGGGATAGGTAAAAATTTTCGGGCGGAACGGGGTGTTATGAATATATTTCTGCTAATCCTTTATTTTTTCACAGCGTATTATCTCATCAATACAGGGTTTCTTTTCTTCCTGCCGTTGATGATAAAAACGAAAAAAGATTATGATGTCATCAAGTCGTATCTCTATAAAAAAGCATTGCAGTTTCTCCTGGGAATAGCGGGGATTATTGTGGGGATTCTTCGTCTGATATTTCCGCATGACGCGCCGATTATACTGGGCGATCTGATACCCGCTATTTTATCCATAGTCGTCGGACTAACCTTTCTCCTCGGGCATATTCGTTTTACGATAGGCCTGAGCCAGCAGCAGATGCAGGAGGGAAAGGAGATACTGGCGTCTTTGCAGATACCCATCGGGATTATAGCGTTTACTGCGGGAATTTTACACGTGTTTTTATGCGGTTTACCTCTTTTATAAATCAACCGGAGTGATAATATGAAAAAGTTATTGCAGAGAATTCTTTTTATTCTATTTTGCCAGTCTCTGTTTTTTCTGAGTATTTTTTACGTAAACGAGGCATATTACGCGCAGTGGACGGTCGGGTTTGTACTCCTGCTGTTCATATCTGTTTTCCTATCGTTCCGGATTATTCCCACCCAGAAAAAAACCAATAGATTAAAAGAATTGTCGCAGGATTATCTGAAAAATATGGATGAAGCGGCTGAAATAAAGAAATCGGCTATGCAACTGGAATTGACCTGCCCGAACTGCGAGAAGAGCAGTAATTACTGGTCGTATCTCGAAGATTATCATTGCGAGAAATGCGGGTCAGGGCTTTGGTCGACTGAGATCAAGAAAAAACCGAAAGAATATACGGAACTTTTCGGGCGCAGGGAAGGGGTGAAGCAGTACATGGACCGGCTTTCCCCCGGTACCAAACGCGCCCTGAAGAAATACATCCTGAATCGGGAATAATGGAAAAATATCTGAATATCTTCAGAGAATGGGTATTGGATGCAGACAAACAAATACGGATGGGTATCGCGTATCTGTTATCGTTATGCATACCCGTTTTTATGCAGTTTTATCTGATGTGCAGGCAGTCCGCGTTGAGCTTCAGCGAATCCGCGAATCTTTTTTTATCGGATATTGTAAGAATCCTCTCCGAGTATTCCCGTCTGCTGGTGGAAACAGTCAGGCAGAACGAAACCGTTGCGCTTTCTGTGGCTATCGGGATCATAGGCTTGGCGGTTCTGTACCGTCTGATCTATTTTATCCGGCATTTCCGTTTTACCCTGCAGAAAATCCGCACATTCTTCACGAACCTATCTCAGGGAATACGTACTCTTTTTACCCGCGATTTCTACCGGCGGATATCACAGAATATAGACAGGTTTTTCGGACGACTGTCCTACGATGTCCTGATTTATATTTGGGAATGGGCGTCGATGAATCCCTATATCCACGACTCCGAGAAGCTCCGTGCGTTTTTCCACAATAAATGGGAACGGATCTATATTTGGTTCCAGCCGATCGTAAAAACCGTTACCCGTTTACTGAAACGCGCGGAGAAAACGGATCCGGCGAAAGTGTATTTTTCCCTGATGGATGAGGCGAAAGAGGCCGTAGTCACAAGCCCCGCTCATATAGCCCTGCAGAGAATATTCGACGAGGATTCGGCGGAGGTTCTCCAAATCCCGGAGATCGAAAACAAGATAAATGAATGTTTATCCCGTTGGGAAAACGATTTATTATCCGGGATGCTGATTACGGGATTTCCCGGAAACGGGAAGAGCAGTATCCTAAAAGCGTTGAATGAACGGTATCGAGGAAAGTATGCGGTTAAGTATTATGCTCCCGATAGGGGCGCGGATCTCTGGAAAGACGCATATTTTATTGAGCTCTCGAATTATTCGTTCGATAAGATACCCGGGATGAAGAAATCGGTTATCATTTTGGATAATATGGAATGCCTTTTTACGCAGGTGTTCGACGGATTTAATGGAATCCAGAAACTTTTACTGCTGATCGAAAAGACAAAGAGCCGGGTTTTATGGATTATCGCCTGCGGGCAGGTGTTTTATCAATTCTATTCAAAATTCAGCCCGTTAAAAGACGTTTTTCCGTATTTTTTAGACCTTTCGATTCTGGACTACAATCAGATCGCGGATGTCCTGCAATGGGAAATAAACCAATCCGGGTATGAATTTCAATATGTTCCGGACAGCAAACTATTGAAGAAGCTGAAAAAACGGATAAAAAGGAAAGATATCGATAACCGTGAAATACAGGGGCTGATACGGGATGAGTTTTTCCAGAGATTGTACGAGAAGGGGCTGAATAATCAGAATTTCTTTCACTTCTACTTTCTGAAGAGTATCCGAAATACGTCGGACAAAAAAGTTTTTATGGATATGCCGGAATTCCTCGAGCTCAAGGAAGCCGTGGACCTTTCCCAGACCGATCTCTTTATTCTTCAGGCGATTATTCTGCACAATACGCTCAATAAGGAATCGTTAATGGAAATTTTGAATCTTGATTCTAATTCGGCATCCCTGAGACTTTCACTGCTGTATGAAAAAAATCTGATCAGGAAAAATATGGACGGGTTTAGTATTAATCCGGCGTTAGCGCCACAAATAATCCGGCTTCTGAAGCAGAAGAATCTATTGAACTTCCTCGAAGAAAGGAGGAATTGATGCCGCAGACGAATATCACGAACGAAATGATAAATGGTGGAAATCAGGCGATTCAATTTGACACGGATTCGCTGATAAAAATCGCCATCGTTCTCGCGATCGTTATTATCGCGTCGCGCCTCCTGCGCCTGTATATGAATAAGATGGCGGAGAAGATAGTAAAAAAACGTATCATCATTAAAAATCTCATTCCTCTATCGAACCTTCTCCTGTATCTGGGCGCAAGCCTCTTCATCGTATTCGGCGTACTCCGGGTGTCGTCCGACCTGCTTCTAACGCTTGGCGTATCCGCAGGGGTGGCGATCGGGTTTGCCACACAGAATCTGTTGGCGAACATATTTTCAGGGCTGGTGATCATATTCACCCGTCCCTTTAATATCGGGGACAAGATCGAGGTCGGTAATTATTACGGCGAGGTGATCGATATCAGCCTGCTCCGGATTCAACTCCAGACCCCCGACGATTCGACGATCAATATTCCTTCTAAATTATTTCTGGAGCAAAGTTTATCTAATTCAAACGGCGGCGCTTTGGACTGTCAGGTTGTCACCGAAATGTATTTCCCCGGGAACTCCGATATGGACAGGATCAGGCAGATAGCATGGGAAGCGGTTCTCTGCTCGCCGTATACGTTCCTGAAAAAGCCGGTGAATATTTTATTTAAGGACGAGATCAAGTACTATTCGGTGATAAAAATGAAAGTCAAATCCTATGTCTACGACCATAGGTATGAGTTTACTTACAGCTCGGATCTGATGCAGAGAATCAAAAAGAAAATCCAGAACGAAAAACTGATCCCCGACGGTTTTTATTTGAACTATTCATCTGCAAATCAAAAATTCCCGGAATAACTTTGCTGTCTGCCCCGTTATATGCGGGGGTTTTCCCGGGACGACTTGCGTTGAAGAGCACGGTATTTTCCGGCTGTAATTGTTTATTAGTATTCAGCATTTAAGTGTGGCGGATTATACAGTATATTTCTCCCACTTCTCGACGTTTACACCTTTAATCACAAGCCACAAAGGAAGTAATAATTCCCCGATAAATGTAAACCGGCCGATTTTAACATCGAGGTTGGGGAAAAGAAAGAAAGTAAATGAATCTATCAGATATCCGAAGCACCCAATCATCAGTAAAATACCAAATACTTTTGGAATGAAACCCGATTTGAAAATTAAATATCCAAGGGGGAACAACCATAGGCCCCAGAATATCTGAGCAATCATGATTCCATGTTTATGCATATCAAGGAAGAACATTACCTGAGTATTCAACTGATCCGGCTGGAACGCCGCACCTTTTAATAATAACAGCGCGGCAAACTGGTTAAGCTCGTTAATAAATGCGATGGGAACTCCGGCTAGGGCTAAAATAACCATAAGCAGAGCAAGATTTTTATTGACCGGTTTGAGTAACTTATACAACAATAACGGCAGCAGGATAAAAACCGTCTGTCCGATGAGAAAGGCAACGATACCGCTCCGAAATAATCCTTCGGAGGCTAAAATATTGGTAACTGTTGCTGCAGGATCGCCGGGTAGAACAAGTTTTGAGGTGACAAATAGGCAGAATATATTCAATGGAACCAGACATAGGTATATGATACCTGCAACTCTTGCATTATGAAGCGGGGATGTTTTGGAATCATTTGCGTTACTTTTATTCGACGTCATTATCAACTCCTTTTCTTTCTATTGCAGCGAGGTATTATATTTCTATGTTTCTATATCACTGAAAGCGCGTATTTTCTTTCGCGATACTTTTCACTTAATTACGCCAACTCCGCGAGTTTGACGATAAGCCGTGTCAGGTTGCCCAAGTCCCCGGTACGGATGTACTCCGATGTGGAATGCACCGCTTCCATTCCGGTCGCGAGCGTGAGCGCGGTGATGCCGTGCTGGTTATAGATATTCGTGTTCGACCCGCCGCCCGTGCGTTCGTACCTCGGCTCGATTCCGATACCCTTGACCGCGGAGTCGGTCAGCCGTATGATATCCGAGTCCATATCCTGATGGAATCCCTTGTATGCCTCGGTATGCGTGAGGTCGATCCGCACCGCTTCACGGCGGTAACGCTCGGTGATGGTATTGACAAGATCCTCGAGAGTGCGGATATCGGCGAGGTTATGCGAACGGAACTCGCCCTTGATGCGGCACTCCTCCGCCACAATATTCGTGGCCTTTCCGCCCTCGATCAGCCCGACGTTAGCGACCGTATCGTCGTTAATCACACCCTGAGGGAGTTCGGACACAATTTTCGCGGCGATCTTGATGGAGTTGATGCCCTTATCCGGTTCGATACCCGCGTGAGACGCCCGTCCGGTGACAACGATATCGTATATGTTATGGTACGGCGCGGCGATAATCACACCCCCGACGGAACCGTGGGAGTCGAGGATATAGCCGTAGTCCGCGTGTATCTTGGAAAAGTCGAGGTAGGTCACGCCCGCAAGGCCGATTTCCTCAGCCGATGTGAACGCGAACATGAGGTCGCCGTGCGGCATACCAGTTGCGATAATCTCCTCGATCGCGACAATCATCGCGGCGACGCCGGACTTATCGTCGCCTCCAAGAATAGTGGTACCATCGGAACGGACGACGTCCCCGTCCAGCACGGGTTTGATCCCGAGGCCGGGCTCGACCGTGTCCAAATGGGCGTCGAAGAACAGCGACTTTTTCGGCGATGGGGAGTTCGAACGGAGCTTCACGAGCATATTGCCGGACTCCATACCGGCGGCGGCATGGGTGTACGGCAGGAACTCTATTTCCAACGGGAGGCCCGCGAAGCGCTCGCGGAGATAATCGAACATTTTTTCCTCGCGCAGGGATAGGGAATCGATTTGTACGATCCGCATGAATTCGTCGACTGTGCGCCGGGTAATATCGGTCATATGAGCCTCTTTGATAGTGATGTATAAGACAGCAGTATTATAGTTGGATGCTGCAAATATGACAAGAAAGCGGCAGTAAGAAATGGGGCGCGGATAGACCGCGCCCCATCTTGTGATGTTATTTTTGCATTAATTCGGCAATAGCTAGTTCCAATTTGGCAAGTTTATCTTTGAACGCCTTTTTATCCGGGATGACAGCAGAGTTGTTTTTATTTACTATCATCTTCATAAACTCATTCGGATAAACATAACCCAATGTTTTTGCCTTTTGTTCCAGCACATCTTTCCCCTTTTTATCGAGGCTCCTATAAAAATATACATACTTTAAAAACACTGTCTGCCAATCGATAATCAGTTGATCGTCCACGGAGATTTTTTTTGCGTTCAGCCATATTTTCCATTCTTTATCCAGATCAGCGATACTTTTCTTATACACCGCCTGAAAATCGAAATTATTTCCAAATAGTTTTACAACAGATTCTATACCGTATTTTACGTTCAGGTACTCGATAAAACTTGCCATGAAGTTATAGGATGCGAATGTATATGACTGCAACCATTCAAATTCCTTGGGATGAGACATGTAATATGAAACGGTATTAGTATTCCCGATTTTAAGCAGACAGAGGGTGTAAAGAAAAAGTGGGATCGCATCGTAGGTTCCAGTCTTATCGTATGGATTAAGAAAGTATTCTGTATATCGTGCCAATCCTTCGTTCATCGCCTTGTTATTATCAAAGCTAAACAGGAATCCGTGAGTAAGTTCGTGGATGAGAACACTTTGGTTATGCGGAGCAAAATAGAGTATGGCTGTATTAAACGCATTTAAGTCCCACGACCATCCTGGTTTGCCCTCGAGATAAACGATGAATTTTTGTTTAGGATATTTGATTTTCAGAAACTCTCTTAGTCTTTCGGTATTCTTTACAGCCTCGGCGATATAATCGTCTATAGAGTTGGTCTTAAAATCGTCCGGCCTATAGAAAAACCTGAAGTGTTCGGTTACCTTTTCATTATAAACTTTTACCGGTGAAATACTCCCATCCTTTTTAATAACTAAAGCGGAATTATAGTTCCCGAACTCATTGATACGAATGTTGGGATTGTCAAAGTCGTGGATCCACTGGTCTTCCCACATCCCGTCGAATACGCAGACGAACTTATAAAGGTATTCGCCCGCCGAAAGCGGAAAAACCGTAGTCCATACGCCGTTGGAATAGGCGAGCGGCGAGGCTTTGTACTTCCATCCGTTGAAACCCCCGCCGATATAGACTCCCTTGAGACGATTCGTCAGTTCGACGTTGACCCATTCGTTCTTGAATGTGAACGTATAAGACTGCTTTTCTTCCGGCTTTACACCCTGCGAGCATCCCCACACCGCAAGCAGAGAAACAATAATAATCCCCAATCGTACTTTCATACCCTTCTCCTCAATCGTCGATTTGATACAGGATATTATAATTTTATATATGGAGTTTGGCAAGGATTTTGGGGGGAATCTAAGGAGTGCGAATTGGTTTGAATGTTTTTCGTATGATAACACGAACGTCTTTTTCCGTGTTCATCCGCATATTCCGCGTGAATCCGCGTGAGGTCGGATGGGATGATTCGACACCATTTCACACGGATTTCACGGATTGAGACGATTATCGCGGAGATAGAAAAGAATAATAGGGGAAAGAAGGAATAAAATGTGAAAATCATTTCACTTCGATCACCACATTCCCTTTTTTATGCCCCTGCTCGACATACCTGTGAGCTTCGGCGATTTGCTCCAGCGGATAGCTTCTATCGATGACCGATTTAATCTTCCCCGCCTCAATCAACTCTTTCAGGTAGATCAAATCCTTTGCCTTCTCGTTTGCCGGCCTTGTACCCATCGCTGAAAAAACAGCTTTTTTACCTTTGCTTTTCGATGTGAACATCATCTGAAAAAGAACCGCCGGCGTCGGCAGTGTGGTAATATAAATTCCCGTCCTCTTGAGCGAGCTTTTACAGCGTGAAAATGAGTAATTGCCAACCACGTCAAAAATGATATCGAAGGTTCTGCGGGTATTAGTAAAATCTTCTTTTTTATAATCGATTACCATATTTGCCCCAAGCGAAGTGACCAATTCCATGTTAGCGGTGCTGCAAACGGCAGTCACTTCCGCCCCGAAATGTTTGGCAAGCTGAACCGCATAGGTTCCTACGGATCCGGAGGCACCGTTAATGAGAACTGTTTGTCCGCTCCGGATTTTCCCGTTATCCCGGAGGAAAGGCAATGCGATCAGCGCCCCGTCGCATACCGCCGCGGCTTCCGTATAACTCATGTTGACAGGTTTGATGCCCAGCGCCCCTTTTTCAGACAGGCACTTGTATTCGGCGTGCGCCCCGGTATTCATATGTATGGAACCGAAGATCTGGTCTCCCTTCTTATACAGGGTAACGTCTTTTCCGGCCGCCTCGATTTCTCCCGCCAGCGCATCGCCTAAAACAGGGTTGCCCGGTCTGGTAAGCCCGGAAAAAAACCTTGATATGAACGGTTTTCCCATTCGGAAGACAGGATCGGTCGAACCGACTACAGTCCCGTAAACCCGGATTAATACCTCATCGTCCTTCGGAACCGGTTTCTCCATTTCTTCGATCTTCAGCACATCGGGAGACCCGTATTTTGTACAAACTGCGGCTTTCATGAATTTTCTCCATTATAATTGTTCTTTACAGACAGTAACCACGACATTTCCCTTTTTATGCCCTGCTTCGACATACCTGAAAGCCTCGGCTATTTGTTCAAAGGGATATACTCTGTCAATAACCGTCTTTAATTTTCCCGCTTCGGAAAGTCCTCCGAGGAAAATCAGATTATTCAGGCTTGGATCCGCGCTTGCCCCTTTTACCCGTTTTCCCCCGACTATCGAGGTCCATAACGATTGAAGCATTTCACCGATTTCGATGACTGCTCCCAGATATAACCCCTTTGGCTTGAGAAGTTTTTTGCCTTCTTTAAAGGACACCTTTCCCACCACATCGAAAACGACATCGTATAACTCGCCGCTTTTCAAATAGTCTTCTTCTGTATAATCGATCACCCTGTCTGCTCCCAATGATTTCACCAACTCTGCGTTCACAGTACTGCAAACCCCGGTCACTTCCGCCCCGTAATACTTGGCAAGCTGAACCGCAAACGTACCGATTCCGCCGGACGCGCCAATTATCAGAATTTTCTGCCCGGCGCGGATTTTTCCGAGGTCTCTGATATAGTAAAGCGCGGTATTTCCCGCAAGCGGAATAGCGGCCGCCTCTCCCCATGAAATATTCCCCGGTTTTTTTGTTACAAAGCCGTTTTCGGGTAAACAGATGTACTCAGCATGGGCGCCGTGGCCCGATTTGGGGGTTCCGAAAACATGGTCGCCTATTTTGAATTTTTTTACGTCTTTTCCGGCCGCCTCAACCTCTCCCGCCAGATCCATCCCAAGAATATTGATTTTTGGTGTTTTTGAACCAAACATCATTCGCGCTATACCCACAAACGATTTAGGAACAAATGTAAAATTACGGATATTACAGTCTGAGGTTGTTACTGTTGTCGCATGTGTTCTTATCAGGATTTCTTTATCCCCCGGAACAGGTTTTTCCACCTCGGTAAGTTGAAGTTCATCCGGCGGCCCGTATCTTGTGTGTAAAATCGCTTTCATACATATCTCCTATGAATATTAGAATTTATTGGGATGCAATCTCTATAATTCCGTTTTTCCTGCGCCCTCTCTGTCAGACTGCGTGCGGAATTCTTTCATCTTATACAACGAAATAATCCTTAAAATATTTCGTTTATCGAAAATATTTTAAGGATTACTGTACCGGAATATAAAGATTCAATTCTTGCGCATTATTCACGGATGGATGAGAGGTTTTTAACTAGCTGAAGAACGGCACCTTCAGGAAATGCCCGATGGTAAAGTAAATATACATCGCGAGGATAAATACCGCTTCGATTCGCTGAAGTTTATTCCCGGTCGTCACAAATATCTGGATCACGGTGCCGGCAAGGATAAGGAACGGGATATCGAAATTCAGGATGGATGTAGAGACCGGCATCGGCATTGCTATCGCGCAAAGGCCCAGTACGAACATCGCGGTAAATATATTCGAAGCATAGATTTCTCCGATACTGACTTCCGCCTTATGTTTGAACGTCGCGGAAAGGGCGACCGACAGTTCCGGGAGTGAGGTGCCGAACGCGAAGATCAGCACTCCCATCGCAAGAGGGGAGATCCCGATACGCGCGCCGATATCCTGCCCCGCGAGCAGGGTGATATTCGCTCCGGCGATTACGCCGAGCACCCCGAATACCGCGAACATAATATGCAGAGCTATCTTTTTATCTTTACCTTTGTTTTGCTTCAGTTCCGTGTCCTCATGGGAGGATTGACGGGCGGATTTAATGACAGAGATAATATAAGGAATATACATTGCCACCAGTATAATACCGTCCAGACGGCCGAGTTCGCCGTCGCGCGCGAGGATAAAAATCAGCACGGTGGAGAGGATCATCCAAGAACTTTCGCGGTTCCTGATATCGGTATGGACCTCCATCGGTTTGATGAGCGCGCAGAGCGCGGTAACGAAAGTCAGGGTGACGAAGTTCGAGCCGATAATATTTCCGATCGATATGTCGGAGTTTCCCTGCAGGTTTGCGAAGAAAGATACGGTAAATTCAGGCAGCGACGACATGACGCTGATACCCAGAATAGTTATCACTATCTCGCGTACGCCGAAAAATTTGGCGATAGGCGTAAGCTTACGTACCGCAAGCTCCGATCCCGACCATAGGAATCCAATTCCTATGAGAAGGAAAAGTATCGCGGTAAACCAGTTTGCCGTGACGAGAGGTGCGAGAAAGTCGAACATAATGCCCCCTGAATATGTCTATTCTATTTTATCACACCCAACGGATTTGTCCAGCGTTTTATCGTTCGCCGGAGTCACATGGGCGCTAATGCATTCGATCGCCGAGACGAGAAACCAACCCGCGAGGAACAGGGAGAACCATTGCCATACGGCGGGTGAGAATTCCGGGACTATCGCGCGGTATCCGGCGAGCGCGATAATTCCCCCGAACGCGATCGTGCCGTTCCAGCGGCCGAGCCGTGTGCGTACAAACCCTTTCCGGCGGATGCAGAGCAAAATATAAGTTATTCCCGCCGCGAGAGGGGCTATGAAAAAATAACCGATGAAATATCCCGTAAACTGGAAGTATATCGCCACAGCGAGGATGAACGCGAAATCCGCGGCGAAGTCGAACGCTTTCCCGAAAAGACGATGCACTCCCGAACGCCGCGCGAGTATCCCGTCTAAGATATCTGTCGCCGCCGCCGCGAGAAGCACGATAAGTACCGCCGTATAATTATAAGTGAGTTCGCAGTAAAAGAACGGGATGATTAGCAGGAGACGGACTGCGGTCAGTACCTGCGCCGCCGCCCAAAGCGGGTAGTTTTCCTTCGCAGACATGTTTATTTCAGTTTATTCTGCATAAATTTAGCGTAATTAACAATCTCCGCGTCGAGTTTCTTCTCGGTATCGGGGGACTTTTTTTGATCGGGCATAGTCATAGCGAATTTCGTCTTATCGATCACTTTTGCGCCCTTGTCCTTCAGCAGGGTCAGATCGAATTGAAATTCTTCCTCCGACTCTAACGGGCCGCCGCCCGTATGGACGATAAATATTTTGACCCCGGACAAGTCATGTTCTGCGATGAAGTCCTGCAGCGCCGGGCGGATCATGCTGCCGTAGACAGGGGATGAAAGGACGATTGCGGCGGGCTTTTTCGTGTCGATCGCGAGCGATCCGGACGCGGTATAGAGAGTCACCGCATACTCTGATCCTGAGATATTTTCCGCGAGACGGGTCACCACCGACTTGGTAAACGGGCTTCCTCCGGGATGATAAACAACGGCTATTTCCCTGGAGGCATTCGAAGCACCTGTTTTTACCGGCGCGTAGTTCTTCGGAAGGTCGAATATACCGATCACCCATGTACCGAGGCTCATCGGGAGAACCATCACGAACGTAAAGAAGTAAAAAAGCACCATCAGGAGATGAGAGAAAAAGTTTATATCGCCGGGTATCCGGTATACGAACGTATGAAGCCACAGGAGCGCGAGCGGTAACAGCACCATTCCTACGCGCATTCCGAACGGGAACATCCGCGCGGTCGGGAGAAGAAACAGCGAAAGGCTGCTGATAATAATAATTGCGGTGAAAACAATTCCGAATGTCATGGTTCGCTCCTCATACAAGTATTCCCGGTGCAACTCATCCTGCAGCATAGGGAAAACGATTTCTATTCTTTACTCTTTCCGGCAATATAGGGTTTATTGATATATTCCAGCCCTGCAACTGTCCTGTCCAAAATATCCCGCAGTTCGCCGATATTTTTAGCGCCGATCAGTTTCATCTCATGCCGCTCGTCGAGAAGGGTATCCGCGAGCTTAGAACTCCATCCCTCTGACCAATCCGCGACTACGATAGGTTTCCGGTAGCACCAAGCGTACGCGAGCTCGGACAAAGTGCCTGCGCCGCCGCCGATGCCGATGATAACATCCCCCGCGAGAACGTTTGTCATATTCCGCGCGAACCCTATGCCGGACGGGATAGTGATAGTCGAGTAGGGGTTTGCGCTGAACAGGTCGTCGTCAGGGGTAATCGATACGACTATCCCGCCGGCCTCGTGAGCGCCCTGCGCCGACGCCGACATGACGCCGTCGCGGCCGCCGTTGATCAGTACCCATCCCCGTTCGGCGATAATTTTACCTACCTCGTACGCGATTTTATTATTGATTTCCTTCTCTATGCTGTCTCCGACTACGGTGATCTGTACTTTTCGTGTCATGAATTATCCTTCGGTTTAATAGACATAATTGTAAGAAATACAAGGGATAATGTCAATTCGCTTCCGGGAAAGGAGATTACTCTCGCACATAGAAAGGGCTGACGTATGAGGTTGATGTCGAACTGCTATTGTCATTGCGAGGCCTACGCCGAGGCAATCTATTTTATACCTTCTATGCAACAAAACAGACCGCTTCACCCCGCATACACCTTCATTCTGATACGCGGAGTGAAGCAGTGATAAACATCCTTGTTTTTCAACAATCCCTGCATGCACCCATTATCGAATAGTTTTTCGTTTATTGTAACGGGTAATGAACAGGGGGCATTAGAATAACGGGATTTTTATACCCGCGTCGAGATAGTATGCCAAACCGCTTCCGTCTTTCATGTTTATCTTATACCCGACCCCGCCTCCTGCATAAAGAAAACTGAAGAATGTGACATTCGCGTTCAGACTGAGTTTCAGCAGTTTTGAGTCGGCAGACTTAAAATCAAAATTGGCATAAATAAGCGCTGTGAGACAGAGATCGACAATCAGCGCATCCAGTGGGGAACGAAGCAATTGAAAGCCGTAACTGACCTTTGTTGTCATCGCGCCGGCGATGTTGCCTAAAAAGTTCGGAAGGGCGTATCCCATCCCGATGCTCATAAAGAATCTTCCAAAATAGAAATCGTATGAAAGTATGGGCGTATTCAGGTCGGCCATTCCTATGCTCAGGGAACCGGACATGGGAACATGATAAGTGACCACCCCTTCTTTCGGCAGAGTATCTAAAAACTGGCCTTTCCCTACCATCATTGTCACCGAACCCATACTCATAGTAGGGTCGACGGAATTGATGGATAGTTCGCCCACCTTCTCTTTTCCTGCGTAGGTTTTATTTCCCGTGATATCGGAGATTTTGTACTGATTGACGAACACATCGAAAAGCATTCCCGGCTGAACATTGTTTTCCGCCCCGAGGTTGATCACGAGCTTATCGCCGTTATCTTTTCTCAGGTCGAGTATTACACCCAGGCCTTTCGATTTCTTCTGGTAATCGTCGGAAATCAGACCGGACGCTTTGAGTATTTCCGAATTCTTTCGGCCTACAAGTACGTCCGCGAGATCGTTCATCTTCGCGGGAATCTCGCTCGACTTCATCACCTGAAAACTGGCCGAATTCAGGATGGCCCCGGTGGAAGTATCGATTACCCTGACTGTTACGGTAAAAATTTTATCCCACTCGATAACGCTTCCTGAAATGATAGCCTGAACCCCAAAAACTTCACCGACTTTTGCAGCGGTATCGGAATTGACCACTCCCGCAATCGCCAGTTTCTGCTCCTCGAGTATCTTTGTCAGCAGCACCCGTTCGTACATATTATATACACCCGTGCGTACCAGCGCAACGCTCAGCATTTCCGCGATGCTGATCCCCGCGTCTTTGATATCGACGTTGCCTCGAACCTCGAACTGCATCACCGCGACGGACATTTTTTTACCGTCCTGCGAATACCCCGGAAGACCCCCAAATAATGTAATAAAAAGCAATCCTGTGATCAAACGCGACATGACAACCTCCATACAAACTTTATGTTTTCTCCATGATTATTATGAGAATATTCTATTATTTTTCCAGCATTATTGCAAGAATTATTTATAACATAAGATAAAAATAAAATAATTATTGACAATAATAAATAATCATTGTATAAAATATATTATTATTTTGTATTAACCGGTTTATCGTTTTATTTTTGGTATATATCAAGGAGGTTGATATGCAAAAGGTATTATTCGGGTTGAGAAATGTTAAGGGGATAGTCAGGTATTTACTACCGGCTATAGTGTTGTTTATCTCCGCCTGCGGGTATACGCTAAAGCCGTCGGTGCACCCGTTGAGCGGGGACGGAAATGTATATTCCTCACAGTTTCATCAGCCGATACCAGCATCGGAATGGGGACCGGGGTATTGGAAAGTACCTGAAAATGCACAATTGGTATTCCAGACCGGTTATGCGATTTATTACATCGATAAAGAGGGAAAGATTTTCAATGCCTATAACAATATTCTGTCTGATTACTATTCCAAAACAATTGTACCTCCCTCCGCAAAAAAAGTCTTTGTACTTCTTAACGGTTTAGTTTGTCATTTAGACAAGGACGGCTATCTTTATGATACTCCGAAGAATAAAAAGCTAATTTATGCAGTACCCAATTCGGATAACAAAATAGCTGAATATCCAAAACTTCCCGACAATGTCCGTTTCATCTTCCAATTTATAGACTTCCGCGACTTCCAATCTTATAACTATATTCTATATTTTATAGATACCGACGGCAATGTCATAGACGCGCGGACACTGGAGCCTGTTAAGAATTTAAAATCCCAGCTTGTAAACGTTCCTGCCGACTGTCTATATGCCTTTCCAGTAAAAAGTCAGGATGGAATAAACGTCATGTACTTTAATAAGAACGGGAAATTGTATAATAAGGAGGATAAAAAAGAAGACCCCGGTTATTTCATCCCGCCTGCTGCTAAATTTATTTTCCCAGGGTGGGGAAATATTCTCTATGTCGCTCCGGATAAGAAGGAAAACTATTCCAATAAAATCGCGCTGCAGCAAAACGGCGGTGTATACGAGGCGTTGACGCAGTCCGCGTGGGGAACTTCAGTGAAAAAGGATGGAAAGGATGTGTTTTCCCCGTATACTGTTCCCGCGGACACGTTGAACGTATTCTCTTCGGAGAATATCCTGTTCTACCACGCAAAGAACGGGAATGTCTATACGGTTGCGGATAAACAGCAGGTTAAAGGCGCATCGGTTCCTACCAATGCCCGATTTATCACATCATCGAAGGTGGGCAGCGGGGTAACCTATGTCGGCGCAGATAATAATATCTACGACGCTCTCGACGGGGCGATGATATCCGCCGCGTATGACAAGAAAAGCGAGTTTGAGGGCGTGTTCATCAAAGCAAAGAAAAGCACCTATAAATTCACGGTGACGAATAAAGACGGTAAGATCGAAGAAAAAGAGATTGGCATATCAACAGGCGGTACTCCTAAAACGGTTCCCCCCGATGCGAAAGATTTCTGCGGGGCCGTACTTTACAAAACGCCCACTTTTATCTATACAAAAGGGAATCAGTTATATAACGCGATGATCCCGGATAGTCCCAGTCCCGTTTTCGATAAAAAGAATTTTCCCAAGGGTTGGAATATTGTCGTACCCAAATATGTGCGCATGGTCTTTTATTCCGAAAACCTGAGCGACGTAGGTACCGACTTTTATTACGTCAGCCTGATCGACGGATGCGTCTACGATTTGGTATGGGGTATTCGGATGCATGTAGACGGGGTTCCCTACTATATCCCGAACCATGCGAAATGGGTCATAGCGCTCGATAGCGGTAAACTGCTCTATGTGGCGGATATTCCCGAAGTGAAAAAATAGACGATTGAGAGTTACATATAGCGCGGCCCCGCCGATAGGCGGGTGCTATGCGCTCTAATTCCGATATGAAGCACTTCGACAGAAAATAAACATAGCCCGTGATGAGGATTTCATCACGGGCTATGTTGTTATTTGGTAAAAAATTATGCTATGCAGTGACCTTTCTGTTGAACAGCATGCCCAAGAGGTACATGACGCCGAATGTCAGCGCGACCCCGATCAGGCCGGCAATTCCTGTCGATAACGCGGGATTGGCAATACCCGCGAAAGAGTAGTCCGCCAACGGCGAAACGAAGGAGGGCGCGGTCTCGTGGAGCGCGTTGAACTTCGCCGCGACCCATTCCAGCCCGTCGGGGAAACCGCTTGCGAACGGGCTTAGGACGAGCGCGACTACAGCCGCAGATGCGAGGGGAAGCCCCGCAGACATCTTCTCCGATGCCGTTACTTTGCTGTTCGCGAACGCCAGCCCGAGGAGCGCGGTCAGAAGTCCCTCCCCGATACCGATCAGGATATGCACCGACAGCATCGCGGGTAGACCCTGCGATAACGCGATAGTCCCGCCGATACCCAGTTCGATAGCGCATGCTCCGGCCGCGAGCACAGCCGAAAGCCATGCCCCGGCGAACAGGAGGCCGTATTTCATTACCGGATTGCCGGATATTTTTTCATTTTTATAGAGCGCCCGCAGTATGATACCGGGGATCGCGCCGATCAGCGCTATATTGATGATATTCGCGCCGAGGACGCTGAGGCCGCCGTCGGCGAAAACGAGGCTCTGGATCGCGAGGATAATAGACATCGAGATCACCCCGAACGGTGCGCCGAGGAGGAGGATGGCAAGAGTGGTGCCGATCAGGTGGCCGGAAGTCCCGTCCATGACCGGGAAATTTATCATCTGCGCCGCGAAGATCAGGGAAGTGACCGCCGCGAACTTCAGCGCGGTGGGTTTTTCCTTAGACCGGTACGCCAATACCGCAGCGGTGGTGACTCCCGCGGCGGCTACACCCGCAGTAACCGGGCAAATCGCACCCTGAAGCATATACTGAGGAATATGCATATTTCTCTCCGTGAAAATTATTTAATATATAGTAATTTATAGAATATTTTTGTCAAGCAAAAATAGTTAAAATACTGCGAATATTACATTTATAAACTATTGCTACAATCAGGTATATGTTGAATCGAGCTGAATGATAGAATATCATTTATATGAAATTAACCCGCCTGTCATTTGCTTTATTTTCAAGTCCCCGTTAAAATTAATATTTGCAATTTTCACAGCAGAGGTTGAATCATGCCCGCGATCAAAATCGGCAGCGGAGAGCTGGACGTACAGGACGGAAAACGCATCATCGATGTGCTGAAAGAATTGAAGGAGAACCGCGCGGCGGCGAAAGAGTTCGGCGTGTCCGGCGACTTGGACGACGCGATTATCGCCGAGTATAACGGTATCATGCGCGATCTTTCCGCCCCTCTCGACGAGGACGGCTACGTCAAATTCCTTACGCCCCGTACGATCGAAGGACTGGACACCCTGCGCCACAGCGCGTCGCATATTATGGCGATGGCGGTGATGCGGCTCTACCCCGGCACCAGGCTCGGAATAGGCCCTACCATCAAAGACGGGTTCTACTACGATATGGATATCGAGGGGACAGTCACCGACGAGGACCTCGCGCGTATCGAGGACGAGATGCAGAAGATTATCGATGAAAATATTACGGTCGAACGGATAGATGTCTCGTTCGACGACGCGAAAAAGATATTCCATAAGATGGGACAGGATTATAAGATAGAACTGATCGATGAACTGAAGGCCGAGAAGATCACCATGTACGCTCAGGGCGATTTTACCGACCTTTGCCGCGGCCCGCATATCCCGTCGACCCGGCACCTGAAGGCGTTCAAGCTGTTATCGGTGGCGGGAGCGTACTGGCGAGGGAGCGAGAAGAATAAGATGCTGACCCGTATCTACGGGACCGCGTTCGCCGATAAGAAGGAGCTGAAGGAACATCTCGCGCTTCTCGAAGAGCTGAAGAAACGCGACCACCGCAAGGTGGGCAAGGAACTCGGACTGTTCAGTTTCCACGAGGAAGCGCCGGGTATGCCGTTCTGGCATCCGAAGGGTGTTATCCTGAAGAACATACTGGTCGATTTCATGCGCGGTAAGCTGAATGAGCTGAATTATATAGAAATTCAGACTCCGCAGATATTGAAGGACACTCTTTGGACACGTTCCGGGCATATGGAGAAATATAAAGAGAATATGTTTTTTACCGGTACGGTCGAGGGGGAAAACCTCGCGATAAAGCCGATGAGCTGTCCCGGCGGATTTCTCGTCTACCGCGAGACAAAGCATTCGTACCGTGAACTGCCGCTCAAGGTAGCCGAATTCGGCATCGTGCACCGTTACGAACGTTCCGGGAACCTGCACGGGCTTTTCCGGGTACGCGGGTTTACTCAGGACGATGCGCATATATTTATGACCCCCGAACAGATCGAGGGGCAGATCATAGAATTGATCAAGCTGATCGACGAGGTCTACTCGGCGTTCGGCTTCCAGTATAAACTAGAGTTGTCGACACGTCCGGAGATGTCGGTCGGTTCCGACGAGATGTGGGAAAATTCGACCGAATCGCTGCGGAAGGCTCTTGTGCAGTCCGGTAAGGAGTTTAAGATAAACGAAGGCGACGGGGCGTTCTACGGCCCGAAGATCGACTTCCATCTTGAGGACGCGCTCGGACGTACGCACCAGTGCGGGACTATCCAGCTCGATATGAACCTGACCGAACGGTTCGACCTGACCTACACGGGAGCGGACGGACAAGAGCATAGAGTAGTGATGCTGCACCGCGCGATTTACGGAAGCCTCGAGCGGTTTATCGGGATACTGATCGAACATTTAGCCGGGAAGTTTCCCGTATGGATTTCACCGGTGCAGGCGGTAATTCTGCCGGTATCGGATAAGTTCAACGAGTATGCCGGGAAGGTGCTCGCGGAAATGAAGAGCGCGGGTATCCGCGCGGAAGCGGACTTCTCATCGGAGAAACTTGGGTACAAGATCCGTCAGGCGACCCTCGGAAAAGTCCCATATATGCTCGTAGTGGGCGAGAAAGAAGTCGAGAACGGGGGTGTTTCGGTGCGTCATCGCGATAAGGGCGATCTGGGCGCGGCGGGTATTCCGGAATTTATTAAAAATATACTTGATGAAAATCAAAAAAGACTATAAAATGAGTCGCCGTGTAAGTTTAGTAAAGGAGGATTAACATCGCTGAAAGAGACGGGCTGCCGCCCAAACCCCAGCCTAAGGACAAGCTTCGGATAAACGAAGCGATCAAGGAGAAGGAAATCAGGGTGATCGGGAGCGACGGTTCCCAGGTCGGAGTGATTTCGGTAGAAGAAGCGTTGAGAATGGCCGCCGAAGAGGAACTCGATTTGGTCGAGATTTCCCCCGAAGCCGACCCGCCGGTATGTAAGATTGTCGATTTCGGCAAGTTTATATACCAGCGTGAAAAGAAGGTGAAAGAGGCGAAGAAGAAGCAGAAGATTATCGAGTTGAAGGAAATGAAGTTCAGCCCGAAGATCGATAAGCACGATTACCAGTACCGGGTCCAGCATATTCTGAGCTTCCTCGATAAGGGCGATAAGGTCAAGGTGACCATCCGTTTCCGGGGGCGCGAGATGAGCCATACCGAATTCGGGTTCGAACTGATACAGAAGATACTTGAGGAAGTCAAGGAGTTCTGTACGATCGAAAAACCGCCGAAGCTCGAAGGAAGAAGCCTGACTGCGATACTTGCGCCGTTAAAGAAGAAATAATACTGTTCGGAGGAAATAAATGCCCAAGATTAAGACGAACCGTTCCGCCGCGAAGCGTTTTTTTGTCAGCGGCAGCGGTAAACTGTTGCGCAGAAATGCGGGCAAGAGCCATCTTTTATCACATAAATCGAAAAGAAGAAAAAGAGCTCTTGGTATAAATTCTGAAGTGTTCAAAGGCGATCAGACGCGTCTCAAACGGCTGGTTCCCTACCTATAAAATGAATGGAGGAAATGAATGAGAGCACGATACACTGTTGCCGGGCGTGAGAGACATAAAAAGGTACTCAAGCGCGCCAAAGGCTTTTTAGCTTCCCGCAGATACCGTATTAAGGTCGCCAAGGAAGCTGTTACCCACGCTATGCGTCATGAGTATGTCGGGCGCAAGCAGAAAAAGAGAGACTTCCGCGCCCTTTGGATCACCCGTCTGAACGCGTTCGTACGCGCCGAGGGGATCACATACTCCCGTTTTATCAACGGGCTGAATAAATCGAAGGTCGACATCAACCGTAAGCTGCTTGCTTATCTCGCAGTCACCGATCCCGACGCATTGCGGAAATATGTCGAGATTGCCAAGGTGGCAGTCGGCAAATGAGAGGAGTCCGCAGTTTTGCGACATCCTTCTTACTCTTACTGATAACAATCATTTCGGGAGCCGGCCCTTTATGGGGAAGGCTTCCGAATTTGCATTTACTGGATAACTACTATAATAAAGAAAACGAGACGCTATTATTCCTGGAGTACCAGAACATCGGTCTTCAAAGTACGTCCCTGCACGCCATGATATTTTCAGTGGAGTACGGGGTTAATCAGAATTTAAAGCTCGGTTTCAATGTGCCCTATCTGGTGATGAACGGCGGCAACGATTCTGGGGTTTTCGGCAACCTGTCGGGCTTTGTAAAATTTTCCCTCGCAAAATCGGATGTGCTGAACTGGCTTCTGTCCGGCGAGCTATATTTTCGTTTCGCAACCGGAATTTCGTCCGATGAAGGGATTCGATGGGTGAAGGGTGTTCCGAATAATTATTACCCGTTCGTATCGAAGACGACCCTGTTCGCGCCGGCAGTAATTGCATCATTCCTGATAAGCGAACTCATGCTGAATACTTCGGTAGGATATAAAAGCGAAGGAGCCGCGGACGAGGGTGTGTTTGATTTTGCGATCGAGTACGATAGAATCGACTTTCAGGTTTCCATCGATTATTTTTTCAAAATCCCTATCATTCCTAAAGACGATCTGTACTTTTTCTTCCGTCCGGCGGTATACTTTGATTATAAATTGAACCTCAGTGAAAAAATCATGATTCCCGACATGTTTCTTACGACTGTAGAATTAAATTTCAAGTTAAAGAATATACTTCGCTGGAAGTTCGTACTATCAATCCCGCTTTACAGTAAATCGCCCATCGACTCATATATGTTTTCCGTTCAGATAGGAAAGTCTTTTTAGAGCGTTGTAAACGACCCGCATAACGTGGGCGGAATAGAGTCAGTTAAACGTAATTAATGGTTGGCATAAGAGATACTGCATGAATATAAACTGCCGAGGTTGGGAATCGTCCTTTAGAATTGGATGCGGAAAGTCGATAAATACTTTACAACGATTGAGGGTTTCATGGATATCAGAGAACTCTCCGAGAAGGATTTTACATTTCGACTGAAGGAAACTGCGCTAAAAAGTGGGGTATATTCTGAGGAATTTTCCCGTTATGCCAGCGAATTATTCAACCGTTATTATCCCCAGGGATATAATATCGCGAGGTATTACGGGCTGGCGCACGACGATGCTTCGGACGCTGTGCAGAGCGCGATTATAAAAACATTCCATTCTATCCGGAAATTCGACCCGAAGCGGCCGTTCAAGCCGTGGTTCTTTAAAATAGTCATGAATTGCGTCCGCGATAAATACAACGAACTTCGCAGGCTGCGCCACGAGATGCTTGAAAGTGCACAGGACATATCAAAAGAAATTTTCGAAGAATTTCACATTAGGGAGTCTTTGAACGGTATTATTAGTAGACTACCGGAAAAATTGAAGTCTGTCGTCCTTCTCCGCGTCTATGCCGATTTGGAATTCGAATCAATATCTAAAATCTTGGGAGTAAGCGTCAGACAGTTGCATAACCGACTAAAAGAGGCGTATATTATGATAGAAAAATCGCTCAACGAAGGAGCGTAATCGATGCCGAGACGAATTGATAATGTTGAAAACTTTCTACGTGAACATACATATTCCCACAATCGCACTGAGTTCGGCGATGTGTGGAAGAATTTCTATCAAACAAGATTTAAGGAGGAACATATGGCTGAGAAAAAGGGTGGCCTGAAGGTGTTTGTATGGGTATTCAGTTTTCTTGTGGTAGTCGGCGTAGGCTGGTTCGCACTCACTAAATTCAGCGCGGTTCAGCTGAAGGGCAAAATAGACAGCGGAGAAGCAATTTTGGTATCTATGACTGTGGGTCAGGTGGATGCTAAAAAGGGTGACGGCTCCGAATGGAACCCGCTTTATTCGGACGATACGCTCCAGATGGGCGATGTTGTCCGTACCGGGATTAAATCCTACTGCGAACTCCAGATGGTGAATAAAGGGATGTTCCGTGTTGAGGGCGACACCGAACTCATTGTCGCTTCTCTCATCGGGGACAACGGTAAGATGGACGCGAAAATAAAACTCTCCAAGGGACAGGTCGCAATCAAACCGAAGAAGCTGGATGAAGGCGAAGTATTCCAGGTAGAGACTTCGTCCGCGATAGCCGCAGTCCGCGGTACAACTTTCAGTATCACGGTGGACGATGAGGGTTCGACCAAGGTCGCTGTTTCGGAGGGGAAGGTCTCTGTAACCCCGAAGATTAAATCCATCGAAAACGCCGAGAAGAAGGGGCAAATCAGCAAAGATTCAATGGCGATGCTGAACGAGGAACTTGTCAAATCCGTCGATGTTGTTCCCGGCGAGGAAATGGTCCTCGACCAGAAGAAAATCCAAACGATGGATAAAGCGATCGGGCAGGCTATCGAAGAAGTCGCAAAGGAAAGCGGCCCTATCACCGGTGAAAAAATGATGGCGTCCAAAGCTGAGATTTCCGGCGCGATTGTCACTAAAGCGATGGCAGTGATTGTGGATGAGGGTGACCTGAAGGTTTCTCCGAAGGAAATGGTCAACGCGTACAGTATTTCCGCGAGTGTGGTAACCAAACAGGTTATTTCCGAAGAAAGTAAAAAGACGCTCGAGATGGTGAGCGAGGATAAGATCGTTAAAGACATTGAACAGCTTGCTAAGATCACGATCGACGCCACACCCTCCGGTGCGGAAGTTTATCTGAACGATGAATTCATAGGACTTGCTCCGGTACAGAAACTGGTAGTTAAGGAAAAAACCTACAATCTACTGCTGGTAAAGGAAGGTTATAATAATTATACCTCGCCTATCAAGGCCGGACAGGCTTTGAATGTTTCAATGAAGGTTGAGATTCAGCCGGTTGCGGCTG
The DNA here is from genome assembly GCA_020059465.1 of Brevinematales bacterium. GTDB lineage: Bacteria > Spirochaetota > Brevinematia > Brevinematales > GWF1-51-8 > GWF1-51-8. Next base: position 59,081 of record JAGVBZ010000020.1, read on the forward strand.
CTCAGACTAACGCAGCAGTGCCGGTCGCGACCAACGCGGTAACGCCCGTAGTTGCTCCGGAAAATGTTATTGTTCCTGAAACTGATAAACCCAAGGTCGACAAGCCCAAGGTCGATAAACCGAAAGTAGATAAACCGAAGGTGGACAAACCGGTAGTCGATAAGGATCCTATCGTTGAGCCTGAAAAGACGCCTGTGGTACAGAAGCCGAAGGCCGGCGATCTAATCTGGAACAAAGCCATCGATATCACCCTGAGCGCCGGTTCGATCAACGATCCTGTCTACTATGAGGGTAAAATTTACACAACCGCGGGCAACAACCTTTATATACTCTCGAAGGACGGCACGGTGCTGAAATCGATCGCGATTTCGCCCTCCGATCAGACTTTGACTCGCCCGGAGGTCGGAAACGGTCTCATTATGGTGGGGTCGGATAAGGGTAAGATATATGCCTATAAGCCTAACGGCGATCTGGCATGGAAGTCCGATTCCGGTAGTCCCGCGTTCCCGTCAGCGTCTCCTGTGGCAGGCGGCGGTGTGGTTGCGGTGCCGACGATGGATAAGGGTTTACAGGTTTTCGATAAGAACGGTTCGCTGAAGGCGTCGGTCGAAACGAAAGAAGTGATCTTCTCGTCGCCGATCATCCTGAAGGGCGGTTCTCTGCTGGTGTACGCGAACGATACCGGCGATGTGATCGGATACGATATCGCGAGTAAGACCAAGATATGGACTCAGTCGTTCGGCATCAAACGTATCACCTATCCGTTTGTCGGAAACGACAGCGTGGTGGTCATACTTGACCGGAGTTCCGGATTACTGATCGGTTTCAACCCCGAAACGGGTAAGGAGTTGTGGAGAACCACAATCGGCGATCTGAAGTCTACCGAGGTGAACCCTGTCTATGACGAGGGTTATGTTATCCTGGTGAACGCCAGTAAGACGACGGTTTACGCGGTCAAGGCGTCCAGCGGCAGTAAAGTGCTCGATAAGGATATCAAGGGAAAAATCACCGGTAAGCCTTATGTCAATAAAAAAGTGGTCTATATCGGCACCTCCGACGGTACTGTGATCGGGTACGACCTTGGCTCGAAGAAAGAAGTGGTCAAGTTCTCGCCTGAGAAGGGTTCCGGGGAAGTCACGATTGTAGTCGCGGACAGCGAAGGTGTTTACTCGGTTGACGATAAGGGAATGACGAAGATACAGAATTAATTTCATAAGAATAGCGGAACGCCCGGTCTTCGGATCGGGCGTTTTTTATTGCCAAATCGGCGAATCATTCTTATAATAAGGGCGGTATCAAAACCGTCGACATATATAATTGAGTATTGATATATCAAAATCATACGTTCGATAGACTCCGCCGGCACGCCGGGTATAAGCGGTTTCAAAATATGCTGCCGGGTCTATAGGGGGATGATTTCAACGGAGATGCCGATGAAACCTGGAAGCACGGGTTATTGGATATTCACGGGACTGATCGCGGTTCTATTGGGCTTTGTGGGTTTTGGGATCGGGACATACAACAATCCGGTCACGATAATGATACGGAAGGCGCAGGTGCTTGCGGCCAAACCGGATGTCGAGAGCAAGAAGAACGCCATCGAGGCGCTGAACGAAGCTCATGAATATATCGACGTCGCGATGGAGAAGCTGAAGGTCGAGGAATCCCGCCAGATGTTCGCCCTTGCCCTCGGGGAAATGCTGATGAAGAGCGATATGTATCTGGAGGCGGTCAAGTACCTTGAAATCGCTTATTCCATTCTCCCGGGAGATTATTCCATCAATTACGATCTCGCGTTCTGCACCATGCGGATGTACCAGTTTGCGGCCGACCCCCAGAAAAAGGAAGAACTTTACCAGAAAACCATTCACCACGGATCGATCGCATACGGCCTTCGCCCCGATAATCCGAATATCAACTACCTGATGGGAATTTTAAAATTCGACAAGGGCGACCTCAAGGCCGCGATGAAGAACTTCACGGTCATTCTCGATAAATACCCCGACGACGTCGATACCCTCTTGGCTGCGGCGCGGATTTACTACGAGTGGGGGGATTACGACAAGGCGCAGAAAATTTATATCAAGCTGGAGAGCATTCTCCCGGAAGGCCACTCCAAACTGAAACTGATCGAAAAAAATATGCAGAACCTGAGCGGGAGTATGGCGGATGAATGATTTGGCTTACTATGCCGCGTTAAGCTCGAACGACCTGATCGGCCCGAAACGTTTCATGAAGATTATCGATGGATTTGGGTCGCTTGAACCCTTTTTTAATCTTTCCCCCTCCGAGCAGATAGGTTTCCTCGGTATAAAAAGCGACGACGCCTCGGCGCGTTTTGAAAGGATGCCGGAAGCGGGGCAGAAGATTATCGACGATTGCGCGAAAAAAGAGATTTGTATGGTCACGATCGCCGACGGGGAATACCCGTCACCCCTGAAAACAATCACCGACCCGCCGTATATCCTGTACTATTACGGAGAGTTTAACCTTTCGATACCCCTCGTAGCCGTAGTCGGCACCCGCGAACCGTCGGCGGAGGCGCTGAACATCAACCGTTATTTCGTATCGGAACTGGTCAATTATAATATCGGGATTGTCAGCGGTATGGCGCGCGGGCACGATACCGCCGCGCATGAAGCCGTTATCGAGAATAACGGGTATACGATCGCCGTACTCGCCTGCGGGGTGGATATCGTTTATCCCTCGTCCAACCGCGATTTATACCGCTCCCTGCGGGAAAGCGGGACGATTGTTTCGGAGTACCCGCCGGGTGTCCGCCCGGATAAATGGCGCTTTCCGCTGCGGAACCGGATCATCAGCGGGCTTGCCAATGCCGTGCTGATCGTGCAGGCCCCGGTGAACTCAGGCGCGCTGATTACCGCGAAGTACGCCGAGACACAGGGGCGCGACGTATACGCGGTGCCGGGGAATCCGATGGACGCCCGCTACGGGGGCACCAATCAGCTTCTCCAGCGGGGGGCGAAGGTGGCGGTCAGCCCCGAGGAGATCGTGCTTGACCTGACCGGCACGAAGCATCCCGCCGTGCGCCGGAAGGTGACCGAAATGCCCGCGCTCGATGCGGACGAGATGCAGGTGTTCGGTATCCTGTCGCAGGAGAGGCATGTCGACGAAATTGCCGGGATATCGAAAATTCCGATGGGGGAATTGAACGCGATGCTGACGCGGCTCGAACTGAAGGGAGTTGTCCTCCAGTATCCGGGCCGGTTCTATATCAGGAATCTATGATGACAGGCTGGATAATCGTCGTTTCAATCATTGCTTTTTTCGCTGTTCTTATCCTTATTATCAATATGACCGACTTCTGGATGAAACCTGCGGTATCTGAGAAACGCAGTTTTTGCCCCGATATCGTGATGACATCGAAGGGGAACAGGACTGCCGCGCTGATGGTGCACGAGTATCACGGCACGCCCGAGTCGCTCCGTTATCAGGGCGAGGCGCTTGCGAAACGCGGGATGGATATCTATATCCCGGCGATGCCCGGCGCCGCCGATTCGCTTGAAGATATGCGGAAGCTGTCCCCGCCGGATTTCCGGGTCTGGTATGTATTCCTCAGGGATTACTATATTAACCTGACCGCTCAGTATGAAAGTATAATCATAGTCGGCGCGTCGATTGGCGGAAGCCTTGCGCTGATGCTCGCGGCGGGGGTAAGCCCTCAGCCCCGCGCGATAGTGACCCTTGCGTCTCCGGTAAAGATCACCGGCAGGCATTTCCGCAAACGCCTTCTCCGTAACACGATGCTCCGGTTCTCTGGATTGCTCGCGCTGTTCAGCAAAGAAGTTCCGACACGGGAGATGTCCCCCGAGGCGCGGAAGCTGGTGGATTTCCACGGGGTCGACGGGGTACTGTTTCCCGCATCGGTGCATAGCCAGAAAATCGGGCTTCGCGGTGTACGGAAAGCTCTGCGCGGGGTGAAATGCCCGGTATTGGCTATTCATGCGGACGGGGACGCGACGGTCGGTAGTGAGAATATCGACCTGATCGCGCGCGGGGTGTCGTCGGATATCGTGGTGAAAAAACGCCTCGATCTTTCCGCCGATACGCTCAGCCACCGTCACCGTCTCGCGTCGCATACATTGGCGCGCGGCGAGATCCGCCGCTGGATCGGCGGGTTTCTCGGCCTGACGGAGGGAAAATGAGTACCGCGTCGCTGACACTGATCATCGCCGGGGCTATCATGCTGGGGTTGTCGATCGATATCATCCTGCGCGGTACGCGAAAGCTCAACATAGCCGCGTCCGTATTTATCGGGTTGTTTGCGCTCGTCATCGCGAGCGAGGGGATCAAGGGGTATCTTTTATCGGTAGCGCGCGTAGGCCTCGCGTCCGGGTTCATCCGCGCGGAGTTTGCATTTATTATCCTGTTGGCTTCATCGTTCTATCTTTTTACCAACCATTTCCCGCGGGGGGAGTACTGGAAGATCAAGAGGGGCTTCATGTACTCGCTGATTGCGATGTCCGCGGTCTTCGTCGTCGTTTCGATACTGGGGCTGGACAGGTCGTCCGCCAGTTATGTCATGGTTTTTGATAACGGGATGTATGTTCCCGAGGTTATGATCGAATACAATTTCTTACATTATATAATGGCTGCGTACATCGGGGGGATAGCGTTTTATTCGCTGTATCTGATTGTTGCGAAAGCGAAACGGGTTCGATTGATCTACCAGAAACAGCAGATCAGGTACTTCCTGACCGCCGCGGGGATATTCGGAACCCTGTTTTTCCTGACCCAGCTGTTCCGGAACGAATTTCCCCCGACATTGAAATACATCATGCTTGCCACGGGCGGCGTAATATTCGCCTCGATCACATTTTATTCTATCATCGTATACCGGTTCGGAAGCCTGCGGAAAACTGTATCGAGGGTAGGTTCCGAATTCGCGGTTTCGCTGATCCTGCTTGTCCCGGTTGTCTCGGTACTGTTTATGGTGCGGAGCTGGCTTGCCGACCTGTCGCCGCCGCTGTTCTTCCTGCTGATTACCCCGTCGGTTGCGGTCGTATTCCGTATCGTGGAACTGGCGTATATGCTGGTAAAACAGATACTGGGAAGTCATCCTGTCAGCGAAGATATGACGGAACGGATTATCAACAGGTTATGGAACGCCCGGAATTATGAGGAACTCGCGTTCCGTACGGTGACCCTGCTCGAGGAACAGATCGAATGCGGGAACGCCGATTTCCTGATCTATAATGAGAAGGAGAAGGTTTTCAAAGTCGAGTTTTCCTCGATGGACAATCATTTCAATATACCGGGCGACGAACCTTTATTTCAGCAATTCGAGAAGGATGCGGTGTTTTATCACCGCGATGTTGTGAATATCGATCCGCGGTATCTGTTTATCAAGGATAACGCCGAGAAGTATTTTGCGGCGCACCAGATCCAGATACTTGTACCGATCTTCTATGAGAGCGAAATCCCCGCGCTGATCCATATCTCGCAGAAGCTGGACGAAAACTCTTATACCAATCCCGAACTTGGAATTATCCGTAAGATAGCAAAGATTGTCACGATAGCGATGAATAATATGATACTCTTCCAGAAGGAAGAGAACGCGAAGTCGACGCTTCGCGACCTGAATCTCGCAATGCAGATACAGGATTCGATTTTCCAGCATGATGTGCCGAAATTCGCAAAGTTGGACGTGCATATGTTTCAGCAGCCCGCGAAATGGGTGAGCGGGGATTATTATATGATAGAAAAAACCCCGGACGACGGCGCGGGAATGATTATCGCGGACGTATCCGGTAAGGGTATTCCCGCCGCGCTGGTCGCTATGGTTATCCATACGGTCGTAAAGACGCAGGAGTTCACCAAGACTTCTGTCGGCTCGATAGTCAAAAAGATCAACGAAGTGATGACGCTCAACCAGAGCATGTCCGGCTTCACGCGGATATCCTCGTTTGCGACTCTCTTCTGCGGGTATATCGATTGCGGCACCAGCACACTGTACTATAACAATGCCGGGCATATGCCGATGCTGATTTTCGACCGCGTAAAATCCCGTTTTGACTATCTGCCTCCCAATGCAAAGCCGGTAGGGCTTTTCCCGGAATTCGAGTATCCCACCTCGGTAAAGAAGCTTTCGCGGAATAAAATACTCGTGCTTTTCTCGGACGGTATCACCGAGGCGATCAACCGGAAGGATGAGGAGTTCGGACAGGAACGCCTCGAGGCGGTAATCCGTGAAAATGAAGGGAAGGCCGCGCGGGAAATTTCATCCCGGATTATCGATGAATTGACGGAATTTTCCGAGGGAAGGGAGCAATTCGACGATATCACTTTAATGGTAATTAAGTTGTAAAACGGCGATTCCGATGGTAATATGTTATAGGGGGTAACGGAGGCGTTTTTATGAAAAAATCAGGTATTGTAGCCTTGTTTCTTCTCGTTTTAACATCCGGTATATCCGCAGCAGGACTCTATAACCCCTATTCTCACTTGATCGGGATAACGACGGGAGGGCAGTATTTTTTTAATTCGCACAAAGCGGACTGGATCAGCGGAGTATTTTTCGAGACTGTGCTCGACAGCGGGATAGGAATGGATATTCATATTCAGACCCTCTCCGTACCGATTACCAATTATAGCACGACGGTCGGGTATGGGGTAAAGAAATACTTCCAGTTCGGAGGCGGACTGAAGTTTTATATGGGTTTCTGGAAACCGTTGTTCTTTGATATCGGGGTGGACTATCAGGACTATACCGACGGTTATCTGGTTTACAATAGCGACACGAATTATATGGTGATCACGAGCGACAATAATTTCTTCTCGGCTTATGCGGGGATTGGGATCACCGCGCAGATTTCAAAAGATTTATATACACAGATCGGAGTGAAGTTTTCATACGATATCACTTCGGCCAACGATGCGATGGGTCTGAGGGCTTATTTCACGTTCGGCTACGGTATCTAAAAAAGGATAGAGAAAGGGCGGGACATGCGTAGAGTAACGGGATTTTTTGTTGCATTCATCATGATTGCGGGGTTATCGGCGTGCCAGAACAAGCCGATCGTCAGCGATTCGGTTGCGGGAAAAATCAAGCCTCCCGCGGTATTCTGCGGTGTGAGCGGATTGACGAATATTGTCGAGACCACCGCCGCATTATCGGTACGTGTCTATAACACGAATTTTTCCATATTTATGATCGAATTTACCAACCTCAGCTACAAGCCGCTTCCAGAGTTGACGGATAAGTTTATTATCAGCGGCAACCGTTTTATCCTGAAGGATAAGGACCTGATCACTACCAACTCCGTTTTTTATTTCTATTTTACAAGCTTTTATTCGCAGAAATCCGGTATCGGAGTGCGTCTCACCGATGTGAACGGAAACGAGATCGCTGTGACCAATTATACCCTGTACTGGCTGAATAAGACATGGAACTCGAATCAGGCGTTCGGGATAGTCGTCGATCAGGCGGAATTGCGGGTCGGGTACGATAGCGCGGTCGAGTACCTCGGCGCCGCTAATTCTCTCCCGGTCACGGCATACCTCCAGACAGGTTACCCTACAGCCGCGTATGTGGACGCCGCTTTGATCGCTGAAAATGTTTCCAATAGCAATCAGACAGTACTCGCGGAATTTAATTACCTGAAGATACTTGGAAACCGCGCCCAGTTCGGATGGAGTATGACGAACGGCGGGCTTGATATCGGGAATTATTACCTCTATATGAAGTTTCATGTTCTGGACGGGTACTATTCGGAGATCGGGGACTACGGGATGTACTGGAAAGATAAGCAATGCGTTCTCGCAGTGACGAATCTATATGTACCGATAGAACCGGAGCCTGAAGCAGTAACCCAGGCTGTTATGGCGGTCGAATCGCTGATGATGGTCGGGAAAAACGGCGAAGTGGTAACTGTTCGTGAGAACGAGTACCCGAAGCTGACCGCGCTTCTAAAAACATCTCTACCCGGAGCGGCCTCCGCTGATGCGAAGGTGATTCTCGAAAGTCTTGCGGACGGAAAGCAGACGAAGGTTACACAGTTCACAGCCCTGCCCATGATCGAAAACCGCGCGGTATTTTACTGGACATTCATCCCGAAAAATATTGCGATCGGGGGATATTATATTATGCTCGATTATAATATCTATGACGGCGGCGGAAAGAAATTGACGAACTTCAACAGTTACTGGAACAATAAACTCAGCCACTGCAAGGTACTTTGGGTGATGCCTGCGCCTAAACCGGTATCCAAACCGGAGCCGAAGACGAATCCCGCGCCGGTTAAAAAAGAGAAACACGCGATAACCGGATTGAAAATCGTCCTGAACGTCGAGGATAACGCTTGGATAATCGATCTTAGCCAGAAGAAGAGCATCAAGGTCAACACTCTTCTGGAAATAGGCACAAACGCGGCGTATGCGAATCTTTCCCTGATTGTTGTGAAAAAAAGCTCCGGCGTTGAAATCCCCGCGGCCTCCATCGATGGACTCGAGTTCTTCGACGGGAGAATTCAGTACGGGTGGAACCTCCTATCGTCGCAGGTCAAGGAGAAGGGGGAGTTTTATATCCTCGTCCGTTATGAACTGCTGAACGCGGAAATGAAGCTTATCCGGAAAATCGAGAAGTACTGGAACGAGAAATCGAGCATTATTATTAACTAAAACCGGTTTCTTTTGCCGAAATCCTATAAATATAGTAATATTATCTATGCGTGAAATAATAAGCGAAATTGTGTCGATTTACGATAAAATACGCCCGATGATAGAAAAACGGATGCTGGAGTTCGATATACCGCGCAGGCCGGAAGAACTGTTTGCGGAGCTTGCGTTCTGCCTGTGCACCCCTCAGTCGAACGCCCGCAGTTGTTCGGACGCTGTTGAGCGTCTGAAGGATACAGGTTTACTGACACGCGGCGGGCATAAAGAGATAGCCGAATGCATCCGGGGCGGCGTACGGTTTCATCACACCAAGGGTATCCGTATCAGTGAAGCAAGAAATATTATGATGAACGGGGGAGCCGATGAGTACCTGCGGCTATTGGAGACGGCGGGAGATTTCGCCGCTCGGGAGTGGATCTATTCGCGGATCGGCGGGATAGGCTTCAAGGAGGCGTCGCACTTTCTGCGGAATACCGGGCATGGAGACCGCCTCGCGATACTGGATAGGCATATCCTCCGCTTTCTGTTTCAGGTATCGGTCATCGAAAGCATACCGCAGTCTATTTCCGTCAAACGGTATCTCGATATAGAGCAAAAAATGACAAATTTTGCGGATACCGTTAAAATACCGTTGGGACATCTCGATTTTGTCTTATGGTATCGACAGAAGGGCGAGATATTCAAATAATTGGAGGCAATCATGGATATGACCGCGTTATTTAAGATTAGTTACGGGGTGTTTATAGTAAGCGCGAGAAAAGGCGACGAGTACAACGGACAAATATCGAACACTGTGTTTCAGATAAATTCCGAACCTCCGACGATAGAGATTGTAATCAATAAGCTCAATCTGACGCACGATTACCTGTTGAATTCGGAGTACTTTGGCGTGGCGGTGCTCAATACCGAGGCGCCTATGACTTATATCGGGCGTTTCGGTTTCAAATCGGGGCGCGATCTCGACAAGTTCGAGGAAATCAAATTTATGACTACCCCGAACGGTGTTCGCATCCCGACCGACTATACGGTGGCTTGGCTGGAGTGCAGGATCATCAATAAGGTCGATTCGGGAACGCACACGATATTTATCGGACAGCTTACCAACAGCGAAGTACTGACACAGGACGAGCCGATGACATACAGTTACTATCACACGGTGAAGAAGGGAAAAGAGCCGAAGACCGCACCGACTTATGTTAAAATCGATCACTGATTGTATAAGTAACTCTTGAGACAAGGAGGAGGAAAAAATGGCTGTAAGAAAATTGACCGATAACGTATATGAAGTGGGCGTGATTCATTGGGATAGGGATATTTTCGACGATCTTATCCCGCTGCCCGATGGTACGACCTATAATTCGTATCTTGTTTTCGGGAAAGATAAAACGGTATTAATCGATACAGTTGACCCGTCCAAGGTCGATATATTATTCCATAACCTCGATATGGCCGGTGTGAAAAAGATCGATTATATAATTTGCCAGCATGCCGAACAGGATCATTCCGGATCGCTCCCGTTGGTACTGAAACGTTATCCGGGTTCGGTCTGTGTCACCAATCAGAAGTGCAAGGATATCCTTCTGCTGCACCTCGATGTCACCGAAGATCAATTCCAGGTGATTACTGACGGGGAGAAGCTGGACATCGGAGGGAAGACGCTTGAGTTTATTTTCGCGCCGTGGGTGCATTGGCCTGAGACTATGTTTACCTATGTTGCCGAGGATAATCTCCTTTTCTCATGCGACTTTCTCGGCGGGCATCTGACATCAACCGACCTTTTTGTCACTGATTTTAAGCGTGTCGAGAATAAGGTGAAGCTGTATTATGCGGAAATCATGATGCCGTTTCGGAAAAATATTGTCAATCATCTGAAAAAGCTCGATGACTATAAGATTGATATGATCGCCCCCAGTCACGGGCAGGTACATAAACCGATCGGCCAGATTATCGAATCGTATAAGGGATGGGTTTCCGACGATGTAAAAAACCTTGTCGTTATACCCTACGCATCCACACATGATTCTGTGGCAAAGATGGTCGAATATTTTGTCGATGCGTTGGTAGCGCACGGAGTGAATGCGAAACCCTACCATGTGACGCGGTCGGATATCGGGGCTATGACATTGGATTTGGTAGACGCTGCGACAGTGGTGCTTGCCAGCCCGACCATCATATCCGGTCCGCATCCGGATATCGCATACTCTGCGTTTTTAGTGAATATGATACGTCCGAAGTTCAAATATCTATCGGTGATTTACTCTTTCGGATGGGCTTCCAAGGCGGTTGATGTACTGACCGGGATGATTACGAGTATCAAGCCGGAAATACTGCCGCCGGTCGCCTCGAAGGGATTTCCGCGTGCCGAGGCGTTTGCGGAAATCGACCGTCTGGCCGGCCAGATCGCGGAAAATCATAAAAAGTTGGGAATTTTATAGGAGATATATATGACAAAAGTTATGACAGACAAGATTAACGACCAGATCAATGCTGAGATGTATTCGGCTTATCTTTATCTTTCGATGGCGGGGTATCTTGCCTCGAAAAACCTGAACGGCGCGGCTGGATGGATGAAGATGCAGGCCAAAGAAGAGATGGAACATGCGATGAAATTCTATCATTTTATAGAGGATATGGGCGAACGGGTTACGCTGAAGGAGATACAGGCTCCGCCCGCCGAATGGAATTCGCTCCTCGCACTGATGGAAAATGTTTACGCTCACGAGCAGAAAGTCACGAAGCTGATACATTCGCTGGTCGATCAGGCGCGCGCGGATAACGACCACGCTTCATTCGAGATGCTCCAGTGGTTTGTTAAGGAACAGGTCGAGGAAGAATTGCATGCGCGCGATCTCCGCGATAAAATCAAGCTCGCGGGCGATTCTGTGAACGCCCTGTTTATTATCGACGGGATAATGGGAAAACGCGCCCAAGGCTGAAAATGGGGGTTGACTTTTTTATCCGAATTCTATATATTAGTATATAATAATATATGGAGAGGAAAATTATGTCAGCTCAGCCGAATGTGGTTTTATTCAGCACGCCGTCATGTTCGTGGTGCAGGCGCGCGAAGCAGTATTTTCAGGAGAACCGGATCCGTTTCAGGGAGTTCGATGTTTCCAAGGATGCGCGCGCGCTCGACGATATGGTGAAAGCCTCCGGGCAGACCGGCGTACCGGTTATTCTGATCGACAGGAAGCCCGTGGTCGGTTTTGACCTCGGTAAAATAAATAAACTACTGCGTCTACAGCGAAAGGATTAATCCGCGCAGCAGGTGGTGATAATCTATGAACGAGGCGTTTCTTTTTCTCGAAAGCCTGATCAATTACGAACGGAGTCTCGTCAAGTACGGGGAAAACGCCTACGACCCCGGTAAGCTCAGCAGGATTCTTACGCAGTTCGGATACGGCGCTTTACCGTTCGGGATAATCCATATAGCCGGGACAAAGGGAAAAGGAAGCACGGCGGCTTACTGCGCGGGGCTTCTCGCCGAGAACGGCGGCCCTGTCGGTCTGTACACATCGCCGCACCTTGTCCGGCTGAACGAGCGGATGACGGTGGACGGAGTACCGGTTACGGACGATGAGCTATCCGATATAATTATTCGCCGCCGTGACGGGATTACCGCCGAACGCCTCACATACTTCGAGGCGCTTACCTTTATCGCAATCATACACTTCATTATGAAAAAATGCCGCTGGGCCGTACTGGAAACTGGAATGGGCGGGCGTCTCGACGCCACCAACTTCTGTGTTCCGGCGGTATCGGTCATCACCCCCATTTCGTTCGATCATACGAAGTTCCTCGGGAATACGCTCGCGGCGATCGCGGGCGAGAAGGCGGGGATTATCAAACCGGGAGTGCCTGTGGTCTCCGGGCCTCAGGCGGACGAGGTTAAAAAGGTCATTATCGAGACTGCGCGTCGGAAAAACGCGCCGTTGATATGGTTCGATGACGCGGTACGGTATGAAATAACCGCCCGCTCGCCGGAAGGTTCTACTATCGACGCTGCGGTGAACGCCGCGGGAAAGACCGTCGAACTGAAAGAGTTGAAGGTCGCGCAGGCGGGGGATGTGTTCGCGGTCAATTTCCTGACCGCGCTGGTCTCCGTGCTTTCCGCAGGGATCACGCCCGATGAATCCGCGATCCGGCGCGCCGCGTCGGCTTCCATACCCGGACGCATCGAGAGGATCGGGAATATCGTCATCGACGTCAGCCATAACGATACATCACTATCCGCGCTTTTCGCCGCTTTGCGGGATTATTTCGGATTGGAGCGGGTAAACCTGTATATCGGGACGCTCTCGGACAAGGAGATCGGGAGGATAGCGGATGCAGTCCGCGCGGAGGGAGGGTTGTTCGGCGCTGTAGGGGTGTTCGATTTCCCTACCGGGGGCGACCGGAAAAGCGGAGGCGCGGCGCTGTTTGAAAAACTGAAGGATATGGAAAAATGCGTCTATTACAACGACCCGCGCGATATTCTGCTTGGGAAAGGAATGGTTTCCGTGTTCACGGGGTCGTTCTACGCCTACCCCATTCTGAAAGAAATCGCGCTTGCTCAGCGCGGCAGGGCGATTTCTCCCCCGTTAACCTGAAACACCGAGCAGTCGGCGAACACGCGGCTGATCAGCGCGCCGTTTGTCATCGTAAAAAATATCTGGTAATCCATCGATATCATATCCAATATCTTTTCCCGGCGAACTTCGTCGATCTCGAGCAGGACGTCGTCGACCAGCAGGATAGGCCGTCCGCCCGAACTGTCCTCGATGCTCCGAACGACACCGAGCTTGAGCGCGAACGCCAGCGAACGGAGCTGTCCCTGCGAGACGAAAGTATCCGATTTCTTATCATCCATCTGGATGCAGAAATTGTCGCGGTGCGGGCCGAATAGCGTGCATCGCCTGCGGAGTTCCTCGCGCGCCCCGGTCTTTACCGCGTTCCTGAACGATTCCTCGACCGAGCCTTCGATACGGAACGGATTCATGTAGCGGATGCGGATTTCCCTTCCGTAAAGTTCGCGGTAGAGTTCGCGTATCTTGTCGTTCAGGATACGGATATACGGGAGGCGTTTCATGATAATCATGCTTCCCCAATCGATCAGTTCGGCGTCCCAGATGGTAACGTCGCGGGGGTTCAGCTTGAATTGGGCGTTGCGCTGGCGGAGGGTGCGGTAATACCTCCGAAGCGCGGTCTCGTACTGAGGGTCGATCGCGGAAAGCGCCCTATCGAGAAACATACGGCGGTTTTCGGGCGCTCCCCTGATGATGTCGATATCGTCGGGCATAAACGCCACCACCGGGGCTATGCGGGCCAATCCCGCCTTGTTCGATTTGTCCCCGTCTATTTTTAAAAGCCGTTTCTTCTCGGAAAAACCCAGTTCGACCGTGTGCCCGTCGAATTCGCCGTGAAGATGAAAGAAATCGGAACCCCATCTGATCAGTTCCGGGAAACCGACCGGACGTAAGGGAGACAGCGTAGTAAGGGTTTGAATGGCTTCGAGGAAATTAGTCTTTCCGCTGCCGTTTTCGCCGATAAGCATATTGATTCGGGAAAACCGCGGGAGAATGATGCGGGAAAAATTCCGGAAATTGGTGATTTTTATATAATCCAGCTTCATAAAGATCTATTAACATATATTAATGTGCATCAGGATTTACTCGCTTGTCTCTTTGATCATTTAGCCAATCAAGACCTAGTTCAATAAGAATTCGCTGCTTAAAAATGTCTTTATCAACTTCTAATCCACTATCTGGATTCCATTTTACTTCAATTGCTTTCCCACTAGAAACTAAAAGAGTTTTTATATCTTGCTCTATTTTATCGCCGGAAAACACAATAATAACTGGAATTGGAGTTTTTTGAGCATCCTCTAATGTATAAATTAGTTTTTGATCTGTTGTACCAGCGCCTAATTGTGATTTAGCTTCAATACCAAGTGTTTTATCATTATACTTTAATACAATGTCAAGATATCTTTTTTTTCCGACAAATCTACTTCCTACAAAAGGTTGTCTATAAATTTCCAGATTAGGTATTTCCCAACTAAGAATTTCATTTACTAATGCAGATTCAAAATCAACTCCACTGTGTGTGCTAGGCATTATTTTACTCCTACATAGTTGTTTATAATAATTTCGTTGACAAATCCTCTTTTTTCACCATTGCAATTTATCATACGAATTGCTTTTACCTTTTGAATCTCATAACCATTATATAAATCTTGGAAAAAAGTATCAGTAGGGTTTTCATTTTGGGGATCTGAATTGGATAATAGAATTTTACATCCACATCTTGATGCATCAATGAAAAATTCACTAAGTCTAATTTGATCATCATCAGTAAAATTTTCTTTAGAATAACTTTTAAAGTTTGAAGTATTATTAATAGGTCTATACGGGGGATCAAGGTAAACAAATGTGTTTTTAGTACAGTACTTCTTTACTATACTAAAATCCCCTTTTAGGATTATTGTATCTTGTAAGCTTTTATGTATTTTTAATATATTATCGCTATCACAAATTTGAGGTTTTTTATAATCACCAAATGGAACATTAAATTCACCCCTACTATTATGACGAAATAATCCATTATAACATGTTTTATTTAAGAATATTAGAAAAGAAGCCCTTTTAACCCATTCTATAGAAAAGTTATTATAATTAAAATTAGCTTTTTGTTTATTATATTGTTCCCTGATTTTATAATACATTATTTTTCGTGTTGATAATTCCTTTGAAAGGAATTCAGTCTGTAACTCTTCAAGATTCTGTATTAGTGCTTCAGGTTCATGTTGAATAGTTTTATAAGATATTATTAAGTCTGGATTAATATCAACAATAATTGATTCTTTTATTGAATAATTTCTTTTTAAATAGAAAAAAAATGCTCCCCCACCTAAGAAGGGTTCAATATATCGATCAATGATATGCGATTCTTTTATATTCAAAGGTAATCGATTTACTAGTGTATTTATTAGTTGAGTTTTTCCACCAGCCCATTTTAAAAAGGGTTTTGGCAGTGTAGTGGAGTTATTCTGCCCGATTGTTTTTAAGGTCACCGCAGTATCTCCAGCTATCGTAATAAAAACAAATTCTGTTTGTCATTGTTTTGCGATTGTATATCATATGTATTTATTGATATTATAAAGAGTTATTAAAGATTATACAAGAAAAATAAGAATAAAAAAAGGCGAGATACCATCGGTATCCCGCCTGTGATTTTTACTTAATGATAGACGGTGGAATTTTGAAAACCTGTCCGGGATAGATCAGATCGGGGTCTTTGATCTGGTCGGTGTTTGCCTTCCATATGATCGGCCACATCCAAGCGTTTTTATCATACATCCGAGCGGCGATCTTCCATAGACAATCGCGGTCCTTCGGATTCAGGACGACGGTGTAGGTCTGGCCTTCCTGCTTATTCATTAGAATTTCAGCGAGACGCATCGCCTCACGGGCATAATCGATCGCGTCCAGGAATTCCCCTTTAGCGTAAGCATCTTCAGCGAGTTTGTAATATTTTTCGACCAGTTCAATAGTGACTTCCTCGTCTGGAACAGCTTCGAGCGTTTCATCGGAGTCGGAACTGCCGTTCTGTACGGAGTTGGTAGCCTGGGGAGCGATATATTTTGTGTCCTCAACTTTCTTGAACACCTGGCCGAGGTACATGATCGTTCCGCTTTCCAGTACGATCTTATTCACACCGTTTTCAAGCATGGAACCCGATTTATTCTTTTTAGCTTCCTGCTCTTTCAGCTTATCCAGCATCTGTTTTGCTTTCTTCATGTACTCTTCGGCTTTAGCCTTTTCAGCCTTCAGTTCCTGTTCACGCTGGAGCTGGAACTGCTCGTAATCCTGCTGCTGTTTCTTCAGGTCGGCTTCGTAGGCTGCCTGCGCCTTATCTTTAGCGGCCTGAATCAGCGCGAGGGCTTCCTCAGCCTTCTTGATGGACTCGGCAAGTTTTGCATCCTGATAAAGTTTGCGTGCTTCTTCAAGGGGCGCTAACGCCATCTTCAGATCGTCTAACGCATACTTTACCACGATCTGGGAGTTCTGCGCGACATCATATTCATTCTGGGCTTTGTTGATGGCATTCTTCGCCTTCTCGGTCTGAGACATACAATCCGCAACGATATTCGTCAGGAGTTTATAAAGCGCAAAACCGTTGGTGTACGCGGCTTCGAATGCTTTGGCAGCAATCTGGGTCTCCAGTTTTACAAAATCACCCTTTGCTTTAGCGAAATCGTCCGCGCGGAGTACCGGGGCGAAATTCTCTTCCGCCTGGCCCATCAGGGTTTTGTCTTTTTCATAATAATCCTTAGCACGGTTCTCGACCGCAATACCATAGGCTGCAATAGCCTTATCTTTCGATGAGATGGCTTTCTGCTTTGCTTCGTCGTTCTTGCTTGCTTCTACAAACAGATTTGCCTGTTTGTAATCTTCCTTAGCGTCTCCGATATCGGTTTTCGCGTAAGATTCGGCATCCACCGCGTCGGCGCGTTCTATCGCAGCCTTCGCTTCCTCCAATTCCTTGGTTGGAGCGCTTGAACATGATACCATAATTCCTGCAATCATTACTAAAAGAATACGGCTCATCCAATTTTTCATAAACCCTCCTGTAAAACAATATTCGCACCCAATATATTTTAAAGTATCCCATTAAAATAGCAAGAAATCATAGATAAAATTTAGTAAATACATTATTGTAGGTAATACATTTACTGGATAATAGCATTCAGTTTTTGGGGTATTTTTTTAGTATCATATCCGTACTTGATCGCTTTTTTCAGGTAGATCCACGCATTTTCCTTATCGCCCGAATCGAAATACGCCTTTGCCGTCTCATAGTTGGCATCCGGATCGCCCGGTTTTATTTCCAATGCCATCAGATAATTGTTCACTTTTTTACTGTTTTTTGATAGCTGTTTCCCGCGATTCATATAAATAGTGAAAAACTGATTGGAGTTATAGGATAATGTTTCATTGAAATAGTCCTTTAGAAGCGCGCATGCCTCCTTGGAGCTTGATCCCATGGGATAAAAATAGAAACTGAAAAGAAAACTGGCTTTAGCCTGATTTTTCTTTCCGGCACTGTAAAATGCTTTTCCCGTATCGAGCCATGTTTTCGCCAATTCCTTACGTTTGGCAGGAGAAAGATCGTCGTAGAACGTATAGTCTTTCGGGTTTTTTGCAGAACTGATACTCGTTAAAACCGTAAAAAATAAGATGTAAAATAAAGGTTTTCTCATAGGAAACTCCTTCTTATATTATTATCGGCAATTTACAATATCGATCAAATCCGTGCAAAAAAATATCCACCCGAAATTCGATTCGTTCCGCTCTGATTTGGTTAGAAAATAAATAATAAAAATACCTTGACTTTTTCCTAAATAGGTATTATAATACCAGTATAAGGATGTGAATATGTCTGAATTGGTACAGATTTCCGAGGCCGCGCTTCTGGCGCTTCACAGTATGGTCCTGATTGCACAGGCAAAAGGCGGATGGGTGAGTGTGCACGAAATGGCAAAACAGACCGGGGCTTCCGAAAATCATTTGGCGAAAGTGATGCAGAGGCTGACCCGCGCGAACTTGGTGAATTCGGTACGCGGCCCGAAGGGCGGGTTTTTACTCGCTCAGGACGCCTCGAAGATTTTTCTGCTCGATATCTACGAGGCTATCGAGGGGAAAGTCGGTAACGGATCGTGCCCGTTTCATAAGGAATCGTGCCTCTTTCAGATGTGCATCTTTCACGGGCTGATCGGCAAGACTACAGCCGAACTGGTCAAGCACCTGGCGAGTACCAGTCTCGAGTCTATGGCGTGAGAATAAAAATTTGCATATAATAGGAATTATGGGGCGTGTTGACGAACAAGGAAATTCAGATATTTTCTGTCTCTGCGAGGCGCAACGCGATGAAGCAGTTTGTCATCAAGCCTATGGTATCAATAAGAATAATAAGGAGGTCAGGCATGGCTGAGATTACCGTAAACAAGGAACGCGCGGAGAAAATAGGAAAGCTGAAAGATTTATTCCGTTCGCTTAAAGACGAATCCGATCATAAAAAGGCGCTCTATCTCCGCAAGGAATTCAAGGAGTTCCTTGCGACATGCGACGCCCATGATATCGCGGACGCGGAAAAGGAGCTTGCAAAGGAAGGATTCACTTTAAAAGACTTCCGTTCCGGTTGCGATGTGCATCTCGAACTGATGCGGGAATCGCTCGGACAGGCGGGAATGGGTATCCCGAAGGATCATCCGCTATACCGTTTCCATCAGGAACATGAGGCGATTTCCCGCTGGATCGAGAAACTCCTCTTAGTGCTTCGCGACGCGGATAGAGCGGTTGATTACAAAGCGGCTGAAAGACAATTCAATCGGGTAAAGATGTTTTTAAAGAAGCTGCATGATTCCGAAAGCCACAGCGTACGGCAGGAAAACGCCCTGTTTCCGTTACTGGAACAGCACGGGGTCAGCGAACCGCCGAGGGTGATGTGGGGCGAACATAAAGAGATGAAGGAAATGAAGGCTTCAATGCAGGCGGGAATCAACTCGGTTACCCCGGACAATTATAAGGTCGTTCTGTCGAAAATGGAGGAAACCGCGATCGTGCTTGCCGAATATTTTGCGTCGCATACTAAAAAGGAAGAAACAATCCTTTATCCCATCGCGATGAAATCGTTTACCGAACAGGAATGGAGCGATTTCCGGAGCGCATGCGACGAACTGGGATACTTTTCGATGGAATAAAACCCACAGGAGGAAATAAACATGAATCTCAAGGAATTGCCTCATGAAACTATCGAAGCTATGCTGGATGCGTTACCGATAGATATTTCATTCGTAGACGCCGAGGATACGGTAAAATATTTCAACACGCCGAAAAAAGGCCGGGTATTCCCGCGCTCTAAACTAGACCTCCAGCGAAAGGTGCAGAACTGCCATCCCCCCCAGAGTCTGGATAAGGTGAACGCAATTCTCGACGGGTTCCGGAACGGGACGCGCGAAGATGCTCCGTTCTGGCTGCAGTTGAACGGGAGGTTTCTGAAAATCGATTACTTTCCGGTGAGGGACGCGGAGGGTAAACTTTTGGGTACTATCGAGGTTCTGCAGGATGCCACGGAAGTCCGTTCGCTGGAAGGAGAAAAGAAACTGCTGGATTAGTTCCGAATAAAAAAAACGGGGATAGACATTGTCTATCCCCAGTTTTTTACTTTTTCAGTACCGTAGAGAGAACATAATCAAGATACTTTTTCCTATCCGCCGGCTTGGAGAAATCCAGACCTGCGAGATATTTCAGGTAAGAACCGAGCATGATGGGCTGAAGAATAGAAGACATCAGGACGATGCCTTTCAATGCTAACTGCTCTTCGTCTTTAATACCGGTGATCTCGGCCGCGATGCTTTTGAACTTCCCGAAACGGGTCTTTTCATCCTCGGCAAGATGCTTATCATCGGGTACTTTTCCGATCAGGCCGCTGAAAATACTGCGGGTCAGTGCAGGCGATTTCATCTGATATTCCATCATCTGCTGAAAGAAGGCTTCGAGCCGTTCGACCGGACTTTTTGCTTTATCGTCGAGTACGCTGAACATCGTATTCATCGTCTCCATAAAGCTTTTGAGACTTTCCTGAATCAGGCTGTCCTTTGAGCCGAAATAGTAATTGATAGCGGCGATATTTACTTTCGCGGCGACAGCGATTTTTCTCACGGTGATGCTATGAACACCGTCTTTGGACATGATCTGAAGGGTAGATTTGATAATCTTATCCTTCGTCTTTTCACGTTTCATAATAACCTCCCTAGAGATTTTACACCAATAAAGTAAAATACAAATAAAAATATTTCAAATAATTAGTTAAACATTTATCAATTTTTTACTATCAAATCACTTAAGTTCCTATTTTTCATTAATTCTATCACCCCGTCCGACATTTCATGCCAAAAATCTCCGACAGGACAGCGTTTCTTAGCTTTGCGGTAACAATTCTTTACTCCGCGTACGCACGGGACGAACATCATATCCTCCCCTAAAGCGGATGAAATATCATAGATATTAATTTTTTTCGGGTCTTTTACCAGTTTATACCCGCCGCCCTTCCCGCGATTGCCCTTGATAAAACCCGCCTTTACGAAAGACGAGATGATCTGTTCCAGATACTTGTTGGATATCTGTTCCTTTTCGGCAATATGGGAAATGGAAATCAGTTCGTTCCGCCCGTAATACTCCGCAATATTAGACATAAAACGGAGCCCGTAACGAAGCTTCGTAGGCATTTTCATAGAAAATCCCCCTTCTCATGTGTGATTCTTTCGATTTAAATTATATATTAAAAGATAAAATATTGCAACGTATAATTAGATATTTTACCTGAAAGATAGGATTAAAAAAAACCGCCCGCTATTAGCGGGCGGCTGTTTAATTATTCAGTTTATTCGTCGGCGCTTTGAACTGTGATTTTTACCATAAGCGCAGGCAGGTTCATCGCCTTCATTTTATCGGCGACCTTTAATGCCGTTTCCAGCGAATCGTAGTAACCGATCCGCACACGATAGTAGAGCACTCCCTTGACAACCGAATCGCGGATAATGACGTTATACCCCATCCCTTTGAGTTTATCGTATAGCTTCTGCGCGTTCTTGAGATCCTTAAACGCGCCGACCTGAATCAGGTATTTTTCACCCGTACCGACCGGCCCGTAGTTTTCCTGCGTATCGATTTTTATCGTTTTGTTTTTATCGGCGCTCATTTTTTCAGGTGTGACCTTATAGTCCGATAATTCGCTTTGAGGTACGACCTTGATCTTATCGGACGGCAGAACATCGGTTTTACCCTGATTCTTACCCGGTTTGACGGGCAGTTTATCGGCGTTCTGCACATCTATCTCGATCTCGTCATAGATGATCGATTTTTCATGACTGATCGCGGTATCGTCCCACGAATTATCCTCGGCAATCAGGATTTCAGGGGTAACTTCCCCGGTAATAACAGGACCTTTATTTTTTATCACTTTATTTTCAGGTATATCGATAGTAAAGTTCTCCGCCGCTTTATCCTCAGGGACATTGATCGTAATATCCTCGATATCGGAGCCGTCCACCTCGGGAAGATCGTCCACCGGAACGTTGAGATCGACGACGTTCTTATTGGGTACGTTAATATTCGTCTTTTTAACAACATCGTTAGTTTTCGCTGTGTTCACCGGTTTGACTGCAGTATTGTTAACCGGCGGATCAACCGTCTTGTTTGGTTTCACAGTCTTAATACCCGGGTCGAACGGTTCCTCGAACGGTTCTTCAATCACAAATTCCATATCGTCCGCCGTGTTTACTGCGTCGGTATTGATGGTGTTCATACTTACAGGCTTCTCGATCACATTCTGGGAAGTAGGTATCTTCGATTTTACCGTATTGGTATAAACATTCGTGATCACCTTGATGATCTTATTGGTCACAAATATCGCATTGGTCTTTGTCAGTATTTTCGTGACAACGTTGGTGACATAGTAATCGATCGAGATGATACCGTTGGAAAGTTTCTCGGTCATAATAGGCTTGGGCGATGTCGGCGATACGATATTATTCGTATTAGTGACAGGGGGTTTGGACGGATTATAGTCGCTGAGGGTAACCCCGGCGGTATTGCCGCTTCCCAGTTTTATCATGGTGACCATGACGTATGCGGTGCCTTTTTTGATAAAGCCGAGGGATTCCGCCGCTGTCCGCGAAAGATCGATCAGACGCCCGTCGGCGACAGGCCCGCGGTCGTTTATCATGACTATCACCTTATTGCCGTTTTCGAGATTCTCCACCTCGACTACGGTTCCGAACGGGAGTGTTTTATGCGCGGCGGTCATCTTAGCGGGATCGTACAGGTCGCCGCTCGCGGTCTTTTTCCCTGAATACTCGTCGCTGTAATAAGACGCTACCCCGTATAAATACTTGGGCAGCTGGGAAAAAAGATTTATGGTTATACCCGTCAGTAGAATCGCTATTAACCATCTGATTTTCATCCGTAGCCTCCGGCTTTTTTTCTTATTTAAGTATCGGCAGAAAAATAAAAGCGTTTAGAAATACCGACATTCGCACTTACTTGACTTTTCAATGCCTCTTATATAAAATATCATGCTCTTGTGAATATGTAAAGCAATTCCAAATATTTTCGGGCTGTAGCGCAGTTCGGTTTAGCGCACTACCTTGGGGTGGTAGGGGCCGAGAGTTCAAATCTCTCCAGCCCGAAATTTTTTACGATTACGGTGATTTTTTCCGTTTTCGCGCGTATTAATTTAAAGTAATGTGTTCAGAATCATGATCCGGCGGCACGGATTGGCAACTCCGGATAATCGCATGAAACCGTACGCCGTTCGGGCGAGTCTAATGATTCAGCATTCCCTCCAAGGAGGCGGAAATGAATAAGCGGATCGGTTTTATAAGCGGGTTATTGTTGGGGGCGTTTTTCCTGCTGGTATCGTGCGGCGGAGCGCCTGTAAAAGAGATGGACGAAGCGCGCGCCGCATTGGATAAAGCAAAAGAGGCAGACGCGAAGGTATATGCGGTAAAGGAGTATAAGGACGCCGAGGACGATTTCCTGATGGCGGTGACTTATACCAATCAGAATAAGAACGGCGAGGCGAAAGAGAAAGCCCTCGCATCCAAGGCGAAAGCCGAAGAATCGTACAAGCTCTCCGTACAAACCCGCGCCAGAACAATCTACGAAAATAACAAATCCCTGATTACCAAGGCGAAGGAAGTCTACGCCGATAAGATCAAGCCCGCCGAATATGCGTCTGCGGTATCGAATAACTTGAAGGTCGGGCAGTTCATCGATCAGTCGAACTTTACGGCCGCGTACGAAACCGGCGCGCCTATCGAAAAGAGCCTGAAATCCATCATCGCCGAATGCCGCCAGCTTCTGGACAGCGCCAAGCTATCGCTCGAGAACGTACAGTCCCGTTACGCATGGGCGGAGAAGTCCGAAATCGTCAAGAAGTACGCGATGGCGGAACTGGAACAGGCGAAGCCGCTGATCGCGGAATCCGCCTCGTCGCTATCGTCGGGCGACCCGAAGACGTCGTCGGATAAGTCCTATCAGGCGGACAAACTGATTACCGCCGCGCTCGATAAGGCGAACGCCGCGTACAAGAAATCGCTCGAAAAACCCGCGGTCAAGCCCCAGCCCGATCCTGTTCCTCAAACGGACGAGGAACTCGATAAAAAGAAGGCGGCGGAAGAGATGAAGAAAGCCAACGAGATACTCGAGAAGATAAAGAAGGACAAAGACAAGAAAGGGAGTTTCCTCGATAAAAACACCCACGATTTTACTCTTTCGTACTCCCCGATGATCATGTTCGCGCAGGGGTTGCTGAAAATCGATTCCTCACAGCTTATCCCCGAGACCAACAAGAATAAAACGCTTACCCCCGCCGAGAAGGAAGCGATGATGCCGAAGGAAGTCCCCGACGAGGAAGTGACGATCGAACTGGTGGAGAAGTATTACCAGCTCGCGCAGGACGCTTACGATAAGGCTGAATACCTCGACGCGGTGGATTTCGCGCGCGAGGCGATGCGGCTCGCGGAGATTCTGCTCAATCAGCAGGAGGGCAAGACTTACACGGTCGTGCTGAACCCGAAGGACAGGGACTGCCTGTGGAAGATCGCCGCGCGGATGTATGACAATAACGCGTGGATGTGGCCGATCATCTGGAAGGCGAACACCGGCCAAATCAAGGATCCCGACTTGATCTATCCCGACCAGGTATTCAAGATTCCGCCGTCGATAATCAAGTAAACGATAGATGAAACCCCTGCTGAAAAGCGGGGGCTTCTTTATTTATTAGAATAGAATTATTTTAAGGAGTGATAATTCGATAATAAATTTCATTCAGATAATAAAATCGATAAAATGATACTACCTTCTTTCTGTCGCCAGAAAGAAAGCTAGCAAAGAAAGAGCGCCCCGCTGTGATGCCGCTAAAAAGAATAGGGTTGTAAAACGGGAAACGCCGAAACTCGCCTTGAAACATTTAAAAGAACGAAAAAAAACATGCTCGGACAACGGCGTTTCTTTCCGTTTTACAGGGAAGAATTGCGGCATAACAGCGGGGAAAAAAGCCAATTGGAAAACATATCTGCATGCGCAGAATGCAGGCGAGTACCCCGCAGGGGAGTATCGAGGCCTCACGCAATGGATGGTACTCCTAGCGGAGGGGGGATGAGTTTGTGTTATATCGCAGGCTGGTAGATGATCAGGCTCATTGTCCGTAATGGGTTTAGCCCCCTCATTACAGTCAAGGACAAGCCGTCACTCAGTGACTTCCCGCTTCATCGCCGCGACGGCGATCCCCGCGATAATCATCACCGATCCCACCCCGAACCAGATATTCATCGGCTCGGAGAACACCACTGCGCCGAAAAGGATTCCCAACGGGATTTTCAGGAGAGTCAGCACCGCCGCGCGGGTCGCCCCGACATAACGGAATCCGTAGTTCATGATGACGTTGCCCACGAAAAACGACGCACCGATCCCAGTGAGGATCAGCAGGGTGTTCACGTCGATATGCGATGTTTCCGGGATCGAGAAGAGGTTGATCGCGACGCCGAATATCCCTACCGCGAGGTAGACAGTGAGGGAATCGTTATCGCGGCGGGCGATCTTGATATACTGGGTCGCGAGCCCGCCGACTACTCCCGCCGATAGCGCGGTAATATCGCCGATCAGGTTTGCGCTGCCCCCGTCGCGGAATACGACCACGCTTCCCGCGATACACAGGATCGCGCCGATCCATACCGACGCTCCGGCACGCTCCTTGAAGAAGAAATATCCGTAGACCGCGGAGAACACGGGATAAGTGGTGCTGAGCAGGGTCGCCCTGCCGACCCCGGAGTACGATACCGCGAGGAAAAACAATGTCATCGGTATCGCGCCGAAAAATCCCCGCAGGAGAAGGAACTTGATATTCCGCGGACGGGTCTTATCCCGGAGAACGAATAGGATAGGGACTCCGATTACGAGGGAGAACGCGCAGGTAAAAAGGATACGGTAAAACCCGCTGACGCTTTCCGGCACGGCCTTGATAAGAAGCGCGCCCGCGGTCATCAGCAGGTTCGAGAGCAGGATAGTGATAATACCTTTCGTCGAATCTTTCATAGTTTAAAAATATACCCCCGTTTTATCGACGGGGGTTTGTTTATTGGGCCGATAGATTATTTTTTTCCTACCACATTTTCGAGCAGTTCCTTGATACCGCCGAGTGAGCCCATCAGCGCCGAACTCTCGTATGGAAGGAATACCACACGGTTATCGTTGGTTGCGGCGATAGCTTTATAAGCGTCCACATATTTAATAGCCACCAGATACTGGGTGGGGTCGTTGCCGGGTACGGCGTCGCTGATCTTCTTCAGCGCCAGCGCTTCCGCTTCGGCGAGCTTGAGACGCGCGTTCGCTTCCCCTTCCGCCTGCAGTATGTTCGACTGGCGGAGACCTTCGGCCTGTTTGATGCGGGCTTCCATCTCACCCTGCGCGCGCGTGATAGCGGCGTTCTTTTCGCCCTCGGCGATCAGGATGATCTCGCGCTTTCCGCGCTCGGCGCGCATTTGTTTTTCCATCGCGGCCTTGATGTCTTCCGGCGGGTTGATATCCTGGAGTTCCACACGGTTGACCTTGACGCCCCATTTATCGGTGGCTTCGTCGAGGATCAGGCGGAGTTTCTGGTTAATATGGTCGCGGGAGATCAGGGTCTCGTCCAATTCGAGTTCGCCGATCACGTTACGGAGAGTGGTCTGGGTGAGTTTCTCGATAGCGTCGGGAAGGTTCTGGATCTCGTAGGTCGCTTTGACAGGGTCGGTGACCTGATAGTAGAGCATAGCGTTAATCTCGATAGTGACGTTATCCTTGGTGATGACGTTCTGACGCGGGAAGTCCATGACGACTTCGCGGAGGTCGATCAGGTCGATTTCCCTGCGTTCGTACCAGTACTGGCCGCGCGCTTCGCGGACAAACTTCCACTGTATCTTGCGGGCTTTATCGATCAGGGGAAAAACCAGATTCATACCGGGCTTGAGGGTCTTTTTGTACCTTCCCAACCGTTCGATAATCATAGCCTGACTCTGCTGGATGATCTTGATCGACGATGCGATAATAATCAGCAGGGCGAGCGCCGCCACCGATAAAACGATAATCAGTTCCGTCATAAAAGCCTCCTAATATTAAGTGAAAAGTAGAAGAGAGTGAGTGGAATCCTACTTTTCCTTGTTTTTTTCCGCGGTATCCGTGTGAAAACGGGGCAGATGACATCCCGCTATTTATTATTCCGTATTTCATTCAGCGACTTCACCGCGCAGTACTCCCCGCACATGGAACAGTAGTCCTTATCGGCGACCCCGCTCGATTCGCGGCGTTCCCGCGCGGTATCGGGGTCGATAGCGAGACGGTACATCTCGTCCCAGTCCAGTTTCTTTCTCGCGCGCGACATAGCGTCGTCGCGGCTGCGCACCCGTTTCCCGTACTTCACCATATCGGCGGCATGGGCGGCGATTTTCGACGCGATCACGCCCTCGCGGACATCGGAAAGGTCGGGCAGGCAGAGATGCTCGGCGGGAGTGAGGTAGCAGAGGAAATCCGCGCCTACCGATCCGGCGATCGCTCCGCCGATAGCCCCGGCGATATGATCGTATCCCGGCGCGATATCGGTAACCAGCGGGCCGAGTATATAAAACGGCGCGTTATCGCAAAGGGATTTCTGGAGACGGATATTGGTCTCGACCTGATCGAGAGGGACATGCCCCGGCCCTTCGATCATGACCTGCACATTCGCCTCACGCGCGCGCCGTCCGAGTTCGCCGAGCGTGATCAATTCCTCGATCTGCGCTCGGTCGCTCGCGTCGGCGGTCGCCCCCGGACGCATCCCGTCGCCGAGCGACAGGGTTACATCGTATTTATAGGCGATCTCAAGAATACGGTCGTAATACGTATAGAGCGGGTTTTCGGCATTGTTGGCTTCCATCCAGACGCAGAGCATCGATCCGCCGCGGCTGACCACATCGAGGATACGTCCGCCGGTGTTGACATACTCCCACGCCTTCCGGGTGATGCCCGCGTGCACGGTCATAAAGTCCACGCCTTCTTTAGCCTGGCTTTCGATGACCGCGAGGTAATCGTCTATGGTCATTTCGGCGATATGCTTCTTTTTTTTGGATATCTCGAACCCGGCCTGATAGATTGGAACCGTACCGAGCGGGATTTTCGACTCAGCGAGGATGCGTGCGCGGACAGTGTTCAGGATCGCGCCGAGGCTTAAGTCCATCACCGTATCGGAACCGTACTTCTCGGATATCTTGAGCTTCGCGAGTTCGAGTTCGATATCCATCCGGTCCGGCGACGTGCCGATATTGGCGTTTACCTTCGTCAGCAGGTCTTTCCCTACCCCGACGGGAGCGATATCGTGAATATTATTCTTCAGTATGACCGCTTCGCCCGAAGCCACGCTTTCGAGCAGGCCGGTAACATCTATGCCTTCTTTTTCGGCGACCTTTTTTATTTCCGGGGTGATTATCCCCTTCTTAGCCGCCTCAATCTGAGTCATCATTATTCCTCCGTTTTTCATACTCCGCCCACCGGAACGTAAACCCGTAACCGAAAATTGCGTACGGCGCGGGCAGAATCATTGTAAGCGACCATACGAACACCCAGAACGTCGAATTCCATGAGGAACGGTATATCACATAAGCTTCGACGATGCAGAAAATAAATAAAAACACTTTCCAAAACATGGGGAAAAATATTTCCTTCTTGAAACCCGCGCCGAATATGCCGATCAGCGCGATGATATCGACGATTAAGATGACCGCATACTCGGGAATAGAATAGGTGTAACGCGGGATATCGGGTTCTGCCGGTACTATAGAACCGTTGGTCTGCCCGGCCGCTAAGGTCTCGGCGTTGGCCGTGAAATTCGTACCCGATGGGGCTGCCCCCGCCGGGACGGGAAAATTCATGAAACCGCGGAGAATCGTGATCAGCAGATAAAAAACGAAATAGACCTGAATAATGTTTAAACGCATGATACCCTCAATCGGATGTGGTGATTTCTGAGTGCGGGCCGATATTGTATTCCTGCGAGGATGCCCGCAGATATGCCTCGTCTCCGATCAGCGAACTATCGAGAATAGTGTTCTCCACCCTGCTCTCTTTTCCGATGATCGTGTTTTTTATAATCGAATCCCGCACGATAGAACCTTCCGATATCGAGACGTTGGGGCCGACTATCGAATTTTCGACCGCCACATCCTTTCCGAGGAAAACAGGCGGGATGATTATGCTGCCGGGCATCCGGTCGTTGGTGGCGTGACGGTTGAGCATGATCTTGTTCGTATCGAGCAGAGAGTTCTTATCCCCGCAATCGTACCATTCGTACACCTCGAATGTCTGGAACTTCTCGCCGCCGTACATCATATTCTTCATCGCGTCGGTAAGCTGGTACTCGTTACGGGTCTGTATTTTTTCCTTGATGAGGTACTCGACCGCCGTGAATAGGCGGTAGGCGCTTTTAAAGTAGTAGATGCCCGCGATTGCGAGTTTGGACGGCGGGCGCTCCGGCTTTTCGAGCATATTGGTGACAAACCCCTCGGCGTCGGTCATCAGCACCCCGAATTTACGCGGGTCTTCCACTTCCAATGCGCCGATTCGATTATATGGGGATTTGATAGCGGCGAGGATGTCCGTATTGAATATGATATCGCCGAGCACGACAAGAATATCCTCGTCCTTATCAAACGCTTTTTTACTCTGGTAGATCGCGTGCCCCAAGCCGTTGTACTCCCGTTGGCGCATGAAGCTCATCGGGAAACTGTAATGACCCTCGAGATGGTCGCGGATCTGCTCCCCGAGGTGCCCGATGATGAAGATCATCTCGGAAAAATCGAGGGTCTGAAGCTGTTCTATGATATATTGAATGATCGGCTTGCCCGCGACACGGATCAGGGCCTTGGGTATGGTATGGGTATGCGGCCAGAGACGGCTTCCTTTTCCCGCCACCGGCATGACAATTTTCATAGTTTCCCCCTATGGGTTCGGATGAGTTTCATTTTATTATAGAGCGGGAGCGTAAGAAAATCAAGAGATATTTGAAAGAAAAGGATGAATTATCGGAGGGGGAAGCCGCGATGACTAAGCGACGGTATCGTCCTGTTCGGCAGAGTTTAGCTGGAAGCAGAATTTCGAACCCTCGCCGGGAACCGATTCGACCCATATCCTGCCGCCGTGCCGCTCGATGATCCGTTTGCAGATGGACAGTCCGATACCGAGGCCGGGGATATTGTCGCGCGAATGCAGGCGGCGGAACATCGAGAAAATCAATTCCTTATTTTTCGGGTCGATACCCATACCGTTATCCTCGACGCATATCATGATCCGGGTGTTCTCGCGGACGGAGGATATTTTTATTTTCAGCGGCCGGTCGGGATCACGGTATTTGATGGCGTTATTGATCAGGTTCTGCAACACCTCGCCGATCTGGCTTTTATCCCCGAGCACGGACGGTATTTCCGAATAATCGATTTCAGGGCGGTATTTCTCAAACGCCGCGCTTAAATCCATCAGGGTTGTTTTCAGGACTTGGTTCATATCGACGGGGGATAATTGTATTTCATCCGAAGTGGCGCGCGAAAACTTCAGAATCCCGTCGATCAGGTCGTTCATCCGTTTCGAGCCGTCCGCAATAAAGTTTAGAATTTCCGCCGCTTCCGGATCGTCGCCCAATTTATTATCCAAATAATTTCTTAGAAGCATGATGTATCCGGAAATTACCGTTAACGGTTCCCGAAGATCGTGCGACGCCATGAAGGCGAAATCGTGAAGATCGCGATTCGATTCTTTCAGCTTATCCAACGTTCTTTCAAGCTGGCTGTTCAGGCTTTCCATCACCTGCATCGCCTGAAGATCGTGCCCGATGAGCAGGGTGTTCATGATCTCATTCCTTTTATTCAAAATCCGCGAGCATACAAAACTATAGGGCAGATTTAAGGAGTTTTCCGTAATCAGATTTATTTCAAAATTGAATATATCTAAATCAGGGGAAAACAACCAGTTCAGGAACATGGAAAAGTCCTGATTTTTATTCAGGACGACCGAATCGAATTTTTTACCGGCAATCTGCCCGGCAGATTGCCCGATCGTATTGATGAACGACGGATTGGCCATCAGAATATTTCCTTCTTTATCGAGAAGGATGACAATATCCTGAATATCGTTTATGATCCGGTCAATAGTTTGAGGGTACGGCAGGGGGAGAAGATTCAGCCGTTTTACCACCAGCCAGATATAAACGGACCATGTCATCGCGAAAACCGGCATTACGGTTGTAATGATCGGATCGATGAAATAAAAGACGACATCCCAGAAAACCGCGGAACTCCAGAGAATAAACATAAAAAGCATAAAATACAATATGTTCCGCTTTATTTTTTTTTCTTTATTCTTTCTGTACCAGCCGAATAAAAGGAAATACGAGAAAAAAATATCATAGAGAAAAGTGTATAATATCAAAACCCAGAATATTACCGGATAATGCTCAGACATAACAGAAAAAATATTGTTAGAAAAAAGGGCGGGCGGATACAGAAAAGTAAACACGCCGTTTAACACTGAAATGAGAGTGGGAAGTATGAAAACCAGACTCATTATTACAGACCGCTTTATTTTGGAGAAGGCTCCGGTTAAAATGATAATAAAATCGAGAAAAAACGCGGGCGAGAAGAGTAAACCTATCATGGCGATGATAAAGAGATAACGGACCGGATAATGATCTGCGGGCATCATAAAAATCAGCCCGAACGCAAGGGCGAACAGGGCATTACTGAAAAAGAAATTTCTTAACGCCCGTATCAGAATCAGATTCTTGTATTCGGAAAACATTCTCAAAAATAGATACAAGCTCACGAAACCGGATACAAACGATAACGCGGCAAGAATCATTTTATCCATATAATAAACACCCCGGATATATCAAAAACGTTTTATCTGATCTGCCCGCCCCCGTAAATTACCCATTTTTCTGTTGTCAATCCGTCGAGACCCATCGGCCCGCGCACATGCAGTTTCTGCGTGGATATCCCCACCTCCGCGCCCAGCCCGAACTCGCCGCCGTCGGTAAAACGAGTCGACGCGTTGGCGTAAACCGCCGCCGAATCCACCCGTTCGAGAAACATCTGGACATTATCGTAGTCCTCGCTGACTATCGCGTCGGAATGGTGCGAACCGTAACGGTTGATATGATCGATAGCATCGGCGGTATCCTTCACCACGCGCGCGGAGATAATATAGTCCAGATACTCGGTAGTCCAGTCCGCCTCGACCGCCTCGGGCAGTCCGGCGGGAAGCCCGTCGATATGTTTCGCGCTCTTCTTATCGATACGTACCTCGACTTTATTTCTAATCAGCGCCTTAATTAGCTGAAGCGCATAGGGATAGTCCTTATGGATCAGGAGAGTCTCGGCGGCGTTGCAGACCGACGGGCGCGACACCTTCGCGTTGACTGTGATCGCCTCGGCCTTCGCCTTATCGGCGGACTTGTCGACATAGACATGACAGACGCCCTTGTCGTGCTTGATGACGGGTATCCGTGACGCCTCGACTACCGCGCGGATCAGGCTTTCGCCGCCACGGGGTATAACAAGGTCTATGTACTGGTCGAGTTTCAATAGTATGTTGACTATTTCATGCTCGGTGCGGTCGACCAGTTGGACGGCGTCGCGGGGGAATTTCACCGCTTCGAGCGCCTCGCGGATCGATCCGGCGATCGCCTGGTTCGAGTTGACCGCTTCCTTACCGCCGCGCAGGATGACCGTGTTGCCGGACTTCAGGGTGAGCGCGGCCGCGTCGCTTGTGACATTCGGGCGCGATTCGTAGATCATTGCCACCACCCCGATAGGGACACGCACCTTCTGGATCTTCAGCCCGTTGGGGCGTTTGGTAATCATATTCCCGCTGCCCACAGGGTCGGGGAGCGCGATTATTTCGCGGATTGCCTGTATCATCCCGTCGATACGCTTATCGTTCAGGGTCAGCCGGTCGATATACGCCGTATTTTTACCCTGCGAACCGGCGAACTCAAGGTCTTTTTTATTGACGTCAATAATATAAGCGCGGTGGTCGTTGATACTGTCTGCCATCGCCTTGAGAGCGGTGTTTTTCTCGGTCGTGCTCTTGCCGGCGACCTCGTAGACCACATCCTTCGCGCGCTTTGCGATACCCTCGGCGTATTCCTGAAAGCCGTTCATGAAAAATCTCCCGACATTCGTTAAAATATTGTAAAACAGTGGGGATAATATATCAAGTTGCGGGAGGTTCGGCTCTTCGGCTTCGCCCCCGCTAAGCGAAGACAGGTACAGTGTCCGGTTTCAGTAATATGAATTGGTATTCCGCCGCATACAGTCCTAGGGCATTGCAAGGGGCGACAAACTTTTCATGCTGTTCCCTATTCCGCGCGTGACCGGGCTGTTATCGGACACCGGTACGGAAAAGTTTGTCTGTGCTGATAGAACTAGGTTTCAGACATCGAGTTACTGCGCGAAAGGCTGTGTGTCGGGATGTCCGGCGAATACTACTCCTTAAACCGCATGATCTGATCGGCGCCGAACTCCCATTCCGGGGTGACGAGCGTGCTGCCGAATTCAGTGGAGTACCACGGCAGGCCGCCGTACGCGCCCGAAGGGTTCTTCAGGACATGCATCTCCTGGGCGGGCATATAGCTCTGCGCGAGCATAAAGATGACCTGCCCGGCGGCGTTCTTCGCCATATCGACGACGATGATCGTATGCCCCGGCGAGCCGGACTTGATGAAGAGGTCGCCGATCCTGAGATTGGCGGGCTTATCGACCGGTACGAGCATCCGTTTCAGGGAAATCGTGCTCGCGTAATTGAAAACTGTCTGCATGTAGAGTTTGAACGATTTATACCCTTTACCGGCGGACGACGACTCGATCCATTGGACGTTATTGCCGGAGACCTTGATCCCGTAACCGCTCATCCATTTCGAGTATAGCGCGTCGAAACCGCTCACGAAATAAAAGCGGATCTTCGAAAATTGGCTTTTGGAATAATGGTACTCCGCCTTCAGACGCATGATGGCATCGGCGCACTGCTGTAAATCCTTATTCCCGACATCCATATCGATTACCGCGTAATGCGCGTCCTGGTTATCCTTGAGTTTACCGTTGTAGAGATAGACCTGCGACCCCTTGGGCTTCAGGGGGAGATAACGGAGCCATTCGGCGAACGAGCCGGGTTCGACCGGGATACGCTGGTAATCCGGAGGAAGCTGAATATCCGCGATACGGTATACCATATCCTTATCCGGGAGCATCCATGAATAGACCGGCAATTTCATCGATTTTGGAGTATCCTTGACTTCTTCCTCGGGATACGGCAGCAAATCAGGCAGCCGTTCGTCGACCATCGCGCCCTGAACGGAATTGCCGGCGGATGACGGCACTGTCGCGACTGAAATCCCGACTATTGCGCCTATACCCAGAATAATAAAAACAATCAGCAAGCCGTGTTTTTTCATGAATCCTTCGTTCATTCCTTTCCCCTTTTTTTATAAATGATCTTTCGAATATTCAAGATTTCCTCCGGTAAAACTACCCCGATACTGTGCTTTATGCTATAATAATTATATTACCAGAGGCAAATAAATGACAGTAGTATCGCTTGGGGTATTTCTCGGCGCGCTCCTCTCGGGATTCGCGTCCATTCTCCTCAGCTTTTTTATCTATCTTAAGTATCGAAAGTTAGCGATATTATTTTATATTTTTTTCCTGATTTCTTTATTTTTTATCATACTTTATTTCTTTTTTCACCTTTTCGGGGGAATCGCGACCGCCGACGGTGTAAAACGTGACGAGGGTTTCTTGGATATTATTCAGTTTATCGGGTCTCTCGGATTTATCGCGGTCGCACCGTACTTTTATCATTTTATCATAGGGCTTCGGCTCACACGTGTAAAAATCATTATCTGGACAGGGTTCGATATTGCGGTGCTTGTCTGCGCGGTAATTTACTATATCACGCGGATCCCGGAAATCGGGTACTATATCCTTGCCCCGTCGATGGCGCTGACGATCGTGTACGGTCTGTACATTGTATTGCGGAATCTGCACGCTGTCGCGGATAAACGCCTCTCCACCGCGTTGAAAACATTCCTGTGGGTCGGCGCGGGATTTTTCCCCCTCATCCTCCTCGATATGCTCGACACCCGGATATTCGGTATAACGATTTTCCCGTCGGGATTCTTCGCGCTTCCGCTGTACTATCTGGTACTGAATATTCTGAGTATTATATTTACGATGGTCTATTTCAACAGGCCGGCGTATCTCCAAAACGGCAGACTGACGGAGTTTTTCACCGGGGAGTACGGGATCACATCACGCGAAGGGGAAATCATTGTGCTTCTGCTCGACGGCGGCAGCAACCGCGAGATCGGCGAAAAACTCTTCATATCCTATAAAACGGTCGAAAACCATATCTACAGTATCTACCAGAAAACCGGCGTCAAAAACCGTATCGAACTTTTCAACCTCATCCTCTCAAACCGTTAAAATGAGGGGAATCCCCTATGCCTTTTCCCGCTAATTGAGGGGAAATCCCTATTGTAAACCGTTTCTCTCATCCGTATAATAACCTGTACGATGAAGGAGAGAAATATGAAAATATTGACGGTCTATTACAGCTATGACGGGAATACGCGGTTTATCGCCGAGACTATCGCGAACGAACTGAACGCGGATATCATGGAGTTGAAGCCCGTGAAGGAAATGAAGTCGAAGGGCTTTCTCAAGTATGTCTGGGGCGGGGCGATGGTGGCGATGAAGCGGAAGCCCCGGCTTCTGCCGTTCGATAAAAATCCCGCCGACTATGACCTGATTATTATCGGGACTCCGGTGTGGAATTCCACGATGGCGCCTCCGGTCAGGTCGTTCCTCGACAACTGCAGCTCCGCCGTGAAACGCGCGGCGCTGTTCTGCTGTTATTCCGGCGGGGTAAGTAAAACGTTCGCGGAAATGAAGGAATTATTGGGGAAATGCATAGCCGCCGGGGAGCAGGGGTTTTTGGACCCGCTCGGACATAACGAGTCCGATTCGTCGAAAGCCGCCCGCGGATGGGCGAAATCGTTAATATGATTAGGAGGAATATTATGATAAAACTGAGTACGGTTCTGTTAATCACGATATGCTTAACAGCCTCATGTGCACCCGGGGTGTGTTTGAACGAATTCAGACTTGTGCCGCCGACGGTTGCCGAGGACCCGTCGCTGCCTTCTGTGACAATTCATGTATCAGGAAACGATCGGAAAGTCCATTTCCTGACATTCGGAAATCCCCTGCTTCCCCCTCTCTTTATTTTACACGGATCCTTATCTGATATGCGGCCGTATCTGCCGCTTGCGGTATTATCGAATAAATACTACTGTGTGATGTGGGATATGCGCGGAAACGGATTATCGGAGCGGGTCGGTAAAAGCGAACTCACGTATGCCTCGATGGTAGAAGAGATCAAAGCCATGAAAAACATTTTCTCCCCGACCAATAAAATCACCCTGCTCGGTCATTCATGGAGTGCGGTTTTTACAGCTTTGTATATCGGAAAATATCCCGCCGATGTCGAACAAGCGGTGTTATTGGAATCCATCGGGCTTCAATCTGATTCTATGAATAGTATGGAGAGCATCCTCAATCTTGCAACATCGGCTTATCTTGAAATGGCGTATTCGACAGACATACTTTCCCCCTCCACACACGAGCTTCTTGATTTCAAGATGCTCGCCATGTTGAAAAGTGCAGTTCGGAACTTTTTTGTCGATAAGAACAACCTCCCCCCATGGCCGGTCTGGCGTGTCGGAGGTCTTGCTCTGATCGTTTGGGAATCTGAATGTATCTCCGACGGAAAGTATTTGTACGATTTTTCACATGGACTGATGTCCTATCCGGGAAGCGTACTGCTTGTCGGTTCCGACCACAGTCCGATTGGTTATGATTTTCAGAATAAGTATAATAAAAACTTATTTTCCAACGCGACTGTTCTCATGATCTCTAACTCAGGGCACCGCATCATTACGGAAAACTTTCAAGCCCTGTATGACGGATTGACCAATTTTTTAAATGAGTTTTAGGAGAAAAATATGAAAGGAATTTTCCTCATCGTAATATCGGGTTTAGTGTTCATTTCCGTACCTGTATTCTCACAATCCCTATCCGACCCGCATCGTCTTGAAACAGGTTTTAACGCCTATTCCATGCTTGCCTTGTTCCAAGGGTATTCTTACACCATTGATTTTTCAGATAGCGACTTGTTATCGTTGAGCGGAGTTATAGAAATTCCCGCCTTGCTCTGGCTCTCAAAAGGCTCGATTAATGGACTGAGAATCAAAGCCGGAGCGGAGTATAGTTATCGTTTTCCATTTTTGATGGAGGCCGGTATCGGGCTTTTTCCGACGTGTATGTTCCAGAGTCAGCTTCTCGGGTATTTCCAGACGTTAGGTGTGGAAGGCAGAATATTCGCAGGGATATTTTTGGCGAATACACATATCGGTGTTTTTGCAGATATTCAGTGTTCGCTTTTGACGTTTGTTCAGCTTTCAAGCTTTTCCCTGTCGGCGTTTGACGATCGAGTTCCGGGAAGTGTTCTCCCAACGGTATCAGGGGTTATCACCTTGACGTCTTTTAATACTATCGTCGGGCTGTACGGTTATTTTGATATAGGAGGCGGAACAGTTCTGAAAACCGAACTCGGCATGAAATTCACTCCCAGTGAGTACGTCGATTTCGGCGGGGGGATGATGTTCGGTCTATTGCCGTTTCACTTAACCGTGTCGCTTTCGTACGGGATATGACGCGAAGTTAATACCAGTAGATGTACGGCATACTCGAACTATTAGTTTTTTTATTCCGATGTAAGGCTTGATGATGCATCAGCAGGAATGTCTCTTTGCCGGGCTGTTATATGAAAGCAATATTTTTAAAGGGTACTCGTAAATTAATAAATAAATACTGCCCGCTCGGACATAACGAGTCCGAATCGTCGAAAGCCGCCCGCGGATGGGCGAAATCGCTTCTCAAATAACGGAGGATAATCATGAAACAGAAAGTAAGACGTTCGATCATACTCATATCGTTTTTCCTGTTCCCGGTTACCATGTTCTATTTCTCGCCGTACCTGATTATAATGGCGGGGATCGGGGGAATTGTCGCGGGGAGCGCAATCATGTTCGCCGCGCAGTTCGCTCTCTCGTTATTTCTCGGAAGGGCGTTCTGCGGATGGGTGTGCCCGGCGGGCGGGGTGCAGGACGCTTGCGCGATCGCGAACCGGAAGCCCCTGCGGTCGAAAAAAGCCGGCTGGGTCAAGTACTTTATCTGGGCGCCGTGGGTAGTAACGGTAATCCTCATGTTCGTCCGCGCGGGCGGTATTAAGGGTATCGACCCGTTCTTCGGGACAGAGTACGGGATATCGGCCGCGAGGCCAGAGGCGTATATTATTTATATCCCGATTCTCGCGCTCATTGTTATCCCTGCGCTATTTTTCCGCAGGCGCCTGTTCTGTCACAGCATCTGCTGGATGGCGCCGTTCATGGTGCTAGGCAGAAAGCTCGGGAATCTCCTGCATATCCCGTCGCTGCGTCTCCGCCCGGATCAGTCGAAATGCACGTCATGCCTGACCTGCGAGGGCGCGTGCCCGATGAGCCTGCCGGTCAGCGCTATGGTCGCGAGGGGTGATATGGAGAATACGGAATGCGTGCTGTGCGGGGAATGCACATCGGCATGCAGGCAGAACGTCATCCGCTTCGGTTTCGGACAGCGGAGAAAAACCTGATATTCTATCTATTCCTGTCGACGGGGAAGCATCGGGAGACTGTTCACCCGGTATTTCCCCGTACCTATGGAATAATAAAATCG
The DNA here is from genome assembly GCA_020059465.1 of Brevinematales bacterium. GTDB lineage: Bacteria > Spirochaetota > Brevinematia > Brevinematales > GWF1-51-8 > GWF1-51-8. The sequence goes on from JAGVBZ010000020.1 coordinate 97,656, forward strand.
ATGGATGTATTCACCGTGATCTTCCCTTGCGGCTGGAGAATAAAATTCTTCTGTACGTCGGAGTTCATATAATCGCCGCTCTTATGCTTTTTATCCCCGTTGTTATCGGCATAGGAATAGATATAGTATTTTCCGGGATGGATATTTTTAAACGTGTACGACTTGGTTCCCGCGGGGAGATATACGTATCTCGATACGAATTTCATATTCTCTTCGATATATTTGATACCGTCGAAAAGGCATTCTGTGGTCAGCAGTAAGAACAGCTCCTGCTTTTTATCGGTCTTGAGTTTTTTATCGATGGAGATATTCACAGTCACCTCGCCGACAAATGGCTGCGACGCCGAACTGTAGGGATCGTTCTCGAACGTATAATAGATGCTTTCCGGCATATTTTTAAACACACCGGAAAAATCCTTGACCATAACCGCCTGCGGGAACGCCAAAGTTTTCGCGGCATCGTTCGCCGCCTTCTTGCTCCCCAGTTTCGCTTCCCATTTGGAATGCAGGACAAGAGGATAAACTTTATTGAACTTTGACGTATAGACTTCCATCACAAACGTGTCCTTGCCGAACCTGAACTCGGTATAAGCCCGTTTTTCCCCCGCCTGAAAATCGGAAAAACGGTAGTATCCGGCATCCTCGTCCGCTTTATCGATCACCTCATAGGTGACGCATCCCTTATTCTGGAAAACACCCTCGGTACGCATAGCGACTTTCAGCTTACCGTCATGCTTGACTATGAAAAAAGTCAGATAATTGATTGTATCCGCGTCGATAGTGGTATACTGCGCGACCTGCCCCGGCGAGACGGGCCTGAAATCGACATACCAGCTGGGGAAATTTCCCGCGGGAGTAGTCGTCATGACCGGCCCCGCCCATTGCCCGGATATCCGGGACAGTATCCCGTACCCCATCACAGGTTCAGGCAGTTTGGTTACCGGATTTTCAGCCTTCGCCTGCCCGCATCGGGACGTTAAGACCGCGATAAACACAAGGAAAAGTACCCTCACCCCTAAAAGTGAAATTGATTTGAGGTAATACATATGCGCCTCCTGTAAATAAATTGCTCCCGGCAATCATGAATCAGTATAAAACAGGATACTATCATAGTCAAAGAAGGGGAGGGTTATGCGGGGATAAATACGGCGGTTGGGATTCGGCCGATAAACCCCGGATTCTCAATCAGGCCGGATATCACGGCAAGTACAACCCGCAAACCGCAGGGAGAATAGCATAGTATATTCGTGAGGAGCGCGTCCTTCCGTTTTAACGCGATACGGTACGCCGCGATAAAAAGGAACAATAGGATATTGAAAACATAGGCGATAACAGGCTGGACACGGTAGGCGAGAGCAAAATCTCCATGCGGATCATATATCCCTGAACTTGACGAACGGTTCCATGATGAACCACACTGTTGCGAATACAAGTACGGCAGACGCGAGAACAGCATTCAGTACCGATGCGGCGGCTTCCCGTTCCTTGTCGATAAAAAACCGCTGGATAGCGAGGATGTACGGCGGCGCGATAATAAGGCAGACGATTATTATGATACGTTCCGCCGCGTTGAACGGAAGGTCAGTCCAGATCGGCAGAAGAAGCAGAAAGTGGATAATCTGAAGTATTTCGTAAACGATAATAAGTTTTTCTCAAATTTCATTTACTAAAACCCCGACGGGAGTTCCGATTTTTTATCATATCCAGTATAATATGATAATACTAATTTCGGAAGAATTTATGCCGGTTACTCAGATTACAATAAACATGGTCTCAATTATTCTGGGCCTTATCGTGTTGATTTTAGCGGTTATTATCGCGTTCATGTTCCGGCTCAGAGAAGTCGGTTACTATATAGTGATTCAGACTGTACTGGTGACTTATTCTATCATCGATCTGATATACCGTAGAGGCAATTTTTTCGGATGGGTACTGAGCGGAAAAACACCGTTATGGTTCGAACATATCCTCTATCTATTCCTCTTTCTTTCGATCACGTGCTTCGAATTATTTTTTCGTTATGTTTTAGTGAAGGAGAAGAAACCTGTTTTTTTTATTGCCGCTGTTTTCCTAAGTATTGCCGTTTTTATGCTGGTAATCAGCCCGTATTTCATCGATCCTGTTTCCCATGTCCCGATAATCGGTTATTATTTCTATGCGGTGATATTTTTATTGATGTCGGCGGTTACTTTTACCGATATCATCATCAACCATAGAAAAATTGAAGACCGCAAGCTTTCCTATACAGCCCTAATCTTTGCTATTTTTCTGGTTGTGGCGCTGGGGTTTCAGATTGCGGATGAAATCAATAAGTACATTTTAGATTCCCATGATAAAACCCTCGAATTCAGTGCAGTTCAGCCGGCGCTTTTTCTTTTATGGAATACAGTTGTCATCGTGTTCGCCAATCATTATTTTACCGCGAAAACAACCGTGTTCCCTGAAGTAAAAATCAAGATACCGGAAATCATGGATGAGTTTCATTTGAGCGAACGCGAAACCGAGATTATCGCGCATCTCTGTTTAGGATACTCGAATCGAGAAGTCGGCGGGCACTTATTCATTTCCGATCTTACCGTAAAAACCCATGTCAGGAATATCTATCAGAAGCTCGGCGTAAAAAACCGTCTGGAACTTCTCGATAAAGTCTCGCGTTTCAAGGATTAGCATCATGGATTGTCTTCTGTGCAGTGTCTTTTCCTTTTCGGCATTGTTTTATGATAAAAATAGAATGAACATAGGACTGTTTTTTTTACTTTTTTTTCTTATGCTGATTATAATATCTTAGTACATTATTGGAAGGGGTATGTCGCAAGTCCTTTTAGGGATTCACCTGACTGCGGTTATCATCGGATTTATTGTTCTGATATTATCTGTCTATATCGGACTGCGGCTAAAAATAACAGGGTTGCTGTTTTTTGACGCTATCGAAATATTCCTGATTTTTAATCTTTGCTCGGTTCTGGTTTACCGCGAGGGGGGGAGATTCGGCTGGGTTTTAGAGGAAGCGCAGGTCTTCGCGCTGAAAAAAGTGATTTATTTTTTTGTATCCGGCACTATTACAATAATATACCTGTTTTTGGAATTCCTTGTCTATCAGAGAATCCGCTTGTGGAAATGGATTGCCAGTATATCAGTATTAATGACATATGTAATTCTTGTGTTCAGCCCGTTTTTTGAAATCGCCGAGACCAGAACGCCTCTATGGGCATATTATGTCTATAATGCGCTGCTTTTCGCTCAGTTTTTATGGATATATGTTCGGGTAGTCATCCACAGAAAACAGGTGGGTGATAAAAACATGGTTCGTATGGCTAATCTGTTTCTGGTTGTCGGGCCGTTAGGAATGCTCTATTATTATTTTTTAGAAAGCATGGGCAGGTTTATCAATAAGTCGTCAACGCCGATGGAATATACGTTTCCTTTTCCGGTACTTTTCATTTTCATGAATATCGCCATGATTATCTACGGGTTTACCCGGTTTACCGTAAAAACAGTTGTATTATCCGGAATAAAATTCAATCAGCCGAAACTGCAGGAAAAATATCAGTTAAGCGCCAGAGAATTGGAGATTATCAGGTATCTTTGTGACGGACTATCGAACAGGGAGACCGGCGAAAAACTCTATATCTCCGAACTAACCGTAAAAACCCATGTCCGAAACGTATACAGGAAGATGGAAGTGAAGAACCGTTTGGAACTCCTGGATATAGTATTCCGTTTCAAGGAATAATCCCACTCGGTGAAACGCCGTTTAATTTGACATTCCCGCCCCGATGCAATAAAATATTCCGAAATTCCGAACCTATCGGATAAATAACATGCGGAGGACACTCATGCTCGTGAAGAAGTTCTTATGCGCTCCGGGGCCCACAGCGGTTCCAGCGGAAATCCTGAATGAGATGGCAAAACCCCTCATTCACCACAGAACCCCTCAGTTTGACGCGATTGTCGCGGAGAACGCGGAATTATTGAAGCAGGTATTCAAGACCAAGAATCCCGTCGTCACCTTTACCTCATCCGGTACAGGCGCGATGGAGGCTTCCGTCACCAACTTCTTATCAAAGGGCGATAAAGCTATCGTGGTCTCCGCCGGTAAGTTCGGCGAACGTTTTGCGGAAATTTGTACGGCTTACGGTGTGGAAGTGGTTGAGCTGAAGGCCGATTACGGTAAAGATGTCAAGCCTGCCGCGGTCGCCGAGGCTCTGAAGGCTAATCCCGATACGAAAGCGGTATATACCGAATACAGCGAAACATCCACTGCGGTGGCGTTCGATGTCAAGGGTATCGCCGATGTGGTACGCAAGACCGGCGCGCTCATGATAGTGGATGCTATAACCGCGGTTGGCGCGATGGAATTCGAGATGGACGCATGGGGCGTCGACGTCGCTGTCGCCGGTTCCCAGAAATCGTTTATGATACCCCCCGGACTTTCGTTCCTCTCGGTTTCCGAGAAGGGATTGAAGGCGATGGAAAAATCGACGCTGCCGAAGTATTACTTCGATATCGCCGGTGAGATAAAAGCAAACGGAAAGAGTACGACCGCGTGGACTCCCGCTGTCACGATCATGATCGGACTCAATTATGCCCTGAAGATGATGATCTCCGAAGGGATCGATAACGTCGTCAAGCGTCACTTTATTGTCGCAGAAGCGATTCGTGTAGGCGTACAGGCTATCGGGCTGAAACTTTTCGCGGATGTTCCCAACGTGCGTCCTTCCGATGCGGTAACAGCGGTTAGAGTTCCGGAAGGTGTCGACGGGAAGAAGATCCCCGGCCTGATGCAGGATAAGTTCGGTGTTACAGTTGCCGGAGGGCAGGGTTCGATGGCGGGCAATATCTTCCGTCTCGGCAGCCTCGGCTATATGGATAAGACCGATGTCATTGTCCAGCTCCAGGCGATGGAGCTTGCGCTTAAGGAACTCGGGTACAAGTTCGAGGCCGGGAAATCGGTCGCCGCAGGGCAGAAGTACCTGATGGATAATATGAAATTCTAAACGATTCAATAACAATAAAAAGGCTGCCGTCCGGGCAGCCTTTTTTTATATCCCGATGATCTTTTTCCGTTCCTTCAGCAGCCACTCCGCGAGCGCGTCGAACCCGGAATCGTTCTTTGCCGACACCTCGAACAGCGGGGCGTCCGGGCACATGACCTTCACGCCCTCGGTGAAGTACGGCATATCGAAATCGATATACGGCATAAGGTCGGACTTGTTCAGCACGACCGCCGACGTATGCTGGAAGATGACCGGATATTTGTACGGCTTATCGCTGCCCTCCGGCACAGAACTGATGACTATCCGGAGGTGCTCGCCGATATCGAAGTCGGCCGGGCAGACGAGGTTGCCGATATTCTCGACAAACAGGATCGCGCTGTCGGGAATATCTTTTTTCTTGAGGATCGCCTCGATCATGGGGGAGTCGAGGTGACAGATGCCGTTGGTGTTGATCTGGTAGGCGTCGATACCGAGGGACTGGAGTTTTTTCGTATCGATATCGGTCTCGAGGTCTCCCTCGATCACAGTAACCGGGATTCCCCGGATACGTTCGAGGATACGGATGAGAGTGGAGGTCTTGCCCGCGCCGGCGCTCCCGAGGATATTCACCGACAGGATTTTCCGCCTAGAAAGCTCCGCCCGGATTTTTTCGCCGAGCTTCTGGTTCTCCCCGTAGATATCGATTTTTACGTCGATGATTTCCTTTTCCAAAGTATCCTCCATTGATATATTGCCGCCCTGAGCCGGCCGAAGGGTGTGCAGTAATCCTTATCCGTCTTTAATTCGTGTCCCTCGACGGGTTAGGGATGACATCCATTCCAATCAAGCCTATCATCGCGAGCTAAAGCGTGCGATCCGAGATAAAACCCCTCCGCTGCGCAAACTGTCACTCTGAGCATGTCGAAGGGCGAATGTAAATATTTCTACTCATCGGTTTCTATCTCGATGTTCTCGATAAAAAACTCCGTACCCGTGCCGGTAGGCGCGGACTTCCCTCCGCACTCCGGGCAGTCGAAACTCCGCCCTTCGCGTTCGAAAACATGCCCGCATCTCGAGCATTTCAGGCGGGGGGCGATATAACGGATATTCAGGACCGTATCGATAAGCGGCGTATCTTTTTTCATTATATCGAAGTAAAACTGCAGGGACTCCTCCGCGAATCCGGTCAGTTCTCCGATAGCGATACTCACCGCGATCACTTTTCCGGCTTGATGCTCGGCCGCAGTGTGCAGCGCGATTTTTACGATTTGTTCGACTGCGGAATATTCATGCAATAGGAAAACTCCCCCGTTTTCAGATTCAACGGTAAATATTGAAGGTGCGGAACATTTATATCATATTCCCCGGAAAGAAGGTAATTATAAATAAAATGGAAGCGCATGTCAAGGGTTAAAAATCTCCTCAACAGGACGTGCTGACTAGCTAAAAATCCTACAAGCGAAACGTTCCCGGTAAAGCGGCATCCGGAGATATAAAGCAGATTGCCTCAGATAAGGCCTTTCAATGACAACCCATACCTACCGCAAAACAGTATTATACTAAAAGTTGATATTTACGGGACAAAACCCGAAAATATACAGAGGTAAAAATGAGGCTGAAAAATCTGGGTGTGTCTGCAATAACGCTGATTGTATTCATTATCCCGAGTATCGCGCATCCGATAATGACCCTGTTCAGGGCGGAAATCGGTAAAACCGAACTCCTGCTCGAGTTCGACCCGTACTATATGCCGCTCGGATGGATTATCCCGCTGACAGGCGATCCGGTGCCGGTACTGGAACTTGAGCATGAGCAGCAGGTATACTGGCACCTGCTGGGGCACCTTTTTTCGTTCCAGACCGTCGTGCTGGAAGTGAGCGGATATCCGCTGCCTCTGCTGGGAGCGGGCATTCGCGCGTGGATGCCTGAGTTTTACAGGGCATGCACCATATTTCCGGGATTCAACCTGGTCGAATCGCTTACCACATCCTATTTCCAGGAGCCGTACGCCGTCTCGCTTTTCTGGGGGCAGGTGGTGAATTTTACCACCACGAAAGACATTTTTATCCATATCATCAGTAATCAGGCGGTTACCAATGTCTATGCGGGGAACGCCTATTCCGGGCTGTTATTCACCTACGGAAGCCATCACATCAATCATAATCTGCTGATTCCCGACGATTGGCTCGAGATCGAGATAAAGATGAAGGGTACGCGGTTTAACAGTCAGATCGAGATGTCGTGGAACTACCGTTTCGGCGAACGCCTCAATTTCAACCCGGAGATCAAGTCGTACCTCTACTTCTGGGTCAAGCGCGACCATCTCGATAAAAAGCTCTCCGAGTTCAGCCTCATCTATAACTGTTTTCTGGAGTTCTTTATCTGGTTCAGCACGGACGACTGGAGGTTCATGAAGAGTATGGTGATGTACGGGAAAAATTTCCCGGTCGCGGACGGCCAACTGGTGCTGGGCATCGGGCTGGGCGTGATTTGGAATATTACCCCGATGTACACCGGGTCGCTGTACGACAGCGAGTGGACCGAGTTTCAGTTGCTGGTAGTGCCGATTATCAGGTTCTAAGTACTGCGTACCCTAATTCCGGTCTCGATTTGGATGCCTAATGAATTACATAGCCCGCTTTCAGAAATTTCACTGCGATATGATTATGGCTTGAATTCAAGAATACTTTCGATTATTCTACCTCTCATTATTTTTGAACTTCTATCAATACTTGCTTGTTGTGAAGATTTATTAGAATCAATTCACTAAAGATAGAAATGTTTATGCAATCCGCTATTTTTGCCTAGTATAAAAAAGAACTCCTGGTTTTGCGAATTATTGAAAAATTATTTTATAAACAATCATTAAGCAAATATATCGTAAACATATTCAATTCAAGATTGGCGAATCTATAGGGAAGAAAATTGAAATGGAATGCGGGCAAGGATAAAGATGTAAAATATACAAAAAACCGCCCTTTTTCTATCCCTAATATCCTTAATTCGATGGCTGAGCGAAGTCGAAGCCCGCGATATATCTTGAATTATTTTCAGGTTGTCAGCCTTTTATCCCCGCGTTTTTAAGCGCGTTTACTTCCCGCGATGGATGTCAGGGAGGGGATGACTCACACGAGGTGAGAAGTCCCGCGATGACATGGATGTTAAAAAATCGGGGCGCCCCTGTTAGGGGACGCCCATCCTGTTACTGAACGCTTATAATGCGTTATCGTTTGTTTCGCCGGTACGGATGCGCAGCACTTTTTCAAGGTTGGTGACGAAGATCTTTCCGTCTCCGATCGCGCCCATCGAGCCGCTTTTCGCGCCCGCGGCGATCGCTTCGATCACCGGATCGACCATATCGTCAGTCACCGCGATCTCAAGCTGAATCTTGTTCAGGAAGTCGACCTGATACTCACGTCCGCGGTAGAGTTCTTTATGGCCTTTCTGCTTCCCATGACCTTGTACGTCGATCACCGTCATGCTGTCTATGCCTTTGGCGTAGAGCTTCTCGCGTACCGATTCCAGACTTTCCGGTCTGATGATTGCTAATATTAGTTTCATATCTCTACTCCTTTCCTTTATTTATCATGCATCACATAGGCTTCGGCGCCCATTTCACCGATATCCAGCCCTTCGATTTCCTCTTTTTCAGGCACACGTACTTTAAAGACCACATTCAGGAGCCACCAAACGATCAAGCTGACCGGGAAAACCACAGCCGCAGTATAACCGATACCTTTGAGCTGTTTCAGGAGCTGTTCCAAACCGCCGCCGTAGATCAATCCGCCGTCGACCGCGAAAAAACCGACCAATAGGGTTCCTGCGACACCGTTGAGCAGGTGTACCGAAGTTGCGCCGACAGGGTCGTCGAGGCCGAGGTTTTCAAACATAGGAACGCCGTACACTATAATCACACCGGCGATCATACCGATCAATGCGGCGCCTCCGGTGGTAACAGCGTTACACCCCGCGGTAATCGCGACCAACCCGCCCAAAAGCCCGTTGATCATCATACCGAAATCGGGTTTCCCGAAGCGTATCCACGATAGGATAGTCGCCGCGAGCATACCGGTTACGCCGGCAAGGTTTGTATTCACCGCAATCTTGATCACATCCTCGTTGACTGCGAGCATAGAACCGGGGTTAAATCCGAACCATCCGAGCCAGAGGATAAATGTACCCAAAGTAGCGAGCGACATCGAGTGGCCGGGTATGACATTCACTTTATGCTTCCCGCCGACTTTACTGAACTTCCCGATACGCGGCCCGAGGATAATAATACCCGCTAACGCGGCCCATCCGCCGACCGAATGTACCACTGTCGAACCCGCGAAATCGACGAATCCGTCAGTAAATAGGAATCCGTCGGGGTTCCAAATCATCATACCGACGAGCGGATAAACCAGCGCTACCAGTATAACGGAAAAGAGCACAAATACAAGAAACTTGCTCCGTTCCGCGATAGCGCCGGAAACGATTGTCGCCGCGGTACCCGCGAACACCAACTGGAAGAAGAAGAACGCCATTTCAGGGATAGTCGACGCTGTCGGATAAGCTGTCCCCATGGTGTTAAAAAACAATCCGCTTCCGAAGTTGGTAAACACCTTGAACATTAAGGCGTATCCTACCGCCCAGAAGGCGATAGTCGCCAGGCCGAAGACCACAAAGTTCTTCGCCAACACCACAACCGTGTTTTTAGCACGGACAAAACCCGACTCCACGAACGCGAAACCTGCGTTCATGAAGAAGACCAACAGACCCGCGATCAGTACCCAAATGGTGTCGAGCCAGTTGAATTCCGGAACCGCCGGGGCTGCCTGAGCGGCCGCATTTGTGACCGCCTGCAGAATCTCGTTCGTCATCTCAGAACCTCCATGCAAAAATTTTATACCAATGCCGCATACTGATTCGCGACATATTATATAAGCAAACAATGTGCCAAAATAATAATCATATATATATCATTACACGGATAGTAATTATATGAACACTGTTAATACTTCATTGAAATAAAATGCACAAATAATAATCAGAATATATCTGTGTGATTATATATAACCCATAACGCTCCGCATATGAATAGTAAATATTCATCCCAAATCTGCTTTGTTTGAAATTTCCATTATTTTCCATTATAATGTTTATTCAGGAGGCGGATATGAGCGCAAATAGATGGAGTAAGAACAGTTGGAGGGATTTCCCGGCAGCTCAGCAGCCGGATTATCCGGACCCCATTCGATTGGATGAGACATTGAACGATATCGGAAAACTCCCTCCGCTGGTGTTTTCCGGCGAGATCGAGAAACTGAAAGGCTATATCGCTGAAGCCGGAATGGGTAAACGTTTTCTGCTGCAGGGCGGGGACTGCGCCGAGCGTTTTATCGACTGTAATTCCCCGGCTATCATTAATAAGATAAAAATTCTCCTGCAAATGAGCGTTCTTCTGACCCACGGGATGCACCATCCTGTCGTCCGAATCGGGCGTATCGCCGGTCAGTATGCGAAACCGCGCTCCAACCCGATGGAGACGATCAACGGTGTAGAACTGCCGAGCTATAAAGGAGACAATATCAACGGGATCGAACCGACACTTGAGGCAAGAATCCCCGACCCGGAACGAATGCGGAAAAGCTACTTTTTTTCCGCCGCAACCCTGAATTTTATCCGTGCGATGATCGACGGCGGTTACGCAGACCTTCACCACCCCTATACTTGGAATCTCTACTCGATTGAAAAAAGCCCGCGCTGGCCGGAGTATAAGAGGCGTGTAGACAGCCTCCTCGATTCCATCCGGTTTATGGAGGCATTCGGAGGGCTGAATTCCGACAGTTTAGGGCGGGTCGAGTTTTACACATCCCACGAGGGATTACTACTCGGCTATGAGGAGGCGATGACCCGCAAGTCTCCGTTGAACGATAAGTACTACAACTTCGGGGCGCATATGCTGTGGATCGGCGAACGCACCCGCCAACTCGACGGGGCGCATGTCGAATACTACCGCGGGCTGGCAAACCCGGTCGGGGTGAAGATAAGCCCGAAGATCACGCCCGACGAATTGGTCGAACTTGTCCGAAAACTGAACCCGTCGAACGAACCCGGTAAGATCACGCTGATTACGCGGATGGGCGCGTCGAAGATAGAGGCCGCATTACCGCCGCTGATCGGCGCTGTGAATAAAGCGGGATTGAGCGTCACATGGAGCTGCGATCCGATGCACGGGAATACGATCAGTGTGGGCGATGGCGACGAGACGGTCAAGACGCGCGACTTCAACGGAATACTGGACGAGTTATCGAAAGCGTTCGGCGTACACCGATCGGCAGGGAGTTTTATGTCCGGCGTGCATTTCGAGCTGACCGGGGACGATGTGACCGAATGTATCGGCGGCTCGCAGGAACTCACCCACACCGACCTCGGTAAGAACTACGAAACCTATGTCGATCCGCGCCTGAATTATCACCAGGCCCTCGAAATGGCGTTTCTGATCACGAGCGTGATGAGGGACGATACGTAATTAAGGAATGATCTTCAGCTGCTTCAGCGCCTGTTTTCCGATATCGATACGCGCGCTCATGAAATCGGGATTTGTATTGGACGATTCGATATTGACCGCGAAGAAATAAGTATTCGACGATGTTTCCACAAATCCGATCCACCACCCGATATTCGGTTTGACCGATACGGCAAGCCCGGTTTTAGCGAAAATTTTGTAACCCGGCCCCTCCTCAGTCAGCATCATCGATTTCACGGTCTGTAAGTTTTTATGGGAGAATGGGAGCTGTTCGAGATAGAATTTCCTCAGGAAAAGTAACTGCTCCAACGGGGTAATAAAAAACTTCCCCTCCAGCCAGAATTTATCCACTCCGGCGGAGATGTTTTTATTCCCGTAGTCGCACTTCTCGATGTACTCCTGCATGGTATTCGTTCCGACTTTTCGCGCCATCGCCTGATATACCCATACCGCAGATAGCTTGAACGCCTCCCGGAGTGTCAGATTCGTATTCCATCCGGGGTATTCGCGTACGATTCCGTCCCATTTCACGGGAGTGTTCTCGTCGGGGAGGGTACCGGTCTCGAGGATGATGAGCGAGTTCAGGATTTTAAAGGTCGACGCGGGAAGGAACCCGGTCATATAACGTTTCATATTATAGACATGAAACGAGCCGTGTTTAAGGTCGAGCATCGCAAAGCATCCTGAATATCCGGAATTCATGAATAGAGGCGACAGGTCGATCTCGTTGACCGTCTTTTTCTCACCGCATCCCGGGATAAAAACAACCGTGAAAAGAAAAACGAGCGCGAGCATTTTCATAAGATTCCTCCTGGGTGATATTATAAAAACAAGCTTCACTTTTCTCAAGAACTTAAATATATTTAGACATTTCCCGAAAACACCTTGACAATCGCTCGAAATGGAGTTAATATATTAACGAGGGATAGGATAATTGGTACGGAGGCTGGTATGACTATAAACGCGCCTGCGGCTCTCCAGAGCTCGCTGGTTAAAAACGGAGTAATGAGCGAATTGAGGGCAAAGATTGACGAAGGTGTCGCCAAAGGGAACACTAAGACAATGAAGATCGACCAGAGCGGCCAGGTCCGCGAGACATTCGGGCTGAATAATCTGAACACCGGCGGATTTATCGATATACAAGTGTAAACAGAGAATCATCACATCAAGGTCATTCGATAACATCGAATCGTAAGAATCATCGGAATAAACCCGCCCTAATATACTATTAAATCTTATAACCAATCAAATGTTAAAGAAGAACGGCCATGTAAAAAGCAATCCGAAATTCCAACCGCTGAAATCCTCGCCCGGCAGATTAAGTTGGTCGGATAGGCTGATATCGACAAAAATTCCCGTGAAGAATCCTGTGACCGCCGGATATAAGCGTCCTGTGGATTTGAATACCCCCTCGTCCGGGATACCGAAACCGAAGGTATAAATGAGAGAGGCACCGGAATCAACAAACGGCAAAACTTTTCATATTCCGTCCTTTATGAATTTATATCAAAATGGTATTGTATAACAAAAAGTATGTATAACTTATTTTTTAGAATGAGAAATATCGGGAATGCTGTTGACGATGAGGTTATTACAGATAATGAGCATGTTTGTTAGGAATATAGTGTATTTCTACGCGCATTCCTTCAGGATATGTTCCCTGCGCAGGTATTCGATCGCTTCCTGACCGGTCTCAAACTTTCGGATAAAATTCAACTGTTCGTCGAGATGAATATTTACCCATATTTTCCCGTCTTTCATTACCATGTCGGCTTCTTTCATATTTCCCTCCGGTGAGTTTACCTTATATTGTCGATATTTCCGGGAAATAGATAAGAAATTTTGCTATATTTGTAGAAAGAACGGGACGCCGAGATAGAATCCGAGATTCCAGAAGTTATTCCAATCCTCGGAGGGCGAGCTGAGAAGCTCAGCCATACTGATATTCAGCGAAATCCCTGCCGAGAAGCCCATAATTGTGGGGTAATATGAACCTGTCTCATAGTACATTTCTTTATCCGGAATACCGAAACCGATGCCGATCCGGAAGTGCAGGCCGTAATCGGGGTTAAAATGCTCCGGTTTCATGTACTTTATTCTGTAATAGAAATTACTTTGGTATGAATCGAGGGAAAAACGGCCTCCCCCGCCTATAGCGTAATACGCCCCCGCGTCGATATTGAGATACCATGAGTTGATGATATAGGAATAAGCGAGTACGGCCTGAATTTTAAGCCAATGGGTATTCAGGGAAAGATTGGTTTCCTCGGTAGATTTAGTTTTCCCGCTGGCCTCCTGCGCCGCTGAAAACACGCCAAGTCCCACTCCGAAATGATCCGCTGTCCCTTTCTTTCCCATCGGATATAGAAAATGAAGTTCCACGCCCATATCCATGAACATCTGGGCAGACGGTACGTCGATACCGTTATAAACATACTTCGCGCCGCCGAACGGATTGAGGTCGAATACCGCCTCGATGATGCAGAACGCGGAAACCTTACTGCTGAGGAGACTGAATAATATCAAACTAAGTGCGAAAACGGCAGTTTTTTTCATAAATTCCCCCTATTTCAACATTATACCGATAATATTAACACGAATGTTATTTTTGTCAAGCAAAGAGAAATATTGTAAAAAATATTTTTGGGGAGAGATGTGCGATTAGATTGTTTTCCTGAAGATTATGGTATAATGGAAAAATCCGCCTATGATTTCCTTAACCTCGAAACCGAGAGTGGTGAATTTCCGGATGAGCGTGCTTCTTAGGGGGTAGTCCGGGTCGATTAGAATCTCCGTAAATGTCAGTAATCCGCCGGGTTTCAATACCCGGTAGATTTCACGAACCGCCTTCCGGGGATCGGGGATCTCGCCGATCACCATCATCATATAGCAGAGGTCGATGGATTTATCCGGGAACGGCAGCGCATAAACGTCCGCGACCATCGCATCGACATTTTCAATGCCTTCCGCGTCGAGACGATTTTTAACCCGTTCGATCATTTTCGGTTCGATATCGATGGCGGTGATTTTACCGGTCGGCCCGACCTGTTTCGACGACGCGATCGTGTAAGTGGCGTTTCCGGGGCCGACCTCGAGAACATGCATCCCCGGGGAGATACCGTGACGGATAGCCATCTCGCCGGGCGGCTGGACATACTTGTGACGGTATTTATTGTCGATCAGGGGCGCCATGAACTCCGGCATAGGAAAATGCCAAAACTTCCTGACGATTCGCACGAGCGTATGCAGAATCAGGACGGGGATTAACAAGGCTATAATTACCGGACTGAGAATAATCCCCACGACGATTTTCAGGGAGCGGGGCACTATTTTTTCTCGATAACGAACAATACCTCGTTGGAATGAACCGATTCGCCGGTCGTCTTCAGGACAGATACGATCTTTCCTTTAACCTCGGCCTTGATTTCATTCATGACCTTCATGGCCTCGACGATACACACGGACGTATCGGGCGAAACAGTATCGCCGACCTTTACGAACGGATTTCCGCCGGGTGAAGACGATTCATAATAAGTACCGATGACCGGGGAAAGTATTTTATGGTATTTATCCGGGTTATCGAATTGGGCAGGCGCCGGAGCTGCTGCGGCTGCGGGGGCCGGCTGAGGTGCTGCGGCGGGAGCGGCTACGGCCGCGGGGGCTGCCATTGCAACAGGAGCTGCCGCCATTACGGGCATATCGGGACGCTTACGCGACACCTTGATATAAAACTTATCTTCTTCTTCCAATTCGATTTCTTCAATATTTGTTTTTGAAAATATATCGCCGATTTCTTTAAGAATATCGGCGTCAATACCGCATACAGTCTTACTCATCAAAACCTCCTGTTATTTTTCCAGAATCGAATCTATTCGCGCGATCGCTTCCTTCAGGCGAGGAATGGATTCGCAGTAGGAAATCCGCACATGCCCGTGAAGTCCGAACGAACTACCCGGGATTACTGAGACATGAGCCTTGTCCATCAGAATATTAGAAAAATCGGTTGTATCGGTGGGCACTGATCCGCCGACTTCGTTTCCGAGATAGTACTGTATATTAGGGAACACATAGAACGAGCCTTCCGGTTTGAGACAGCGGAACCCGTGCAGTCCGTTCAGCGCGCCTACTATAAATTCGCGGCGTTCCCTGAATTCGGCGATCATTTTATCAACCCATTTACGGGAATCTTTTAGCGCGGTCAGCATAGAAATCTGGGCGATGGTGTTCGGGTTGGATGTGGAATGGCTCTGGATGTTCCCCATCGCGTTGATGATATCCGCCGGTCCGGTTGCGTACCCGACACGCCATCCCGGGATAGCGTAGGATTTCGAAAACCCGTTTATCGTAACTGTATGATCCGCGATCTTTTTCGACAGCGATGCCATACTGGTATGCGCCTGATCGTAGCTGAAATACTCGTAGATCTCGTCCGAAATTATGAAAATATCCTTCTTGACGGCGATTTCACCGATCTGGCGGAGTTCTTCTTCGGTATAGGTGACGCCGCTGGGGTTCGAGGGATAATTCAATATAATCCCTTTTACCCGCGCGGTTATCGCGTTCTCGAGTTCGTCGATATCGAGCTTAAATCCGTCATCTTCCGAGGTGTTGATTACCTTCGGCACGCCGCCCGCCATCTTGACCATTTCGATATAGCTGACCCAGTACGGCGCGATCAGGATAACCTCGTCGTCAGGGTTTACTAAAGTCTGTATGGCGCTGAAAAGGGCGTATTTCGCTCCAGTCGTGATTATCACGTTGGATGCGACGGTTTCGATCTTATTCTCGTTGGTAAGTTTTTCCGCGACAGCTTCCTTTAATTCGGGAAGTCCGGATGCTGCGGTATAACGGGTGTTGCCTTCACGGACTGCAGTCAGCGCGGCTTCGCGTGCCTCATAGGGCATATCCCAGTCGGGTTCGCCGGCGGCCAATGAAATAACATCCACACCCTGTTTTTTCAACGCCTTTGCTTTCGCGGCTATGGCGAGGGTTTCGGACGCGGAAATAGATTTGACACGGTGTGCTAAATCGGGCATAGTCTTTTCCTCTTTCTTTTTTTCAGATTCCCATTATTCTAACAAGAACCTTATGGGTTGTCAATTAAAATACGGGGGCGGAATCCTGATTTTTATTTTCAAAATTTATCCTTGTAAAATTCATACTTCGGCATTAAAATAAGAACGAAGGAGTATGATATGAAGGATAATTTTCAAAACGATGAATGGGCGATGATATACGACAAGGTTTATTCAGGGAAACGTGTCGAGGAACACGGGTTTTATCGTGACTTGGTAAAACGTGCTCCCGGCGCAAAAGTTCTGGAAATCGCCTGCGGGACTGGATGGCTGACTCTGGATATTCTTGCGGATGGGGCAGATATATACGGGCTTGACATATCCGCCGAGATGCTGAATTTCCTTGAAAAAAATGCAATGGAACGCGGTCTCGATATTTCCGGGCGGTTTTCACGGCAGAGTATGGCAGATTTTCAGTATCCCTTTCATTTTGACTTGATTCTTATTCCGGGACGCTCCTTCCTGCATCTCGCGTCGCAGGATGATCAGATTCGCACCCTTACGAATATCCGCGGGCACCTGAATCCCGGCGGAAAACTTGTCCTGAACTTTTTCCGTCCTAGCCTCGCGATGCTGATCGAGTCGGATTCGCCACACACCCGATACCAAATCATGGGAAAATATTTTATCGAGGGAATTGGCGAAGATGTGGAGGTATCGTTCAATCACTGGTACGATATAATCCCGCAGGTGCAGTACGTCAGGTGGAAATTCGATTTTCTGAAGAGCGGAAAAGAAGTTTTCAGGGATATGAGTCTCCGGTGGATATACGAGCAGGAATTTCGCCTATTGCTCAAGCTTGCCGGATTCGATCGGTTTAACGTCTATGGAGATTATAAGGAAATCCCGTTCGACGGGACGATGGGCGAAATGGTCTGGATAGCCGAGAAATGAATGCTTTAGAGAACAGCGGCGTATTTTTAGCATTCCGGGGTTTGAACCGACGCATTCAATTTTACTATATCTGTGGAATAAACCGAATGCTTCACCCCGCGCAATGAAAAAACTTAGTGTCGGGTGTCACAGAGACAGGAAATTCCCTTCGCCTGATTGTCAATTACCGTTCAGGGTATTGTGAATTTTCCTTGTCTTAATCTTTCCCCTCTGTTAAACTATTCCTTAGTAAGAAGAACAATTAAGATTGTCCGTCGATATGCGGCGGTCATTCTTTTACAGATTGGCTTTTCTGGTACAGAAGGTATAAAAACTGATGAGAGGGCAATATGAAAAGATCGATCGTGTTATGCTCTGTCTATGCATTAATCTCCGTATCCTTGGTATTTGCGGGACAAACAGTTCAGCCGAAAGTGAAGAAATTCTACTCCGCAAATTCGAATTATTGTCTGATGGTACAGCCGTCGGAAGGCGATAAACCCTGCAAAGGTACGCTATACCAGACCGGGTATAAGGCGGGACTCTTGACAGTATGGAGCGTGAAATTTCCCAACCCGATCACCCCTGT
The DNA here is from genome assembly GCA_020059465.1 of Brevinematales bacterium. GTDB lineage: Bacteria > Spirochaetota > Brevinematia > Brevinematales > GWF1-51-8 > GWF1-51-8. Next base: position 115,680 of record JAGVBZ010000020.1, read on the forward strand.
CAAAGCCATTGTGCCCGATAACGGGAAGTATGTGGTTACACTGGACGACTGGGAAAATATCGGGACTACGGATAATATGATCGTGATTTACGGAAAGGACGGGAAACTCGTCAAGAAGTATGAGATCAGCGACTTTATCAATATCAAGCAGCAGGAGAACCTGACCGAACTTCAGTCGGGATACGACTGGCTGGGCGGGTATTCGTTCGAGAAGGACGGCGAGGTATTCGTATTCACCATAAAACTGACGGGGGAATCCGGAAATAAAACGTTTAAACTCCTGCTGAAAACAGGGGAACGGACGGAATAAGGAGGGATAGTGGCAGCGAAAGTTTGGTTTACCGGTCTGCGTTCCAAAACGGGGCGCAGTCTTCTCGATAAATTTGAAAACCTTTGCCGCGCGGCGGGGATGATGACCCTCGATTTTGAAAAAAAACTCACCGCGATCAAGATTCATTTCGGCGAACCGGGGAATCTGGCATATATCCGCCCGAATTACGCGCGGGTCGTCGCACAGATGATTCGCGCCGCAGGGGGGCTTCCTTTCCTGACGGACTGTAATACCCTCTATAAGGGGCGCCGTTCCAACGCTGTCGACCATCTGGAAGCAGCATTCGAGAACGGGTTTAACCCGATGGCGACCGGATGCCCGGTCGTGATCGCAGACGGTATCAAGGGGACAGAGTGCCGCGAAATCGAGATCGGCCTGAAATACTGTAAGACCGCCAAGATCGGCGCCGCGATTGCGAACGCGGACGTGATTATCTCGATGAACCACTTCAAGGGCCACGAGATGACGGGCTTCGGAGGGGCGCTGAAAAACCTCGGCATGGGATCCGGATCGGTCGGCGGAAAGCTGGAGATGCATTCCCAGTCGAAGCCGAAGATTGAACGCGAAAACTGCATAGGATGTAAAAAATGTGTTGTGAACTGCGCGCACAGCGCGGTTACGCTCGACGGCAGCCGGAAGGCGGTCATCGATTATAATGTCTGCGTCGGTTGCGGGCAATGCATCGCGGTCTGCCGTTATGATTCCGCGGTCGTGAACTGGGACGCGGCGGGCGACGATGTGAGCCGGAAAATGGCAGAGTATGCGTTCGCGGCAGTCGGCGGTAAACCGTCGTTCCATATCAACTTTATTACCGACGTTTCTCCCGACTGCGACTGCTGGGGTTCCAACGACGCCCCGCTGGTAGCGAATATCGGTTTCCTTGCGTCGTCCGATCCTGTGGCGCTCGATCAGGCGTCGGCTGATTTGGTGCTTGCCGCCCCGATGCTGCCGGGAACGGCTATCCATGATAAGAATCCCGGATTGCAGGGATACGGCGAGGGCGAGGATAAATTTCATCGCGTGCATCCCCAGACCGATTGGCGCACCCAGCTCGAATATGCCGAGGAAATCTCATTGGGTACGCGGGCGTACGAATTGATTACATTGGAGCCTTAACGGATGCTGGGTGTCAGAAAGGATTCTCTGAACGACGAAGATAAAACACGGCTCTCGGAGATTTTGGGAGGAGTTGGGTACGGTCTGCTGAACGAAGTTCCCTTCGATAGCGCGGAACTGCTGGAGAAGCTGACAGGACAGTTATTCGGGCTGGAGTTATGGGGATACACCCTCATCAGCGAAGATAAATGGTGGCCGGAATGGTACCTGCAGGCAGGGTTCGATTCTGCGGACAGATACCGGCATGGTACGGTTATGCCGCGATGCCTCGGGATGGAGAAAGACGGCCGGCAGGATACCGCCGTCAGCGGGTATGAAACGGTACTCGATAATATCAGGAAAATATACGTCAGGCTTGCCGGAAGCGGGGCGGGGCGCGACGCGGAAAAGCGGTCGGATATCGAACGGCGCGCCGCGTTTTACAGTCCTTTGGACGCGCATTTCGAAAGGGTGCGGTCTAAGTTCATCCAAAAATGCTATGCGATGGATAAGTATATCTACCTGAAGATGGAGAGCGAATATAAATGGAAGCGCGGCGAGGATAGGGGGATTATCGATCCCGGCATACGCTGGGAACTGGAAACGCTTGCCGACCTGATAGCAAAGGAGTACAGCCTTCTGAAACTTAATCATATTTTTACCGGCGGCGACGAGGGGCTTACCCGTATCGAGATATTGAAGCGATACGAGGAACTGATACTACGGTTAAATGGATAACCATAGAAGGAATCGGATATTACGATGAAACAGCAGCGGCCGGAATGGAACGGCGATGAGATAATATACCAGATTTTCCCTGAAACCTTTGCGATAGGCGGCGGCAGGACGATTGCCGATAAACGGGATATATACCCCTCCGATGCGGTGCTGAAGGGATGGGACGAACTTCCCTCGGCAGGCGCGCGGATGAACGAGTTTTGGGGCGGCGATCTGCCCGGTATCACGGAGAAGCTTGATGCGATTTCGGCGCTCGGTGCGGATACGATCCTTCTGACCTCTGTTTGCGATTCCCCGTCCAACCATCGTTATAATATTCGGGATTACCGCAAGGTATCGCCGGGCCTCGGGACGCTTGCTGACTTCGATACATTGGTCTCGCAGGCGCACGGTAGGGGAATGAAGATAATCGCCGATATGGTGTTCAATCACGGGTCGGCCGAGCATCAGTATTTTCTGGATCCCGCGCGGCGGGAATGGTTCCGTTTTCACGGCGGCGAATACGACTGCTGGCGCGGGCATAAATCCGTACCGGAATGGAACCTGGCGAACCCGGATGTCCGCCGCGAGTTGTTCGAGGGGCCGGACAGCGCGCTCAGGTTCTGGCTGGAACGCGGGGTGGACGGAATCCGCCTCGACTGCGCGAACGACCTCGGCGTGGAAATATGCCGGGTTATTTACAATGAGGTAAAGAATTACGATAAAGATATCCGCGTGTACGGCGAGGTGTTCTCATATGCCGCGCGTTTTGCGGAGGCGCTCGACGGGGTTCAGAGCTATTACCTGACCGGGGCGATCGATTCGCTTTTGGGCGGGAAAACCGGCGCGCGCGGGTTCGGTACGGCCGCGGCGCAGGCCGCGGAGGGCTATCCCGCCGGTAGGCTCGGAAATTCGTTCCTGATGACCGCGTCGCACGATATTCCCCGCGCAATGACCCGTTACGCGGGAGATTTACGGAAGGTCAAGCTCGCAATCCTTTTACAGTTTACCCTTCCCGGTACGCCGCTGATCTACTACGGCGAGGAGGCGGGGATGACCGGGGGATACGACCCCCTGAACCGCGCCCCGATGATATGGGATGATGCGAAAAGGGACGACAGGATATACGATATCTACCGGAAGATGATAGAAATGAGGATGACCCGCTCTGAATGGCGGGAGGGATGTTTCGCCGACCTGAGCGGCGGTCTTGATAACGGCGCAGTGGTTTATATCCGTTACGGTCGGCAGACGGACGGCGGGTTTGCGGATGCGCCGGGAAATTTTTCGATGATATGCGTCAACCCGTCGGATGAGCCGAAACGGTTCCGCGTGCATGTGCCGTACAGCTTTCTGTACGACGCACTCCCCCTGCGGGAGCTTTTATCCGGTGCGGAGTGTGTCAGCGCGATGGGATTTGCCGATATCGCGGTCGGGCCGTGGGAAGGGCAGGTATGGGTGCCGGAACCGGATAAAGTGAAGAATTATAGTTTTTATAAGGGCGGTTTTTATAACCGGTAATATTCAATAATTTCAGGAGATATTTGTGGAATATCTCCGGTACGCTCTGCCTCACCCCCGGGATACGGCGGTTAATAGAATGCCCTAAATGAAAAACGGATGTTGTTTGACGGGAGGCCTTATGGAAATAGGAATTGAGAAGGCTTTGAACGAACTTCTGGAGTATGAAAAAATCCGGGATAGTTTTCCCGAGCTTGTAAATTTACTGAACGAATTCCGCATAAAAGGGTCGGACGAGATAGTCAAAGATAAACTGTTCCTCTCGCTTATCCAGAGTTATGTCGAGGTCTATAAGGACTACATGAAAAAAATGGACGAGGTGAATTATCTTTCGGTCACAGACCCCCTGACCAAGACCTATAACCGCGTGAAATTCAACGAATTATTGGATCTTGAGCTGCAGCGGTCGAGACGGTATAAGCGTTTATTCTCTCTCATACTGGTGGATATCGACCACTTTAGGGCTATCAACGATCTCTACGGGGTAGGGACTGCGGACGAGGTACTGCTTGCGGTACTGAAGCAGGTGCGGCATCACACCCGTAAAACGGACTATATGGGACGATGGGGCGGGCAGGAATTTATGATACTTCTCACCGAAACCGATATCACCGGGGCGATCGAGCTTGCCGACAGGATGCGTCTCGATATCGAGAAGGGCGAGTATCCGGTGGATAACCCGGTGACTGCGACATTCGGCGTAACCCAGAATATCCCGAGCGACAATACGGATACGATTGTGTTCCGGGTGACACAGATTCATGACGAAGCGAAAAAAATGGGCGGGAACAGGGTGATCGCCCGGTAAGGAGATAGTTTTGGGTACGGAAAAATTTGACGCGGCGGTAATAGGCGCCGCAGGTATCGATACGAATATCTATCTATATTCGAATGATGTCGATTTCTCGGTCGAGGCGAATTTCAGCCGGAACCGGGATTACATCGGGTGCGCGGGGGGATACTGTTCGCGCCTCTTCCGCGCGCAGGGTAAAAGCACCGCGTTTATCGGGACTGTCGGCGGCGATTTTCAGGGACGGTATATCCGTGAGGAATTTGTCCGCGACGGGATCGATATGACAGGGCTTTTTACCGACCCGGAGGGCACGATCCGTTCGGTAAACTTCATGTACAAGGACGGACGCCGGAAGAACTTCTATGACGGAAAAGGCGCGATGAATCTCCGTCCAGAAATGGGGCTTTGTAAGGGGATTTTACAGCGCTCGAAGATCGCGCATTTCAGCATAGTCAACTGGGCGCGGTATCTCCTGCCTGTTTCGCGCGAGGCGGGAAATATTATCGCGTGCGATGTCCAGGATATAAACGATCCCAACGACGAGTACCGGAAGGAGTTTATCGACAGCGCGGACGTCCTTTTCTTCTCGGCGGTGAATTTCCCCGACCCGACTCCCCTGCTTAACCGTTTTATGGAGGGGAAACCCGAACGGATAGTGATCTGCGGACGCGGCGCGGAGGGATGCGCAGTCGGGATGAATGGAATAATTAAGTTCTATCCCCCTGTGGAGATCGATATCCCGGTGACCGATACCAACGGAGCGGGAGATTCTCTCGCGGTGGGATTCCTGTCAGCGTATTTTCTGGACGGGTACGGATTGGACGATGCCGTGATGCGCGCTCAGATAACCGCGAGGTATACATGCACTATTGAAGCGAGCACGTCGGATTTTATTACTCCATCGCAGTTGGAACGGTATTATTCTGATATACGGAAGGTTTAGCGGATGAATCAATAAAATTCAAGGATATTTCCCGTTTGATTTGTAAATACTAAATAGGCCTGAAAAATTTGTTGCCTGCATGTGAGGAAAGGGGAGAACCATGTGTATGGATTCTGTACGGGAATGCGGGGAGGCGTTGTCTGATACAGGGTATGGGGTTTTTCGTTCTATGCGGGTAGAAAGAAAAGGGGTGGTATTTGCATCATAAGAAGTGGGGATTGTCGCATAAAAAGCATAAGCATTCGACTGGAGAAACTTCGGGGGTAAGGAAGGATAAAATGGAGAAAATAACGGATGATTCCGTTAGAATGTTTCTTCATGACGCCCAGTTGAAGAATGCGGATACGCTGCACCACACAGGGGAAACCCAGCCGATTCAGGCCGACCTCGAGCGTTCGCGTGATAAGTATTACGCGCTTTACGATTTTTCACCGGTGGGATATGTCACCCTCGATAAGGAGGGTGTCATACTTGAAGCAAACCTTACTATTGCGCAGCTGCTGGGTATCGACCGGTTTCGGTTGATATCGAGGCCGCTCGCGCTCTATCTCGAAAAATCGTATTGGGATGTCCTTTATTTTCATCGCGAGAAGGCGTTCGATACGAAGAAGAAAGAATCCAGCGAAGTCCTCTTTAAGAAAATGAACGGGGATAAGTTCTACGCGCAGCTGGAGACGATCGCAATTAAAGACAGGAACGAGAATTATACACAATGCCTCGTTGCGATCATCGATATTTCCGAGCGTAAGGTGATGGAAGACAATCTCAAGGTCGCGTTCCGCGAACTTCAGGAGATATTCCATGTGTCCGGGGAGGGGTTGGTGGCGTTCGATTCCAATCTCAACATCCTGCGGATGAACAAGGTGTTTTCCGAGACTTGGGGGATCAAGTCGGATAAAGCGATCGGTAAGCATTACCGCGACGTCCTGAAGGAGCCGCTTTATTCTACCGTAAACCGCGCTGTCAACGAAATTACTCACGGGGCCGGGCATGCCGAAACGGAGATCGAAAAATCGGGCGGGGACGGGGGGATCGCGATCTACGGGCTTCGCGCGCAGCCGTACTGGAACAGCGAGAACCAGCTTGCGGGGATAGTACTCGCCCTCCGGAATGTCACCGAACAGCGCCGGATCGAGGAAACTGTCGCGCGGGAACGGAAGACTCTCGAACTGATGCTCGAGAGTGTGGACGAAGGGATTATCACAATGGACAGGGACGGGTATATTGTTCATATCAATTCAGTCGCCGAAAAATATTCCGGGCATTCGCGGAAAGAGGCGATCGGAAGCCATTCCGGCGAGATTATATCCCTGAAGAAGGAAAAATCCGATTATCTCTGTATTCGCTGTCTTCAGGAAATGGCTAATTCCGTATCGTACTCCCATTCCACACCGCCGTGCGGGAAAGATATTCATATCATATCGAAAAACGGAGAAAGCATTCCCATCGAGCCGCGCTGCGCTCCAATACTCGACGATAAGCATAATATCACCGGAGCGGCGATGGTGTTCCGTGTCAAATAGGGAATATCGCGGCAGTAAAAACCGGGTGCGATTCCGAACATTTTTATCATTCTATATATTGGAATCTTTAAATACCTACTAAAGTTGTGTGTTTGCCGAAAATATTTTAAAATATGCGATAAAGAATTTATCAAGCTGTTCGGAGGAAACCATGAAAACGGGTGTATTATTGTTTCTGGCGGTAATGATATTATCCGGATGCGCGGGAATAGTACCCGCAGATAGTCAAATTGTTGGTCCCGCTGCCCCGGATAAAGCAGTCCTTCAGATAAAAAGCGGTATTACAACGAACAGTGTGTATATAAAATGGAGTAAATTCAGCGGGGTCAGTAATTACCTATTATACTGCTCTCAGAATAACACGAATAATCCCCTCCTTTTAACCAACACCGCCGGCCTGTATTACTTCCATTCGGGATTATCCGCAAATACCACCAATTATTATAGAATAGTCTGCTCGAATGATGTTGGCGGGACTGCCGGGGATTATTTCATTGGGTATACCAAGGCAGACCTTCTCGATGCCGATCCTGTAACTCCCAGCATCACGACCAAGGATACTATCAAGTATTCCTACAATCCCGATCTGAACGATAAACCCACCAACGAACTGGTTATCCTGACATTGAATATGCATACCTACCAGGAGGCAAATCAGGATCAGAAATTCGATATGATCGTCGACCTCATCGCCCGCGCGGACGCCGATCTGGTAGCGCTTCAGGAATGTGCGCAGCATAAGAACAGCGCTATTTTATCCGGGATAATCCGCAGCGATAATATGGCTTATATCCTGACAAAACGTCTGAAAGACTACTACGGTCTCGATTATTATTATGTATGGGATTGGGCGCATTACGGATGGAGCGTATGGGAAGAGGGTATTGCGGTTTTATCAAAAACCCCGCCGTTATCGACGACCAATAAATACATTACCGCGATTACATCTGTGTATGATATAAAATCCAGAAAAGTAATTTACTCTCAACTGAATTACCCTGTTTTCGGTAAAATCAACTTCTTTTCGACACATCTTTACTGGAGAGAATCTTCCCTTTCCCAACTACCTTCTATCAGCAGTCTGAAAGCATTGGTTGATCAGAAGGAAACACAGGTCGGAAGTCCGGTTCTCACTCTGGTGTGCGGCGATTATAATGTCAACCCGACGTCGGACGCGCCATGGAGCGAGGGTTATTTCGCTATGGTAAATTCCGGCGAGTATATCGATACCTATTTCAACGTGAACCCCACGGCGAACAACAAACCCGCGCTTTCCCAGCATTTCACGGTTCTGGGCGACTTTCCCGGAAGAATCGACTATATCTTCATGAAGACCAATTCAGCCTATCAGGTCGTCACGTCGCAGATCATATTCACCCCTACGGTACTGGGAGTAGTGTCCGACCATTACGGGGTGCTGACCCGCATCCGGATGATGTAGTCATTCAGACCGGGGGTTGTTCCGAACAGCTTGGCGTATTGAAACTGTGTCATTGCGAGTGAATGTGGGCAATCGGTATAAAAAATCAATATCTGTTATTCGGGCTGTCCTCACATTGCGGGCAGTCCTTTTTCTTGCCTTTCTGTGGACGTCCTGATAAGATATTTGAAAACCTGAAAGGACTCCCATGAAGCCCCGCGCCCTCCTCAATAAAACCTACGCCCTGTTATCGGGAAAATTCGGCCCCGGCAACTGGTGGCCTATCGTGAAAAACGGACGCCCGCTCTATCTCCCGGAATACCTGACCCGCGAACGGACTCCCGCCGAAATATTCGAGATCGCGGTCGGGGCGATCCTGACCCAGAATACGTCGTGGGGGAACGTCGTACTCGCGATCGATAACCTGAAGCGCGCGAAAGTAATGAGCCGCAAGGGGATTTCCGACACACCGCTCGATACGCTCGCGGAAATGATAAAACCCTCGGGATACTTCAACCAGAAGGCGAAGAAACTGAAAGCCCTGATCTATTATATTGATACCGGGTTGAAGGGAAGCCTCTCCCGCCTGCGGGAATTCCCTCCCGACCGCGCGAGAGAGTCCCTTTTGTCCGTATGGGGGGTAGGGAAAGAGACCGCCGATTCCATTCTCCTCTACGGCCTCGGAATGCCCGTATTCGTTATTGACGCCTATACGCGGCGGATTTTCTCACGGATGGGTGCGGTTGACAAGGATGCGGATTATGATGCGATACGCGCTTATTTCGAGAAGCATACCGGTAGAGATATCAATTTGTACCGCGAGTTTCACGCGCTGGTTGTCGCACAGGGTAAAGATGTTTGCAAAAACAAGCCCCTTTGCGATGCATGTGTTTTAAATAAAATCTGCCCCGCGTCCGGCGGAGAAAATCGATAAAACCCGTTCATTTCCTCTTTTTCCTTCCGATACAGGGAAATAATTGTTAAACAAAGAGTACCCTGTATAAATTTTTATTCAAATACTAATGTGATTTCGTTTTATTCCGATTCTATTAAATGAAGTAGTGATGGTGCAGAAGGAGAGGAATATGAGATGGGTCTATGGAATAATTTTCGCGCTGATATTCACAATCTTCGCGGATGGCATGTTCGGTGTTATTACGAGGACCTTCATAGAATTCGGGCAGTATGATAAAAAGACTATGGAGCAATTCCCGGATCCTAAGAAGACTTATATTACCAATATCGACGGTGTTCCGAAGGCGGTTTTGGGATATGAGGACTTTTTGCTCTCAAACTGGGTCGTTGAGCTGAACGAGTCGGCGGCGTTCCTCGAAAACCGCGTTCTCAGCTATGTAAAGCCGGTTGATAGTAAAAAGTTCGGTGCTGTTCTGGGCGTGCGCGTCCATTTCCCGACATGGAATAATAACTGCTACGCGGTCATCAAACCGCCGTTTCCCGTAAAAGTATACAACGAGCAGGGATCGTTCGCCAACGCCGAGAATGGGGTAATGCCCAACGCTTGGGAAGTTAAAGCGATTTCCATCTGGGTAAACGGACGTAACTATAATAACCAGATATCATTGAGACTCACCGACCGCGATAAGAATATGACAGAGATATATTTCGGGTCGCTGTACTTCAACGGATGGCGCAAACTGACATGGGTGAACCCTAATTTCACGGATAAAATGTATGCCAAATCGCTGAAAAAAATACCGTTGTATCCGAAAGATATTCCCTTCTATGTGTTCAATTCGATAGTTATCTATCGACTTGGAAGCGAAATTGGCGGTGATTTTGTGACCTACATACATAACGTTGAGATGAGCTATACCCCGTATATTGTGGACGACGAGATTTCGCAGGATATCAACGACGAATCCGTATGGGGCATTATCACTTTGAAGGGCGCAAAAGCACAGGCTCAGGAGAACAAGATGCTTACGGAAGAGATTATTCTCTACGAGCAGGAAAAGTACAGAATGGAACTCGAAAAGAAGGAAATGATCCCGTATAACGGAAGCACGAAATAGAATAGGATCGAACTGTGCTAAATGGGGCCGGATATGGCCTCGACGAACAGAACCAATTCAGATAGATGGGGCCGCCTATGAGGGCGGCCCTCTTTTTATATATCACACTCGAATAGAAAAACTGTTATTGCTTGTTTTTCGCAAGCAGTTGGATCTCCGCTTCGCTTTTCCGCAGATAGACAGGCTCGGCCTTTTTATAATCGCCCGTATTACCCCCGCGGAACATCTCCGCAGCCCTGAGGCAGATGACCTCCGCGCCGATCCGCGCGCCGGGGTCGAGGGTGATCGTCTTTTCTTTTATATCTGCGAATATGTCCCGATAACGGGCCAAACCGTCCCCTGCGATAAAAATTTCCTTATCCGGCAGACCGGCAAGCTTATCGGCGAGACGTTCCGGTTCGATATCCGAGTCGTCCATGATACGGACGCCGCCGCGGAATACTGCCGCGAATACCCGTTTCATCCGCGCGTCGGTGACCGCGCACACCGCACCCTTCTCGCGTACGGAACGCGCCAGCAGTTCGAGGGAACTGACGCCGATCAGGGGCTTTCCCGACGCCCATGCAAGACTTCTCGCCGCGGATACGCCGATACGGATACCTGTAAACGAGCCGGGGCCTATCCCGGCACCGATCAGGTCTATTTCGCCGATAGTCAGCCCTGCGGACTCGATCACAGTGCGTACGGTGTCCATCAGGCGTTCCTCGGAACTCCCTCCGCGTTCTCCATCCGGAGCGGGCAGTACGAATAATTCGCCTTTTCTGTTCAGTACCCCGACAGTCGAATATTCGGCGGACGATGTATCGAATCCCAATATAATCATATGTTAATACCGCCTGTTCCCGCCTTGGGGTCCTTGATGAATAATGACAGATAGGTGTCGCCGTAGTGACGGCTTTCCGAAAAGCCGGGATACCCGCTCAGGTCGAGTTTTTCGCCGTGCTCGATGATAAAGATCCCGCCGGGTTTCAGAAATAAAAACACGCCCTCGTGGATACGCTCGAAAACATAACGGGTATCGTCGTAGAACGGGTCGGCGAAAACGATGTCGAACTCGGGCGGCGCGGGGTCGTTAGCGAACGCCTCGGCGAGGGTGGATGCGTTATGCTTGATGACACGGGTACGCGACGGATCGCCGACTATGTTTTCGAGATTCTTTTTCAGGATGGACATCATTTTATAGGTATGGTCGATGAAACAGCAGGCGGCCGCGCCGTTGGAAAGCGCCTCGATACCCACCGCGCCGGTACCGCAATAGAGATCGAGCATAGATGCTCCGGAAAGGTACGGCCGGAGGATGCTGATGACCGCCTGGCGGACTTTTTCGGACGTAGGTTTGACCCCCCGCTCGGGAACAAGGAGATTCCTCCCCTTGAAATCGCCGGATGTGATCTTCATTTTACTTAATCATCGTGCCGACAGGCTTTCCCTCGATAGCGTGGCGAATATTGCCTTCCTCGAATATATCGAGCACCTGAACAGGCAGGTTATTGTCCATACACAGGCTGATAGCGGTCGCGTCCAGCACCTTGAGCTGCTGTTTCAGGACAGACATATAAGTAAGCTCGTCGTACTTGACCGCGTCGGAATGCTTCTTCGGGTCTTTATCGTACACGCCGTCGACCTTGGTGGCTTTAATCATGATATCTGCGTTGATCTCGATAGCGCGCAGAACAGCCGCCGTATCGGTGGAGAAGAACGGGTTACCGGTACCCCCCGCGAAAATAACGATACGTTTTTTCTCGAGGTGGCCGATCGCGACACGCTGGATAAAATCCTCCGCGACCGCGTGCACGGGCACTGCCGTCTGAGTGCGAACCTCATAACCGAACTTCTGCTCCAGCATCGACTGGAGCGCAAGGGCGTTGATCACAGTCGCGAGCATTCCCATATAGTCCGCCGTAGAGCGTTCGACCCCGTGAGTCTGCGCGTCGATACCGCGGATAATATTTCCGCCCCCGACTACCACACCGATTTCAACATCAAGTTCCTTCGCCTGAGAGATTTGATATGCGACTTTTGTGACAGCGTCGTAATCGAGACCTTGCAGTCCTCCGCCGAATACTTCGCCGCTGACTTTTACCAATACGCGATTATACATGGATGGCTCCCGCCTTTTTATATTCGTCATGGTAAGAGCAAAAAAAATCCCCTCCAAAGAGGGGACTATTATTTAAAGGTTTATTCTGATGAAAGAAGCGACTTTGACATCGACGCCTTTGGCTTTTGAAAAATCAGCCACAATGTCCCGGATTCTCTTCTCTTCGTCGAGAATATAGAACTGATCGAGAAGTACTGATGCCTCAAAAAATTTCTTCAATTTACCTTCGGCAATCTTTTCCACTACCGGCTCAGGTTTCCCTGTGGCGCGGGCTTCTTCCATATATTTTTCTTTTTCCGTTTTTAACAGTTCGGCGGGAATACCTTCCTGAGTAACACTGACAGGATTCATCGCCGTGATCTGCATCGCAATATTCTTCATGAACTGCTGGGTGTCTTCGTCCTTTGAAACATCCTTACTGAATACAAAATCCACGATTACGCCCACTTTGGAAAGATGGATATAGGGATAAAGAACGCCAGTCCTGTCGATAAAAGCCCATTCCGATACGAGGGTGTTTTCCCCGACTTTTGCGACAATCTTCCTGCGAAGCTCGTCGAGATCGGCGGGAAGTTCCGTCGAGAACGGGTAATTTTTACTAAAAACGAGATCCGCCGCTTCCCGGCAAAAATCCTTGAAATTGTCGGTCTTTGCCACGAAATCGGTTTCACAGTTCAGTTTAATGACCAGGCCTCTTTTATTATCATCGGACATCTTCACCACGACCAGCCCTTCGTTGGCGGCTCGGTCGGCTTTTTTATCGGCCTTGTTTAAACCCTTCTTATTGAGAATTGCTACCGCTTCTTCGAGATTGGAATTCGTGTCCTTGAGAGCCGCCTTGCAGTCCATAATACCTGCGCCGGTACGCTCTTTCAATTCCTTTATCATTTCCATTGAAATTTCCATTTACTCAGCTCCTTTTCTGATGTTCAATCGATTATTAGACGGTTTCTTCGTCTATAATCTCTTCAGAGTCATCGACAGCCGCTTTCACTTCATCAGCTTCATCGTCGTCCACAAAATCAGGCATCTCGCTGGAGATAGCCTCGGAACCGGCGGCGGAAGCGTCGTCGGAGACAGCGCTATCGGGCGCAACATCCATATCCTGTTTCGCTGCGACAGTCGAGCCTTCGATTACGGCGTCGGCCATGACTTCGGTCAGGAGTTTGACCGCGCGGATCGCGTCGTCGTTACCCGGTACGATAAAGTCCATGATATCGGGGTCGCAGTTGGTGTCGGCGATACCGAATATCTTGATGCCGAGCTTGCGGGCTTCGAGGATCGCGTTAATTTCACGCTTCGCGTCCACAACCCACAATGCGTCGGGAAGTTTCTTCATATCCCGGATACCGTCGTAGAACGAGCGGGTACGTTCGATATTCTTCTCGATCATTACCAGTTCTTTCTTTATCATGTTATCGCGGTCCATTTCGACCTTTTTCTCAAGCTTTTTCAGCTTATCCACACTGCGCTTTACGGTCGCGTAGTTGGTAAGCGTACCGCCGAGCCAGCGTTTGCTGACGGACGGCATTCCGCAACGCATCGCCTCTTCTTTAATCGCGGCCTGCGCCTGCTTCTTCGTACCGACAAACAGTACGGTACCGCCTTTCAGTACAACATCCTTCATGGCGTTGTAGCATTCTTTCAGCTTCTCCATCGTATAACGCAGATCTATGATATAGATATGGTGGCGTTTCTGATAGATATAAGGGCGCATCTTAGGGTTCCAAATCTTCGTCTGATGACCGAAATGGACACCGGCTTCCAATAAAGCCTTCATCAACTTGTTATCATCATAAATTAGGCTTGCCATAATTAAATGAAACCTCCAACTGTATTTGTAGCCTATTAGTATAGCGTGAAACGTTTTTCGTGTCAAATTTTACTGTTATAAGATGTAAATAGACGGAAGAATAAGGGCAGTTTCGGATCGATGAGCGAGGAAATAATATACGACAGCTCGGGGTTTTCCGGGTTGAAACAGCGGTAGAATTTCAGGAAACTGTACGCGGTATCGTCGGGGATATCGAACGGCGATGCGATCACATAATGCGCGCCGGTACGGATGAGGTTTTCGACTATCCCGGCGGCCTGAAACCCGGTCTGACAGCAGTTCAATACCGCGAGCCGCATATTTTTCACATCGGCAAGCCGTTCCGTCCAATGCCCGCCGGACAGCACGCATCCACGCCCCCCGCGTACCTCGCCGTGCCCGTTGTAGTGAAAATAGTTCGCCGATTCGAGTTCGGACTGGTATTCGCGGAACACGTTTTCCGGGTAACTTTCCAGTTTATAGGACGCGCGGAGGTACTCGATCAGCTCGCCGGTCTCCTTCATCGCGAACTTCAGGTCCTGCGAGTATACAAGAGTAAGTTTGCGGTTCTTTTTCTGGAAATTCGACTTGCCGCCGGGAATCAGATTACGGACGAAACAGTTCGGGAACGAGTTCTCGAGCGGAAAGAACGGGTATGAACCGCCAGCGTCCGGCTCGTAATACGCATCGATCCGGCGGAAAGCGGTATCTGCCGACAACGGCAGAGGAAGCCTCGCGAATACGTTCTGCAGAGGCGAGAACAAGCGGGTGTAATCGGGATCGGGATTGTCGCGCAGTTCCTGGTTGATACGGTTGAGGACGCCGATTATGTCGTCCGAATACGCGCGCAGGTCGCGTTGGGAGAGTACTATCCGCGAGTACAGGGTATTCATAGGGTCGGATACCGTGATGCTGAGGGAGTCCCTGTCGTGCGCGAAATAAAGCGATACCGGCGGAATTTCCATCGAATCGCTCAAGCGTACCAGCTTATTCAGGAACGATTTATCGAACGTAAACGCCGTATGCCGTGAAAAAAGGGTGTCGACAATAAGCGGGGAAACAACGTAAGTCTTTACCGGGGAAACGTTAAGGTAAGCATGGCGTGTCCCTATACTGCTGTCGGTAATCTCGAGAAGCGCGGCGGCCTTCCGGGACGAATCGAAGTATGCGAGGCGGGAATTCCTCCCGAGCTTTTCCATCAGCGGCGCGGCGGACGCGGCGGGGATTTCCAGACGGTTGCCCGTTAAGACCGCCGCCCCGGCTTTCAGGAACAGCATCGCCTATTTATACTCAGGTTTTACGACTACAATCTGCGCCTTTTTGAGCGCGTTTACTGTCAGAGGGTTTGCCATTATTTTAGCAGCGTCGTCGTTATGGATGACCAGATCGGTATTCATTTTTCCCTTCACTTCGAGGGGCATGATATAAAGTATCTTTGTGCCGGAACGCTGGGACTTGAACGCGTAGGTGAGGCTTGTGGTAAATTCGCAGATACCCTTCTCGTTCAGCATTTTCTTATCCACAATTTCCGGGCCGAACAGAAGCCTTCCGTTCTGATCGTATATCCGCATTTCGATACTGGGATTGAAATCCTTGAAAATCAGCGTATCGATTATTATGCTGTCGTAGTATTCGGATGAGGAGGAGGACGGATAATTGGTCGGAAGCGCAACTCCCTCGATATCGCGGTAAAAGAGGGTAGCAAGCCCTTCCTTACCGTACAGGTTCAGTTCGGCGATTCCGTGGAACTGGTTGTTCTTCTGCACCGGCGGGTAATAGAACGCCCCGTCCACCCGGTCGATGATCTCGAAGCGGATATCGTTCTTCTGCGAGTAATAGTCCTTCAGGCTGAATATCGCGGAGATACGGAGATAGCCCAGGGCCTTAATGAGGTTCTGGCGGAGCTGTTCGCGGATTTCCTGCGAGTACGCGCTGAATAACTGCCCGATATTGGGGTTGCCGAGCTTAATAGTGAGCGCGATCTCGGTGCGTACCTTTCCGGTCGTCCAGTTGATCATGCTGTTATAGGTGTTGATTTTTTCCACCAGTTCGTGGGAAGTGGCTTCATTCTTGTTCCAGAAAAAGTTGGGGTCGAAGCTCACTGATGCGGCCGCGCCGACCAGATTCCATGAAAGGAATATCGCTATCGACGGAATCAGAAAACGGCTTGTGCGGGAAAGGCTACTTCTTTTTTTCATTTTTCTTATCAGTCCCCTGCGGTTTAGATTTCGAGGAGTCGATAATCTCATCCAACGAGAGGGTGACCGGCTTCCACTCTTTGAAATCTTTGGTATCTTTCCCTGATTCCGCGATTTCCTCTTCGGGGACCTGTTCGAGTTTCTTATCGCTTTCCAACAGCATATGGATAGTAACCGCCGCTTTTTCGGCGAATTCATCCACTTTCCGCTGGTATCCCGCTTTTTTGTAAAGCTTGATAGCGGAAACCTGCTGCTTCTCTTCGTAGTACAGGTGGTCAGCGACTCGAATGATGCCGTCCTTGTAATCGGTGGCGAGGAATATCTTCAGCGAGTTCTTAAAATCGCCCCGATTGAACAGTTCGTTTCCCTGTCGTATCAGTCCGATACGGTCTTCGTCTGTCATAAGTTCCTACTCGAAAGAATTGACGGATTTCTTTAACTCCTCTCCTAATTTATCGACAGTTTCCTGATAAGCTTTTAGGTTTCCGTCGAGTCTATATTCTTCTATCTGAAGATAGAGGCGGTAAGTGTCGGAAATTGTCTTCTGGAGAGCCTGAATCTTAGTCAGATCCTCCCCGGAACCCGGAAATATAAACAATTGGCCGATCAGATCGTCGAACGTATTCGCGAGATAGACCTTCCCGTCGAGGATAGCGATCAGTTTGGCGAGCTGCGGTATGCTTGTGCTCTCCGATTCGAGGAACAACGGTTTGAGATAGAGTATTTTTTTCCCGAACGGCAGGAACTGGATATTTCCCCGGAACACCTTCGATCCCTTCTGTCCCCACAGGGTCAGGAGGCGCGATACCTCGTCGTTCTGGTTGACTAATGATTCGACCTGAAGCGGCCCCAGCGAACTGGACGTCTTATCGAGATATTTCAGTGAAAGTTTCGGCCCGTTCTGGTAGTACGCGATGAGCCAGCTCGAAAGGTTCTCCTTCCCGACAGGGGTGAACGGCTGGATAAGAGAGAAACGGTACTGATCGTCGAGAAGGTTCAGGATATAGTACGGCTTGAAAAGCGTATTGGTCGCACCGTATATCTGGTTGGGGATTTTCCATACATCCTCGCCGTTATAGAAACTCTCGTTCTGTTCGACATGATAGGTGCAAAGTATCTGCGACTGGATGCCGAACAGCGTAGACGGGTAACGGAAGTGCTCGGCGAATTCCGGCGGTACTTCCGTCCGGAACAGTTCGGGGAACAGGTAGAGATAGGTCTGCGCGATAGGGTCGGACTTATCTACTATATAATAAAATACGTCGCCGGTATACGCGTCGATCACCACCTTTACCGAGTTGCGGATATAGTTGATCTTCCCGAGCGGCGTATCGAAACGCTCCGCGATGGGGAAACGGTCGGACACGGTGTATGCGTCCATGATCCAGTACAGCTTACCGTCGACTACGGTGATATACGGATCGCCGTCATATTTCAGGTACGGGAAAATAATCCGCACGCGCTCGTTGATTTCCCGGTGATAAAGCAGGAGGGAGTCGGGAGTGATGTACTTCGTCCAGAATAGCATCTTCTCGTTAAATACGCTGCTGTAGATCAGTTTAGCAAAATAATTTCCGATATTGATCCCTCGTTCCTCGGAAAAAACAGTCGTAATCCGGTTGGTGTCGGTCGAATACTCGAATTCCTCCGCGAGAGTGCGTACAATGATATAATTGCTGGTGAGTTCCCCGAAATAGATCTGCGGGCGGGTGACTGTGAGATTCGAGAACGCCGCGGTATTTTCGAGATCCCTGATCCAGAATACGGGCTTGCCCTCGGGATCGACGATATTTGCGGGCGACATGGTCAGCCCGTACCCGTGCGTATACCTCAGGTGGATATTGTCCCATGTGTTCGCGTCGATAGGGAGATTGTTCGGGTTCAATTCGCGGGCGGCAAGCACCACCTGGTAGACCTGATTGCTGATCGTATACTTATCCACATCGACATCGTAAAAGTCGAAGTAGGTTTTCACTTCCTGGAGCTGTTTGATCACCTTTTTATAAGGTTCCGCGTCCCATACCCGCATCTTAGCGACAGTCCCGGAGACGACGCTCAGATTGGTGGAACCCGCGGGGTACGGTTCGAACACTATCCCGAACGCGGCGCGGGTGGAATGGATTCGGTACAGGATAAACTCCTTCTGCGTCATCAGTTCGTTCGGTTTGACCATATAATTTTCGATAATCTCCGGGTATACCATCGTACCGAGGGTGAACACCCCGAAAACGATAATCCCGTAGACCAGGATACGGATGATACTGATGCCCTTGACGGCGCGGATAATCAGGAGTATCGAAAAAAGGACGAGCGTCCCCATGAAAACATAGTTCCCGAAGAAATATCCCATCACAGTCTTGTATCCCAACCCTATTTTCGCCTCGGGCTGGCGTACCAGAGTCTCCATCAGGTGAATGAACCGGAGAGCGAGGAAGTTGACGATATTCACGGCGAACCCGAGGATCAGAGACGGCCCGAATTGGAGCTTGTTTTCCTTATTGAATAACGGTTTATCTTTCTTCGTCTGCACGACGAGGTCGAGGAAAAACAGGATAAGAAGGAATACGGTAAACATCCAGAGTATCATCCGGATGAACGGGAGTCTGTACATATAGAAGAACGCGTCGAGGCCGAATATCGGATCGGCGAATCCCATGGCGGTGGAAATATTGAAATTCCAGATAAAAAGTTCCTTATTCAGGAAGCCCCATACCCCCGCGGCAACCGATGTCAGCCAGATGATAGTCGTAATGACCGGGCCGGGCTTGTGACGGCGGAATCCGTGTATCCAGATATTCATGACCGCGAACGAGAAAACGAACGGCATGACGAACGAAAAAATCCCGATCAGCCCGAATTTGAAAAGGACGCTCAGGTATCCGACGCTTTTCCACCAGTAGAGTTCCGACACGAGATACGCGAAATAGGGAAAGATGACGATGATCGCCGCAACTCCTAAAATAGTGAACAGGATCACGCGAAAGATGGGAAATTTCCGTTTCTCGGAATTATCCTTTTTTTTAGATGCCATATTTATTTCATCGCTTTCTTAAATATCAGAAGAACCTCGGATACATTATGCTCCTCTTCGGCAATCGGCAGTATCTCGATAGGATAGGCGCGGTAGGTCTTGTCCCCGGTCAGGGTGACCATATCCTTTTTTATATCCGCCGGGACTTTTGTGGTGATTACGAGATCGATCGCGTGCTCGAAATCGTCGTCGATAAATTTATTCATATCCGCGGCATCCTCTTCGGTGACCGGTTTCGCACGGTTCGCGCCGTAGATCCATATTTTCGACAGGACGATATTGACCAGGCTGGTCTCCGGCTTTTCGACAAAGACGCGGCTGAATTCCTCGTTATAGAACTTCACCACCTTCTCGCCGTCTTCGATACCGATCACCAGTACCGGATAATCGCTTCTGTCGGCGAGCAGTCGGAATTTTTCATGCTCGGTGCGTATCTTCTGTATTTTCAGGTTATCAAATATCCGGAGGCGGGTGATGATCCTATTGAGGTCGCCCCCGAGACTCCCGAACTCGTCCTCGGTGGGGAAATCGAGAATGGACAGGTCGAACGACGACTTGACCGCCATGATCTGTAACCGTCTCGCGATATCGCGGTACTTGTTCAGGCCGCGGGTGTAGGTAAATAAAAGGATATATATCCCGAACGACAGCGCGAACAGGGAGATGATAATCGAGAAAATATACAGCCTGTCCATAAACTGCGAGGACTGCGCGAGGGTGTTTACCGGCGAATTGTAATAAATATTCATGAAGAATATCGCCACCGCATAGGCGATATAGATAACGATTGAAAGTATGATATACAGGCGAATTTGAGATTGAAGCGACATAAAGTCTCCTTATGCCGATTGGCTATTTATTATAGCGTGTATACCGGAAGTGTCAAGCGGAATGAGGGAATTTCCGCGCACTTATACCCCCTAGAAAGCGTGCTGCTGCGCAGACTAATCCCGATATGCTGCACGTACCGGTAGTATCAAGATAGCCCGTGTTCAGGTGGATTTATTACTACGCATTCATCATGTGCTGCTGCGCAGGCTAATCTCGATATGAAACGAGTACTTGCAGCAATAAAAATTGCCCGTGGTCGAGCGGGAATGAATCAAAAAGCCGCCCGGAGGCGGCTTTTATATCAGAACAGGGTAATCAGTTCAGTTTCACATCGATCTTGCGGGGCTTGGCGTTCTCGGACTTCGTCAGTTCGATAGTCAGTACCCCGTTATCGTACTTCGCGTCGATCTTTTCATGGTCGATCTTACTGCCGATCGTGAAATCGCGCTTGTAGTCTCCGAGACGGAATTCCGCCGATAGAGGCTTCCAATCCTCGCTGATCTCGCTGGACGTGCCCTTGATAGTCAGGGTATCGTTCTCGGCGGTCACTTCGATGCCTTCCTTCGTCGTACCCGGCATATCGAGCACGAGAATATATTTATCACCCGTTTCGAATACATCCACGGGCGGGATGAGTGTTGTCTTTTCCATAGTATCCTCCTATTTTACTTTCACTTCTATTTTTCTGGGCTTGCTCTCGGGTTTCTTTGTCAGGTGCAGGAGCAGGAACCCGTTCAGCACCTTAGCGTCGATTTTCTCCGGATCGATATCGTTTGTCAGCGAGAACGAGCGGGTGAAATCGTAATTGCCTCGTTCGCTGCGGAGAAGCTTCTTATCCCCGGACGATTCCGTCTCGATGGTGCGTTTGACCGCGACTGTGAGGATATCGTCGGAAAAATGAACGCTGACATCGTCGGCCTTCACTCCCGGTGCGGCGATCTGGATCAGGTAACCGTCCGCGCCCTCATAGATATTTGCCGGGGACGCATCGTATTCAGCATCCTTCCCCGTATCCCAGCCGGAAAAAAGACGGTCGGCGATTTTCCTTAATGTTTCCATTCTGTAAACAGGATTGTAAATCATACTTGCCTCCTTATGACACTTTTACTTCAAGTTTTTTAGGCGCCTTTTCAGGCGATTTGGGTATTTCAATATTCAGTACGCCTTTGGAATACCCGGCCTTGATCTTGTCGGCGTCGATACCCTCGGGCAGACGGATGGAGCGGCTGAATGAACCGAAACTTCGCTCGAACTTGTGATACCCGTCCTTTTTCACCTCGTTCTCGTTCTCGCGCTTTCCCTCGATAGTCAGCACATGATCCTCGAGAGTGATATCGATATCTTTCTCATCCACTCCGGGTATGTCTGCATGTACTGAAATTACGCCGTCCTTGTCAACAACATCCACTTTCGGGTTCCAATTGCTCTGGTAAAGATCTTTCGGAAAGAAAGATTCACCGAAGAAGCTGTCGAACCAATCGGAAACCCCGCCTCCGAATACGGATTCAGGTTTTTTCGTGAGGTCCTTTCCCTCATTTTTCAATGTCTTCATGGTGATCCTCCTAAAATAATCTAATAATATATATCAAAAGCCGTGCCAATCCTTCAGAGAGGAATAATGTTATAACTTGTTGTAATATATACAAATAGAGATTTGTCTGCGCCCGGAATTGAAGCATTCTTCGGGAAAAAGTGGGCAAAAATGACACACATAAATTACATTATGACCCACTTTATGAATAGTAAAAACCCATATTACTTCGAAAAATCCCAGTATTGTATACATATGATACAACATATCTGATACTCCTGATATGAGTCATTTCAGTAGGATTTTACACAACCCGTAACTTGTATTTTTTACCCCTTCGCTGTATAATTATGTCAATCAAAACTACCCTGATTCAGGAGGAATGACGAATGATTATTGTCTTGAAACCGTCAACGGAACCCGAACAAATTCAGCATATAGTCGACATGATTGAAAAAGTGGGGCTTCGGACTCATATTTCTACGGGAGAGCAGCAGACTATTATCGGGGTGATCGGCGATAAAACCAAACTCGCAAATTATCCGCTTGCATCCATATCATGCGTCGAATCGATCGTGCATGTCTCGAAACCGTACAAGCTCGCGAGCCGCGATTTCCATCCGGACGATACGATTGTCGACGCCGGGGGGGTAAAGCTCGGAGGGGGAAACCTCTGGGTGATCGCCGGGCCGTGCAGCATAGAAAGCGAAGACCAGATGCGTACGATCGCTAAATTTGTGAAGGAGTCCGGCGCGAATCTTCTTCGCGGCGGTGCGTTTAAACCCCGCACTTCCCCTTATAGTTTTCAGGGGATGGGCGAGGACGGATTGAAAATTCTCAAGAAAATCGGCAAAGAGTTCGGTATGCCCACAGTTACCGAGGTGATGGATACCGCGGATGCGGAACTGGTGGCTGAATACGCCGATGTAATACAAATTGGCACTCGCAACGCCCAGAACTTCTCTCTGCTCAAGCAGGTGGGGAAGCTCAAGATACCTGTGGTGCTGAAACGCGGAATGGCGCAGACCATCGAGGAATGGCTGATGTCCGCCGAATATGTGATGTCCGAAGGGAATCAGGATGTTGTGCTCTGTGAACGCGGAATAAGGACATTCGAGAATGCGTACAGAAACACTCTCGATGTATTGGCGATACCGGTTCTGAAGGAAAAGACTCACCTGCCTATCATCATCGACCCTAGTCATGCGTCGGGTGTTTGGCAGTATGTGATACCGATGGCGCTCGCCGGGATTGTTTCGGGCGCAGACGGGGTGATGGTCGAAGCGCATCACGACCCTGAGAAGGCTATGTCTGACGGGGCGCAGTCGCTGAAGCCTAATAAATTCAACCTGCTGATGAGTGAGTTGAAAAAAATCGCCCCGGTGATTGGAAAGGGCAAGAACCTTTCCTAATGCAATAGTTCGTTCTTTGAGGAGCAAATATGCCGAAGAAGGTTTATGGGATACACGGGTTGGGTATTATGGGGGGATCGATTGCGCTGGCGATTAAGACTTACTTTGCTGATAGTAAGGTGATCGGTTTCGGGCGCGGCAAGGAAAAACTGATGTCGGCCAAACGGCTGGGGATTATTGACGAGGTATCGGATAACTCCCCCGAGATGCTTGCAAGTTTAGACTATTTTATCATAGCCACACCGGCACAGAATGTCGCGGATGTTTTCGCCGAGTATCACAATTTTTTATCGGATGATGTAATCATCATGGATGTGGCCAGTGTCAAACGGATAGTAATAAAAGACGTCAATAAGATCAATCATCGCGGTTTGAATTTTGTCGGGACTCACCCGATGGCGGGAAGCGAGAAATCGGGGATGGAGTTCGCTCGCGCCGATTTATTCGAGAAAAAAATCGTCGCCGTGATCGGAGAAGGACGCGAAGAAATATTATCGGCCGTACGCGATTTCTGGAAGGCAATGGGCGCTCAGATTGTGCTGGTTTCCGCGGACTTCCATGACGAAATCGTCGCGTCTACCAGTCATTCCCCTCACCTGATCTCTTCGGCGCTCTCGCGTCTGTTGGAGAAGGACGGATGGTCGGAAGTACGTTTCTTCGGGCTGTACGGTAAGGGTATTCTTGATACTACGCGCATCGCGCAGGGAAACCCTGAAATGTGGGCTGATATTATTCTTGTAAACGCCGATAACGTCGAGCGGTCGCTCATCGATTTTTCCCGTGAGATACAAAGCGTGATCGATCTGATCCGAAAAAACAAGCGCGACGAGTTGATCGAATACCTTCGTCAGGCAAAGGATTTTCGGGAGAGTTTGTGATCATCACCATCGACGGACCTGCGGGGAGCGGAAAAAGTTCCCTCTCCCGGCGTTTGGCGGAACAACTCGGATTTTCGTTCCTGGATACCGGCGCAATGTATCGCGCGGTCACCTATCTGGTTGTAAAAAACAATCTTCCTATTCTGGATAATCCACTTCTGCAAAATTTATTAAAGAATCTGAGCATTACTTTCGATGATAAAGAGGTCTTCGTGAACGGTGAGAATGTGACCGGAATGATACGCCGTCCGGAGATCGATAAGAAGGTCTCCTCCGTCTCGGAACTCGGTTCAGTACGCGATAAACTGGTGGAATTACAGCGCGCGATCGCCGAGAAGGGTGATTATATCTGCGAGGGACGGGATATGGGTTCGGTTGTATTTCCTCACGCGCAGAGGAAGTTTTATCTGGACGCAAGCCCTGAGGAACGCGCCCGACGCAGAGCAAACCAGTTGTTTAATAGAAGAATGATCGAAAAGATTGACGGCGATATTCTGAATAAGATAAGAAACGAAATAGAGGAACGAGACTCAAAGGACAGCACACGGAAAAATTCTCCCTTGACTATTCCGGCAGATTCGATAAAAATCGATACGGACGGAAAAACGATCGAACAAGTATTGAATGAAATGATGAAAAGTATAAATATATAACGAATATTTCATCGTTTTCTTGATTTTTCTATATTTTTTGCTAATATTATATTGTGGTAGAAGACTGGATTCGGGGAAAAATGTTTAAGGAGAGATATTATGAGGGCGAAGCATCTTGTAATGGTTTTCTGTTCAGTGTTTTTATTAGTTGCGAACGGAATCGCAAGCGATTATGTTCCTGAAGATTTGAAACTCGGCGGCGGGAAACAATCCCTCGAAACCCTGAAAGCCCAATTCTTCAAAACAGCCGACCGCGATCAGCAGGTAATTATCGTAAAAATGATCGCAAAACACACAAGTGACGAGAAGTACAAAGTTCTGGCTGAAATCGTTGAGTATGATGTCCGTACGGACAAGCTTGGGAACTTTTGTCATCCCGACGCTGTCCAGACCGCGTTGGATGCGATGATTCTGACAAAAGACCAGAAATGGGAATCAACCTATTTCAATGTACTGAATAAATTCGATAACACGAAAGTGCGTATGACCGCAGCTAAGGGATTGGCGATGATCGGCAGTCCCGGCATGGTTCCTAAACTGGTTAATATGGTTAAAAACGAACTGAGTTACAAAGCCTTCCGCGAGGATAACCAGAAAATGGTTGCCGACGATATGGTAGTTGAGGCGATTGTTTCAGCCTTGGGCGATATCGGCGACCCGCGTGCGTTTCCCGCGCTTCTGGAAATTGTAACAATGCAGAATCACCGTTTCCAGACCATTCAGGCGGCATGGGCGGCGATGGAAAAAATTCAGTGGTAAACGGAGCGGAAAGATGAACCGGGTTCTGTTCGCGGTTTTTCTTACGCTGCTGACCGTCCTGGTTTATCCGGGTGAAAAGCTCAAGGTTACCCTTTCTTTTGAGGTTAATCAGGCTTACCGGACTCTGCTGGACTTGAATAATTCTATTCCTGACAGAAAGAAGGCCGTGGCTTTTTTAAAGGACGCTTTTGTTAACGGGAATGATAAGACGGTTATCGATGCGATCAATGATCTCCTGTATTATGCATACGATCAGAGTAAGTATAAAGAAGAGGATAATAGTTCGTATCAAAGCGATATGATCGCCCTGGAACTGATAAAGATTCTTCAGCTCTCGGGCGACCCGGGTTCGTTTCCGGCATTACTGAATATAGTAGTAAAACGTAATCACGCGCAGGCGACTATCACCGCCGCGTGGAACGCGATTAAGACTATCAAATGGAAAGACAAATAGGAGGAAACTATGAAAAAATTTACGATGTCGATATTATTTACGGCGGCTTTCGGATTTGTGCTGATATCCTGCGGCGGAACCGAAGTTAAACCGGTTGACGGCGGCAAGACGAATACGGTCGCGGTCAGTAAGACTAACGCGGTGGTCACACCGCAGAATACGGGCAAGGATAAATTCGACGATACCGTCTATAAGAACGTAATTGCCGTGCTGAAACAGGCGTTAAACGCCGAAAAATCCAATCCCACCGCGCTGACTAAACTCGATTCCGGCAGGGCTCTCGCGCTTGTGGCGAAATTCCTGAAAGAGAACATCAAGGAAACCAAGTACGGTTTTACCCCTGCGGATATCGAAACCTATAAAGCCGCCGCTCAGAAGAAATTTAAAGAAGTGACGGACGACCCCACTGCCGGGAAGGAAACTAAAGAAAAGGCCAAAGCTGAATCGGCAAAACTGAATAATATCTAAGGAAATTAGTTTTTATAAGCCTCTCGAAACCGGGCTTGTTGACGAACTAGGAATTCCGTTTGGTTTATGTCACTGCGGGGCGCAGCGTGGTAAAGCAGTCTGTTTTATTCCTTATACGGTAGTAAAATAGATTACTTCGGCTCCGGCCCCGCCTGCCTTCTGCGAAAGTAGACGGGCAATGACAATAGCAGTTCGTCATCAATCCCTGCAGGGAGGCTTTTTTTATAAGGAGTATATTTTGGAAAACTTCTTTGAAAAGATTGCAGTGAATTTCCAGAATAATTCAGGGCTGAGAAGTATTCTTTTCTTTGTAGTCCCGGTATTTGCCGTGGCGGTATTTTTCCTGATAAAAAAATTTAAAAAAGTGTAAGTAATCCGGACGGGCGCTGACACTATATTAAGGAGGGGGATATGTTTGTATTAAAAACACTCGACGGTTTGCCTGAGGTTCTCATCGCAACGGGAGTATTCATTGCGGCGATCATCGTTATCTTAGGCATCGTCGCATTCATCAACCGCAGGAAAAAATCATCCGATTAGCGCGATCCCTTCCTCGATACTCTTTACGGGCAATACGGTTATCCCGTCGGGCGGGGACATCCCTTTCTCCTGGTACGGCACTACCGCGCGCTTGAATCCCAGCCTTTTCGCTTCAGCAAAACGCTTCTCCATCCGGAATACCGGACGCACTTCTCCGGTCAGTCCGGCCTCCCCGAATACGATCATATCGAGCGGCACGGGCTTATCCTTGAGCGACGAATAGACCGCGAAAATGACCGCGAGGTCCAGCGCGGGATCGTCGATAGTCAGCCCTCCCGTAATATTCACATACAGGTCGGACGCGGACAGGTTCGCGCCCAGCCGTTTTTCCATAATCGCCGCGAGCATATACAGCCTATTCAGGTCGATCCCGTCGGCGGCGCGCCGGGGATAACTGAACTGTGACGCGACGCAAAGCCCCTGTATCTCCACCGGGAACACGCGGTTCCCTTCGATCATCGGGAATATGGATACACCGTTGACTGCCCCGCTGTGGATTGACGTGAACGCTGTGGAAATATCCTCGATCCCCGTCAGCCCGTTCTCCCCCATCGTGAAAAACCCCACCTCTTCGGTGGTATAGAAACGGTTCTTCAGCGGCCGCAGGATACGGTAATACCCCCGCGTATCGGTTTCTATATATAGTACGGTATCGACTAAATGCTCGACGATTTTCGGGCCGGCGATCTCCCCGCCCTTAGTGATATGGCTTACGAGGAACACCGGGATACCCAGCCCCTTCGAGAGCGATATCAGCTCATGGGCGCACTCACGCACCTGCAGGACGCTCCCCGGCAGGGATGTATAACGCGGAGAGTAGAGGGTCTGGAGGGAATCGACGAAAAGAAAGTCAGGCTTGTCCGTCGACACCCGCGCGATAATACTGTCGAGGTTGTTCTCGTTGAAAAGGTACATAGTCTTTGAATTGAGGCCGAGACGGGACGCGCGCGATTTGACCTGCGGGTTCGATTCCTCGCCGTTGACGTAGAATACGGTATGTCCCTCGGCAAGGGCGCCGGCGGTCTGAAGGAGCAGGGTCGATTTCCCTATACCCGGCTCGCCCGACAGCAGGATAGCCTGTCCGGGGACAATCCCGCCGAGAGCGCGGTCGAGTTCGTCTATTTTAGTAAAGATTCGCGAGCTTTCCGAGAATTGAACGTCGCCTATGGGTATAGGGGATGCCGTAGATACGTTGTGCACGGACGCGGGTTCGGACGTCTCCATTTCCTCGATCAGGGTATTCCACTCTCCGCACTGCGGGCATTTACCGAGCCATTTCGAGGTCTTATATCCGCAATCCCCGCAAATAAATACGCTTTTCGATTTCGGCATCTAACGGGTTATTTCCGTTTCTTCTTATCCGCCGCGGGAACTTCAGAACCGTCGGGATCCCAGTTTTCCTTTTCCGCTTCGGAAACTTTTTTCTTTGGGGACGGTTTCGCCTCGGCTTCCTCTTTTTCCCTCTTAATAATCCCGCCGAAAAGAAGACGGTAGCTTAATAGGCCGATTGCGTAGCCGATGGCAAGGGTAACAAGGATGATGACGATTACCGGTACGGATTGGGTCTGGAAGAAAAGAAAATTGAGGGGCGCGGGAGTTAAATTCTGCACAATTAGGACTACTACTACGAGTACGAGCAGAAGAATTGCGCTGATTTTGACGACCACAACTGATTTCATAGGCATCTCCCGATTTATTTTACTTTCATTCATTGTAATAGGGGAGTGCCGGATAATCAAGTAAATTGGATGTGCCGCGATGAGATAACTTTGAACCCTGCACGTTCATGTGACCTATTTAAGACGGAAATTATCCGGGCGGGAGTGACAGTTTTATCAGTCGATTTTGTTTAATAAACAACCTGCATCATGCAGGAATAGCATTAATACTATTGGAGGTTGCAGTGAAAAAGTTTTTATTTACTGTATTACTGGTGGGGCTGACAAAAATCGGCCTGTTTTCTGCGGTGTTGAAAATCCGTGTGCTCGACGGACAAAAACAGCCGGTCAAGAACGCGGCGGTTTCCATTCTGGAACTGAACCGTCTATTCAATACGTCTGCGGGCACTGAAATATCTGTGGAGGTGACGAACGGGGTGTATACCATTATCGCCGCGGCCGAGGGATACCACAAAAAGAAGCAGGCTGTCGCCGTGAACGGCGATATGGTTGTCGATCTGGTTATTACCAGCGGGACATATAACCTCGGCGAAATAACCGTATTTGGCAAGGCCAATAAAGGCGAGGCGGTCAGTAAGACGAAGGTAACGTCCGAACAGATCAAGGAGACCACTCAGGGGTTTGTCAACGATGTGATCAAGACGCTTCAGGCGATGCCCGGGGTTGCGACCAGCGGAAGCAGTTTCGACAGCCGGATGTATATTCAGGGCGGGTCATTCTGGGAGGCAATATCCGGTTTCGATAATATGGTCGTACTCAACCCTGCGCGCTGGGGCGGCAGAATATCGATATTTAATCCGAATTGGGTGGAGCATATCGACCTGTACACCGCCGCGTACCCCTCCCTCTACGGGCAGGGTTTGTCGGGGGTGATTAATGTGAAGACCAAGGACGGGAACACCAATGCAGTCGGCGGACTGTTTGATTTCTCCGCTGCGACTCTGGAACTGATGCTGGAAGGCCCGTTCGGCCCTAACGATACATTCCTGGTGAATATTCGCCGTACATTCTATGACTTTATCGCAAATACCAGCGCGCCGGGATATCAGTACCCGTGGTTTTGGGACGGACTGCTTAAATACACCCATTTCTTTAACCCCAACGAGAAGCTGGCGTTCTGCATATACGGTTCCGCCGAGGGGCTGCATCTGACTGTTAACGGAGCGGACGCGGGCGATCCGTCTGTAGACGGGGGTGAATTCAATTATTCGACATACCAGATGATCGGATCGGTGAATTACTATTCAAAAGCGTCCGACGGAAACGAACTCTCACTTTATGGCGGGTTTACCTATATCGGGCAGGATTTCGATTTTATGCAGGATATTTCCACTAAAGTGAAGGAAAAAGCCAACCAATATTCCGTACAGATTGGGCTGAATTATTTCATCAATTCCATCGATCGGCACCGGATTAAATTCGGCGTGCTCGGGCTGGCTTACAAAGCCGATGTGGATATGAATATCGACCAGTATATTCTGGACTATGCCATGAACTGGACAAATATTGCCAATGTGCATACTACCTATGATAATCTTTATCTTGGATACGCCAGCGCATTCGCGATGGACGATATCGAACTGTTTGATAGATTTATTGTTCAGGCGGGCATAAGGGGCGAGATGTATAAGGCGTTTCTGAAGGAGGGGCACGAGACCGAAATCCTTTACAACGTTAATCCCCTGATCGGGCTGAAACTTGAGTTCACCAAATACTGGGACGTTTTTGTTCGGGGCGCGATGGCTAACCAGTTCCCGATTAATATGATCAACTTGATGCGCAAAGATAATCTGAAGGATGAAAAGAACTACCAGGCTATCATAGGAATCGATTTCGAGAATAACGAGTATATGTTCCGGATGGAAGGGTTCTACAAATTCTATTACAGCCTTGTCGAAACTGATATCGTCGATTCTCTAAGAAACAACGGGGTTCGCGATGTGTTCGGGTTCGACGTATTTTTGCAGAAAAAGGCCGCGAAGAACGACTGGTTCAATGGATGGATTACCTATACCTATGTGAACGCGCTTGAAAAAATTACCAACCGTTCTCCCGAGAATATGGCTCAGCAGTATACCGATCCGACCGACCAGTGGTTTGTGCCTAACTATGTGCGCAACCATACGGTATCCACGATATTCGAATTCACTTATCGCGCGAACGATTCCACTCCGGGGCTGAACTTCCTGAACGGATGGAAGCTCAGCTTCGATATCCGGCTGATGAGCGGAAAGCCCTATACTCCCGTCACCAACTTTGCGCAGATGACGATTACCAACGGTGCGGACGTATATACCAAGTACCTGATGTACTACGGCGAATACGACAGCGAATGGAC
Source organism: Brevinematales bacterium (assembly GCA_020059465.1). Classification (GTDB taxonomy): domain Bacteria; phylum Spirochaetota; class Brevinematia; order Brevinematales; family GWF1-51-8; genus GWF1-51-8. The sequence continues at coordinate 146,742 of JAGVBZ010000020.1, forward strand.
CCCGATGCAGGTGAATGTCAGTATGAAGATATCGATGCCGTATTCATTGTTTTCCATTCTGGAAGCGTTCGGGGTAAAGGATTTAGAGACCTCCAGTTATTTCTCGTTCGGCAACCTGCTGAACTGGGATAATGTCGTGGATTATTCTTACGCGGTGAAGAATGGAGTGTTGGAACGCACGGATATCAAAGACCTGCCGTTCACATTCCTCGGCGGAATGCAGGTAAAGTTTTAAAATAATCAGTGAGGTATAAAGATGAAAATGAATAAGAAAGCGTTTATCATACTCGGATTGTTAATCGCGGCTCCGTTAGCGATCGCCGCGCAGAATACGAATGCAGAAAACAATGCGCAGGCTGCAAGCGCTGTCAGCAATAGCGAAGCGGGAACAAATCCCGCTTCCCAGCCCGAAAAGTCCAGTTTCAATATTAAGGAATTTATAGAAATGGGCGGTATTTTTATGTGGCCGCTCCTGATATTTTCCGTACTCGGTATGGCTTATCTGATGGAAAGGGCGTTTTTTTATCTCCGCAGGCGAATCAGCGACGACAAGCTGTTCGATATGTGCAAGAACGGCGGGACGGTCGAGGATATCAAGAAGCATATCGAAAAAAACCCGTCGCGTCTTGCGGATGTCTTAAAAGAAGTGATGCGCCTGTCGGATAGTCGAAAGACTATTACAGAACTCGACGGTGTACTCGAGGCATCGCTGAATATCCATATCCTGAATCTCCAGAAGGGTTTTGTGATAATCAATACGCTGATCAATCTCGCCCCGCTCGTGGGGTTCCTCGGGACAGTATCTGGAATGATCTTCGCGTTCCGTACGATATCGTTTGCCGAACAGGTGTCGGTAAGTTTGGTCGCCAAGGGAATCTATGAAGCGCTTATCACTACAGAAGTCGGGCTTGTAATCGCGATCGTTTTGAACTTTTTCTACAGCTTGTTGGTGAACAAGGTGGAGAATTTCACTACAAAGACTATCGACGCGGGCGAGAATCTGATTGAAAAACTGGTAATGTAGCATGAGGCACAGGAAAATAGGCGGGAGACGGGTCAGCACTGAAATACCCACATCCAGCCAGTCCGATATTGCTTTCCTGCTGATCATCTTCTTCGTGATAACGACATCGTTCGCGCTGAAAACGGGCATACAGCTCGAATTACCGAAGAAAACCGACACTGTTAAGACGGTCAGTATGGAACAGATCGACAAGGTTCTGATCACCGAGGACTTGTTCCTGATCAACGGGGAGAAGACAGAGGTGCGGGATCTCGCGGACGCCGTATTGAGCCTGAACAGGCCGAACCTCCTAATCGAGGTGCGGAAAGGGGTGAAATATCAGCATGTTCTCGATTTCATCGGCATCATTCCTGCGACCGGGGCGAATATCTCGGTAAGGATGGAAAAATGAAACTTCGTAAATCGTATTCCAATATCAATATACCTGTAGCCGCGATGGCGGATATCGCGTTCCTGCTCCTGATATTCCTGATGGTTGTTTCCGCGCTCGACCAGAGCAAAAAACTCAAACTGAACGTTCCTACGGTCGTGCATACGTCGTCTATATCGCAGGATCAGGTGTTTACCATATTTGTGGACAAGGACGGGTTTTACTTCTATAAGGGCGAGGAAAAGGACATCGACGCGGTATCGTTCCAGTACGATAAGCACGCGAGCCTTTTTCCGGGGTCAATCGTGCAGGTGGTCGGAGATATCGATGCTGATTACGAGGCGATCGACCTGCTCCTGAATACATTACGGAAAAACGGGCCGATCGACGTCGCGTTTATCGCCAAGACGAAAAAGCCCGGGGAGGCCGGACAATGAGCATCAAATGGCTGATCGGATCGGGGGTTTTTCATATTGTGCTGATTTTTGTCTTTCAGATCAGGATGGGGAGCAAGGGGTCTCAACCGGTACCCGTCAATATCATCAGGATACAGGATTTCCATCCGCAGGCGGCGGTCGCCGAATCCGCGGGCGATATCCAGGAAGTGAAGCAGAAAGTGATCGAAACCAATGTTACGAAAACTCAGGACGTATACCCGTCCGGCCCGACCAACTTCTACCCGTTCTATATGGTCGACTCGATGCCCTCCGCGATCGGTGATATCGATCCTCCGTATCCTGCCGAGGCGCGGAAACTCGGTATCGAGGGAAAAGTCGTACTGCTCGCGGATATCGACGAGAAAGGGATAGTCCGGCATATAAGAATCGAATCCTCCCCGCATCCATCGCTGTCGCAGTCCGCGTCCAACGCGGTATTCTGTACGAAGTTCGTCCCGGCGAAGATAAACGGGATATGCCAGCCGGTCGAAGTACGCCTCACGCTGAATTTCAAACTGGAGTAAGGTACTGCGTACTGCTGATCCCGATTCGGTAATGTTATTATCTATAAGCACAAATTGGTGATGAATGATAGAATAGTCACCCTGAGCTTGTCGGGGGGGAGCTCTGGCCCTTCGATAGTCCCGGGGTGACACCCGTCAAATGTTTTCTAAAATAATCAGCACATTCCTTGACTCTAAACAATAAACTAGTTATATTAATAATAGGAATAATTATTAATAAGAGAAAGCAATGGAAAAGTACAGACGCAGTAAGCTTCGGAACAGGATTTTAGAAATCCTCCGTGAAACAGGGTCACATCCGCACGCCGATTGGGTATATGACAAACTCAAGAAAGAGTATCCGCGACTCAGTCTGGGGTCGGTCTATAGAAATCTCTCGATTCTTACGGAACAGGGTATGATAAGGAAGATAGACTTCGGAAGTTCGTTCGACCGTTTTGACGCGAATACAACCGACCACTACCACTTTATCTGTGAAAACTGCGGTTCGATAATTGACCTGAAACTTCCTATCGATAAAACGCTCGAAGACCGGGTGAATCAGAGAACCAATTTCAAGACAAAAAATCATAAGATACAATTTTACGGAATCTGCGAAAATTGCATTAATCCCTGAAGGGAATTTTTTTGAAAAATAATAATAATCGTTCCGATTATTATTAAAAATTAAGGAGGCCTGCAATGGCAAAAGTTACCAGAGAAGTAGTGGAAAGAGCCGGCATCAATGTCGATGAACTGCTCGAGTTGTTGGTGAAAAACGCATCCGCTGAGTTGACTACCTTTTACTATTATACAATACTTCGCGTCAATCTTATCGGATTACAGGGAGAGGGGATCAAGGAGATTGCCGAGACTGCGAGGATCGAGGACAGGAATCATTTTGAAGCCCTTGTTCCGCGTATCTACGAACTGGGCGGGAAGCTTCCGCAGAGTATGGTGGAATTTCACGACCTGTCCGCGTGCCCTCCCGCATATCCCCCAATCGCCCCGAACGACACGATGGGGCTGCTCAAGGTATTGGTCGAGGCCGAACGCTGCGCCGTACGCGGGTATACGCAGATATGCAATATGACCGCCGGGAAAGACCACCGTACTTACGATTTAGCGCTTTCCATCCTTAACGAGGAAATCGAGCATGAATCGTGGTTCTCGGAATTTATCGGAGAAGGCCCCTCAGGGCATTTTATGCGCAGAGGCGAAACATCTCCGTTTGTCGGCAAGTTCTTAAAGTAGAATTTTCACGGAGGCCGAATTTAAAACGGCCTCCCCTTTTTTATTTTCGATAAGGCGGAAGCTATGAAGGTATTTTCACCCGGCGAACTTGCGGAATACGACGGCGTAAAGAAAAAACAAATCTACTTCGCATTTCGCGGGAAAGTCTATGACGCGAGCGGGAGTTTTTTATGGAAGGGAGGCAAGCATCAGGTTCTGCATAAAGCTGGTTGGGACTTGACCGGCGAATTGGAATCCGCCCCTCACGGCATGGATTTGCTCGAACGGCTCCCCGTGATCGGGACGCTTGCGGACGGCGCGGATCAATGAATCATTCCTTGTGACCGTCGCAGCACCCTTCGACCGGCTCAGGGTGACGGCTGATGCAGTTATCACGGGCTAGTGATAGATACTTACACGCACCTTGATATCGGGGTTAGGGTACGCAAAATCCGTGAAGAGAAAAAGATTGTCACTGCGAGACACGAAGTGACGAAGCAGTCGA
>JAGVBZ010000014.1 GCA_020059465.1 Brevinematales bacterium
AACGTCAGCCTGAGCGAAGCCCCAAGCTACGGGGTCGCGATCTACGAGCATGCGGCGAAAAGTGTGGGGGCCGAGACATATATGCAGTTCGGCGCCGAGTTTGTAAAACGGATCGGAGGCTGATATGATAGATAAAAAGAAGCGGCTCGGCAAGGGAATGATGGCGCTTGTCGACGAAATGTCGGTTAGCCAGAGCGAATCGAAGGATATCGGCGTCATCGATATCGACCGGATTATCCCGAACCGTTACCAGCCCCGTAAAACGATTTCCGAGGACGCGCTTAAGGAATTGGCCGATTCGATCCGCGAAAAGGGCGTCATACAGCCCGTGATAGTGTCCGAACTCGGAGACGGGCGTTATGAACTGGTCGCCGGGGAACGGAGATGGCGCGCGTCCAAACTGGCGGGGCTACTTGAGATTCCCGCGATAGTACGCGATTATTCCGAGGAAGAAAGAATAGAGATCGCGCTGATCGAGAACATCCAGCGCGAGGACCTGAACGCGATGGAAGTCGCTATGGCATACAAGGAGATTATGGAACGGATCGGGCTGACGCAGGAGCAGCTTTCGCAGAAGATCGGGAAGAACCGCAGCACGGTGACCAACACCCTTCGGCTTCTCAAGCTCCCCGAATATGTCCGCGACCGTGTGATGAACAGCGAACTGACCGAGGGGCACGCGCGCGCTATCCTGTCTATCGAAGATATCGACGGACAGCTCGACCTTGCGAAACTCATTATCGAGAAGGGATTATCGGTACGCGAAGCGGAGGAAATCGCCCGCAACGGCCAGCCGAAGAAAAAGCCCGATGTTTCACGTGAAACATCCAAGTCCCGCGACACGGGAATCGACGAGCTTCAGGAGCGTTTTATCAGCGCTCTCGGCGCGAAGGTCGAACTGGTGGGCAGTAAAAAGAAAGGAAAGATCATGATTTATTACCATAATACGGACGAATTGGAAACTTTATTCCGCGCGATCGTACGCGGAAAATAGCATAAAATAAGCATGTTTCACGTGAAACATTTATACGGAGGACACGGATGATTCGGATTAATGAGAATTTTCAGCGCCTGCAGGGGAGTTATCTCTTCTCGGAGATCGCCAAACGTACAAAGGAATATATGGCAAAAAACCCCGATAAAAAGGTGATTCGCCTCGGCATCGGCGATGTTACCCAGCCCCTCGCGCAGTCGGTCATAGACGGCCTGTCGAAGGGTGTGGAGGATATGGGGCGCATCGAGACGTTCCAGGGATACCGTTCAGACGAGGGATACGAGTTCCTCCGCGAGGCGATCCGCCGGATGGACTTTGTTTCACGCGGTGTGGATATCGCGCTTGACGAGATACTGATTACTTCAGGCGCGAAGGAGGATACGGCGAACTTTCAGGAACTGTTCGCGGACGATATAAAAATCGCAATCCCCGATCCGGTTTACCCGGTCTATGTGGATTCCAATGTGATGGCGGGACGGAGCGGAGTGTTCAAGGACGGCCGTTATGAGAATTTTATCTATATGGACACCCGCGCCGAGAACGGCTTTACTCCCGATCTCCCGAAAGAAAACGCCGATCTGATCTATCTCTGTTTCCCGAATAATCCGACCGGACAGGTCGCGACGAAGGAACAGCTGAAAAAATGGGTCGAGTATGCGGTGAAGAATAAAGCGGTAATTCTGTATGACGCGGCATATGAGGCGTTTATCCGCGATCCGGAAATTCCTCACAGTATTTTCGAGATCGACGGCGCGAAGCAGGTCGCCGTGGAATTCCGCAGTCTGTCCAAGACCGCCGGTTTCACAGGCACCCGTCTCGGATACACGGTGATCCCGAAAGAAGCGACAGCGTACGACTCGAACGGGAAGCCGGTATCGCTCAACGCCCTCTGGAACCGACGCCAGAACACGAAATTCAACGGTGTGGCGTATATTATCCAGAAAGGCGCGTACGAGGTGTTTACCGAGAAGGGACGCGGGGAATGCAATATGATCATCGATTATTATCTTGAGAACGCCCGTATTATCGGGGACGGCCTCAAGGCTCTTGATATCACCTATTCCGGCGGTTCAAACTCCCCGTATATATGGCTCAAGACCCCGGGGAAATTGACCTCATGGGAATTCTTCGACCTGTTACTGCGTGAGATACAGGTGGTCGGGACTCCCGGTTCCGGATTCGGGAAATGCGGCGAGGGTTATTTCAGGCTGACATCATTCGGAAAAAAAGAGGATGTGATCGAAGCTGTCGAGAGAATTAAAAGTCTCAAACTTTAATAAAGGAGGTTCTGATGCCGAATTATGATTATCAGTGCAGGGAATGCGGCACGGTAACCGAAGTATTTCATAAAATGTCGCAGGAACCGGAGGTAAAATGCCCGGACTGCGAAAGCCCGATGAAACGGAAAATATCCGCCGGCGCGGGCATTATGTTCAAGGGAAGCGGGTACTACGTGAACGATTATAAAAGCTCCGGCGGCAAGGCGGAAGCCGCAGCTGAGACGGGGACGCCGCCTGTAAAGAAAACGGAAACAAAAACCGATGCCGCGGCCGCCGCGAAGACAGAGACTAAAACTGAGGCTGCGCCCGCGGTAAAAGCCGGATCGCCGGAACCGACAAAGGCATGACACGGATTACGCGCGAAGCATTCGGGAACGCGTTCCGGGACGCGCTCATACACGCGAGCTTCAACCTGCGCCCGGACATCCTCGCGTATTTCAAGCGACTCCGCGATGAAGCGGTTCAGGATACGCATAAGGAAACAGTTAATATTTTCATCGATAACAGTATCGCGGCATGCGCGGAAAAACGCGGAGTATGCCAGGATACGGGATATGTCCAACTCTATCTTCGCATAGGCGCGGATACGGTTGTGGAATGCGATATACAGGAGTCCGCCGACCGGATAACCGCCGAGGTGTATTCGTCGATGTTCCTTCGCGCGTCGATAGCCGATCCGATCACCCGCCGGAACACGTCGACAAATACTCCCGTGTTTGTCCATACCGAGACCGGAGGAGGCGAGGGATTGGAAGGGCATATCATGATCAAAGGCGGCGGCTCGGAGAATCTCACACGTACCGCGGCGCTTCTCCCGACTATGGGGAAAAACGATATAGCAGGATGGGTGATCGAGCAGGTACTCGCCGCCGGATCGAAGGGATGTCCGCCGTATCTGGTCGGAGTAGGAATCGGCGGGACGTTCGAGAAGGCGGTGCATTGGTCGAAACGTGTACTCCTGCGGACGCTCGGGGAAACGGGGATGACCGACGATGAGCGGGAGATCGCCGGAGAAATCATGACGGAGACCAACCGGAAGGGCAAGGGATTTCAGGGCATGCGTTTCGCCGAGACGGTGATGGGCGTGCAGGTCAGGACGATACCCTGCCATATAGCGACATTGCCCGTCGCGGTATCGATCGGGTGCAACGCCGTGCGTCAGGCGAGATTCGTTATATAGCCATTTCTATTCACAGATGGAGGAGATATGAAGAAGTTAATATTTTTATCTTTGTTCATGTTTTTATTCTATGGCGTCTCATTAACGGCAGACAAGAACCAGCCCGTAGAAATCAAGAAGGGTAAAAATCATTTTCAGGTGTGGTTCGAACAATCCGGGCAAAAAGTCGCTGTTAAAAACCATTTGGTTTATCTGAAAAAGAAGCCGTTTAAAATTTGTATCGCCTTTACCGGGACAAAAGCGGTACTGGCAAATTTCAGTCTCGATCCGTTTATTTACGACGGGTTTTTCAGAAAAAAACCTATCTGGGATATTATCCAGCCTGTCGCCCAGTTTATGGGAGTGGCAGAGTATAATAAAAACCCCAACAATGATATTATGCTGACCGGGAAGAACGCGCAGTACCTGTACTACGATAGCCCGGAGGAAAACAGGTTTAACGAGACGGAAGTGGACGGCGATACAGTGATATGCAAACGGTGGGTGGAAAACATTTTCGCTTCCGCCGACGAGGTGATACCGGTCGGGAAGTTTATAGGCGATACTTTATTTGCGGTCTTCCTGTACGCCAGCCCGTTATATGAGGACAACCCCGTCGAGTACCAGAAGGAATATTTCAAGATAGTCTTTGAGAAGTAGGAGACGACGATGCAAAGCGAAATCGATAAAGCGCGTGTCCTGACCGAGGCCATGCCGTATATCCGCCAGTTCTACGGCAGTACGATTGTGGTCAAGTACGGCGGGAGCGCTATGGACGACGAGACGCTCAAGGAAAAAGTCATTCTCGATTTTATTCTGATGAAACTTGTAGGAATAAATCTGGTGGTCGTACACGGCGGCGGGCCGCATATCACCGGAATGATGAAGAAGCTCGGCAAGGAAGCGGTATTTATCGACGGACACCGGGTGACCGACGACGAGACGATGGAGATTACCGAGATGGTGCTGAGCGGATTGATCAATAAAAAGATCGTTTCGCTGATTAATAAAAACGGCGGGAAGGCTGTCGGAATATCAGGGAAGGACGCGATGCTGATCGAGGCGGTCAAGAAGGCCGGCGGAGAACAGTCGGTCGACCTCGGGCAGGTCGGCGAAATATCGAGAGTAAACCCAGACCTGCTGGTCTCGCTCACACGCGACGGATTTATCCCGGTCATCTCGCCGGTAGGATACGGTACGGACGACGGCAAGACGTACAACGTGAACGCCGACACCGCTGCGGCGCATATCGCTGCGGCGATGAAGGCGCGGCGGGTGATCTATATGACCGACGTCAAGGGATTATACTCCGAGTACGGCGACGAGAAAAGCTTCCTGGAGAGCGTGGACGAAGCGCGGATCAAGGAACTGAAGAAAGAAAACAGGATCGGGAAGGGGATGATACCGAAGATAGACGCCGCGCTGTACTGTCTGAAGAACGGCGCGGAGAAAGTCCATTATATCGACGGGCGGGTCGAGCACGCCCTTCTGCTAGAACTCTTTACCGAATCCGGGATCGGCACTGAAATCAAGCTGTAAGCAATATTTTTATAGACTTCTTTTTTACTGACCTACGCTGTACCCGAACCCGGTATAGACGGTCGATGGACGGGCGTAGGCTTCCTTCGTAAATGCGCTGCGGTTCCCGTTAGCGTCCACCGCTTTAATCGCGATAAAATACGGCATCTCGTTACGCATACCCTGCAGAACATATTCGATAGTCTTGAGTTTTCCGCTTTGCTTAAACGGAATGAATATAGGCGACTTTCCCGATTGGGAATCCGAGCAGATATAATTACCGGCATATGTTCCGTAGTAAATCTCATAACCCACGACATCGTCCTCGGTAGTAGGCATCCATGTCAGCTTAATCGACCCGTTTCCGGGAACGACCGACATCAGCAGGGGCGGCTGAGGAGATGCGTCCATAGCGTAGCTGAGCTTAATGGAATCGAGCGAGATCGGGCTTTGATTATCCTGATAGGGGTAGACTAATACTTTAAACTGTATGTACTTTCCGCGCGCATACTCTTTCGGAAACGAAGAAATATTATTCTGAACATATATCCACTCCAATACCGGATCGCTCGGAAGGAAATAAGTGGTCGATACGCGGTATGCAAATTTCAAATGGGAGAGGTTCGGCACTCCCGCCTGAAAAACCAGATTTTTCAGGGTTGCCATGTTTTCCGATATTTTATAGACGTCGGTGATAAGGATACCGGGATTATTTTCGAATCGGTTCAGGTTGAAATTGTCAAGCGCTATCGAGCTGATCTTCAGGTCGTCGAGCGAAAAGAAAGCATTTTTTCCGATCACGAGCGGGGTGGAAAGTTCGTCCTTGACAAAGGGGTTGAAGATCGGCGAAAGAATTTTCCCGTCGGTCGTCACCCATTTGACCTGCTGCTCTATCCCGTTCTTGTAGGTCGAAATCTGCCCGTTCATGATATTATAGGAAATCGCGTGATGCTCCCATTTGTGCAGGATAACCGGTTCCTCTTCCTGAATAATGAGAGAATGAGGCTCGTTGTCGATCGACCAGAAGAAGTTCGCGAAATCGTAAAACACCTTTTTATTACGGACATAGATCGAAAACCCGTAGGTGTTCTTATCCCATTCGTCCGACGGATTATATCCGAGGTACTTCATCACATACTGGTTGTCGTAGCCCTTATAGAGGTATAGCCAGAATTCGATGGTGAAACTCCCGGGGATTTTTCCGGGGGTGAACATGGACGTATTATAAGGAAGCAGGGAGATGTGGTGCTCGGAGAAGTAGAATTTCCCGGAATACTTACCGCTGCTGTTTTCGTAGGGATTGGTCTCGTACTCGGACGCGATCACTTTATAGTTCGGAAGGGACTGCAGGGGTTTCTCGAAATTCAGGTAGAGGTCGAGGAACTCGCTATTGGTGACCTGATTCTCCTTGAGGATATATACCTTTTTTCCGCCTTTTACGCTCGGTACCAGATTCTCGAGCTGGTAGATTCTCCATCCTTTGTCGGAAATAGTCATCTGGTTGATAAACTCGAATTGGTCGGACGCGGAGAGGAAACCGGACGATATCATAATGATAAATACGGATAAAAATAATGTAATCTTTTTCATAGACAGCATGTCTCCTTCAATAAGCGCTTATCTTATTTTCGGAATATTTCTGCGATGGTTGAATCGGAAACGATTGAAGTTTAATATCTGTTTTGGGTAATTGGAAAGAGGTGAGGGGGTTATCCGTACTGCTGCGGCGACGGGTTCCACTTATGGGAAAACGCCGGCTTGAATCCGGCCGAGTGCAATTATAAATTATTGAACGGCGACTAAAATCCCGATGTGGCCCAGAGAATCACACGGCATTCGCCGATACGGTTCCACCCGAAACTCAGCGAGCCGTCCACGGAGAGAGGGCCGTCCAGCGATATCCGCAGTCCGAATCCGTAAGCATCCATCAGAAAACTATTTTCGAACAACGCCTGTCCGTAAGGGGATGATATCCCCAGATCGGTAAAAATAAACGTATCCAGTTTCGTGTTGAAAATAGGCGGCAGGAAAAACTCCACGATACGGAAACGGTACTCGAAGTTGAAAAGCGCATAGTTTTCCGCGAAGTTCCGGAAGTATTCCTGCGGGGAACGCACCGAAAGATCGCGGGTTCCGCTCAAATCGAATTTTTCCTTATACGGCAGAATACCTGTCGCGCCTCCCCCTGAAATCTGAAAATTGACGGAATGCTTCCAACCGTTCAGAACTCGCTTCAGCGCGATAATTCCCTGAAAAGTGAACAGAGTGTCGTTGCGTTCGATAGGAAGGAATGCCTGCATACGCAGAAGAAGAAACCCCCCGGAGCGAATCGGGTCTTTTCCGTCGCTGAAAGAATACTGGAGATAGGGTGAAAGGATAAGCTCGGTTCGTTTCGGGGGGCCGATAAAATCAGCGGGAATTGCGGGGTTAACCGACGGATGGATATAATGATGCAGGTCAATGTCGAATCCGGCGATCCAGTCGATCGGAAACTCAAAACCCAGTTTTGCGTTCAGGTCGTATAGATGATAATCCGCGATAGTTGATTGCGAGATTCCGCTGTTTTTATAATAGGCGGATAGGGTAATATGGAGCGGAATAAACGCGAGGTATTTCATTTTAATACTTGCACCGATACGGTTATACCCGAGGTCGATACGAAGGTCGAACGGTTTCCCGGCGAGATTGTTCAGGATCAGCGTGCTGTAAATCGCGCCGCCGCTGAAACGCACCTGCTTGGCCTCGGTAAGATAGATCAGGATATGGCTCGTCTCAGGGTCGGTCTCATCGGGCAGGATATATGCTTTAACATCCGAGTAATACTTCGAGGCGGTGAGGCGGGACACAGAACGCATTATCTGCCACTTCAGGATATGATTGTTATAATAGCGGCCGGGGTAGAACGATAAAAGGGTGATGACCGTATAGGGTTCGGTCATGCATTCGGGAATTTTTTCCGGGAGAACAGCTTTATTCGTCCATACATATTCGTATTTTTGATTGATAATGATACGTACCGACCCAAGTTTTTCCTTCGCGTAGGAAAACGAAAAACCGGAAATAATAACAATGAAGTAAAAAACAACGTTTCCCAGTCGTGACATAAACAACCCCGACAGATATTTTCTCTCAGTATTGATTTGGAAAACCTTAGAATTGATTTTATTTAAAGGTTATTATATAATACTTCTTGAAAAACCACAAAGAGGGTATCTATGAAGGCGATTACCTCCACGAATATCAAAGAACTGAAAAAACTTTTCAGCGGCAAAGTACGCGATGTATATGAAATCAGTCCCGATCAATGGTTATTAGTGACCACCGACCGGATCTCTGCGTTCGACGTAGTGTTCAATGAGGGCATCCCCGAGAAGGGAAAGGTGCTGAACAGAATATCCAATAAGTGGTTTTCTAAAATGACGATGCTTCCGAATCACCTGATCAGCACGTCCCCTGAGAAGGAACTCCCTTTTCTCGCCGGCTATCCCGGCATCGCCGAGCGTTCGGTGATTGTAAAGAAGGTCAACCGTCTTCCGGTGGAATGCGTTGTTCGCGGACATCTGTTCGGCAGCGTGTTCAGCGAGTATCAATCGAAAGGGACCGCGGGAGGCGTAAAACTTCCGGCCGGGCTTGGGCTTGCGCAGGAACTCCCTGAACCGATTTTTACCCCGGCGGATAAAGCGGAATTCGGGCATGACGAGAATATCGATCATGCGAAGTTCTTCGAGGTTGTCGGCGAAAAGATAGGCAGACAGATAATGGAGAACTCGATCGCGATCTATATTAAAGCAAGGGATATCATGAAGGGTTTAGGGATTATCCTTGCGGACACCAAGTTTGAGTTCGGTCTCGATCAGGACGGTACTCTGATCCTGGTGGACGAAGTACTGACCCCGGATTCGTCACGGTATTGGGACGGCGACACGTTCAAGATCGGCGAAAGCCCCCGGAGTTACGATAAACAGTTCCTGCGGGATTATTTGAACACGCTGAACTGGGATAAGACCCCGCCTCCGCCTCCGCTTCCCGATGATATCATAGAGAAGACCCGCGACAAATACGTGAGCATACTGCATACGATTGAAAAATTATAAGAGATATTTATGGATTTGAACGAGCAGCATGAATCTGCCCAAGTAAAAGAAGGAACGCCTATCCTGCTTCATTTCGCTCCGGTCTGGAAGCGGATTTTAGCATATATTATCGATATAGCGTTCCTGAAGATCATTGAAATCACTATGATTTGGGTCGTTTTTTCTAAGGAAATCAGCCTCATTTATGAAATGAAAGGCACGTTAGAACAGCAATACCAATTGTTGACGAATTTCTTTATGGGGCACTCCGATCTGCTGTTAATCGCGATCATTATCATCGAGGCGTCGTACTTTGTACTGATGTGGTTCGGCGGAAACCAGACGCTGGGCATGAAGCTATTGAAAATTGCGGTTATCGATGCGTCCAACCGGAAGTTGGGGATTCTAATGTGCCTTTTCCGTTATGTGCTTCTTTTCCTCGCGTCACAGTTGTTTTATATACCGCTGATATTCGTTGTGAATCCTGTCTATCACCAGAGAATCCATGATTTTCTTACAGGCACTGTCGTGGTCGAGGTGCCCAAGCGCGAAGACCTCGAAAAGAATGCGCCCGAAGAAAAAAAAGAAATGGATGAGATCATCGATTAATCGGTTTTCTTTTTGTAATTGTCCTGATAGAACCGTTTATGCATCACCGCCTCGTCGACCTGACGGTAAAATTCCTTTTCCGAGAAGTCCAGGCGGTAGTTTTCGCTGTAGGTACGGATAATCTCGTAGGCACGGTTTAAATTCGCAGTCTCTTCGGCGGCGGTCTCAGGGGATAGCTCCGATGAATCGGGATGTACCTGCTTCACCAGTTCCTTATAAATCTGCTTAATCTTCTTGTACGTCGTCGGAATCGAAATTCCTAATACTTCCTTTGCCCATCTAAAATCTTCGTAATTCATAGTTAATCCCGTATATTGTATTGTATTTGTCAAATATATATTGCAAAAATATATTATGCAAAACTATTGACATTATGCGTAATATTGCGTAATATTATTGTGCAAACGAAAACGATATCGCACCTCCGCTGGTAGGCGGGTCCTTTAACGGATCCGCCTATTGGCATTATCAGGGCTTCCGTTTTCCTGTTTTTTCCTTTGTTCCTTTTTTAGTCTCTTCTGCGCCGGTCGGTACCTCAAGCCCGATCATACAAATGTCGTCCTCGAATTCGTCCGATCCCCGGTAATCGATCAGGCGCTGAACGATACGGTCGATAAACACGGGTATCGGCAGGGGGAAAAGTTCACGAAGGATATTGTTCAGATGAATACTCCCGAAATCCTCGGTATAATCCTCGGCCGATTTGATATTTACTGTTTCTGATAGACCGTCCGTATAGAGGTAGATTTTCGATCCCTCCTCAAGAATAACCTTGTCATTCCGGTACTTTTTTACTCCCTGCTGGATTTCCAGATTACTCATTATTCCGAGCGGTATTCCCTTTTTATCCGTACCGAGGGGAGTAACGCTGTCATGGGATACCAGGAGCGGCGGCAGATGTCCCGCGTTGGAGAACAAAAGCGACTTTTCCGAAGGATCGTATATCCCGTAGAACGCAGTAATGAAATTGCCGCCGGTAAAACCGAACAGGAAATCGTTCATCAGGTACAGGAACTCGTCGGGAGAGTTGATCAGCACGCAGAATTGAAGGGTAACGCTTTTAATCATGGAGGTAATAAGCGCCGCGGGAACCCCATGCCCGGATACGTCGCTCAGGAATATCCCGATGCTTCCGTTGGGATAACGTACCATATCGAAAAAATCGCCGCCCACTTCCTCGAGGGGATGGTAATAGAAAGCGATATTGGGTGACGGCGAATTTTTGGGGATGAATTGCATTTGAATCGCGTGCGCGAGGGACAATTCGTGCTCGTATATCTCGTTCCTTATTTTAATCTTATTTTTTTCCGTTTCGAGTTCGGCGTATGTTTTTCGCAGTTCTTCCTGCGCCTTTTTTCTGCTGACGATTTCTTTCTGCAGCTCTTTCATCTCGCGAATATCGTGGGCGACAATGACAAATCCCGCGTTTTCGCCTAAACTATCCTTGATGAGGGATACGGACATTAAAACGGGTATCAACTCATGTTTCTTGGAAATAAAATGAATCTCGTTGGAATGCGGGGTATACTGATTGCGAAGTTTCAGAACCAGCCGAAAGAAATGGTCTTTTTCATGCACGAGAGGCGAAAATGCCTTTCCGACTAGTTCCTTCTGCGAATATCCGATCAGTTCCTCGACGCGCGGATTGACTTTCAGGACATTTCCCTGCGGATCGACGATTATTAATATGTCCATCATTTTCGAGGTGATCTCTTCGGTGACGATCTCCGAGGTAAGGTTCATCAGGCGGTATTTGATAATCGATATCCAGATGCCGAACGCCCACACTCCGAAAAAGACATGCCCGAGCGGAGGAGTATTCCAATTGTATGCCGATGAAAAAAAGTTTGATAATAGGGTAAGGACAGTGCTGATTAGGATAGTGACGATCATAATGACGGTCTGACGATGGATTTTCATGCTGTTCTTGTTCCTTCCCTGCCAGCGTAAAAGCATCACGATACCGCCCGCCGCGAATAAAAGCTGCACGATATTATATATGATTATCCACGGAGAGGCTGAATCCACCAGTTCGCGCCATCCGTAGGAAACGGGAATAAAGTCGTATGCAAAAAGGAATCCGTTCAGGGAGGCGATAAAAAAGACAATCCCTGGAACATAGAATAAGATGGGAAAAAGTATATGGAAGTTTTTCGCATGACGGCGGGTAAGAATGAACCAGAGATGAAAACCTGCGGCGGACGCGAGAGTCCATCCGATCGATGAAAACCGGTACCACAGCATGACTTGTTCTTTATCTGCGGCGGAAAAGATGAACGTATAACTCAGCGCCCAGATCGCAAGCAGCATAGCGAACACCGCGAATATCTGGTTCGCGCGATTCCTTAACCCCCGGTACAGGGCGAATCCCGCTAAAAATAGATAAAAAAGAACAAACGTAAAAGAGAGCAGGGAAAGCAGAAGTTTCATAAATATTTCCCCGGCGATATACATATTCTAACACGAAAACCTGCAGAGTCAACTGAATACGATATTAGAACATTCTTTTTATTTTTTACATACGATAAGATCGATTGAGAGTTTTCTATCAGACTGCGTATCGAGAAAATCTGGCCCGAATTCGGCGGTCAGGATATCCCTCAATTCAGTCATTACCCGGTCATGCAGTTTTTTATCGACATCGATTTGCGACGATCGGGTCAGATCGGCGATCTGCCGCCATACCCGCGCAGGGTGATCGGGAAGTGTGAAATTCAGCCTCGGATCGGAGACGATTTTAACCGACGGAAATGCTTTCCGTAATCCGGGGTCGATTTCCTCCTTGCTCCATCCGGGGGAATCGATCAGTCCAATATGGTTTTGCCTTCCGAGCCGCTCATATATCTCGTCAATACGTCCGGAAACGGACGGGGGGTTGTTATCGAAGTGTATCAGTGTTGAGATAAAGACGCCGCCGGGTTTGAGGGTTCGGCAGATTTCACTGATTACCATATCGGTGTTTTTTATCAGGTGCAGGAGGTGAATGGCAATAACCGCGTCGAACGTATTATCCGGAAACGGCAGATCGAGTGCGTTCGCGCGGACGGGAATGATATTCGTCAAACCTTTATCCGATGTTTTGAGGACAAGTTTTTCCAGCATATTCACGGAAATGTCGCATGCGTAGACCGCGCTGCAGGCGTTGGCGAGATTGACAGTATGGATTCCCGTACCCGCCCCGAGGTCGAGCAGTACAGCGCCCGGAGGAAAGTGTTCCGCGACGACAGTCCCGAGGTTTTCCACTACTTCGTCGTCGCCGTAACGGGTATCGTCGTAAACGGACGCGATGGTATCGAAGCCGATATAATTGTAACCGTTATTCCCGGCAGAGATCGTGGGATCGCCCGTCATAATGTAGATGCCGCCGGATTGAGGGATTTCCCCTCCGCAATCGGGACAGATGAAAGCGCCTGATAACGGGATTAAACAATCGGGGCAAAATATTCTATTCAAAGAAGCCTCCATAAACGGATATTCTATAGGCGGAGAGAATTTTTAGCAAGGAAAGGGGTTTGGGAATACCAAACATTCTTAAATCCAGCAGCCGGTGCAACGAATTCTATGGAAAATATTTTAGTAATGAAGGGAAATTGTGAACGTTATGCCTCAATTTCAGAACGATATAATAATAGAAACAACTTGAAATGCCATAAAAATAATAAAGATTCTATGCCGTGTACGCTTGATATTTCTGAGAATTATTATATAATCTATAATGTGAATATGTAAAGAGAAGATAGTTGTAGAGGAAACGGGCGGGGCATGATTGCTGGTAGAGTGCATCAAGTTGAATGTAACCAGGAGGAAGAATAGATGGCAAGAGACGATTATAAGCGCACGGAGATCAACGGCGTCAAATACTACGGCAAACACCTGATGCTGACAGCGGTCGCGTGCAACGAGAATTTACTGAGTATCGAGAAACTTTCACAGTTCGTAAAGGAAATGATCCCGAGAATCGATATGGTTTCCTACGGAGACCTTGTTATCCACCGCTTCGGCGAGGGGAAAGAGGTCGGTATTTCCGCGGTTCAGCTGATTGTGACCAGCGCGATTACGATCCATACCAACGATATGGCGCGCGACATGTATCTCGACGTATTCAGCTGTAAGTGGTACGATGAGGAGATCATCGTGGATATGGTAAAAGAATTCTTCGCGCCAGAAGATATGCATGTGGCGAACGTATTAAGGAGGTAAAAAGAATGTCGGAAGACATGCAATCGCACCGATTCTATCCGGAGTCAGTGCCGCCGTTCCCGCACGAACCTACGCGGGAGCATTTCAAAATCGTGAATACGGATGATAAAGGAGAGGGTATAATCGCTCTTTCGAATTTTCATCCGGGCGAGATTGCTTTTTGTTTCCGGGGAGAGGTACGGGCGAATATGACCCTGTTCACATTACAAATCGAACCCGGCCTGCATCTTCACGATCCGTTTTTTATGGGAAAGGTGCTTCATAGCTGCGACCCTAACCTGTCCTGCGACATGAAGAGCCTGACTTTCACTGTCCTGAGGGAAATTCATCCGGGGGACTATCTCACAATGGACTATGAGCAGACTGAAGACGAATTATGGCGCTTCTTCGAGTGCCAGTGCGGTTCTCCTCAATGCAAGGGCATGATAATGGGCAAAAAATACCGCGAACAAATGCACCATGAAAAGGAATTCGCAATTTCAAAGTAATAAGAATTACACGGAGCGTGAGTTTTCTCACGCTCTTTTTTTTCACTTATATATTTGACATCTATAGAGGAAAAGCTATAATAAGGGCGGTGCAAATACTTTTATTGTAATGCGATAATGAAAAAGGATATTCTGTTTAATAAGCCCTTTGGCCGCGTGATGAATGTATTATTTTGCGGCCATAATACGGCCAATCATCGGGGGAGGCTAAGATGCCTAAATATCGTCTCATAACGCGAAGCGATTTTGACGGCTTGGTCTGTGCTATTCTTTTCAAAGAACTCGACATGATCGACGAAATCTTATTCGTTCATCCTAAGGATATGCAGGACGGTAAAATCGCCGCAGCTTCAAACGATATAACAACGAATCTCCCCTATGTTTCGGGCGTATTCCTTGCGTTCGACCATCACCTAAGCGAGACATTGCGCATTTCAGGACACCCCGCGAATCATATCATCGACCCGAACGCTCCGTCTGCATCACGGGTAGTATACGAGTATTACGGCGGAAAAAAGCGGTTCGCAAAGGTGTCCGACGAGTTGATGGAAGCGGTCGATAAAGCCGACTCCGGGCACTTCTCCCAGCAGGAAGTCCTGTATCCTAAGAAATGGGGTTTATTAAACTTTATTATGGATCCGCGCACCGGGCTCGGACGGTTTAAGAACTTCCGTTTATCGAACTACGACCTGATGATGACGATGATCGATTTCTGCCGTCTCCATACTATCGAAGAAATACTCGAATATCCCGATGTCGCAGACAGGATCGAACTGTATTTCGAGCAGGAGGAAAAATTCAAGGATCAGATATGGCGATGTTCGTCGATCTATCACAATCTGGTCGTTCTTGATCTGCTGGACGAATCGATTATTTACGCCGGAAACCGTTTTATGATCTATGCGCTATTCCCCACAGTGAATATATCCATCCACGTTCTTCATGGGAAAAATAACATGAATACCGTTTTCGCGGTCGGAAAGTCCATTTTTAACCGCACATCGAATACCGATATCGGTAAGCTGATGCTGAAATATAACGGCGGCGGGCACGCCAACGCCGGGACATGTCAGGTCGATAACGATAAAGCGGGCGCGGTTCTCGCCGAACTGATCGACCAGATCAACGCCGACGGCTAAGTACTGCATTTCTTCAACCCGGTATCAGCGGATAAGCTGAAGTAACCGTCTACACGCGATGATGTGCGCGTTAGGCATAAAGAGCCTGTCGATCCGCCTGCATACCCTATCTCCCAAACCCCGGGAAGGACGAACAACGTCCTGCGGGGCGCGCTTATAGACAAAATCCGTAAAATCTGCTAAAATATACCTTAACATTCTGATGAAGGAGCGCCCGATGGCAAGAGATGTCGATATGATACGCAGGGTATATGACGGATTTCGGGGAAAGGTCGAATCCGCGGGGAAAGCGGCGTTCCGTCCGTTGACTCTGACCGAGAAGATACTCTATGCCCATCTCGCGGATGCTCCGTCGGGCGAACTCAAGCGGGGTTCGGATTACGCGATGTTGCATCCGGACCGGGTAGCGATGCAGGACGCGACCGCGCAGATGGCGCTTCTGCAGTTTATGACCGCGGGAATGCCCCGTACAGCCGTTCCGGCGACAGTTCACTGCGACCACCTGATAGAAGCATGCTACGGCGCGAAGGAAGACCTCCGTACGGCCTTTGATAACAATCAAGAAGTTTATTCCTTTCTGGAGAGCGTTTCGGCGAAATACGGCATCGGGTTTTGGAAGCCCGGCGCGGGTATCATCCACCAGATCGTGCTGGAGAACTACGCGTTCCCCGGGGGACTGATGATCGGCACCGATTCGCATACTCCCAACGCGGGCGGGCTGGGAATGCTCGCTATCGGAGTGGGCGGCGCGGACGCTGTTGATGTGATGTCCGGGATGCCGTGGGAATTGCAGGTGCCGAAAGTATACGGAGTGCGTCTCACAGGACGGCTCGCCGGATGGACGTCCCCGAAGGATATCATCCTGCATTTATTGGGGCTTCTGACTGTAGAGGGCGGTACCGGTGCGGTGATGGAATACTTCGGCGAGGGCGCCGCAACGCTTTCGGCGACCGGAAAGGCGACAGTGGCCAATATGGGCGCTGAGCTTGGCGCTACCGCTTCGATATTCCCGTTTGATAAGAAACACTCCGATTATCTGAAAGCCACCGGGCGCGCCGATGTTGCGGAAATGGCGGAAAAACTCGCCGATTGCCTTTCGCCCGACGCGGATGTAGTCCGGAACCCTGAAAAATACTACGATAAAGTCATCGATATAGACCTCTCAACGCTCGAACCTTACATAAACGGGCCGTTTACGCCGGATAAGGCGTGGCCGATATCGAAGATGAAGGACGCGGTACGCGAGAACGGTTATCCCGCGCAGCTTTCGGCTGCCCTTCTGGGAAGCTGTACCAACGCGAGCTATGAGGATATCGACAAGGCGGCGCAGATCGCCCGTCAGGCGCTCGATAACGGGATGAAAGCACGCTCGAAGTTTTATATTTCCCCCGGTTCCGACCGTGTCCGCGCGACTGTCGAGAAAGAAGGGCAGCTTGCGACCCTCAAGAGCTTCGGCGCGGTCATCCTCGCTAACGCATGCGGGCCGTGCATAGGAATGTGGAACAGGAAAGACATACCGATGGGGCTTGCGAACACGATTGTCACTTCGTTCAACCGTAATTTCAAGAAGCGCGCCGACGGTAATCCCGCGACCCACGCATTCGTATCCACTCCCGAAATACTGACCGCGATGTCGATAGCGGGTACGGTGACGTTCGATCCGTCGAGTGAACCCGTGTCTATCCGTTACGGAGAGGAAGGGTTTATGCTTACGCCGCCTGTCGCGCATGAGCTTCCCGTCAAGTTTGAAACCGAGGAAATCGGAATGATCGAACCTCCCGCCGACGGCTCGCAGATCAAGATAAATGTCGATTTGTCGAGCGAACGGCTTGAACTGCTCGAACCGTTTGCGCCGTGGGACGGTAAGGATATCGAAAACGTCCCGGTGCTGATCAAGATTAAAGGGAAATGCACCACCGACCATATATCCCCGGCGGGAGAATGGCTGAAATACCGCGGGCATCTGCGGAATATCTCGCGGAACATGTATCTCGGCGCAGTCAACGCCTACACCGGGGATGCCGGAAAGACGAAAAATATCCTGACCGGCGCGGTCGATACGGTTTCCGCGGTCGCGGCGGACTATCAGTCGAAAGGAAAGGGCTGGATCGTGATCGGCGATTCGAATATCGGCGAGGGCTCGTCACGCGAACACGCGGCGATGGAGCCGCGTTATCTCGGATGCCGCGCGGTTATCGCGCGGAGTTTCGCGCGTATCCATGAGACCAACCTGAAGAAGCAGGGTATTCTCGCGCTGACATTCGCCGATCCTGCGGACTATGATAAAATACGCGAGGACGATACTGTTTCTATCCGCGGACTGAAGAGTTTAGCGCCCGGAAAGGACCTCATACTTGAAATAAATCACTCCGACGGATCGTCAGAAACCGCCGCGCTCAGGCACACGTTCAGCGATAACCAGATCGAATGGTTTATCGCGGGAAGCGCGCTGAACCTGATTGCGAAGTCCTCGCAGGGGGCGAAGTCTGTCAAGGGATCGAAATAGTCGACGAATATTTGTATTTTTCAGGAAAAGATATATAATGATATGTTCCGTTAGGGGTGCCCGCCGCGGGCTGAGAGAATACCCTTGGACCTGATCCGGATTATACCGGCGTAGGGAAACGGTTAATAAAATAACCATAACCGGCGCCAGCCGGTTTTTTATTTGGAGGGAAGATGATGAAAATCCGTATCAACGGTGAGACGAAGGCGATAGAGCAGATGAATGTCGCCGAACTGGTAAAAAAGTTAGGCTATTCCTACGATAAAGTCGCGCTGGAATATAATATGGTGGTGCTTCCGAAAAATCTCTGGACGGAGACCGCGATAAAAGACGGCGATATTTTTGAAATTGTCAGCTTTGTAGGGGGCGGATAATGAGCGATACTTTATTTCTTGGCGGGAAGGAATTCAATTCGCGGTTTTTCTTGGGCACCGGGAAATTCTCCAGCTCGAGGCTGATTCCCGATGTCGTTCGGGTAAGCGGTACCGAACTGGTAACGGTCGCGGTACGGCGGGTCAACCCGGACGCGGGCGACGAGAATTTGCTGAAATACATCCCCGAAGGCGTGACCGTAATGGCGAATACGTCGGGAGCGCGTACCGCCGACGAGGCGGTACGTATCGCCAGGCTCGCGCGGGAGATGGGATGCGGGAACTTCGTTAAAATAGAGGTTATCCGCGACATGAAGTACCTTTTCCCGGATAACGAGGAGACGTTGATCGCGGCTAGGACGCTCGCCGCCGAGGGATTTGCCGTACTGCCGTATATTTCGCCCGACCCCATTATTTGCAGGAAGCTCGAGGACGCTGGCGCGGCGGCGGTGATGCCGCTCGGTTCGCCTATCGGTACGAATCGCGGGATAAAGACGCGCGAACTGATCGAGATCATTATCGAGAATTCCAATATTCCTGTCGTGGTGGACGCGGGGATCGGGCTTCCGTCCCACGCCGCCGAGGCGATGGAGATGGGCGCGGACGCAGTGCTGGTGAATACCGCCGTCGCGACCGCAGGAGACCCTGTGACTATCGCGGAGGCGTTCTCGCTTGCGATTCGCGCGGGAAGAATGGCGTTTCTCGCGAACGTGCGCGCGCCGGGTAAGGAAGCGTCGGCGAGTTCGCCGTTAACGGGATTCCTCGGCGAATGATGCGATGCATCAGTGCTTACCCTTCGACACACTCAGGGTGACGTGTAGGAATGGTAAAAATAGGATGAATTTCTATATTAAGTATAAACGAAGAAAAACATGAGCGGGAATATGAATATACACGATACCATAGAAAAATGGAACGGCTTTGATTTCGCGGGGTTTTTCAGCGATGTAACGGACAGGGATATTGCGAACGCGCTCGCGCGGGAACACCCTGACGAGACCGATTTTCTTGCGCTCCTTTCCCCAGCCGCCGATAAATATCTCGAACAAATGGCGCAGAAAGCGCGCGGTCTGACCGTCCGGCATTTCGGGCGCGTGATTCAGCTCTATATTCCGCTTTATCTCGCGAATTATTGCTCGAATACCTGCGTATACTGCGGATTTAGCGCCCGGAACCGTTTCGAACGCTCGAAGCTCTCGATGGATGAAATAGAATCGAATGCGGCTGAGATCGCGCGGACGGGGATGAAGCATATCCTGATACTGACAGGAGAATCCCGCAAAGACACCCCCCCGGAGTATATCGCGGACGCCGTACGCCTCCTGCGGAAGTATTTTCCATCGGTCTCGATCGAGGTATATCCGATGGAGACGGACGAGTACAGGATGTTGAAGGTGGCCGGGGTGGACGGACTGACGATCTATCAGGAGACATACGATAGGGCGGTCTATTCCGTTGTGCATCCATCGGGGAAAAAGCGCGATTATGATTACCGTTTGGATACCCCCGCTCGCGGCGCGGAGGCGGGATTCCGTTGGGTGAATATCGGGGCGCTTTACGGGCTTGCCGAACCCTTAAAGGAAGCCTTCATGTCCGCCATCCACGCGAAACACCTGCAGGATAAATACATCGATACCGAAATCAGTCTATCATTACCCCGTATGAACGAGGCGGAAGGCGGGTACAGCGCGAAGTATATCCTCGACGACCGAAGTTATGTCCGTACGATACTAGCGTACCGGTTATTTCTCCCGCGAGCGGGGATAACCTTGTCTACACGGGAGCGCGCTGAGTTCCGGGACAGGCTGATACCGCTCGGAATCACACGGATTTCCGCGGGTTCTGTGACAAAGGTCGGCGGGTACGATATTCAGAGCGCGGACGTGCCGCAGTTCGAGGTTTCCGACTGCCGGAGTGTGGACGAGGTCGCCCGGGCGATTGCCGATAACGGGTACGAACCGGTGTTTCAGGATTGGGTGAGCATATGAAAGTGGGGATTGCAGGGGCGGGCGGTCTCGGGAGCAATATAGCGATGCATCTCGTTCGCGCGGGTGTGACCGATATCATGATCGCGGACTTCGACCTGATCGAGGAAAACAACCTGAACAGGCAGTTTTACTTCCGCGACCAGATCGGGATAAAAAAAACCGACGCGGTTACCGTGAACCTGAAAAGGATATCGCCTTCCGTAAATATCGAGGCAATCGACATTCGGCTGGATGCGGACAATATCGCCGGGGTGTTCGCGGAATGCGAGATAATCGCGGAAGCGTTCGATAAAGCGGACAGTAAGGCGATGCTCCTCAACGCGCTCGGCGGAACGGGGAAGAAGATAGTCGCCGCGTCGGGAGTCGCGGGGCTGTATACAGACGGGATAGTGACGCGGAAGATCGGGGAAAATATAAAAATTATCGGGGATTTTATCTCGGAAAACACGCGAAAGCCGCTCTATTCCGCAAAGGTCGGGACCGCGGCCGCGATAATGGCCGGGATTATCCTCGAATGGATGGGATACCCGGATGAATAAACGAATATTGCCGCATGGGGTATACGCAATTACAGCGGAGAAATTTTCCGGGGGACGGAATAATATCGATGTCGCGCGCGCGATGGCTGAGGGCGGGGCGAGTATAATCCAGTACCGTCAGAAGGATCCGAAAACCCCGGCGGAAATGCTCGCGGAATGCCGCGAAATCAGGAAAATAACCCGCGACTATGGGATAGTTTTCATAGTAAACGATTTTATCGATATCGCGATACTGTCCGAGGCGGACGGGATTCATGTCGGGCAGGACGATCTCCCGGTGCCGGAAGTGCGGAAGCTAGCGCCGGATATGATGATCGGGCTGTCTACCCATTCTCCGAAGCAGGCGCAGGCCGCGCTCAGGGCCGGCGCGGATTATATCGGGGTAGGCCCGTTATTCGCGACGCATACGAAGGCGGACGTCGTCGACCCGGTGGGGCTGGAGTATCTCGAATACGTCGAAGCGAATGTAAAAATACCATATGTCGCGATAGGCGGGATAAAGGCGCATAACATGCGGGAAGTGCTCGAACACGGCGCAAAGACGGTAGCGCTGGTGACGGAGATTGTCGAAGCGCGGGATATCGCGCGGAGAGTCCGGTATATCAGGGAGATAATGAAAGAGTACGGGATTACTGGGTAAGGATAGTTTTACCGGGCAGATAGCTTTTCAGTTCGACGTCGAAATTGATGCTCTGCGAGGACGCGGAGTAGGACGGCACTTTCAGGAGGATGGGAATCCTTTCGGGGGTGTTCAGGATACTGACCTGAAAATTCATGCCGCCGACTTCCTCGAGGTAGATCACCCCTTTCTGCTTGCCCTTGAAATTGATGGTCTTATACTGCGGCTTGAATACCGTCATGGTGGGAGTTTCCCCGAAGAGGTAGAGTATCTCGATATTCAGCTTATTATTGATATAGTATTCGTAATCGATCAGACGCACGAACTGGATGAGCGAGTAGAAATTCAGGATAAACGTGCCCTCGTATTTGATGGTCTTGATAACACCCCCGCCCTTGTCGTGCTTGAATTCGATTTTACCGGGGTAGAATGAAAAATACATGTGATCGATCCAGTCGCCTTCTTTTATCCATTTCTCGTTATAGATCGGGGTGATATCCTTGGGGAGGAAATAAGTAATCTCCCGGTCGTTCAGGTTGTATACCGACGATATAAAATCTGAAGACTTGATCGAGCCGCTGCCTACGGCGACTTTTTTCCCGTTATAGTCCTTGAGAGAATCGATCGTAATGACCTGGTCGCCCAGATACGCGCCGAGGGCGGATACCGAATAGACAAGTTTTTCACCGAGTTTTAAGGGATAATTTTTTGAAAGTTTGATTTCGGAAAATCCGGGAATTAAAAACAAGGAAAGAAAAAGTACGGTAAAACAAAACCTCATTTTTTCTTACTCTCTTTGAGTTTTATCATCTCGTCGCGGGCCATTTCCTCGACCGCTTCATGAGCGTCGTTGATCTTATCGCGTTCGATAATCTCCCGCCGCATCAGTTCTTCAACCATCTCATGCGCGCGGTTGATCATATCCTTTTCGATCAGAGCTTTCCGCTGGAGTTCCTCGATAATCTCATGCGCTTGGTTGATTTTATCTTCATCGATCATCTGCTTCCTGCATAGTTCTTCGACAATTTCGTGCGCGTTTATGATCTGGTCGCGGCCAATCAGTTCCTGACGCGCAAGTTCCTCGACGATCTCGTATGCCTGATTGGTCATGTCCTTATCCAGAAGTTCGCGGCGCGCAAATTCCTCGACTATTTCATGCGCACGGTTTATTTTGTCCATCTCGATCAGTTCCTTGCGGGCAAGTTCCTCGACCATCTCGTGAGCCTCGTTCAAACGGTCGAGATCCTGGAGTTCCTGACGGGCGAGTTCTTCGACGCGCTCGTAGGCGCTCTTAATCTGATCGTCGAATACCCGTTCGTCGCGGACAAAATCCTGCAGGGATTCGTATGCTTTGATGATTTTCAGAAGGTCGATCATCTGGTGGCGTTTCCAATCGTCGAGCGCTTCGTATGCGCGGAGCATTTTATCGTCGATAATCCGCTCTTTGCGGTGAAACTCCTCGATCCGTTCGTAAGCCTCGAGAAGCTTAAGAATATCCGAGATCGAAGTGGTGTAACCGACCGATGTTTCAAATTTTTTCGCAAGCCCGACATCGTCGACAAGTACAATTTTTGCGTCCTTTTTTTCTTTTATCATCTCCTGACGGGCAAGTTCGGCGACCAGTTCGAACGCCTGAGTGATATGGTCTCGGTCGATCAGTTCCTTGCGTGCGAGCTGTTCGACCATCATGTGGGCGTTGATCGCCTGATTGGCGTCCTTCAGTTCCTTGCGTGCAAGCTCGAATGCGCTCTCGTATGCGTCGATGGTTTTATCTTTTTGGATTTGTTCGGTACGGCTGAGTTCTTCGGCTATTTCCATCGCTTTAATCGCCTGGTCTTTGCTGAGAAGCTCCTGACGGGCGAGTTCTTCGACCAGTTCGTGCGCGCGAATCTCCGATTCTTTTGCGATCTGCTCTTTACGCGCCATTTCTTCGACAACTTCGTGTGCGCGGAGGGCGTTAGTCTTATCGAGGAGTTCCTGACGGGCGAGTTCTTCGACCAATTCGTATGCCTGAAGCGCGGCGTCCTTCTGGATCATATCCTTGCGAGCCATTTCCTCGGCGATCTCGTGCGCGCTCAGCATCTCGTCGCGTTCGATCAGCTCCTTGCGGCTGAAATCGGATACGCGCTCATACATGAATACAATTTTATCAGCTTGTTCAAGCCTTTTCTTCAGTTCAGTGTTTTCTTTCTTCAGTTTCTCGAGCTCATGTTTCCTGTCAAGGATGCTCATGGGAAACCTCCCTGAGTAAAAATTCCTTCGTGTGATACGATAGCATATAACAGTTTTCTATTTTTAGCAACTATTTTTTTGTATCGTCTGAAATTAAATGATGAACATAGCGTCGCCGTAACTGTAAAACCGGTACCTTTTTTCTATCGCACGCCTGTACGCTTCCTTGGTGAAGTCCATCCCTGCGAACGCATATACCAATAAAAGCAGGGTGGAACGCGGCATATGAAAGTTTGTAATCAGCGCGTCCATCGCCTGAAACTGATAAGGCGGCGAAATCATCAGTTCGGTGTATCCCTCGTACGGTTCCCATCCCCGTGACGCCATAGTTTCGAGAGAACGTGCGACTGTCGTACCGACAGCGATAACCCGTCCTCCCTTTTCACGGGTTTTTCGGATCAGCGCGATAGTTTCCGCGGAGATATTCACCCATTCCCGGTGAATTTTAAATTCCCCAATATCGGTATCCATCGATTTGAATGTCCCCGGCCCGACATGCAGGGTGACATATCCGAAATCGACGCCTTTTTCTCTAATATTATCGATCAACTGCGTCGAGAAATGAAGCGAAGCTGTCGGTGCGGCCACGGAACCGGGCAGTTTCGCAAATAAAGACTGATACCATTCATCGTCCTCCGCGAGTTGTGCGGGTAAATTGAGCTGTTTGCGTTTATGCACAATATACGGCGGGACAGGCATGACACCCATCCGTTCGATATCCTCCGGCGTAAGGCCGCGGTCGAATTCCAGCAGGAAGTCTCCATCCGGATCGCGTCCGCCGATAACCGCGCTGATCCCCTCGAAATTCAGGACTGTACCCGCAGGGTGCTTACGCGCGTTCCGTAAAAGCGCCTTCCATGTACGTTCGCCCGCGCGTTCGACCAATAGGACTTCGGTTTTTCCGCCGGTCTCACGGGTGCCGAACATCCGGGCTTTTATTACAAGGGTGTTATTGAGTATCAGGCAGTCTTCGGGCCGAAGGTAATCGATTATTGATGTGAAAACCTCATCGCGGATTTCCCGATTATCGCGAGAAAGCACCATCAATCGCGACGAATCGCGCTGGGATAACGGTTTCTCGGCGATCAGGTCTTCGGGAAGCGGGTAATCTAGGTCGGATAGGCGGACAATGTGATTCATAACGTGATGATCTTAAACGTCAAGACTTTCAAAGATATGGGCTGCATAGGTTTCCAACTCGGAGAGTTTGAACGGTTCCTCATGTCCGGGATAAACGGTTGTGTCGTGAGGAAGGTCGAGCACTTTTTTTACCGATTTTTGCAGTTTTTTCATACTCCCGCCGGGGAAATCGGTGCGTCCGACAGACCCGTTAAAGATCAGGTCTCCCGAAAAAAGCACTTTCTTCTCAGGGTTATAAAGAGCTATGCTTCCCTCGGTATGCCCGGGGACGTGAATGATTCTGAAGGAGTATTCGCCGATCTCCAAAGAGGTGTTTTCCTCGTGTATAACGATATCGGCGGGAACCGAAACTACCGGGTCGATAAAAAGGGTCGACATGTTTTCCGCCGGGTCGGTGAGCATATGCGAATCTTTTTCATGCACCACCAATTCCGCGCCGGTACCGTTTTTTAGAAAAGTATTGCCGCCGATATGGTCGAAATGGCCGTGGGTATTCACAATATACTTGAGACGCACCCCTTTGAGAACCGACATGATTTCTAATGAATTGACCGCGGGGTCGATCACCATGGCTTCTCTGGCGTCCTGATCGATAATAACATAACAATTCACATCGAACGGACCCATCCCGATACGGACTATTTTCACAGTAGTCTCCGTTAAAAAATGTGTATAAATGTTATATTATACGGCTTAAAATATCAAGAAAAATGGGTTGGAATGGATGGAAAACAGCATGACGTTATGCTTTCCCCACTATCAAATCGTAGACCAATTCTACCAGCCCGTCCATCTCCTGTTTTGTCAGCGATTTTTCTCCGGTGACAATTGTGCGTTTCCACATCATATCCCCGATACCCCAGATCAGAAAAATCAGAGTATCGAGACGATGCTCGGGTATCTCAATCTTGCTGTTTCCGATGCTTTGCCGGAGGATACCTTTGATAATTCCGCCGCTTTTCAGGTAGATGCCGCCGAGAGCGTCTCTGATATCGTCATCCTCCACTTCGGAAAACGCCTTGTAGAGGATTTTATAAAGCCCGCTGGCCTCAGCGTGCCGGATAAAGAAATTATCCCCGAGTACGTGAAGGTTGGATCGCAGGTCGGCCTCCGGGGATACCCCGTCGACAAAAAATTCCGCCATCCTTTTGCTGATATACTGAAGCACCTCGATAAATAAATCCCGTTTATTCTCAAAATAACGGTATATCGTACCCTCGGCAATCCCCGCTTTACGCGCGATTTCGGCGGTAGTCATATTCTGGTAGTTTTGGTGATTGAGAATATCAATCGCCGTTTGAAGGATCAGATCGCGTTTGTTGTCGGATGCCATTGCGGTTTCCTTATGATTCCGATTTATCCTTGATAAATTCGATTACCTGTACCAGTTGATTATTCGAGTCAAAAATCGGAATACCCCTAATCTCCAACACGTGAGGATTTCCGGCCGAATCGTTTACGGAATGCTCGATAATGACTTCTTTACCTGTTTTTCGGATAGTTTCAATGGTACATGCAAGCCCGGAACTGCCGCAGGGTATACTCAGGTCGTTGATAAGCTGATAGCAGTGGGACGGAACGGTAAAATTATCGGTCAGTTCATGCCGGTTGGTCATATCGACCGAATAATCCTCGACATTGATAACGAAGAACGGAAATTCCAGAGCGCCTATTGCTGTATAAAGTACGGCGTTCTCCTTTAATAAGACATCGCTTTGCTTCTGAAGCTCGAAATCTTTGCGCTCGATCTCCATCTGGAAAATATACCGCCGGAACGCTTTCCCGACAAGATGAGGCAGGATTTTCAGGTAGTTATTCCCGTTGTCTTTCAGGAACACCTCGACCTCGTCGAACTTCAGTACGCCGTAAATATCTTCGCGCGCGAGATCGCTTGTCAGGAAAATAATAGGGGGCAGAACCTCAATCCTGTCGAGGAACGCCAGAAGCAAATCGAATAACTGTAAGGATATCGGGTCGATATCCATTAAAAGCACACGGCAGTCGTTGTGAATAAAATGTGTAACCACATCTTCGCCGGTAGGGAGAAAAACAGGAACCAATTCGTCCGTTTGGAGGGAAGTCTTATACAACTCCTGTTCTTTTTCCGGAACTGCAAGTAAAACTTTATGTGCGACTTTCTTCTGCATAGAAAAACCCCTTACACCCCCGTTTCCATATTATTGTAAGACTATAGGAATAAAAACGCAAAAAACTTTCGCAGAACAAACACAATACTTTTCAAATATATTGGAATACTATATAATATTAGTGCGTGGAGGGAAGATATGGGTAAACTGAAATTAGAGCTTTCCCCGGTAGGAGACCGTCTTTTTGATGAGGCGGTTAAAAAATCGCTTGCCGAGATTAAGTCTTTTAAACGGGTAAGGACGAAATTCTTCTACCCCGTTTCGGACGGGGGGAATATCGATTGTATTGAGCTGAGGCAAATCATCGATAATCTGGTAAAGGAATTCAATCTAAGATTCTCCGAAGAACACCGCGATACCGGATATATGAGCTTTCTGAATAATAAGGCGTTCGACGTATTTAATATGCGAATCCACCGGCTGTCATCCGATAATTATCTTGTTGTTACGCAGAAAAAAGAGGGACAGCCCGTGTTTATCATCCACGACAAGCAGATCAATCCCAAGGAAAACCTTCTGATACGCTGGAATGACGAAACATTGACCGATGGGACACAGGAAAACATTCCGTTCCATATACCCCGTGAAGTTTTAGAGATGGAATAATCCTTTCTATCTTCTATGCAGGCTCTGGAAACAGAGTTCTTCCTCTTGCAGTATAGCTTCAATCTTCTTTAAAAACTCATCCGGTTTGAACGATTTTGCGTCGCGGATCAGTCCGCCCGCCATTTCCGCATGCCCGCCGCCGTTCCCGATTCCGTCGAGAGCCTGACGTATGATCCGGGAAGCGTTCCATTCGGGAACTTCGCTCCTGATGGATACATTGACAAAATCTCCGTTCCGCGCGCAAAGGATCATGAAATTGATTTCGCGCAGGGCGAGGAAAAAATCGCCGAGTATTCCGAGCAAATTCTGGTTGCACCCATGGGGAAAATAACAGAACCCAATTCTATCCAAAATCCGGATATGGTCGATGGCGTATTTATAGAAATGAAGGTCTTCGGTCTGGATATGGTTACGGAGGATGCGGTTCGCGAGTTGATGGTCGGTAAGTTCGAAAAGCTGTACGAATGCTTCGACGTCTTCCGGCGAGACCTTGCGTGTCAGCAATGCGGTATCCACTTCCAGCCCGATATAGAGAGCGGTCGCTATATCACGGGGAATCGGTTCTCCCAGTTCCTTATAATACGAGGCGATAATGGTCGAACAGGAACCATTATGCGAACGGATATCTGTAAACTTCACTTCTTCAGGGTTCGAGACCAGATGATGGTCGATCACCGCAATCTCATCGCCCGGCAGGTCGGTGACATTTTTATTTCCCTTGCAGCCGTCGACGATTACGATATAATCGTCCGCGCGGAATTCGATTTCATTTGCGTTGACGAGCGGAATTTGTAGACGTTCGATCATAGTAAAAAGAGTGGGGGTCTGGAGTTCTCCTGCATAGACGATTACCGGGATAAACCCGCGCTGAAGGAAAAGGTTCCGGAGAGCGAAAGCAGATGCGACCGCGTCCGCATCGGGAAAATCGTGCGTCTGGATATAAAATTTCGGCGAACGCCGGAGAAAATCGATCAATTCGTTTATCATGGATCACCCCCGCGGATTATTGTATCATTTACGGGGGATATGTCAATGATTTTTCACGTTTTTATTTGCCGGGGATGAACAAAGTTTTTCCCGTTCTAAAAATTGAAAGAACGCCTATTTTCCGTTATACTAACGAAATGATGAATTATAGGGATAATCCCCTTCTCGCACGGTATGTACGGGAATTGTGGGAATGGAATAAAAAATTCAGCCTGACAGGCGCTAAGGATACCGAAACTATCTGGAACGATCATATTCCCGATAGTCTCTATCTCGAGGAGTTTATCCGGAACGATCCCCGCGGAATGGTGGTTGATATCGGGAGCGGGCAGGGATTGCCTGTCGTGCCGCTCGCGGTCGCAGTGCCCGGGAAAAGATATATTGCTACGGAGGTGAACGAGCGCAAGATCGGGTTTCTCGACTGGATGGCGGCGAGTCTTTCCCTTCCGGTAGAGACGGTAAAAATACTGCCGAAGACCCATATCGGCGGGGCATGTATGATCACCGCGAAAGCGTTCGCGCAGATATCCGACATCGTGAATTGGCAGAAGAAGCACGCGCCGGACGCGGAGGTGTTTTACCTTCTAAAGGGGAACGAGGATAATGTAAAGGAAGAACTGTCCCGGACTGCGAAACGGTTCCCGGATATGAAGGACGCGGCTGAGAAGGCGGTTATCGACAAATTTGAGAAAGGGTGTGTGGTAGTAATACACATAGGAGGCGCGGAATGAGGCTTCATTACATACAGCACGTCGAATTCGAAGATCCGGCAAACATTCTGGAATGGACTGCGATACACAGGCATACTGTCAGCGCGACGCATGTCTATAAGGGTGAAAAATTCCCTTCGGCGGCGGAGTACGACTGGCTGGTGGTGATGGGCGGGCCGATGAATATATACGAGGACGACATCTATCCATGGCTCATCGACGAGAAGGAGTTTATCCGTCATGCTATCAAAGCGGGAAAGACGGTAATCGGTATATGTCTGGGCGCACAGCTTCTCGCGGACGCGCTCGGCGGAAAAGTCATCCGCAACCGCGAAAAAGAGATCGGTTGGTTTCCTGTGAAATGGACGATGGAAGCGAAAATTTCGCCGTTCTTCAGGGGTATGCCGGAAAATCCGGAGGTATTCCATTGGCACGGCGATACGTTTGCTGTGCCGGAGTGGACATTGCCAATCGCTTCGAGCGAAGCGACCGACCACCAGGGCTTTATGTTCGAGGATGACACTGCGCTCGTGATCGGGCTGCAGTTTCATATCGAATCGACCGCGGAGAGCGTTCAGCGCCTGATTGACCATTCGCGCTCGGAATTGTTCAACGCGAAATATATTCAGGACGAAGAGACGATGATGGAAAGGGGTGAAAATTTTAAAACTCTTCGCCGCATGATCGAGACGTTTTTAGACAACGTTTACGCGGCGAGAAAATAGGAAAAAATATGCGGAATTTTAAGACGATTATTGTGACAGGCGGAGCGGGATTTATTGGGTCGAATTTTATCCGGCACATTTTTGAAAAGTCGGGATATGCCGGGAATGTGGTCAACCTCGATAAACTGACCTATGCCGGTAACCTGATGTCCGTCGGGGATATCGAGAAACAGTACGGCGGCAAACGTTACTTCTTCGAGCGCGCCGATATCTGCGACTTTGACAGCGTGACCGCGGTACTGAAGAAATACGACGCGGACTGCGTGGTGCATTTCGCGGCGGAATCGCATGTCGACCGTTCCATACTCGGCCCCGCGGAGTTCGTACGGACGAACCTGAACGGTACGTTCACGATGCTCGAAGCGGTGCGCAGTATGTGGAAAGACCGGAAAGACGTACTGTTTCATCATATTTCCACAGACGAAGTGTTCGGTTCGCTCGGCGATCAGGGATATTTTTTCGAGGATACGCCGTACGATCCGCGCAGTCCGTATTCCGCGTCGAAAGCGGGGAGCGACCATCTCGTGATGGCGTACTATCACACCTACGGCCTGCCCGTGACCCTCTCAAACTGCTCGAATAACTACGGGCCGTACCATTTCCCGGAGAAACTCATCCCGCTGATGATACTCAACCTTTTCGAGGAGAAGCCGCTGCCGGTATACGGCGACGGTATGAACGTGCGGGATTGGCTTTTTGTCGCCGATCATGCCTCCGCGATCTATAGAATTATCACTGACGGGAATATCGGCGATAAATATAATGTCGGCGGGGAGAACGAACGCCCGAATATCGAAGTGGTCAACCTGTTGTGCGAGGTTGCCGCGGACAAGATGGGGAGACCGAAAGATTACTATAAGAAACTGATTACTTATGTCAAGGATCGTCCCGGCCACGACCGTCGTTACGCGATCAACTGCGACAAGCTGAAGAAAGAGCTCGGATGGAAGCAGAGTGTGACGTTCGACCAGGGTCTCGCGCTCACGGTAGAATGGTACATGAACAATAAGGAGTGGGTCGAATCGGTGCGGAGCGGCGAATACCGCAAATGGATCGATACGAACTATGACGCGCGGTGATATAAGTTTCATTTAACTCCCGCGAATGAGCGGTACGGAAAAACGGAGCGAAGATATGCATGAATTAGCCGGAAAACTTCTGGATAAATTTAAGAAACGCGACGCGGTGATCGGGATACTCGGCCTCGGTTATGTGGGTTTACCCCTCGCGGTCGTATTCGCGAAGAAGAACGTGCGGGTGATAGGGTTCGAGAAGAGCGAAAAGAAAGCCTCCGCTGTGAATGACGGACGGAATTATATCGGCGATATCGTACCCGACGAGCTGACTGCTGTCGTAAAGAACAGAGCATTGACCGCGACCACCGATTTCTCGCGGATTCGGGAATGCGACGCGCTGATTATCTGTGTGCCTACCCCTCTCGATAAATTCAAGAAGCCCGATATGGCTTATATAGAAAGCGCGTGCACCGATATCGGACGTTATATGAAAAAAGGGACGTTTATCTCGCTGGAAAGTACGACATACCCGACGACGACCGAGAACTTCATGCGCCCGTTGATCGAACGCGAGTCGAAGATGAAGCTCGACGAGGATTTCTGGCTCTGCTTCTCCGCGGAACGTGTCGATCCGGGGAATAAGAACTATCATACGGAGAATACCCCGAAGGTCGTCGGGGGATTGGGCGAGACCGCGCAGACGCTCGGGATGGCTATGTACGGTATCGCTATCCGGACTCTGCATTCCGTAAGTTCCCCGCGTGTCTCCGAGATGGTGAAAATACTTGAAAATACCTACCGGTTGATCAATATTTCACTCGTGAACGAGCTTGCGCTCCTTTGCGGAAAGATGGATATCAATATTTGGGAAGTGATCGACGCCGCGAAAACCAAGCCGTACGGATTTCAGGCGTTCTATCCCGGTCCCGGGATCGGCGGGCACTGTATCCCTCTCGATCCGTTCTATCTCGAGCATATCGCAAAAAATTATAATTTCGATCTGACGATGATCCATACCGCGGGACTGGTGAATAATGTTATGCCGCACAGGATGGCGGTAAAGATCAGCTTCGCCCTCAACCGGCACAAGAAGCCCCTCAACGGGTCGAAAATCCTGTTCCTCGGCGCGGCGTATAAGCCGGATATCGACGACGAACGCGAATCCCCCGCGCTGATGGTGATCGACGAGGTAGCGAAAAAGCTTGCCGATATATCCTATTACGATCCCTTTATTGCGGAGGTGACGACCGAGCACGGCAGAAATTATAAAAGTATCCCCGCGCTGACGAAGGAAGCTCTCGCGGACGCGGACTGTGTGGTGATTACCACCAATCACAGCGTGTTCGACCCGGATTTCATAGTCGAGCATGCCCAGCTTATCGTGGATTTACGTAACGCGATCACGAAGCCCAGCCCGAAGGTGTTTAAGTTATAGGTAATGAATAACTACTGTGCCTGAGAGGGCAAAAATAACGAAGTGTTTACGAATCTTTTCTAACCTACGATACCGTCATTGTGAGCAGGCGCATCGCGTCGAACTAAGGCCGGAGCAATCGTTATTTCTCTATCTTAGACTGGATTTTCCGCGCGGGACAATCGTTCTGGGTGCAGTACGGGCATGTCGCGCATTGCGATCCCTTGTTTTTCATCCGTTTCAGGAACGGCCTGACCAATATATACACCGCCAGTAGAAATACGGCGACCATCAGTATAATATCGATGACGGTAAGCGTCATATCACCCTCCCAGCCCTAAAATCCGTCCGCCCTGGTACACAATGAACGACGTCAGCCATGCCAGAAGGATTTGGTACAGCACGGTAATCCCCGCCCATTTCCATTTCCCCAGTTCGTGAACCATCGAAGCGATAAAGGTAATACACGGCACATACAGCAGGACAAACACAAGGAATGCGTACGCCGATAGCGGAGTGAACGCTTTCAAAAGTTCGGCTGTCAGTTCGGTCGGGGGGACATCCTGTTCGGCGGTGACAGTTACTATGCCGAAGACGGAAAGGAGATTCGCACCGGCGTCCCGCAGGGCTGTCAGGAATCCAAGCCCTATTTCGCCTAAGTCCTGTACGAATGTCGGCGCAGGCTCGGTATTGGTCGCAGTGATTATCGACATGAGATTGGACGACGGGGTGATCCCGGTCACTATCGGCAATTCCGATATCGCGGCGTTCGACTGGGTGACGGATGTTTCCATATAGATCGCGGTCATACTGCTGACGACGATCTCTTTCGCGCCTATTCCGGCGATCAGCGACGCGGAGGCCTGCCATGTCCCGAATCCGAGCGGTTCGAATACCGGGGCGATAAACTGCCCGGCTTTCCCGAGGAACGAGTCTTTCGCGCCGGTGACTCCCCACGGCAGCCGTGTCAGGAACCAGATGATAACGGTCAACGCGAGTATGACGGTACCCGCCTTAATAATAAAATGCTTCACTTTATCCCATGTATGTACGAAAAGGTTGGAGATAGACGGCATCCGGTAAGGGGGAAGCTCCATGATAAATTCCTGCGTATCTCCCTTAAAAAGAATTTTCCGCAATAACCAGCCCATTCCGAACGCGGCGAGGATTCCAAGCAGATACAGCGACCATATGACGGTTCCCGACATGTTTTTCGGGAAAAACACAGCCGCAAAGAGGATATATACCGGAAGCCGAGCCGAGCAGGACATCAGCGGGGAAACCATGGCGGTCAGTATCTTGTCTTTCGGGTCTTCGAGAATGCGTGTGGCGTATACCGAAGGTACGTTGCATCCAAATCCGAGTATAAGCGGGATAAACGATTTCCCGTGCAGGCCCATCTTATGCATAATACCGTCCATCAGGAACGCCGCGCGCGCCATATACCCGCTACCCTCGAGGAAAGTGATGAAAAACATCATGAAGAAGATCAGCGGGACGAAAACCAGTATTCCGCCGACCCCCGCGACAATTCCGTCGAGAATGAGCGAACGGAACCAGTCCGGCGCGGCGAAGATACTCAGAAGCGCATCCATCCAACGGGTAAACGGCCCGGTGACGATACCGTCGAGCCAATCGACGAACGGATTTCCGAGGTCGAAAGTGAGTTTGAACATGACCCACATTGAAAATAAAAAAATGGGGATGCCGAAAAAACGGTTCAGCGCAACTTTATCAATCTTATCGGTGAGTTCGGTACGCTCCCCAGCAGGACGTTTCAGCGCAAGATGGGTCAGTCCGTTAGCCTGCGCAAAACGTTCGTCGTCCATGACGGCGATCAGGTTTTTCCCATGAGCGGAATGGAGATGATCGAGGGTTCCGTCTGTAAAGGAATCGACGGATAAAATACCGGCTTTATCGATGAAATACTTATCGTTTTCAAGGATTCGGATCGAACTCCATCGTAAGGGGTATTTCGATAAACCGGCAGTATCATGTGAATTTGCGATATTACATTCTATTGCGCAAATTGCGGTTTCAAGTTCGGTGTTATAGGAAAACTGCGACGTATTGACGGATACTGTACGATCTCCGACGCCGATCAATGTTTTTAACAGCGTATCAACGCCGGACTTTTTGACAGCGGATGTACGTACGATCCTGACGCCGAGGTTTTTTTCGATCAGCTTCGTATCGATAGAAAATCCCTTCTGCTCGGCCTCGTCGGTCATATTGAGCGCGAGGACTGTCGGTATGCCGAGTTCGAGGAGATGCAGTGTTAGTATGAGGTTGCGTTCGAGATTGGTAGTGTCTATGACGTTGAGGATGATATCGGGGGGAGATTCAGTCAGGAAATCGACCGCCACCTTCTCGTCGTCGGTGTAGGGGTGAAGGCTGTAGGCGCCGGGAAGATCGATAAATACAAGCTCAGTTCCTTGATACTCGATACGCGCCTCTTTTTTCTCGACTGTCACGCCCGGCCAGTTCCCGACATAGAGCCGCGAGCCGGCGATAGCGTTGATAAGAGTGGATTTCCCGCAGTTGGGATTACCCGCGACCGCTATGGTCAAGGTTTTTCTATCATGAGATTGATGTTTCATTCTCGGCTCCTCTTTCTCTCACGAGAATCTTTCTCGCGATACCTCTGCCGATTGCGAGACGGCTCTCGTCCACCATGACGAGAATCGGGCCGAACCCCTGATTGGACAGCATTTCCAGTTCCTTGCCGATGCGAAGCCCCATTGTTTCGAGACGATGTACCCCGCCCTCCCATCCAATACCTCCATGCCAGTGTCCGTGCCCCTCGTGCGGTGTGTCGTTGTGATGGAGGGAAGAATGATGCTTATGGTCTATCGATGAAACAATTACTTTTTCACCGTTTTTAACGCTTTCCAGGCTGCGCATTTTTACCTCGATATTAGTCTCTTCTAACATTATTAGTAATATATAATATTTTTCGGTGTTTGTCAAGAGGTTTTATAAATATTTATAAGTTTTCAGCGAATGGAGAAAACTAATTGACCGATAACGGCGCGGTCAATTTTTTATCGCCGTAACCGAGTTTCTGGAAGCTGATTTTCGTTTCTTTTTCAATTCGTTTCATCAATTCGATCTGTTTCGCCTTCCATACCTGATTGGCGGGAGCGCCGCCCATGATTTCAACAAGTCCCATATATGCCGGTT
The DNA here is from genome assembly GCA_020059465.1 of Brevinematales bacterium. Lineage (GTDB taxonomy): Bacteria > Spirochaetota > Brevinematia > Brevinematales > GWF1-51-8 > GWF1-51-8. Next base: position 35,644 of record JAGVBZ010000014.1, read on the forward strand.
CCCATGTCCACGACATTTCGGGATTATTCGGCATCGAGATTGCTTTTCCCGCGGCGGTCTTGAATATCTGCGCGATAGGGTCGCCCGATACTTCGGAATAAGCGTACGCGCCCTTATTGGCGGGGGTTTGTTTGCCGATCTTCGCAAAGTATCTCCCCATTGCGGCGCTCGTGAAATATTTGATAACCTCGGCGGACGCGGCCTGATCCTTAGTGCATGACGCCATATAAAATCCTTCGACGGTCAGGAAGGGTATCGCCTGAGTGTCGATCTCGTCGATGATCGGAAGTTCCGCGACACCGTAGTCGATATTTTCCGCAATCGCGCCCCGGAACCATTGCCCGGATATCGCGAAAAGGGTCTTGTTCATATTGAACGAGTAAAGAATCTCCTGCTCGTCGGCGCTATGAATTTTCCCGGACTGCACGAGTTTTCGGACAAACTCCGCGGCTGTGATCATCGGGTGGGAGTAGAGCAGGGGTAAAAATATCGGGAATCCCTTCTTATTCATTCCGATTTGACGGAAAAAAGTACCGCCCCACGCCTGAACCCACATTGTGTGATAATAGATATTCCCGGCGACATAGGACAATCCCCATACGGCGGCGTCGGGTTTCTGGAACTTCTGCGCGGCCGCGATCAGCTCGCTCAATTTTTTAGGGGGGTTGGTGATAAACCTTTTATTATAAAACAGCGCGATATTCTTGAACGATCCCGGCAGCGCCCATAACGCGCCGTCGTACATATAATTAAACGCCTTCAGGGTATTTCCGAAATATTGTTCGGTGACCGAACTGTCGACAAAACTTTCGATCGGCAGGATAAGCTGGCGTTCAGCCCAGTCCCCGACCGCGTCATGCGGAAAAACGAACACGTCCGGGCCGTCCTCTCCGCTCTGTCCCATATTAACTGCGGATATGACCGTCCGGAGCTTGTCGTTGATCGCGTCGAACGGCACCGGAAGGAGCTTGACCTGTATTTCACTGTGGGAGAGGTTGAACATCTCGGTAACTTTATTAATAGCGTCGGCCTCCCCCGCGCGGTAAGCGTGCCAGAGATTGATCACTACGAGTTTCGGGAACAGGTTTCCGGCGGATAATAGTACGAATGCGGTAATGAGAAATATTTTTTTCATGATTCATCCTTTATTGAGTATTTTTTCAGTATACCGCCGATAAACCCGAAAAGTTCTTCCATTGTCGCGGGCGGTACAGGGTAGTCCGCGAATACGCGGTCGGGCGCGTCGATATATTTCCGGTCGGGATGGGCGTAATGGCGGTCGCGGATAGCCTTCAGGTTCTCCCGCACGGGAAGATAGGTATCGAAAGATCTCCGGTCGGCGGGTAAATCTTCCACCGTAAAAAGATTCGGGTGATTTTCGGCAAATTTCAGCAGTTTATCGAACGATACCGAGTCCTTATGGGAATCGGTCAGCCGGATGAGCGAGAGCATCGCGGAGTCGAAGTGCGCGCGGGTGTTCAGACTGTCGTACGGGGGCGGTACCGGGTCGCCGGACAGGTAACAGTTTTTCCATATCATGAAATGGGCGTATCCGGCGGTGAGATCCCGCAGGAGAAAGTCACGCAGGATACGGAATTCCCCGCGAAGTCCGGCGCGTTTCGCTTTACTGTCGGGCATTTTTGTCTCCCATTCGTAAAAATCCGGCATAAAGGAAAATATCTATAATAGTGAATATACCTTGTCATTGGGGGTTCAAACGCGCAATCTGATTCAGAGATTTATATTATCAACCCGGCTGTCTCGTCCCTCAAGGCCTCGAAGCGGCATACTTATACTATATATCCTCCGACAGAAACACGGCCGCGGCCGGCGAAAGGATTTTCGCTTTATGACCGTTTTCCCGGCCGGGCGGGATCAGGATAGCGTCCCCGGTCGAGTAACCGACGGGCGTCCCGCAGAAATCGATCTCGATCTCGCCGTCGATCACATACCCGGTATGCCCCTTCAGGCACTAGTTCGGTTCGACGAAGTCACGGGAGTATTCGACAAGGCGAAGCTGTTTCCCGCCCGATACGTACCGCTTGAAACGCACGCCCTTCATCGGGAATTCCCATTCGAGCGCGGAAAAGTCGGCCTTATTCGGATGCATCGTCACTCCCATTCGATGGTAGCGGGGGGCTTGGACGTAATATCGTACACCACCCTGTTGACCTCGCGGATCTGGCGGACAATCGTGTTCGCGGCCTCGTCGAGAAGCTCGTACGGGAGATGCCCCCAGTTCGCGGTCATCGCGTCCACACTGGTCACCGCCCGGAGCGCGATTACGTTCCCGTAGGCGCGTTCGTCGCCCATTACCCCGACGCTCTTTACCGGGAGGAATACCGCGAACGCCTGCCAGACCTTGTCGTACCAATCGTATTTATGCAGCATATCGATGAATATTTTATCGGCCTTGCGGAGGATGTCGAGTTTATCGCGCGTGATATCGTCGAGGACCCGTACGGCGAGGCCGGGGCCGGGGAACGGGTGACGGTTCAGGATATTTTCAGGGATACCGAGAAGGCGCGCGACTTCGCGGACTTCGTCCTTGAACAGGAACCGGAACGGCTCGAGGATTCGCCCCTCTTTTTCGAGTTTTTCCACTTCCGCTACGCGGTTATGATGGGTCTTGATCGTGCGCGACGGCCCCTTCACAGGATTGCTCTCGATCACATCCGGGTAAAGCGTGCCCTGAACGAGGTAGTCGAAGTTTTTCAGCGCGCCCCAGAATACGTCGATAAATACCTTTCCGATAATCTTCCGCTTCTTCTCAGGGTCTTTCTCGCCCTTGAGTGCGTTGAGGAATTTATCGGAAGCGTCGATATAATTGATATTCAGACCGAGACGTTCTCGGAGGCTATTAAGCACCTCGGTCTCCTCGTCCATCCGGAGCAGCCCGTTATTGACGAATACAGACTCGGCATGGTCGCCGAGTGCGCGGTTGATCAGTACCGCGAGGGTAGTGGAATCCACACCGCCCGATACTCCGAGCACTACTTTTTTATCCCTGCATACCTCGCGGATATCGGAAATCTGTTTCTCGATAAAGTCCTGCATATCCCAGTTTTTCTTCATCCCGCAGATTCCGAACACGAAATTCGACAGGATAACCGAGCCTTGAAACGTGTGGGCGACTTCCGGATGGAACTGCACCGCGAAAATTTTACGCGGAAGGTTCTGGATTGCGGCGAGGTCGTTATCCGATGTGCCCGCGATACGCTCGAAGCCCGGCGCAAGGCGTATTACCGAATCCCCGTGGCTCATCCATACCACACCGTCGTCCTTCACATTCTTCAGGAGCGGCGATTCGGGACGTTCGATCTTCATGACCGAGCGTCCGTATTCCCTGTTCAGGGACTGTTCGACCTGTCCGCCCAAGAGGAACGACATGAGCTGCATACCGTAGCAGATACCGAGTATCGGGACGCCGATATCGAAAAAGTCCGCCGGAAGGAGAGGTGCGTCGGAGTCGCGTACGGAGGAAGGCCCTCCCGATAGAATAATGCCCGCGGGGGATAGTTCGCGGATACCCTCTTTACCGATGGAATAAGGATAGATTTCGGAATAAACCCCCAGTTCGCGGATTCGCCGCGCGATCAACTGGGTATATTGCGATCCGAAGTCCAGGATTACGATGGAATGCTTCATTTTTACCTCAATTTTGGGTCAGAATAACCGGACACCCTCGTCATCCTCCTCCTCATCGGTATGACTGATATCGATGATTTTTTTATTGGAGAAACGTTCGGTGACACGGTATAATTTCAGTTTCCCGAATTTTTTTATCATAACGCTCAATTCGTCGGAGCCGTCGATAATAATATCGATCATTTCGTGAAGCTGGTCGTTCGACGGGGTAATTCCGCGTTCGCGCAGGCTCCGCAGGGTTTTTACCGCGCCGAGTACGGCGGTCAGGGGCTGGCCCACATAATGCTCGACTGAAAATCCCACATGCGACGCGACCAAATTGCTTTTCATATGACAGCGCTCTTTAAATAGAAAAATATTTGCCGTCTTTATCAGCAGTTCGTACGGCTGAATAGGTTTTATCAGCAGGTCCATCGCGCCGGCTTTCTTCGCGCGCCGTATCGTTTCGATATCGGCTTCTTTACATACCGGAACGACAGCGACTTCAAATGTATGCTCGTTGTCATATATTTCGCGGCAAAGTGTTTCCCAATCGAGACCCGGAAAACCGGTATCTATGAAAACCAAGTCGGGCAATTCCCGTTCGATAATCTCTTTGATTCCGTCGGGGTTATCGTATAGAGCGACATTATAGCCCTCGGAGATAAACGCCTGAAGAAAGGCTTCCCGCTCCGCCGGGTCGCCCTCGAAAACCATAATTCGCGAACCTGTCATCGAAAAACTCCTATCAGAGTATTTTCATGATGAGCAGGGTAATATCGTCGCTTTGGGGCGCTTTCGCTGTAAACTCTTTGAGATCGGCGATAATTCCCCTGCTCATCGAGTCCAAATCGTCCGACGCGTATTTCATGATGGCGCGGTAGAAACGGTCGCTGCCGTACTCCTCGCCAGTTGCCGATTTCGCCTCGATGATACCGTCGGTATACTGCAGGAAATAATCCCCCTTTCTCAGAGAAGCCTTGAATAACTCTATCTGCGGATCGAATATCGCGCTGTCCATAATACCCACCGGAAGACCACCTGTCTTCAGCAGGCGCATTTTCTTATCGTCGGAATTGAACAGGATACCCTGCTCGTGTCCCGCGATCGAGTAGATCATCTCGCATTTTTTTATATCCAGTACTCCGTAAAATACGGTGGCGAACATATTGGGCGGCGAGTCGCGGAGAAGGATGGGATTGATATGCTTGAGTACCTTCGACGGATCCATTTTCTGCCCGGCGGCGTTACGCAGGGCGGAACGGAGCACAGCCATCACGATGGCGGCGCCTACGCCGTGATTGGTCACATCGGCCACCACGATGCCGAGATGGTCGGGATCGCTGTCGAGGAAGTCGTAGTAATCCCCGCCCGATTCGGTCTGGGGCTCGTAGTAATGTGCGAACTTATAGCCCGGCAGTTCCGGGAGCGAGGACGGCAGGATCGCGGTCTGTATTTCCATCGCGACGCGAAGTTCCTCTTCCATACGCGCTTTATCGGTGATCTCGAGGAACGCCTTCTTCAGGTTTCGGGTCATGATGTTGAATTTGTCGGCAAGCTGTCCGAGCTCGTCATGATTCTTTATCAGTACTTCGTTATCGAGCTTACCGATATCCCCCTTGGCGACACCGTCCGCGATCTCGTCGGTACCCTGCGCGAGGGTGTTCAGCGGGCGTATGATGAAGCTGACGACGAAGAAGGTGACCACGAGCATACGGAGGATAAACAAAATCGCGATATCGACGGTCTGGTTCGCGATTTTTTCGCGTTCGGCCTGAATCTTGTCCATTTTCAGCAGGATTCGTACGCTGCCGAGGCGGAATATATTGTATACGCTCCGGAACGTGTTTTCCGCGAGGAATTGGCTGACAGTCCCGTCGACCGACATCGATTTCTCGAACGCCTTCAGGTTGTCGACCAACTGCGAGAACAGGGAAGTGTAGTAGGTGCGCTTCACAGGATACCAGATCATCTGGCTCTGTTTGATCTTTTTTACTTTATCTAAAATTTCCTTATCGAACGCCTCGGTGGTCTTTTTATCGGAGGTCATATAACGGTTCAGGAATTGCCGGAGATACGCGACGAACTTCAATTCATTCTTGATGGTGTCGGTTATCAGGTTCTTGTTTTCGAAAAGCCGTTTCTTATCCTTCATATCCTTGAATTTTGCAACTGTTTCGTTCGGCAGTCCGTACAGCGGGAGAATTTTCAACAGCCGGTCGATAGTATCTTTCTTGAGATCGAATTCGTATCCGCCGAGATAATCCTGAAAGTTCTTATTCATATCCCGCAGAAACTGGATATCCGATGCGCTCAGGCTTTCGTCTTTCATCAGGGTCTGGGAAAGCGCGGAGAGTTCCTTTTTATCGCTGTAGACCAATTCGTAGAGCTTATTGAATAAAAAGACCATCGAAAGGTTGTTTTTCAGCTCCTCGGGATACTGATCGAGGGCGAATAACTTACGGTTTTTATACTGTTCGAAGAAATTTTTAAAATTATGCAATTCGGACACCCCGAATTCGTCCGAAAGATAGACGGGCAGGAATCCGTCGATATAGTAGTTCACCCCCTCGGCGTTGGAGTTGTTCAGGAGATGGGGAAGCTCCTCGAAGCCGCTTTCCAGGAATAGCTGGTTCTTCGTCGCGATTTGTTTACCGATATTCTCCGGCTGGGAATGCACGATAATCGTGCCCTCGTTGTCGACAAACATGGCCATCCAGAAACTTGGGATAGTCTCATAAGAGTTGAGGAACTGCTGGACAGTAAACCGGTCGTTCCGTTCGAAGATGGAGCTTGAGACGGTCTGCTTAAACGTGTTCAGGTAGACGGACATGGTTTCAGCCATCTGATCGTCGAGGATTTTATTCTGGTATTGGATGATAAAATTCGCCGTGATTGCGACCGTGAAGATCAGAAGGAAAAACACCAGAATGGAGATTTTTATTTTCAGCGTAAAACGCATCTTACGAATGTCGGTTTTCTGCGGCGCTTTCTTTTTCGTTGACGGGCTCATAATATCTCCTTCAGGGTGTATATCCCGCGATTAGGACGGGTTAATTATATCGTCGATGATTTTTCTAAAATGGTTCAGAGTAAACGGCTTATCGATAAAACCCTTCACAAAGTCATATTTACTGAAATCGCTGCGGGCGAATTCCTCGAAATGCCCTGTGGAAATAACCACAGGTGTGCGGTTGTTTTTCTGCTGAAGTTTCTCGAGAAGATACCGCCCGTCGAAATCCGGCATAATCATATCTAAAATTATAATGTCAAATTGATTTTCCTTCAAAACAAATTCGGCTTTTTTTCCATTTATCGCGATTTTTGATTCGTGACCCATCAGATTAAGGAATTTTTGACCCAGTTTACGGATATTCGGGTCGTCATCTACGATCAGCACACTCTTTTTTGACACTGATTTTTCAATCCCATCGACCGTCATATCCTTCTGCATATCCTGCTCGTACAGGGGAAGGTAGATAAAAAACACTGTGCCCTGATTAGGGAAGCTCTCGAAATCGACCGCTCCGTGAAACCGCTGAACAGTGCTGTAAACTATTGCCAGCCCCAAACCGATTCCTTTTGTACTGCCGCGCTCCTTGGTACTGAAAAACGGGTCGAAAATAGTGTCCCGCTGGTCGGCGGAAATACCCTTCCCGTTATCTGTGAACGATATTCGGATATAGGAAAGCTCTGATTTGAGCTTCAGACGGGCGCTGAGAGAATCGGACGGTTTGATTATTTCGGTAGACACCTCGATTTTTCCGATTTTTTCCTGAGATATTGCGTCGCGCGCGTTCAGCAGAATATTGAGGCATGCCTGAATCAATTGACCGTTATCCCCCAGAATAAAGTTGGATTGAGTCAGGATGTTATTCAGGATACGGATATGCTTCGGGAAGGTGTTTTTCGCTATTTTTATCACATTGGAGAGCGTATCCTCGACCAGAACCGGTTCGAGTTGAGCGTCCTCCTTCCGTGAAAAATTCAGGATTTGTTTGATCAGTTCAGACGCCCGCAGCGCGGCGTTATAGATCGAGTCGATCTGTTCTTTACGTTTTTCCTCGTTCTTGGTAAAACGGAATATATCGAGGTTACCGATGATGATCGTCAGAAGGTTATTGAAATCATGCGCGAAACCACCCGCAAGTATGCCGATCGTTTCCTGCTTCTGGGTCTGGAGCAGTTGTTCCTCCATCAGAGACTGCTGGGTGACATCTATCAGTATGAAAGCAAAACCGACGAGCTCCTCTTCGGACATCAGACGATAGATATATATATTAAAAATGTAAACCGACTTTTCCTTCATGATTCGCTTTCCGATGATTGTCGCGGAATTTGCGGAAGATGTGCGGTATCTTTCATAGACACTCTGTTCCTCGGGCGAAAAGGTAATAATTTCCGAAAGATTCATCTTTTTTTCCAGATCGTTGGTTTTTCCGAAAAAATCAACCGCCGTATCATTGATCATGACGACGCCTTCTTCCAGATCGGTAGTAATAATCAGATTGGGAAAGGAATTAATAATGTTGTCATAATAGTCTTTTATCTTCTTTTCGATCTGAATTTCCATTTGTATCCGTTTCAGCAGTTCGGAGATGCTTTTACGGATTTGAGAGAACTCTTCGTAATACGGATCGGGATGTCTCAAAAAGTTTTTCAGGTCCATCTGCAGGACGTCATTCCTCAGTAAGTTGACAGGACGGACCTCGAGAAAGTATCCGAGGATGGTTCTGAGAGTAATCAGAATAATGATCACGATAAAAAACACCATAAAAATAAGCGGAAATTTATCGCCCGGAGACTGATACGAGTCGGTTCTCATAATCAGATGGGCATAAAGATTTAATACGGGAATGTAGTTAAGTATATGATAATAGGATTTTGAATCGATAGTGAGATTTCCTTCTTCCATTGTAATATTTTTATACGGGAACGAGTGGGTCGGGTCAAGAAGAATCATTCCATCCTTCGATGTTAAAATCAGGGAACCCTGATAGCCCTCAAGAAAGTACTCTCTAAACTCAGGAATCGTCGAAAGATTAAGATGAGCGATGTATGTCCGGGATGAGTTTTTATACACAAGCGCGATCGTTCGTTCTTTAGTCAGAATCGAGTAAAACGGGCCGTAGTAATAGACCATATTGTCCTTAAAACGGATTAAGTCACGGTATAATTCGCCTAAACTGATATCGAAATCGTTGTAATAGACGAATTGACTGCTGCGTTTATAGACCTCCAACACTTTTCCGTCGGGTGAGACCGAGTAGAAATCCTTAAAATGCGTCAGGGGGGATTGGGAGATGGTGAGGGGGGAGGAGACTATCAGTTCGAATTTATCTTTCTCGGAATGGAACAGATAATTGATGTGGGTCAGAATACGGTCGAAGTCGTCCCGAAAGTCTTTTTGGACGCTCTGATTTTTCATCGATATGAAAACAAAATAAAACACGGCGATAGTGATAAAGATCAATATTATAGAGAAAACATTCAGAAGCAGGAAGTTCCTGCCGAAATTTTTATTCTTCATAGTCAGGATGCCCGTTTTTAATTGTATAGAAATAATACTTTCTGGATACATCCCCGTATTTATCGAAACTTAACGGGCCGATCAGGGTTGAAAAAGAATGGGTTTGAAGGATATAATCCTTTATTTGAGCAGGCGTATGTTTTCCGTTTTGTACGCAATTCTTCAGTATTTCCATGGATTCGTAGGCGAGGTAGGAATAAACAACCTTCGGGGAGGAATGATAATACTGGCTGAATGCCTCGTTATGCGCAGTGACAAGGGAATCTTTTCCCTGAGGAGGAATGAGGGTCGGAACGATTACGCCTTCCGAGGATTGCGCGCTGTTTTCTATATACGCGGAGGTATTCAGCCATGGCGATATAATGAGACAGCATTCCGGGTATTCCTCCATCGTATGACGGGTGATAATTCCCGCGATATTATTATGATTTCCCCCGATGAGAAGATAAACGATATTCGGCCGGTATTTTTTTAATTCCGTCCGGTATAATTTTTCATTGAAACTCCCTGCGTCCATTCCCAGAATGGAACACTTGTTATTAATCTGATTGGTGAGTGTTTTTAGGGCGGAAAGCGTATATGCCGAATTCCCCGTATCGTACACGATAAGAGTTTTATTGAGGGGAAAGTGAGAATTAATATATTCGCTGACAGCGAGAGATTCCTGATAGGTATCGGGCGCCATTCGAATAAAACTATCGTCGATACCGGAATACTTATCGCTGGTGCTGAAAAGATTGAATATGATACAATCGCGCGTGTCTTTTTCGGCAATAATTTTTTTCATCGCCGTAGAGGTCATTCCAATAATAAAAATTCGAATCCCTTGATCGTACATTTCCTCAAAGTTTATCAGAACTTCGTCGGAAGTAGCTGCGCTGAGCGCGACGACTTTAAACTGAGAATGATTGGTCTTTTTAAGAAAGAGCTGAATGTTCTGATATATCTCAAAACCGACCTGAGAAGCGGATTTATCCAAATCGGTGATTAATCCTATGGAAATCCCGGGTGAACGGGAGCATGATGTAATTAAGGAAAACATCAGGCAGGAAAAAACAAGAATTATAAAATATATTGTCCGTTTTGTTTGCATCTTTTACCCTACAAGATTATAAAACCATGAGGTTTTATTTGTCAATCAAAACATTTAAGAAATGAAAATGATTTTATGATTGCAAACTCGTTAAAGGTGTGATAAAATTTGATGGCTATAGAGGAGGAAGGCAATCAACCCGAATAAACCGATTATCCTGATCGCGATGATAGAAGCCGGCGGCGCGCATAAGACTACCGCAGTAGCTGTCGCTGAAAGCCTGTATAGATTGTATGCGGATAAGATTCATGTGGAATTATACGATTTTTGCTACCATGTCGGCGCCGTGGATTTCGATAATAAACATAAGGCGCAATGGGACAGTTATCTCGCCCAAAAAAGCATTGTAAAAATCGGGTTTCATATTCAGAATTCCCTCGGTTCCATTACCCGTCAGTACCTGAAATCATGGGGAAAGGAGTTCTTCGAGAAAGGTGTTACCTGGCTGAGGGACAATCCCCCGGAGGTATTTTTTACCACCCACTTCCTCGCTGCGGGAGTAGCGCTCGAGGCGCGTAAACTTTATCCCGAGCTTCATTTCCCGATCATCCTGTTCAACTGCGAGCCGCATGATTCCAGTTCGTTGTGGGTATGGAAAGAAGTCGATTTCTTTATCGTTTCCTCGATCACCGCGGCGAATCTTGCGATACTCAAGGGTATGAAAAAGGAAAAGATTCGCATCTCGCAGTTTCCGGTACGCGACAGTTTCTTCCATATACAAAAAACGCGGACTGAAATATGCGGCGAACTGGGTATCGATCCACGGAAAAGGACACTTCTGATGGCTGCCGGCGGGCAGGGGCGGGGCGCTATCGAGAAACTTTCAAAGGAAATGGCGCTTTCCGGTATTGAGATGAATCTTGTCGTGGTATGCGGTAAGAACGAGAAACTCAGGGAAGATCTTGAAGCGATCAGGAAGAAAGGAACCGGGAAGACGACGTTCTCGCCCCTGGGATTCGTTAATAATATGAACGAATTAATGGCCGCGAGCGACGTGGTTGCCACAAAAGCGGGGCCTGCGACCTCATACGAGGCCGCCTATCTTGGAAAGCCCCTCGCTTTTATCGATTATGTCGAGAACGAGCGCGCAACTATGCGGTATTTTATCGATAACGGCATGGGGTGGGTTGCCGATTCGCGGAAAAAATTAGTTCATATGATGGAAAAGATTATTCAGTCTCCCGATTATTATAATAAAATCCACAGGCGGATACTTAGAATGAGTCTTGTTAACGGCTCCGAAGATATCGCGCGTTTTCTGAATACCGTGATGGAAACTTGGTCCGACAGGTACAATGAATAAGCTCCCTGATATAACGTTCTCTCTCTACATCTCCGCACTGATAACATTATTCTATATGTTATCATGCGCTCCCTTTTCTGCAGAGGTATCCGTATCGGAGGAAATTCCAAACCGCGCGAATTATTCCGATTTTTCGGTATATTTTAAGGCGTTGAAAACGCTGGAACGTCCCGGCCTGATTATCGGCGCATTATCTCTGGAATTTCCCGGCGGCCCCCCGCTTGTCTATCTCGACGATCTCGCGCGCGCGCAGTGGGAGATCGGAAGGTATTATTCGTCATTATCGAATTATTTTCTATGGCTGAAGACTGGCGGAGGAAAACATGTCAGGGCGCTTGTCGGAATCGCCAAGTGTTACCGTGAGTTGGGCGAATATGCGCATGCGGCGGTATATTTCAGCCTCGCGCTCAAGGCAAGCCCGACGTTCTGGAATTATTACGAATATGGGAAGCTTTACGAGCGGATGGGGCTTTATGAAAAAGCGGCGGAAATGTATAACGCCGCCTACGGGCTTTCATCAAAGGTACAGTATGTTTACCGTTCTCTGGTACAGGGTAAACTTGCAAACGCAATCTTTAAAGCCGCGCAGGAAAGCATGGAAATGGGAGATATTGACGATGCAAGGAAAAAATTGTCCCTGATATTGAACGACCCCCTGCTTCGTCAGACTCCTGCCGGGGAGAAGGCGGATTTCTGGATGAACCGTTGGTAAGTATTTATCGGAGGCTTGATGAAAATATTCTTTTTCTGTCTCATCGCGGCTGTTTCACTTTCAGGACACCTGCAGGCCGGGTCATGGACCGATTGGATCGCATATAAAAAAACGGCTTCGCAGGAAGTACTGATAATAACCTATGTTTATTGCGATTATCAGGAAGACGACGGCGACCTGGCACAGTACGCGGGCAAATTTACCGTACTGATGGAGAATCACGGGAAATACCGGATTTACTTCAAGTCGCCGGACGAAATGAAGGGAGTGTGTGTTCTTTTTACCGGCGGTAAGATATGGGAATACGTTCCGGGTAATACGTCGCCCGTGCAGATTCCTGAAAACCGTTGGGGTGAAAAGATCGCAGGATTTCATTTCGCGCCCCCCTATTCGTTTTTTCATTATCCGGGGATGGAATCGTTAAACGGAAAATGGGGAAACCTTTGTGATACGGGTTTTTGGACGCAGGTACGCATAATATGCGGCTCACTGGTAAGTCTTAAAACGGAAATCTATACATGGAATCTGCCTGAGACGGAAGAATCGTATACATTCGAGGTGATCAGCCGCCTGATCAATGTCACCTTCGATAACGACCCGTTCGACCCAGCGGAACTGGGACAGGACTAGGATTATTAGGAATATTTCCCTCCTCCGGCTGAAATCCATAAAAACAGCGTTTATTTGTTGAATAAATAGGGTTTACCCGTTATAATATTAGTTCTAAAACGAGAGCCTGTCTTTAGGGTATCCGCCCTATGGACGGGTAATAATACCGGCACGGAGGAAAAAATGCCGATTACAAGTTCGGACAAGAAAACTGTTATTGACAAGTACGCGAAGCATGACGGGGATACCGGATCGCCCGAGGTACAGATCGCGCTTATTACGACGCGGATCAATAATCTGACCCGCCACTTCAAGGACTTCAAGAACGACAATAACTCAAAGCGCGGCCTCATGAAGCTCGTCGGACAGCGGAAACGCCTGCTCCGTTACCTGCACAGCGTCGATGTCGAACGTTATAAGACATTAATCGAGAGTTTGGAAATCCGCGGTTCATTCTAAACGTCTCCGGTGGTTGTGTATAAACCAAACGGAAGGGCGGAATGATACTGGATTGGAAGCCTCTGGAATGGAGCGATAAACGCTTCTTCGATAAACTGGTCATGGACAATCCTACCGGGGTCTCCGAATTACTGTTCGGCAACCTTTATATTTGGGCTAAGTTTCGCCCCGTAATGTTTTCCGAATGGGACGGCGGGGTATTGTTAAAAACGGAGTATTCGGCCGAAAAGCGCTTCTTTCCGCCGCTGGGCGTGAAAGATATCCCGTCCGCATATGAAGCTTGTTTTTCATACGCGGGAGAGACGGGATGGCCGATGCTGGTGAAACGCGCCCCGAAGGAGCATGCGGATATTCTCGACGGGTATGGGTATAAAGCGGAACCCGACAGGGATAATTTCGATTACATCTACCGGGTCGAAGACCTCGCCTACCTAAAAGGGCGTCATTATGACGGGAAACGGGGGTTTATCAGGAAGTTCATGTCGAAATACGACTTCAGCTTCCGTCCGTACGAGGCGTCCGATTTCGAGGATTGCCTCAATCTCTGCCGCAAATGGATAGAACGTAAAGGGACAGCCGATCCCGCATTTGAGCAGGAATATCATGCGGTACGGGAACTCCTCCGGAAATTCGGGGAGATGGAATTTGACAGCGGCGTCCTATTTGTTGAAGGTAAAATGGTCGCGTTTTCGGTCGGAGAACGGATAACTCCGGATACATGCGTTATCCACTTCGAGAAGGCGGATACATCGTACGACGGGAGTTATCAGGCGATCAACTTCCTGTTTGCGCGGGATGTTATGCTGGGTAAGTACGAGTATGTCAACCGTGAACAGGACATGGGGATTGCCGGACTGAGGAAGGCGAAAATGAGCTACCTTCCGGTTAAATTGATAGAAAAATATAAAATAACAAGATAAAGAGACCGCAAGTATCTCATTACGGTTTCGATTTCTAAGGAGAAATTATGGCTATCGTTAAGGTCAGTAAGAAAATCGGGGAAATGGACCTGATTCTCGAAACCGGGTTAATGGCTAAGCAGGCCGATGGTTCTATTATAATAAAGAGCGGGGGAAACGTATTACTGGTGACCGCTTGTATGAGTCCCGACCCGATGGAAGGAGCGGATTTCTTCCCGCTTACCGTGATGTATCAGGAAAAGTACTACGCGGCGGGAAAAATACCCGGCGGATATATCAAACGCGAGGGAAAACCGTCGGATAACAGCGTATTGATCTCACGTCTGACCGACCGTCCGATACGCCCGTTATTCCCGAAAGGATTTTTTCATGAGCTGCAGGTTGTCGCTAATACGCTCTGCAGCGATATGGTTACTCCCCCGGATACTTTGAGTATCAACGGCGCGTCCGCCGCGCTCGCAATTTCGAAGATTCCGTTCCTGGGGCCTGTCGGCGGAAGCCGTGTCGTCTATAAGGACGGAAACTACATTGTCAATCCCAAGTTCGATGAAATAAAAGATTCACAGCTCGATATTGTGGCAGCCAGTACCCGTGAGGGCGTTTGTATGGTGGAGGGCGGTGCGAAGATGGTATCCGAGGAAGTTCTGCTCGGCGCCCTCGAACTTGCTCATAATACCAACCTGGAGATTATCGGTTTAATCGAGGAACTGGTGGATAAAATCAAGCCGGTGAAGTTCGATTATAAGCCGGCAGAGGATTTACTAACCGAAGAGAAAAAGAAGCAGATATTCGATATCGCGTACCCCGCGATGAAAAAGGTCAACTCCGACGCCGATAAACTCCGCCGTGCGGCTAATGTTAAAGCGGCGGGTAAGGAATCGCTGGAGAAGCTTGAAATCACAAAGGAAAGCCCAGAGTATAAAGAGGCGAAGGCTTATCTCGAGGAACTCGAGGAAAAGATCGTACGCGAGCAGATACTCGGCGAAGGAGTGCGCGCGGACGGACGTAAGTCCACCGATATCCGGAATATCACGATCGATCTGGATATTCTCCCCGGCGTACACGGTTCGGCGTTATTTACACGCGGACAGACGCAGGCTTTGGGTATTATCACCCTCGGAGCGGTCGATAATGTGCAATATATCGATACTATCGAAGCCGAAGAAACAGTCACCAAGAATTTTATGCTTCATTATAACTTCCCCTCGTTCAGTGTGGGCGAAGTCAAGCGGATGGGCCCTCCCGGACGCCGCGAGATCGGTCACGGCCGTCTCGCAGAACGCGCGATCGAGAGCCTTCTCCCGACGCTCACTGAATTCCCTTATACCATCCGGATGGTATCCGAAGTGCTCGAATCCAACGGGTCGTCGTCGATGGCTACCGTGTGCAGCACCAGCCTTGCGATGATGTCCGCGGGTATCCCGATTAAGGCGGCTGTCGCGGGTATTGCGATGGGTCTGGTATGGGATAAGTCGACCGGTAAATATGTCATCCTGTCCGATATTCAGGGACTGGAAGACCATCACGGCGATATCGATTTTAAGGTCGCCGGTACCAAAGACGGTATCACCGCGTTCCAGATGGATGTAAAAACGATAGGCATCACCCGCGATATCATGAGCGAAGCGCTTCAGCAGGCGAAAGACGGACGTATGCATATACTGGGGATAATGGATAAGGCGATCGATCATTCCCGTGAGACCGTAAGCGAAAGCGCGCCTAAGGTGAAAGTACTGACGATACCGCAGAGCGAGATCGGCGCGGTAATCGGGCCAGGCGGAAAGTATATCAAGAAGATTACCGAGCTTTCCGAGACCGATATTTCGATAGAAGAAGACGGGCAGGTCATGATCTACAGCAAAGACGCTTCGAAACTTGAATTTGCCGCCGATATGGTAAAGAAACTTGCGTTCGGGCTTTCGGTCGGCGATGAAATGGAAGGAACCGTCGTACGTATTGAAGATTACGGTATATTCGTAGAATTAGCTCCCGGACAATCGGCGCTTCTCCATAAGAGCCGGATGACCCAGAGGGGAAATCCCAGAGATATATTCAAGATGGGCGATGTCCTGAAAGTAAAAGTGGACAGCATCGATGAAAAGAAACGGTTATCGCTCACACAGATGCAATAGGCCGGTACTATGAAAAGGTTTGCCGCGTTCTGTATCATACTATTGCTTGCGTCATGCGGCGTCGAGGCGATTAATTCAGTGATCGACCTGAACACCCCTTTGGGGCTGACGGCGAGGGTCACAAATATTGCCTATCAGGTAAGCGGTACGACTAACTGGGTTACCAACAAGACCATCCGTATCGTCTTCTGGGCGTTTAACGATGAAACTTATTTCGAGGGTTTTCAGCTTTATTTTGCCGATAACCTTTCCGATTTGGCGGCGCGGGCAGGCTCCTACCGGGCGCTTCCCAGTTTTAACGGCTTGACGAACTTCCCGACATATGGCGGGCAGGTCGCTATGACCGAATCGAAAAAGTTCACTTTTTTTCTGACAAACGATACAAATTACAGGCCGCTTATCGGCGCGAAGTCCTATTATATTCATGTAAGGGCATACGGCTACAACCTGAATACTTCTGTGTATAGTATGCCCAGTAACCCGACGAACGTGACGTTTTAGCGGGACGGAAATATGAGAGAAGAAAAAATGTTTTCCCGGATACGTACAGCGCAAACGCGGGATTTCTGCCGAGGAAACAATGATGAAAAAGGTATAAAAGTGAAAAAACGGAACATATTCACTCTGTTTACTGTGGGACTGTTTGTTCTTTCCGGGCTTACCGCCTGCGGGATTGAAGCCCCGGAGCCGATTCGCGACCTAAAACCCCCGCTCGCGTTAACCGCTACGGTAGTGTCGAATAAGATCAGGCTGCAATTCTGGGCTATGAACGATGAGGCTTATATCACAGGGTATTGGGTTTATGTTTCCGACACGCGCGATAATCTGCTTGCCGATAAGGGAGTGAAATATCCCAACAGCGACGGTTTGCAGAATAAACCGACAATCTGGAACGGGATTATAACGATGACACAGCCTACAAAAATCGTGTATACTATCCTGCGCGAGGTGGACGATACTCCCCTCGAAGTCGGTTACGATTACTTTTTCATGATAAAAGCTTATTCTTACGAATATAATTTACTGAGTAAACCCAGCAATATTACTAATGTGAAATTTACGAATATTTAAACCGGATTTTTCATGAAAAGCCCCCTTTTTGAAACCATCCGCGATCATATCGAATGGGAATCCCTGCTTGGGAATCTTGGTTCGAACCGCGTCACGAATCTCCGCGCACCGCTCGGGGTCATCCCGTTCCTGCTGTCCGTGCTGTCGAATACGCATACCGCTATTTATGCCGCTGTCGATGAAATTCAGGCGGAAGGGGTATTCGAGACCGCGAAAACGCTCGAAAAAGACCGGGTGCTGTTTTTTCCCGATATCGACGTTATCCCGTTCACAAATATTTTCCCCTCGGCGGATAAACTTGCCGACCGGATGAGCGCGCTTTTCCGGATGGCGAATACCGATAAACCCCTAATTATTGTCACGACATTGGAATCCCTCCTGCGAAAACTTCCCCCGAAGGCCGCGCTCGATAAAAGTATCCTCAACCTGAAAACGGGGATGACCAAAGATCCGGCGGAACTTGCCCGGACGCTCGCGGGGCTTTCCTATATCCGCGAATATAAGGTTACCGAACCGGGGTGTTTTTCCATCCGCGGGGATATCATCGACATCTTCCCGCCGCATTTCAAGGACGCGGTGCGGATCAGCCTGTTCGGCGACGAGATCGAGTCGATCCGCGTATTCAATCCGGTCACACAGAAGTCAATCGATGAAATTCCCGAATTATCCATCATCCCCGCGTCGGAGTTTTCCTTATGGAAGGAGAAAGACATACCCGACGGGGAGTATGACGATACAGTCATGCATTCCCGCTTTCCGGAGTTTTATTCCCGTACGGACGGGATGACCGCATACTCGGCATACCCGTCTGCGGTAGTGCTCCCGGACAATTGGATACGGACGGGCGAGGATATATATAATAAATATTCCCGATATATGCCGGAGGATATCCCGCCTGAGTATATTCTGAACCGTTTCGAGGACATGAACCCCGATAAAATCATCGAACTGACTGATAATCCCGCCGCTGAGGCGATTACTCTGAACGTCCGTCACCCGTCGGTACTTGAGGGAGGGTTTTCCAGCTTCGTACGCTTCCTGGAGGAGAGTTCCCGCGACGGAAACCGTAAAAAAACATTTATCTTCGCGGAATATGAAGACCTTGCGCTCCGGCTGGAAAAAATCATGCGGAAGTCCGACCCGAAGGTCATTTATCCCGGCGACACCCTCCCCGGGGATAAAGATACTCTGATCGTCGTCGCTAATATCGAGACGGGGTTCGAGTTGACGACCGGTGACGGTGAAATATGGCGGGTGTACAGCGAAAGCGACGTCAGCGGGAAGAAGCGCCTGTTCCGCAAACGTATCCGCCAGATCGATTCGTTCTTCGAGGGTGTCGAGGATATCGCTGAGGGCGAATATGTGGTGCATCTCAATCACGGCATCGGGGTATTCCGGGGTATCCGGCGTATCAACGTGCTCGGCAAGGAGAAGGACTATATCCTGATCGAGTACGCCGATAACGAGAAGCTGTTCGCGCCGCTCGAACAGGCGGGAATGATCGGGAAATATATCGGCGCGGGCGTCGCGAAACCGCACCTCGACTCAATCGGGAGTAAAAGCTGGGCGAAGAAGCGCGACGCTGTACAGAGAAGCGTCGAGGAGTTCGCGCGGAAGCTCATCGCGATCTATGCGAAACGCGCGGAACTGCAGGGTCACCGTTTCGGCGACGATACCGGGTGGCAGAAGGAATTCGAGGACCAGTTCGAATATATCGAGACCCCCGATCAGGTTCGGGTGCTCGAGGAGATCAAGAAGGATATGGAAAGCCAGAAACCGATGGAACGCCTGTTATGCGGCGACGTCGGGTTCGGGAAGACGGAAGTAGCGATGCGCGCGGCGTTTAAGGCCGTGATGGACGGTATGCAGGTCGCGCTGATTGCGCCGACTACCGTGCTGGTCGAACAGCATTACTACACGTTCACCGAACGTTTTCAGGGCTTTCCCGTAAAGATAGCTTCGGTATCGCGTTTTACCCCGCGCCGCGACGTGACCCGTTATAAGCAAGAACTGAAGGAGCATAAACTCGACGTCATTATCGGGACACATATCCTGTTCTCCGATAGTTTCGCGTTCCATTCGCTGGGACTGGTGATTATCGACGAGGAGCACAAGTTCGGGGTGGAGCATAAGGAGAACCTGAAGGAACGTCACCCGAATGTGGACTTCCTATCATTGTCGGCGACGCCGATACCGCGTACCCTGAACCTTGCGTTGTCGTCCATCCGGGATATATCGCTTCTCCAGACCCCGCCCGATATGCGTATCCCGATAGAGACACAGGTTGCGGATTATTCAGGCGAAGTGGTGAAGTTTGCTATCGAACGGGAGCTCGACCGGGGCGGGCAGGTCTATTTCGTGCATAATTCCATCAAGCGTCTCCCTGAGTACGCTTATTCCATAGAGAAGATGGTGCCGAAAGCGAAAGTCGCGATAGGGCACGGCCAGATGGAGGAGGAACAGCTCGACGAGGCTTTCCTCGGGTTCGTGAAGGGGCATTACAACGTATTCGTGTGCACGACCATCATCGAATCAGGGCTGGATATCCCCAACTCCAACACGATCATCATCAGCGACGCCCAGCGTTACGGCCTATCCCAGCTCTATCAGCTCAAGGGGCGAGTCGGCCGCGCGAAACGTCAGGGATACGCATACTTCCTATTCCCGAAGGACAGGGTGCTGACCGAGGAGGCGCAGAAACGCCTCTATGTTATCAACGAATACACCGACCTCGGGGCGGGATTCCAGATTGCGAAGAAAGACCTCGAAATACGCGGCGCGGGGAATATCCTCGGGCGCGAACAGCACGGGAATATCGCGGCGGTCGGGTACGATTCGTATATCCGGATGCTCCGCGAGGAAATCCAGCGCCTCAAGGGCGAGTTCAAGGCTGTGACCGATACCCTGATCGACCTGAACTATCACGCGTTTATCCCCGACGAGTATATCGCCGAACCGTCGCTGAAAATGGAAGTCTATAAAAAGGTGCTCTCCGTGCGCGACGAGAGCGATATCCGTGAATTATCCGCCGAGTTCGCCGACCGTTTCGGGCGCGTCCCGGACGAAGTGGCGACCCTTTTCGAGATATCGCGGATGAAGATTAAAGCGTGCGAGATGGGGATCGAGTCGCTGATCGAGATCGGGCAATGGATCGAGATCTCGTTCTCGAAGTACTCGAAGGTCGATCCCGGAAAGGTGCTGACCCTGATCGGAACGGGAAAGCACCCGATAAAAATCAACCCGGTGCAGAAAAATAAGATATTTTACGAACGTTTCGAGTCGGATATTTCGATCAAGGTCAGGCGGCTGTCCTCATTTTTGGACGACATACGCGAGCCATTGCATGGCGGCTAGACCCGATTTCCGGCTGAATAGTAAAATTGAAATATTGCCCGTGTTGAGGATGTGAGCAAAAAGTTCCCCGTTCGGGAGAGCCATTGCATGGCGGCTAGACCCGATCTCCGGCTGAATGGTAAAATTGAAATATTGCCCGTGTTGAGGATATGAACAAAAAGTTACCGTTTCGGGAGAGCCATTGCATGGGTGCTGCGCACGCTAGCCCCGACCGTTGCGCGGGCTAACCCCATTACGTAAAAGCGCGAACGGATGAATGCTTAGCCTGCGACGTTTATAAAGTCTGCCGTTAGTGTGTACAGCACCTTTGCATGACGGTATGCCCTCGCAATAAGTACCGTAGTTACCCGTTGACAACCCGTGATGCGAGTGATATGTCATAGTGAGCTTGCCGAACTATGACTGATACAATATCTGCGGTAATGGGTTTAGCCATGTGCGGTGGCTAACGCTGATATTGGAGTAAAATATCCGAACATGGGCTATGTCCTTATCCTATGCATCCGCTTGATATCGGGATTAGTATGCGCAGCACGTTGACAGGAAACGGGACGCCCGATATAATATTCGCTTCTGCGAGGCTTAATATGAAATATGCATTACTATTTTTATTCTTTCTGGCTATCGGCGTACAGGCGTATCCGGGTATCAATCAGGAACTGATTCAGGCGTGCGACAAGGGCGATACTGAATGGGTGACGGCGCTCGCGGCGAAGGGAGCGGACCTGAATTATCAGATAGTCGCGTATTACGAGACCCGCGAGGTGACAGTGATCACGCCGCTTTTCTACGCCGCAGAAAAGAACTATCTCCCGCTCATGGAATTTCTTTTATCTAAAGGTGTGGGAGTGAACACGCTCTGCGGACGGCGCGGTTCCGAAACCGCCCTGCATATCGCGGCGTCGCACGGTTTCGCCGGGATAGCGAATCTGCTGATAAAAAAGGGCGCGGATGTCAAGGCGAAGGATATTTTTCTGAAAACTCCCCTGCATGACGCGGTCGAGGCGGGAAATCTGCTGATAGTGAAGGGACTTTGCGAGAAGGGCGCGGGTGTAAACGACGCCGACCACAAGGGTTGGACGCCCCTGCATTATGCGGCGTTCTACGGCTACCCCGAGATCGCGGAATACCTGATCGTGAAGGGCGCGAAAACGGGGGCGAAGGCGGAGTACGGCGATACCCCTCTGCATCTCGCGGCATGGAGGGGGAATTTTACCACCGGCAAACTCCTGATCGAAAACGGCGCAGACCCCTCCGCGACTAACGTTATGGGGCAAACCCCGATTGACTTATATGTCAGTGAAAATAAATCGTCGGAAATGCATTGGTATGCCGCGATAGGGGACACGAACGGGCTTGAGAAAGCGCTTGCGACGGGAGTTCCTGTGAATACGGCGGATATGTACGGCCAGCAGGCGGCGCATCTGGCGTGCCATTTCGGTAATCTGGACGCCGCGTTACTCCTGAACTCGAAAGGCGCATCCTTTACCTCGCCGGATAACGCTGGACGGCTTTGTATCCATCACGCGATCATCGGAGGGTATACGAATACGTTCTTCATGCTCGCGGAGAAAAACGCCGGACTGTATGCGGCAGACAGCGCCGGGAAGAACACCATTCATTATGCCGCCGAGTATAAAATGCATCCTGCTGTGATACTGCTTTGCAGCAATAAAGGTGCGCTCGAGGCGAAGGATAAGAAGGAATGGACGCCGCTTAGTTATGCGGTAAAAGCGGGGTTTTCCGACGCTGTGACGCTTATTCTATCGATGGGAATCAGACAGGACACGGCGGATCATGATAAACTCACTCCGCTTCATATCGCGGTCAAGTACCGTTTTACCGGTATCGCGGATATTCTTCTGCAAAACGGGGCGAGTATCAATACGCCGGATGCGTACGGCTGGACTCCTTTGTTTTACGCCGCATATAACGGCGATGTTTTCACGATCGATATGCTGATCTCGAAGGGCGCAAATCCGTCGGTGAAGGATAAAACAGGATGGACTCCTATATTCTATACCGTGCTCCGTGCGAAGAACGACGCGGTGAAGTACCTTGCGAATCATGGCGGGGTTGTAAACGGCATCGATGCATTGAATGAAAACCTCCTGCATGTCGCGGCGGGGTGCGGGAACTACGGCACTGTGGGATTTCTTCTCTCTAAGGGGCTTGATAAGTCACAAAAAAACTTTCACGATAAAACGCCTTACGATATAGCGGTAACTGCCGGATTTTCGGCTATCGCGGAGCTTCTAAAATAGCGTTCGGAGGGTGATATGGATTGGAAACTTTTATTCAGTACGTTTGCGCTGGTATTTTTAGCGGAATTGGGCGATAAGACGCAGTTGACCGCGCTCGCCGCGTCCGCAGGGTCGAAATCCCCGTGGTCGGTGTTTATCGGCGCGTCGCTCGCGCTGGTGGTATCGACACTGATCGCGACATTGGTCGGTTCAGCTCTCAAATCGGTGCTTCCGGAGAAAGTGATAAAAATCGCAGCCGCCGTTCTTTTCCTCGTTTTCGGCGGAATCCTGCTCTATACGACACTTGCCGGAAAAGAAGGGATTATCAAGGCTGCGCCCGCGGATACCGAATGGAAACCCGGTACGGTTGAACGCTTCGCGCTCCGGCTGGCGCTCGAGTTCGAGAAGAGCAGTGTCAGCGATTATGAGAATTTCGCATGCACATTCGAGAATGAATCCGTATGCGCCGTGTTCCGCGAGTTGGCGGACGACGAACTCAGGCATCACCGGGAACTGGAAGAATTGGCAGGCGCGGAGAAGCAGGAGCTTCCCGAGAAGGCCGAGGGATTACCGGAGGGATATCCCAACGCTCATCCCGGCAGTGTGGGAATAGACTCCGTATCAGACCTGACTGAGGTAATCGAACGGGCTATCGCGCACGAGAACGACGCGGTGGAATTTTACCGGTCGCTCGCGAAACATACCCCGTTACCGAAACTTGCATCGGCGTTCGGCAGTCTCGCCGACAGAGAATTTGCCCATATGGAAAAACTAAAAAAACTGCGGGAACAAATAGTATAAGGAGACGAGATGCGTTATTTCATATTATTACTTTTTATGCCGTTTTTAATCCTTTCGGGGGAAACGCCCGCAGAAAAAGCGGATTATCAGATGCTGAAAAAATCCATTGTCGAGAAATATAAGGATAAGAAACCGAAGGTGAGCGGCGCGTATATCACGGGCGTGAAATTAAAAATAGACACTAAAGAAAAAATAATGGCGCTTACCCTCGACGCGTGCGGCGGCCCGAAAGGATCGAAGTACGATAAGGAACTTATCGATTACCTGATCGAGAAAAAAATCCCGGCGACCTTATTTATCAACGCGCGGTGGATCGACGCGAACCCCGCGATATTCGCGGAACTGGCCGCGAATCCGTTATTCGAGATAGAAAGCCACGGACTATACCACAAGCCTTGCGTGGTGACTGGAAATGAGCACTACGGGGTGAAGGGGACGAAGGATGCCGGCGAGGTGGTGGACGAGGTGAAGCTTTCCGCGATGAAAATCGAGGCGGTCACCGGGAAAAAAGTACTGTTCTACCGTCCCGGCACCGCTGTGTGCGATAACGTCGCGTTGGCGATAGTCAAGGAACTGGGTTACGAAGCGGTATCGTTCAACCTGTTTACCTACGATTTCGATCAGTCGTCGACCGCGAAAAAGATCGCCGATTGCCTGATAAAAGGGACGAAGCCCGGCGCGATCATTCTCATGCATATGAACTTTCCCGAACGGAACACGCTGGAGGGGCTGAAGATCGCCATGCCAGTGATCATGTCCAAGGGGTATAAATTTATCCTGCTGAGGGATTATAAAGACCAGCTTGTCGGCGCGGGGGAATAGTCATTCATTCGGCATTACAGCTTGAATCCCAGCATCAATCCCGTCTGGAAATACACGGGGTTTCCGAGAGTCAGATGCGCTCCCGCGAACGGCTCGATGAAAAGAAAATAAGCCGGGCAGATTCTCACGGAGGCCCGTGCGTTCAGTCCGAAGTTTAACGATCCCACTATGTCGGGGGAAATCCCGACACTCACGCTGGGCGCGAAAACCCCTGTGATAAAGAAATACCTCGCCTCCACACCGAACGAAACCCCGGTTATATAATAGGCATAAGTCTCATATCCATGAGTGTAGTAGTTATATGACGTGGATAAATAGGAATACCGGTGCCCGTAGATCCAGATATCCACCGCGAAATTCCGGCTCCAGAATTCAAAGAACACATTCGGCGCTGTATTGATGAAATCGAACCCCAGCGCGGCGAAAATCCCCTCGTGTGCGCTGCCGGGCATGTTTTGCGCTTTCGATTTTTTCGCCGCCTCGGCCGCGGTATAATCCGGATTCAGGAAATCGTTCCCGCCGGGCACGGGATTCATGAAGTCCCCGCAAAACAGGGGGGATGCCGGAACGATGAAAAGAAGAATGATAATAATATATTTCACCCCGCGCTCCTTTAATTTCCCCCGGACGGCGCTTTCAGCTGGATCGCCTTCCCGTACACGGTCGCGGTGATCTTATTCGTATAACAGATGATCGCCGAACCCTGACTGTTGTACTCCGCCGCGCGGTCGTACTCGAAACTGAAATGCGGGAATATGATGAAATCGGCGGTGGGGTATACCAGCATGGCGTTATAAAGCGCCGAGCGCGCCGCCAACTCTTCCGCTTTTCCGAACGACGGCGATGAGGCATTCCCGGCCTTCATAGTGAACCCGAACATGACGCTTTCATCCCCGAAGTACGCCAATTTTTTATCCGCGATAAAGACAAACTCCTTGCCGTTATAAACCTCCAGCGCAGATCCCTTACCGCTGACAGACCCGAGGACAGTGAAATCCTCCATTTTCAGATTCAGATCGAGGTTTGCCTTATAGGTGCCCGGCACCAGACGGTTCACTACCATGTCAGTACCGCTTGCTTTCAGCGGAGGCTTCGCACAGCCCGATAGGACGGTGAGCAGAATAAAAACAGATAATAATATCTTTCGCATCATGATCCTCCTGCGTGGTTTCAATACCTGATGCAAATATTTTACCGAAAGGATGCGCCGGGAAACGGAGTGCTTCAATACTTATCGCGCAGATGTAAATAAGCCTCCATAGCGGTTACGGGATCACACTGACATCGAATGTGATAATATTCGGATCGGTTAGCGATATCGTACGGGTAATAGGGATCGATAAAATGTTATCGTAATGCCCTTCCCAATCATACCCCGAATTTCTGGCGAGAGTGTTGGTTATATCGACATGACATGCAATATAGTAAGTAACAGGCGCATCATAAGTTTGGACATTGGTAACCGCCAGCGAGTTGCTGGAAGGAATAGTGCCGCCATATACTTTTTCAGTGAACAGTATTGGGTATGAGGAAAGTAGAATTGGGCTGGGGTCGAGATAGAGCGCATACGGTTTCCCCGAGTTGGTGCCGGGAAGCGTGACAATGAATGTCGCGCGTATCTTCTGGAACGTTACACTATAGGCGGATGCCCCGTCGATAACGAAATTTGTGGAACTTACAGGCTGGGAGTCGCCTGAAAGGATACTGGGGTCAAAATCCCCGTTCATATTCGTATCCTTGAAAATAAACAATCCGTATTTTCCGCCCCCGCCGGCGCGAGATTCTTTATAATATTCGTAAAGCTGTAGGAAAAAGACGCTATTGCTGAAAGATGCATTACTTTATTCGACCAATCGAACCGGTCGTTGAGGAGCGATATGTTTGTGTTTGTCATCGGGACAAGCACCAGCCCGACGTTTGTCAGCGCGCTCACATTCCATCCCGCGCCCCCGAGCTTAACCGTGACATTGAGGGTAGATTTGGTTATTGCGGGCGGAACTGTGCTGTTTCCGGACGGCTGTTGAGTGGTACAGCTTCCAATGGAAATGGCGAGAAAGAAAATTCCGGTATATTTTATGATTTTCATAGTAATCCTCCTGAGTAATCCCCAATTATTATAACATAAATGTTTTCCGTATGGAAGTCCTATCTATTCACATTTTAAACTATTTCGTTATACCGGCGGTCTTGCCGAAGCTGTCAATATTCAAAAAACATATTCCAATTTCTGAAAATTCTGATTTTGGTTCCGAACACCTTATACCGATACTTGAGAAGAAAAATAATTCCGCCCCTGCGGTACCGGTAAAGGATCGAATTCGTTTCCGCGGCGGGAACACGTTCGAGGACGATGTCTGCGTAATCTGCATGGATATCCAATGGAGGCATAATGGACGAGATACTGATCTATCACGGGATCGCCTACGGGTTTATCGGACTTGGGGCTGTGGTGTTTATTATGTTGTTCTTTTTCTCAGCGCCCTACGGACGTTATATCCGTCCGGGATGGGGCCCTGCGCTCGGGAACCGGCTTGGGTGGATCCTGATGGAATCGCCCGCGCCGCTGATGATGCTGTTCTATTTCTTCACCGGAACCCGTCACGATCTCGTACCGGTAGTCCTGCTTATCCTTTGGCAGACCCATTACGCCGAGCGCGCTTTTATCTACCCGTTCCTCCTCAGCAGGAGTAAAAAGATGCCGCTGGTAGTCGTCCTGTTCGGGATGATATTCAATATGCTGAATACATACCTGCAGGGGCGGTGGCTTTTTTCCGCGGCGCCTGTGGAAAGCTACTCCGCCGGATGGTTCGTCGACCCGCGTTTCATCATCGGGGCGGCGCTTTTTATCGCCGGGTATATCATCAACCGTTGGGCCGACTCGGTTATCCTGCGGCTGAAACGCGAGAATCCCGAAGGTTATACAATTCCGCGCGGGGGATTATACGAAGTGATTACGTGCCCGAACTACTTCGGTGAAATGATTATCTGGCTGGGATGGGCTGTGATGACATGGTCGATCGCGGGATGGACATTCCTGTTCTGGACTGCGGCGAACCTCGCTCCGCGCGCGTTCTCGCACCATAAGTGGTATAAGGCGAATTTCCCGGATTATCCCGCGAAACGGAAAGCGCTAATACCGTTCCTATTCTGATTTTTTATTCCGCGTCACCCATTCGCCGAATGTCAGGGTCTCGTAGCATTCCTTTCCGCCGACCGCGATATTCCCGTCGACAGTCGGCCCGGAGTACGAGTTGTAATATGCGTCCGCACCGCTCAGGGGCGATACCGCCGGGAGAAGCACGATCTCTGTGGCGAGCGGGAGCAGGGTATGTGTCTCCCCGATCAGCCCGAGCCGGAAATCCCCGCTCAGCGCGGATACGGCGATATTCACCGATTTCCGCATCAGTTGAAAACAGAACGGGTATAGCCCGCTGAAAAAATTCGCCTCGTCGATAAATATATCCGAAATACCCGCAAGTCCGTTATGCAATCGGGCGAAACTCTCGAAATCGAGCGTGTTCGGGAGAACCTCGCATGCGGCCTTGATACCGGAGTGCGTGACCACCTCGTTCGACGAGTACCTATTGTCGAGCTTCGGCTTAATGACGACGATATTCCGTTTGGCAAGCTTCGCGCGTTCGATCCGCCGCATAAGCTCGGTACTTTTCCCGCCGAACATAGGGCCGAGGATAAGGGCGAGGGTAGGTTCGGGCATACGTTCCTCCTTGACGGATTACTATATAACCAAAAACGAATCCCGTCAAGTGAAAAATATATCCTTCGCCAGCTTGATTCCGATAATCAATAATGTTACAATATCCGGCACAATATTGAGGAGACCCCTATGAGCGATTTTATGAAGGACTCCGACGACACCCTGATCCCGTTTATCAAACGGCAGCCCGTCGCGTTCGTGAAGGCGAAGGACCATTACCTGTGGGACGAGTCCGGGAACCGTTACACCGACTTCACCGCGGGTATCGCGGTCGTCAATCTCGGCCACTGTAACGAACGTGTCAACGAGGCGGTCAAGCGCCAGATCGACACGATCCAGCATATATCGAATGTCTATGTCATACCCCAGCAGGCGGAGCTCGCGAAGCTGATATCTGCGAAATCGTTCCCCGGTAAGACGTTTTTCCTGAACAGCGGGGCTGAGGCGAACGAGACCGCGCTCAAGGTGGCGAGATACGCCGCGCTCAAGAAGTCGCCCGGTAAAACGAAGCTCCTCGCGCTGGAGGGGTCGTTCCACGGCCGGACGATCGCGACAATCACATTGACAGGACAGCCGAAGTACCGGAAGGGTTTCGAGCCGCTTCTCGCGGATATCGAACATATCGAATTCAATAATATCGAATCCCTGCGGTCGAAGTTCGACGATAAGGTCGCCGCGGTATTTATCGAAACCGTGCAGGTCGAGGGCGGAGTGCGGATCATGACGCCGGAGTTTGTCGACGAACTGAAACTGCTCGCGAAGAAGCACGACGCTTATATAATAGTCGACGAGGTACAGACGGGAATCGGGCGGACGGGGAAGATGTTCGGCTACCAGTGGTACAAACTCGAACCGGATATGATCACGTTGGCGAAGGCGCTCGGTAACGGTATCCCCATCGGCGCGGCGCATATCCGCGACGAGATATCCGCGATGATATCGCCCGGTCTGCATATGTCCACGTTCGGCGGGAACTACACCGCATGCGCCGCCGGTATCGCTGTGATGAACGCGATGGACGATAAGATGCTCGACCGGGTGGCGGAGATGTCGGAATATATCAACTCGAAGGCGTACGAACTGAAGACGAATTTTCCCGATGTGATAGGCGAAGTCCGGATTCGGGGCCTGGTCGCAGGGATTGACCTGAACGGGATAGATGTGGGCGATTTGATGACGAAGCTGCTGGAACGGAGGATTTGCGTCCTGCGGTGCGGGGAGAATACGCTCCGGCTCGTGCCGCCGTTCACGATCGGCGAGGCCGATGTTGATGAACTATTCGCCGCACTTGGGGAGATATTAGAATAAAAGTTTGCCACAAAGGCACAGAGTTTACAGAGAGTAAAAAGTGAACTAGAGAATTATTCGGCTAATACCGTCTTTCAGTAAACGTGAATTAAAATTGATGAGAAGACCTAGTTTTTTATTGGCAATCTTTAGATATGATAACAGTTGTGCTTCGAAGATCGGATCGAATCATTCAACAGATTTTAATTCCACGATAATAGTATCTTCGATTAATAGATCTAATCGATGTTCGCCTATCTTTTGATTTTTATAAAATACAGGGATAATTGCCTGAGAAACAAACCTAACATTATTTGATTTTAGTTCAAAAATCATCGCTTTTTCGTATATTGATTCTAATAAACCGGGACCTAAATTTTTATGTACTTCTATTGCATACCCGATGATTTCATGACTTAATTCGTTTATTTCCTTCATATACTTCCAATTCCGGTTTTCTCTGCGGTCTTTGTGTCTCTGTGGCATATCGGACAAAACGATCCTGAGCTCAATATCAATTTTATGAGAGCCGGTAAGTAAATCTCTATCGCTTTCTTTTTATCGGATTTCCCGTAATCCTACCCTTCCGCTCGTCGAGACGCTTTATATCCCGCTCGACATGGATTTTTCCGCCTGTGAACGGGTCGATTCCGGTATAGTACATCACGCTCGACCATGTCGACGGAGTAGGGGTGAAAATCTGCGCCTGTTCCGGATTGAGCTTCAGCTCGTTCGACACATACCGCGCGAGTTCGGTCTCCTCCTCCATACCGCTCCCAGGATGCCCCACGATGAAGTAATAAGTCAGGAATTGTTCCTTTCCGCATTCGCGGGTCGTCTGCTCGAACGATTTCCTGAAATCGGCGAGACTCTTTTTCACTTCGGGCTTCCGCATGAGCGTCAGTACCTTATTGCTGACATGCTCCGGCGCGATCTTCATCTGCCCGGAGATATGGTGCGCGACGATTTCACGGAGGTACTCCCCGCCGTGCACGGTATCGCCCTGTATCATATCGTAACGGATTCCCGACGCGATAAAGATATGTTTGATACCCGGAATTTTGCGGAGTTTCCGGAGAAGCGCGGCCTGACCGCCCTGCCCTGTCTCGAGCTGGGGGCATTTCGACGGGTACAGGCAGAGACGCTTGCCGCACTGCACGCCGGGATGGTTCCGGCAATAGGACGCGTACATATTGGCGGTCGGCCCGCCGATATCGGTGATTACCCCCCGGAATCCCGGCAGTCGGCTGAGGCGTGTGACCTCCCGGACGATCGAGTCAGCGCTCCGTGACGATACCGCCGCGCCCTGGTGCATCGATATCGCGCAGAACGAGCATTCGCCGTAGCATCCCCTATGTGCGGTGACTGAGAAACGTATTGTATCGAGCGCGCGAACCTCGCCCATCTTCCGGTATTTCGGATGCACGTCATACTCGTACCCGGATTCATAGACTTTATCGAGTGCGTCGCCGGACAGGGGCGGGGACGGGGGATTCTGTACGAGATAACGGTCGTTATGGCGCTGTACGAGGGTTTTTCCGCCGGGGGTGTTATTTGAATAAAAATCGCGGAACATCCGAAGGAACTTCTCATTATCGGCCTTGGCTTCCTCGTAGGACGGCAGTTCGAGCGCAGTGGGAGGGATATCCTTTGATATATAACACAAACCCGGAATCCCGCGCCATTCTGCGTGATCGCGCAGAGCCGCCGCAAGTGCGAGAACCGATGTCTCGGCCATCCCGTAGAGAAGGATATCCGCCTTGGAGTCGAACAGGATTGAACGGCGGACGGAGTTGTCCCAGAAATCGTAATGCGCGATACGCCGGAGGCTGGCCTCGATACCGCCGAGGACTATCGGGACGGTCGATTTGAAATTACGGCGGATCAGATTGGTATAGGCGAGCGACGCGCGGTCGGGACGGCGGTTATTCTGCCCGCCGGGAGTGTAATCGTCGGACTTGCGGAACTTTTTCAGCGCGGTATAGTTCGCGACCATCGAGTCGACGCTTCCCGCTGTCACGCCCCAGAATAGCTTGGGTTCGCCGAGACGAACGATATCAGCGGGGTCGTCCAACGACGGCTGGGCGATGATCCCGACACGGTATCCGGCGTCGACAAGCAGATGCCCGATGAGCGCCGCGCCGAATGTGGGGCTGTCGATATAGGTATCCCCGGTGACAATGATGATATCGAGGGCGTCCCATCCGAGTTTTTTTACCTCGTCGGGAGTGACGGGAAGAAACATATTATACTCCGGGGATATTTTAACATGAAACTGCTACGCAGTCTAATTCCGATATCTAACTGATAATCAGTATCAGAATAATATCCGTGTTCGGACACGGATGAACCCTGATTTATAGGAAGTGGGGAATAAATTATTTCCCGCTGGGGGGCTTGCCCGGCTTTACCATATTATCGCGGAATTCCGGCCTGACGGAGGGTATCCCTGGGAGCGGGATGAATCGGCTTGTTCCATGCTCGTCTGTCACAGTGACACCGGGGATCGTTCCGGACTGGGAATCATTACTTCGCGGGGTTGCGGGGACTCCCGCAAGGGGAATACCGGGAGCAACATGATTACTCCCGGTATCGGCGGATTGTTTTCCGGGATTATTGTCCACGGGCTTGATTTTAAAATCATCCATACAACCCTCCTGTAAAGGATAAATACCTGTTACCAACTTCTCCATGCGCCGCTGTTTGTTACAACAACCGTGCCGGATACAGACTGTGCGAACGGAACAGCATATATAAACTCAGAACCATAATTATCATATACGCGTTGGGCGGCTATACCTTGTGAAGGGCAAACAAAATAGGAAACTACGGATGATACACCATTGTATAGAAATGTCATTGTAACAGAGTCATCCGCCTGTACTTGGTTGGAGGTGACTGCAAATGAGCTATAATAAAACGATCCATGCAGTAAAACATAATCGCCGGGAGAAATATTCGTACCCACGACATTTGTTATCAAGTTATTTATAAATGTAATATTAAAGGTAACATTAGTAGATTTATAGGTCGGGCCAACACCTTTCCAATGAGTGATACATCCCATTGCGGTACCACCGACGTTAGAAAGGATATCATTGGTCATGTAGATATTGGTAGCCAGACCCTTAAGTATATCCAATGTGCGGTTGGCAATACCTTCGAATGCAAGTCCACTATCAGTGAATTCCTGCTCTTCGTTCGCCCAAGTACCGCCGAAACCCGGAGTACCATTGACGAATTTGAAAGTCAGAAATGCATCATTTGTCAGATTATTTGGCAGTTGGAGCTTATATATATCCAAAGTGACTTTAGTCAAATGAGCGACCGTAGAGGCGGGATCCCATGTTGGAATCTGTACTCCATTGACTGTAAGCCCTCCGAAATCACCAACGGCATAGATTGCATTGGTAACTCCTCCCGCAGGCTCCCACAGGTTAGTCGCATTATCAAATGAGGAGAGCTTAACGTAGATATTGACTATAGGTGGTGGTGGCGGTGGTGGAGTTCCTGCCATAAAAAATCTTTCACAACCGGTACATAATGAAATAATAATTGCCAAAGTGAGTGCACCCTTTTTTATGTGTACTTTTTCAAATGAATAAGAAGGTTTCTTTGCTACCTTCTCGATCCTGAAATCATCCATTCAACCCTCCTATGATAAGGTGTAAATATATTACCTTAGAACTTTGGTTTCATGGCTACCGCATACCGACAGTGAATTCCCCATTCCAGAAAGGAACATCTTTTGTTTCTGTGCGCACCCTGTTTGTCCCGATTAGGGGAATCTGTATATTGCTATTGGTACGATCGTTTTCATATAATTGGGATGAAGGAGTGACCATCACACATCCCTGCGCGCTTCCGGCGATAATCGACGAAAGGATGATGAAACCCGTCAATAGCGGCGGTTTAGTATTACCCGCCGGTTTCGCGGCATACCCCGCAGCCCTTGTCTCTTTCGCAATCCCGAAGTCCCCCATACGACTCTCCTGAAAACCGCGCACTCCCCACAATATCACCATATACGTAAGTATAGCACAAATACCGGTATTTTTAAAGCGATAGATTGAATTTATTTTTCGGGCGCGGGGGTTGATATTTTTCAAAAATTAACGCAGAATATAGCATGATTACGGAGGCGTTATGCGTGTAGGTATCCTCGGGGGCGCGTTCGATCCCCCTCATAACGGGCATATCTTGCTGGGGCGGTTCGCGCTCGAACAGCTTTCGCTGGAACGGATGATCTATATCCCGACCCGCGTTCCCCCGCATAAGAATGTCGAATCCCGCGCCGAACCGGAGTTGAGGGCGTTCCTCGCGCGTGTCGCGCTGTGCGCGGTTTCCCCGGTGGACGCGAAAGATTTCCTGATAGAACATGGTTACCTCAAACAGAACTCGCCCGAACTTCGGCACTTCTCCGCGTTATACAGCGGGGTGTACCTCTCGCGGCACGATGACCGGATGGATGTTTCGGATATAGAAATCTCCTGTGCCGGGGACAAGCCTTCCTATACGTTTGATACGGCCGGGGTGCTGCGTACGGCATACCCGGAATGGGAGGTCGTGATCGTGATCGGGGCGGATCAGGCCGCGACACTGGATACGTGGCACCGGATCGGCGAACTGTCCCGGATCGCGGAGTTCGCGGTCGCATGCAGGGGGGACGAAGATATGCGCGGGATACGGGAAAAGTACCCGTATATCAGGGAGTTCGTGTTCCCGAAAAGCGATATCTCGTCAACAATCGTACGGGAGCGCATACGCGCGGGTTTGGCCCTTGCGGGAATAGTACCCGTTTGTGTGGAAATTCTCCTCGGATGCGAAAAAATTAGAAAAAAGTTCTAAACCTTTCATTTGACCGGTTTCAGGTAAAGTTTAATTCCATCGCCGGCGATTTTTATTACCCCGTTTTCCGTGAAATCAAAATCCAATACGGTCTCCATATTATTGATCGTCCATGAAAGCGTTTTGTTGTCGATTATTTTCCATTTTCCGGAAGTCTTCTTTTTAAACTTCCCCTTCTCGAACAATCCCGCTTCGAATAGACCGTTTGCCGAGAAACGGTAATAATTCTGGAACTTGTCCGATTTTACCGAAGATCCCGCGCCCCAGACTCCCGCGAATTTCTTCATCAACGCCTTGACTGCTTCGGGGTTGACCACCATTTTTATATCCGCAATCAGCCCGAGCTCAGCGATCTCCTTTTCGTTCTTGTCGCTTAACGATAGATAGTAGGAATTTTTCAGCGAAACGAATTGATAATTCCATGATTTATCGAACGCGGCACCTTTGGTTTTCTTCGGATCGATTCCTGTGATAATCATACGGGTTTCGTCGATCATTTCCCATTTCCCGGTATCGTACGATTTAAATTCGCCCGAACTGATCTTCCCGGCGTCCACTACCCCGCCCTCACTGAATTTAAGGAAGACCTCGCTTGTATAAGGATTTCCCCCTTTAGAGCAGATTCCCCAGATATTCTGAAGGGCTTTTTCGTAGATTTTCAGGTCTGGTTTAGGCGCGGCAGCGGAGATATGATAGGTTTTACCGTTTGTCAGGGAAATATTATTCTTATAGAATTGTAGAAGCGACTTGTTCCGAGCGATGATCTTATAAACCGCACCCGCGGGCAGAGCGAGTTTGATCTGCAGCGGTTCATAATCGGCGGTGTAGATCAGTTTATCGGAGATTTTTATCTTATAGATACCTTTCGGTATCTGGAACGACAGCGTACCGAGGGCGGGCTTTATCCCGAATCCCTTTTCGCTGATATTTCCGCAGAGTTTATTTATTTTTATCAATAGGTCGGCGCCGTTCTTGACCGTAAATTTCTCCGAGTAAACATCCTTTTTTTTCTGTGTTGACCATACGCGGATGGTTCCGCTGAGAACATCTTTTTTTGTCGCAAGATCACCGTAAACCAGATACTGAACGCTTTTACTTTCGGCGTATTCCTGGAGCTTGTTTTTATCGCTGATGGGACTCTGCCCTTTTAGAGCGGATTCATAGAGAATCCCGTTCAGATTTCCGAGATAAAGATCGATAAAATCACGGATGATCCCCGCTTCCTGCGGTGAGGATTTGAACATTTTTTCATCCGTGGTATATCCGAACTGTACGGCAAGCACTGTTTTCATCGCCTGTATTGACGACGCCTGCTTAACCAGATAGAGTTTTAAGCCGGATGCGTTTGTCAGCATAAGTGTCGTTTCACTCCTGAAATCGAATCCCCATACGCCGCCGTCGAAGGACAGGGTCTTTTTTTCCGAGTCAATTGTCCAGCCCCCCTTGGGTTTTCCCTTGAACTTTTCTTTGGTTACTGTGCCGGATTCCAACACATAATCCGGGTTGAAACGGTATGCGGCGGGCGGGACAGCCTTGTCGAACGAGGCCTCGGAATAATACCAGACCCCTTCGATCATTTTCAACGGGTCGGGGAGCGCGTAGTAACTGATATTGACGGTTTCACCCGGCTTCGGGATTACGTCCAATGTGTATAAGGATTTTCCGTCCGATAGGACAAATTCGAGATGGTAGGAATGTCCCGCAAGCACCTTCATTTTTTCGCTGAACCCGCTTTGCCCTACCTTTGTGAGTAGTTTCCCGTTGAGAAGAATCTCCATAGTTTTATCGCTGATTCTTATATCGGTGAAATTTAATGTAGCGATCTGGACAGGCGTATTGAGTATCGCTCCGACCGTATCGTCGATAATAAGGTCGAGAGTATCGAGAAGTTCGTAATCTGTACCTGTGACGTATAACTTCTTCAATACAGCCGTACTTTTTAGATTGTCCCATAGGGAGATCTGTATGACAAGGAAATTGTTGGAGAGGAATGTCTCGCCGGATATTACGAACGCGGCCTGATAGCTCGACGCGATTTCGGGTATATTTTCCGTCTGCCATTCCATTGACCCGATTTCGTCGGCGGGCGGGATGTCCAGTTTCGGTACGATGTTCAGGAAGTTATAGAGAGACTTCCATATCATCAGCGAATACTTTTCGGTCTTTTCGGACAGCTTCGCCTCGGAAAGATTGTGCATCGGCAAGAACAGCACAAGCCTGTTCTGGTTCTGCGGGTAGAGCGGCGCGAGGAAAAGTACGATGAATGCGAATAGAATGATCGACCGTTTTTTCATTATTTACCCCTTATCCTGCGTAATGATTATCTTTTCTTATTATAAAACCGCATAATTAAAATAGAAAGTTCCCGGCGGTGTTTTTTGAAAAATATTTTTGTAACTCGTTCTATTTCTTGACGAAAAGGTGAATACAATATATTATAGCTTATAGAAATATCGACTGATTCCCGCGCAGCGGGGAATGGAGAGAGCCATGTTTAAAGGATCGTTTGTCGCGCTGATAACGCCGTTCAAAAACGGTAAAGTGAATTACGAAAGTCTGGAGAAGCTCGTTGAGTTTCATATCGCCAACGGTACCCAGGGAATTGTGCCGATGGGCACGACCGGGGAATCGGCGACTGTTTCTCATGAGGAACACAAGGAAATCGTGAGATTCGTAACATCGAAGGTCAATAAACGGGTGAAGGTGATCGCGGGGAGCGGGTCGAACTCCACTTCGGAAGCGATCGAGCTTGCCGCAGAAGCTAAAAAAGCGGGCGCGGACGCCCACCTTTCGATTACCCCATACTATAACAAACCGACGCAGGATGGGCTGATCCTCCATTTTACGGAGATCGCGAAGGCCGTCGATCTGCCGATGGTGGTCTATAATGTTCCCGGCCGTACGGGCGTGAATATGCTTCCCGCAACTGTAGCGAAACTCGCTAAAATCAGGAATATTGTCGCGTTAAAAGAAGCCGCCGGCAGTGTGAAACAGGTCATGGAAGTACTCGAACTGACCGGCCCCGATTTTACCGTCCTTTCCGGCGAGGATTTTATCAATTATCCGATACTTGCTGTCGGCGGAAAAGGTTTTATTTCGGTCACCGCGAATATCGTACCGAAAAGGCTTGCCGATTGCTGGAATCTCTGGGAGAAAGGAGATGTCGAGGGCGCGAAAAAAATGCATTACTCCCTGCTTCCGCTCCACCGCAACCTGTTCATCGAGACAAATCCCATTCCAGTAAAAACTGCGGCATTTCTGATGGGACTGATCGATTCGTTGGAATTCCGTTTACCGCTTTGCGAAATGTCCCCCGATAATCTTGCAAAACTGAAGGATACGTTGAAAGCCCAGGAACTTATCAAGTAGGAGGCCAAGATGCAGACGATCTTCGATAAAAAGAAGACACCTGCCGGAATGTGGCTGATTGCTGTGGTAACTGTATTGATCGGCGGATTCATCGCTTTTTTTACTATGGAGAATGAAACGAACGCGGACGATTCTCCTTTCGGAGAAACTGCCGAACCTCAAGCGCATGCTGAAACGGTAGTGCAGCAGATCGGGCAGACCGCGCCCGAGTTTTCTGCAAAGGACGTGAAACTCGATAAGGAAATCTCTCTCGCCCGTTTTGCAAAAATGGACGTGCTTCTCTATTTCTGGGATCCGTACGATGACAAGCAATCGGCGCGCATCGAGCGTCTCATAGAATTGCAAAAGACTTACAAGGGAAAGATCGCCGTCATAGGGATAGCGAGAAATACCGGAAAACTGAAAATGGAATCCTTAATAAAGGAAAATAAAATCAACTTTCCTGTCATACTCTCGACCGATGAGATTGAAAAAGCCTATTCCGCGAGTCCCGGCAATTCATACTGCGTACTGATCGGGTTAGACCGGACAATTTTAGACTCCTATACCGGAGTACTCAATATCAATAAACTCTCATCCAAAATAGAGGGCGATGTAAAATAACCCCGGCATATGCATAGGCTTCAGCCCCCGCCTGTCCGAAAAAATTTATTCTTTCCGTATAAAATACATCCTTCCGCTTGACGAAAACGGTATTATATATTATAATACTCTAATATGATACAGGAGGCTTTCATGGAATTTAGTATCGTTAATCTTTTGATCGCGTTCGGAGGGGGAATACTTTCATTTGTATCCCCATGCGTTCTGCCGCTTATTCCGATGTATCTCGCGTACATGACCGGAGTTTCGGTAAAAGACCTGGATACCGATAAAAAACCCATAAAAAAAGCGCTCCTGAACTCCATTTTCTTCGTTATCGGGTTTACGGTGATTTTTACGATATTCGCGTCAGTCTTCTATATTATCTTCGATAATCTCGGGGGCGTACGGATATGGGTGGACAGAGCTGTCGCGCTGATCCTGATCGTCTTTGCTCTCCATGTAATGGGGGTCATTACGATTCCGTTCCTGAACTACGAGGCGAGAATGAAAGCCGACGCGAAGAAAGACCCGTCGATCATCTCGTCTTTTATCATGGGTATCGTGTTCGGCGCGGGATGGACCCCGTGTATCGGGCCTATCCTGAGCGGGATTTTGATGACAGCGACCGATTCTGGAAACATGTTAGGCGCGGTTATCATGCTGATAGTCTATTCCCTCGGCCTCGGTGTTCCTTTTATCCTGACCGGAGTAGCGACAAAGACTCTCCTTTCGCTCTTTAAATCGATCAAGAAACATATGAAGGCTGTGGAGATTATCAGCGGTATATTCCTGATAGGGATAGCCTTGTTTATCGCGATACCGACGTTCCTCCCGAAGGCTGAAACCGCTGTCGAGAACGGGAAACCCGCCGACGCGAAAAGCGCGATCGATTTCACGGGTGTCGACCTGATGACGGGAAAAACCGTGAAACTATCCGATTACAGCGGAAAAGTGGTGCTGGTCAATTTTTGGGCGACATGGTGCGACCCGTGCCGCGCCGAAATACCCGACCTGATTGCGCTCCAGAACAGGTATTCCAACGATCTTGTCATTATCGGCATATCGATAGATAATACCGTAGACCCCGTAGTCGGATATGTAAAGGAAGCGGGCATCCAGTATCCTGTCATCATGCAGGTTCCGGGTATGGAAAAAGGATACGGAGATATTACCGGAGTACCGACCAGTTTTATCATCGACCGTGACGGTAATCCCGCGAAGAAGTTCGTAGGCGCGCGTTCGATGGAACAGTTCGAGGAACTGCTGATGCCGTATATCAAGTCCGTCACTTCAAATATTGCGCCGCAGGCCCAGGCCGCAAACCTCGCGCCGGATTTTACGATCAATAATCTGCTGAACGGGCAGAATATCTCTCTGTCGCAGTATAAAGGAAAGGTCGTATTTGTGAACTTCTGGGCGACATGGTGTCCGCCCTGCCGTGCGGAAATCCCGGCGTTCATCAGGCTTCAGTCCGAGATGAAAGACAAGTTTCAGATTATCGGCGTATCGGTGGATACCATCGGAGCGGCGGCCGTAAAAGATTTCGCGCTGTCGATGAATATCAATTATCCGGTCGGGATAGGCGATTATAACCTGACCCAGCAATACGGCGGGGTCGCCGCAATTCCCACCACCGTGATTGTAGGAACGGACGGTACGATAGTAGGAAAAGTAGTTGGATCGAAGAGCTATGAAGAATTCAAGTCGATAGTATTGAAATACGCGAAATAGAGACTGCCGTATGCCCGGCAGGTACGGAAGAACCGGACAAAAGTAAGTTTTTAGTTGAAATATTTTCGTGTTATGATATACTTATCATAGATTCAAATACTTCAGGAGGATTCTATGAAAATCGACCGCAGATGGATGAAGGGAGTGTTATTAGCTACAGCGGGAATATTTTTTATCACCGGATTGGTTACGGCAAAATTCTGGAATAAGCCAAAAAAGGATAAGCCGAAAGATGACAAAGTGGATACGTCGAAATTAGCTGCCGATTTTAAGGCGACTGATGTGACTTCCGGTAAAAAAATAACTTTATCCGCATATAAAGGTAAAGTGGTAGTACTCAATTTCTGGGCGACATGGTGTCCTCCCTGTGTAGGCGAGATTCCCGATCTGATCAAGCTGAACAAGACATACGGAGATAAACTTGTCGTACTTGGCGCATCGGTTGATAACGGTCCTGATGTGGCGAAGGATTTTGTTAAGAAGAACAAAGTCGATTTCCCTGTGTTTATGGCCGATAGTGCGATGCAAAAAGCTTACGGAGGAATACCCAGCATACCCACTACATTTATTATCAACGCGAATGGCGAGATAGTTGAAAAAATCGTCGGCGGAAATAAGTACGATGTGTTCGTAAAAAAGGTAAAACCTTATCTGACAGAAAATATCGTCCCTACTCCTCCTACCCCCGATAAACCCGATACCGATGCTAAAAGCAAGTATGACTTCAAGGGACAGGACGTAATCAACGGGAAAAATGTTTCCCTGTCCGATTATAAGGGAAAGCCGGTAATAGTCAATTTCTTTGCAACCTGGTGCGGCCCCTGCGTGAGCGAAATTCCGGGATTTGTCAATCTTCAGAAGAAATATGACGGAAAGATTCAATTTATCGGTCTTTCGGTTGACGATGAATCGGGCGTAGTAAAGAAATTCATCAAGAATAAGGGTATCAATTTCCCGGTCATCATGAGTAAATCTGAGATCGAATCGGCGTACGGCGGTGTTTCCTCTATCCCGGTTACGGTTATACTGGACGGTAAGGGAAATCTGATCGAAAAGATCGTCGGCGGTATATCCGAAAGTGTAATGGAAAGTAAAATAAAGAAAGCGATCAAGTAAAATATTCAGGTATTATAATCGGGCCGTCCTTCGATAGGGCGGCCTTTTTCATCGTATGAATGGGAGGAGGAGACCGCACGCGGCATTTTTCCTATATTTTACATAAGTTAATTCCGTATACGTCATTCTTTTTAAATTCTACCCGTTTTATTGCATTATTCTACCCGTGCATTAAAATATTTATGGAATTTATATCGTAAAGTATTGACAGACGTATTATTATTTGATAATATATATATCTAACAATATTTGAGGAGCCGTTGTGAAGTATATTGTGAAATTTTTCACAGCTTTCATCCTTTGCTTGGCGGTTTACTTTGTTTTCGCGGGAAATTTTGAGCTGGAAGAACTGATCGCCGGGGGTGTGGTGTCCCTTATCGGAGCTATCGCAATCATGAACTTTTTCGATATCAGCGTGAAGGTGCTCAACCCGGTACGCTGGTTCTGGATGATCGTGTACATCCCGTTCTTCCTGAAAGAAATGATCAAGGCGAATTTTCATATCGCGGGGATCGTACTGAATCCCAAACTTCCTATTCATCCTACGGTAAAACGCGGCAGGATGAAGGTTGTTAACGCGGGCGCGAGAATGCTTCTCGCGAACTCGATCACGCTGACTCCCGGCACTCTTTCGGTCGATATGAAGAATGACGAGCTCGAGATTCATTGTGTCGATACCGCCGAATCGGCGGAGCAGATCATGGCGCCGTTCGAGAAACATATCCGCCGTATCGCGGACTAAAGATTTTTATGTTCGATAATAGTTCGATTTGAGGTTATAATGGAAATAGTATTCGCGATTCTTTTCGCGTTTTTCGCGGTTTCCCTTTCGCTCGGTATTTTCGCGCTGATCCGTCTCAAGCATCCGGTCGAGAAAATGGTTTCTCTCGACGTACTGACTACCCTGATTACCGCAGTGCTTCTGATTACCGCGGCGCTCACTGGCAATTCGTTCATTCTTGATATTGCCATGATCTACGCGGTGCTGTCGTTCGGGGCGGTTCTTGTCGTTGCGCGTTACCGTGAGGGAGGTTTCTGATGATCGTCATGAAAATTATCGCGTTCGTATTTTTCTTTATCGGCGCGTTTTTTATCTTCGTCGGTACACTCGGTATCGTGCGTATGCCCGACGTGTATAACAAACTGCAGGCCGGAACCAAGGCAACCACTATGGGGTTTCTTTCCGTATGCGTAGGACTGATCTTTTTCGAGCCCGCGTGGATAATCAAAGCCCTTGTGATCGCGGGGTTTGTCGTACTGACCAACCCGATCGGCAGTCACGCCCTTGCGCGCGCCGCCAAAAACTCCGGGTTGCCGTTCGCGGACGATCGGGATAAACCCTCATTGAAGAAAGATGGGGAGGCGAAGAAATGACCGCGTTTATTATCATAATCGGAGCTGTGATCTGCGCGGGCGGAATCGCGGTATTATTCGTCCGTTCGCTCAAATCCGCGGCGCTTATCACCGGAATAATCAGCCTCATCGCCGCGCTCCTTTTCGTGCTGATGAAAGCGTATGACGTCGCTATCACGGAAGCGGCGATCGGAGCGGTGCTTTCCACCGCCCTGTACTTTTTCGCGTTCCACCGCCTCGAGGAGGACGGTCTGAAGTCCGGGAAGGGGGAAAGCGATGAAAACTAGGCACCAGTCGCTGATCGACATCGCCGCATTGGTATTCCTCGGTATCGCGGTTTACCTGATCGCGTCCGCACTGACAGAAACATCCGGCGGCGGTAAAGGAATTAATTCCTCAGAACTGAATAAGCGAGTATCGTACCGTTATATCATAAAATCGGTGAACCCGTCGGCAAAACCCGAAGTCAAATGGGGCGCAACGGGATATGAGGAGAGCAGCGCGAATATTGTGACCTCGATAGTCGTGAATTATCGCGGGTTCGATACGCTGGGCGAGGTGCTCGTACTGTTCGCGTCATCCGCGGCGGTCAGTCTCCTGATCCGAAAGCGTTCTCCGAAGAAGGTGATGCCGCCGACCGAGATTATGACATCGGCAGTACCGGTCGTCAATCTGCTTGTCTTTATCCTCGGCGCGTTCATTATCCTGCACGGTCATCTGACGCCGGGTGGGGGTTTCCCCGGAGGCGCGGTGATCGCGACTGGGGTGATCCTTGTATCGCTCGTGTTCCGTAAGGCGTTCCGTCCGTCGATGTACCTGATGCTCGAAAGCATCGCGGGGATGGGCATCCTGATCGTCGGGCTTCTCGGCATGGTCAATTCGGATTACTTCCTGCAGGATTTCCTTCCCGCCGGAACTATCGGTAATCTATTCTCAAGCTATTTTGCTACCATACTTTACGTACTGATCGGCGTCAAGGTCGCGGTAGAGATTTCGAATATCGGCTTTCATTTTATCAGCGAAAGTATCGGGGAGGAGGCCGTATGAATCCGGGTAACGTTTTCCTGATTACCGCAGGCGCGGTAATGACTATCGGGGTGTTCGGCATCCTGACCCGCAGTAATATTATCAAGATACTGCTTTCGATAAATATCCTCCAGACCGGCGTGAACCTTCTGATGATCGCGTTGGGATACAAGGAGGGCGCGGCCGCGCCGATTATCACCCAGCAGGTGACGAGCGCGGCGGCGATGGTCG
Organism: Brevinematales bacterium; assembly: GCA_020059465.1. GTDB lineage: Bacteria > Spirochaetota > Brevinematia > Brevinematales > GWF1-51-8 > GWF1-51-8. The sequence goes on from JAGVBZ010000014.1 coordinate 79,581, forward strand.
ATCCGCTCCCGCAGGCTCTCGTGCTGACTTCCATAGTCATCGCGTTCGGGACTACCGCGGTAGGCCTGGTGATCTGCCTGAATTATTTTCATACCCATAAATCGCTCGAGGTTCATTCGCTCGGTAACGAGGAACGGGAACATCAGCAGAAAGAGGTGGTCGAGTGAAAGGTTTAAACCCCACACTGTTCCTTATACTGCCGCTGATAGCGGCGTTTCTCCTCCCGCTCGGAACAATTATTCATAAACGTTTCGGGAAACTCCTGAATGTGGTCACGTACGGAATCGGTATCGCTATCGGGATCACCCTGCTCATGCCGACCCTGCTGACCGGAGGGACTGTCATCCAGATGGGCGGATGGCCCGCGCCGTACGGGATCGTACTCTACCTCGGCCCGTTGGCGCTCTGCGCAGGTATAATGATCTACCTGATCGCGCTCCTGATCGAGATCAATGATATAAATAAGTCACGGACGACGTACTTCCACCTGCTGTTCAATCTGTTCATCTTTGCGTCAATAGCGATGCTGATGACGTCCGACCTGTTCAATATGTTCGTAATGATGGAAATAGGAAGTATCGCAGTTGCGGGTATGGCATCGTCCGCGAGTATGCGGATGGGTTCGCGCGGCGGTTTCAAATATATCGTCATGAGCGGGCTGGTGTCGATGCTGATGCTGGCCGCAATCGGCCTCCTGTACTCCGCGACCGGAACACTGAATATCGCGCATCTCGCGTCCCGTACGTCCGACGTGCTCAACCCGTCGTTCGGGTTCATCGTGGGGCTGGGTCTGATGTTCGCGATGTTTTTCGAGACCGAGCAGTTCCCGTTCAATTCATGGGTGCCTGAAATCTACGAGGGCGCTCCGTCCTCGCTGACCGCCGCGATATCGGGTATCGGCGGAATTGCCGCTGTGGGGGTATTCGGGAGGATTATCTTCACCCTGATACAGGGAGGCAGTATTTTCTACGGTATCTTCCCGAAACTCAGTCTGATTATATTCATAGTAGCGATAGCGAGCGTCCTGATAGGCGAGATCGCCGCGTTCAACGAGCAGAACCTCAAGAAGATGCTCGGCTTCTCGACAGTCGCGCAGTTCGGGCTGATCCTGATGGCGTTCGCGGCAGGCGGGCAGAACGGCGCGCTCGCCGGAATCTACCTTGTCCTGTCGCATACGGTCGCGAAACCCGCGCTTCTTTTTATCGCGGGATTCTTTTCGAAGGCGTCGGATAAGGGTAACTGGAAGGATATGAAGGGTATCGGGCGGAGGTTTCCGTTCCTCGGCGGTGCGTTCATCGCGCTGTCGCTGTCGATCATGGGGGTACCGATGTTCTTCGGGTTCTGGGGTAAGCTCGAGCTTCTTCAGACTCTGATATCCGGCAATATTTTAAGCAAGATCGCGTTCGGCGCGGTATTGCTGGGCGCTGTCTTCGAGGGGATTTACCTTCTCAGGGTGGGGCATTCGTTCTTCGAGAAGCCCGACGGCGCCGATGTGAAGAAATTCGACCCGAAGGGCGCGTTTATGACCGCGATTCCCGTACTGATCCTCGCGTTGATCGTTGTGGTGCTCGGGGTCTATCCCCAGAGCATCGTCTGGTCGTTACAGAAAATCGCCGCCGATCTGGTGGATCGGACGCAATATATAGCTCATATCCTGCCGAACCTGATACCGGCAGTCCCGGGAGGCGGTCTATGATCTGGACGGATTATATCCTCTTTTTAAATATCGCCGTACCCGTTGCGGTCGGCATAATCTCGCTCTTATTCTTCGGATGGGCGAAAAAAATCCAATGGATACTTTTTGCCCTGACAGTCGCGGTGCAGGCGTTCTTCGCGGTCTCTATGTTCGGCATGCCCGCGCATACGGAGACGATCTCCCTGCCGATTACCGTGATGAACCTGAACCAGCTCGAACTGACGGTGCGGAACGGCGGGCTTGGTATGCTTTTCTTCCTGATTACCGTTGTCGTGACCGTAGTCATTTCAATGTTCTCACTCTCATATAACGATAAAGACCATGCGACGGCTATCGCGCCTTTATGGACGATGCTGATGGGCGCGAACGCGGGGATATTCTTCTCCGGGGACTGGGTGACATTCCTGCTCGCGTGGGAGCTGATGGGATGGACGTCGTTCTTCATCATCTCGCACGGGCGCGAGCGTTCCGGGAAGGCGGGGATGTACTACTTCGCGCAGTCGATGGTCGGGACTGCCGCTCTGCTGGCATTCGTGTTCATCGGGGTCGCGAACACCGGGTCGTTCGCCGTAAAAAATACGATCGCGTTCTATACCGGGCAATGGGCCTCCAATCCCGCGCTCGTGACAACCGCCGCGATTCTGCTCGTGCTGACATTCTTTACGAAATCGGCGGTATTTCCGTTCTTCATGTGGCCGTCGAAAGCCCACGCGGAGGCGCCGGACGATTTCTCGGCGTTCCTCTCGGGTATTATGATAAAATACGGCGTATTCGGTATGATCGTATTCCTCCTTCCGCTGTTTAGCGGGTATAACGGGCCGATGGTGTTCGACTCGCCCGTGTTCCTGTTCGTCGTCGGTGTTATCGGGATGTTTACCGCGCTATGGGGGACTCTCCACGCGATACGCGAGAACGATATGAAGCGGCTGATGGCGCATTCCACGGTATCGAATATCGGGTTTATACTGACCGCGTTATCGATAAATACAGCGCTCGGAATCGCCGCCGCCGTGTTCCACACGTTCAATCATATGATATTCAAGAGCAGTATCTTCCTCTCGATGGGGTCGGTCAAGTACCGCACCGGGGAGCGGGATATGCATAAACTCGGCGGGATGGCGTACAGGATGCCGCTGACGTTCTTTGTGTTCCTGCTGGGCATCATCGCTGCCGCGGGTATTCCCCCGATGAGCGGGTTCGCGTCGAAATGGATGGTGTTCCAGGCGATGTTCGAGAAACAATGGCTCCTTCCCGCGATAGTAGGGTTCTTCGCGTCCACCGCGGCGTTCCTCTATCTTTACCGCGGACTGCACGCAATCTATCTCGGACAGCTTTCGCCGCGCTTCGAAAAGGTCAAGGAAGCCCCGTTCCTGCAGGCGGCGGCGCAGGCTATCCTGATGCTCGCGGTGTTCGCCGTGGGGCTATTCCCCGGACTGGTACTGATACCGGTAAACAACACCCTCGCGGAACTCGGGATGAAGCCGCTAGAACTGGATTTATACAATATCAAGGGAGTGACCAGTTCGCTGAATATCACTTCGATAGGGCTGGCGTTCATGGGGGCGTTCGCGATAGTGTTCGTGCTCTTCCTGATCGGGAAGAAGCGTCGCTATGTCAAGCAGATGGACACCTATACGTCCGGCGAAACCCCGTCCGACTGGGGTGTGAACGAGGATAAACTGCATTACGCATATAACTTTTACGAACCGATAGAGAAGTTTTTCGAGCCGTTCCTGAACGGGTTCTCGATGGATAAGCTGTTCACCCGTATCGCGTACGAGGCGAAACGCGTCAGCAACGCGGTGCAGAAATGGTTTAACAGCCCTCAGACGGGTATTATCCTTCTCGGATTTCTCGCGGTGCTCGCATTGGCGCTCGGGAGGCTGTTATGATGGAGGTATTGAACGTAATCGGCTACTCGTTCTTTGTGATGGCGGCCGGATTATTATATATGGGTATCGGGCGAAAGGTCGCGGCGCGTCTGCACAGGCGTTACGGGCCTCCGGTATGGCAGTGTTATGTCGACGTTGTCAAGTGCTTCTCGCGGAAGAGCATCTCGCATAACTTCATCATGGACCTCGGTTCGATGATGGGGCTTTCGGGGCTATTAGGAGCGGCGATGTTCATCCCGATCGCGGGATTCCTGCCATTCCCGTCACAGGGCCCGATCATCGTCATCCTATATCTCATGCCGATCGGCTACCTCGGTATGGCGATGGGCGTATCGGCGTCGGGCAATCCCCTTGCTGCGATCGGTATCGGAAGGGCGCTGACCCTGATGATCGGATACGAGGTACCGTTTGCGACCATCGTACTATCGTTTATCGCGACCTATTCCAGCACCGGGCTGGTGCCGCTTCAGGCGGTTCAGGCGGGCGGGATCGCGAACTGGCACATGATGACCATGCCGTTCGGGTTTGCGGCGGCTTTGATCGCGCTGATGGGTATGCTCGGTAAGAAGCCGTTCGATACGATGATCGCGCCGTCGGAGATCGCGTCCGGGCCGATGGTCGAGCTTTCGGGGAAATTCCTCGGGCTTGCGTTCCTCCAGCACGCCGCCGCGATATTTGTCGAGACCGGCTTGATCGTGTTGTTGTTTCTTGGCGGGGCGTCGAATGTCTTTGAGTTTATCGGGAAACAGGCCGCCGTATATATCGTGATGGCATCGCTCAGCGAGTTGTGGGCGCGTTACAGGGTAGAGCAGGCGACCAAGTTCCTGTGGATTTCCGCCGGATCGCTTGCGCTTGTCCAACTCGTTATCAACATGATAATCGGGAGGAAATAATGCTGAAAATCAGCAGGGAAGAAATTATAGACGGGAAGTTCGAGCGGGTGCTGAACTTTTTCCGAAGCCGAAGCCTCTGGATGCTGTACTACTGTACCGGATGCGGCGCGGTGGAACTTCCGCCGACGATGACCAGCCGTTTCGATATGGAGCGTTTCGGGATCAGCCCGATGGCCACTCCGCGTCAGGCGGACATTTTATTGGTTACGGGTTATGTGTCGGTAAAAACGTTAAAAAGAATCGTTTATTCGTACGAGCAGATGCCGGAGCCGAAGTGGGTCGTAGGGTTCGGGTCGTGCCCTGTCAACGGCGGTATTTACTGGAACAGCTACGCGACCATCAACCAGCTTGATAAGTATATCCCGGTGGATATCAGTATCCCCGGATGCATGCCGCGCCCGCAGGCTGTGATCGACGGGCTTCTTTCGCTGATGGATTCGATCAAGAAGGGCGAGGCGGTGGGCTACAAGAAGTACAGGATGAATAACGATTGGTATAAAAAGAACCAGCGCGAGATACTTGAACGGACGAAACCGGTGCTGGGAGGAAAGAAATGACGAACAGGGATATGGCGGCCAAGATCGCAGGGGGATGGTCGGACGCGGAAGCGGTGCCCCGTTTCCATAACCAGATAGAGGTCACATGCGGCAATCCCGACACGATAGCGGGAATGCTCCATTATATTCAGTCCCTCGGATTCGAGCACATGTCGAACCTGACCTGTGTGGATTGGCTTGAGGAGAACCGTTTCGACGTCACCTATAACCTCTGGTCGTACAAGTATAAGATTCAAGCGACAGTGAAAGCGGGAATCGACCGCGGCGAACCGAAAATCCCGACGGTCATGGATGTATGGCCGCAGGCGCAGGCGTACGAGCAGGAAATTCACGAAATGTTTGGGGTGGATTTTATCGGCAATCCCGACCTTTCGTCCCTATTCCTGCATAATTGGAAGGATATCCCGCCTCTGCGGAAGGATTTCGATACCGAGGCGTATTCTAAAGAGGCCTACGGCGCGCAACGTAATAAAGAGGTATAGCTATGGAACCCGTATTTTACGAACTGACTAAACTCGCGCAGAACGACCAGTATACCACCTACGAGATGTTCTTCGGCCCGAACCACCCCGGCATGCACGGGAACTTCGGGTATGTTGTCGAGGCGGTAGGCGCGACCGTAGTGAAAGTCAGGGTGAACGCCGGACTCCTGCACCGCGGGTTCGAGAAGCTGATGGAGACCAAGGGATGGTTCCAGAACCTGAGCCTGATACCGCGTATCTGTGTGGTCGATCCCGACCCGAACGAGGTCGCGTACTGTATGGCGGCGGAACGGCTCTGCGGGATGGAAATCCCCGAGAAGGCGAAATACCTCCGCAGCCTGACGCTCGAAATGAGCCGGCTCACGTCGCTCCTGATGGGGATGGGCGCGCTCGGCGCGATGATGGGGCTTTACAGCTCGATGTACCGGATGATGACCGACCGCGATTATGTCCTCGACCTGTTCGAATGGCTCACCGGAGCGCGTATTTATCATATCTATAATGTTCCCGGCGGTGTCCGCAGGGATATCCCCGACGGATTCCTCGCGAAGCTGACGGAAGTCCTCGATACGTTGGAGTATAACCTGAAGGAATGGGACAACCTCGTATTCGAGAACCCTGTAGTGCATAAGCGTCTCACAGGGATAGGATATATCACCGCCGAAGAAGCGGTGCATTACGGCCTAGTCGGGCCGAATCTCCGCGCGACCGGGTTTCTCGCCGATGTGCGGAAGGACGACCCGTATGCCGCGTATCCGTACCTCGATTTCGAGACCCCTGTCACTCATGGAGGGGACGCGCTCGCGAGAGCGGTTCAGGTACGGAAAGAGTATGAGATGTCTATTAAACTGGTACGCCAGATTATAAAAAAGATGCCGAAATCGAAGGAAATCCGCCTGAAGGCTGGGAATACCCTGAAGTTTGTCGTACCTCCCGGCGATACATACGCGCGTGTGGAGTCGTCGAAGGGCGAGTACGGGTATTATGTCGTATCGGACGGCGGACTGAAACCGTACCGGGTATCGGTACGCGGGCCGTCGCTTCCGGCGGGGCTGACGCTCTGCCATAAGCACCTGCCGGGCATGGATATTTCGGATGTGGCGATATGGATGGCGAGTTACGCCGTATGTCCGCCGGATATAGACCGCTAAGTCCTGCGGACGGCTAATCCCGATATCGCGCGTGTGTTTAAGGATATATTAATAGCCCGTGATGAGGGGCACGATATAAGCATGGTCATCCTGAGCCGGTCGAAGGATGCCACTGCGAGCGAAAGCGAAGCAGCCGGTAGATTGCTTCGTCACACTGTTCCTCGCAATGACAGGGGATTTCCCTGAGTGTACCTCGGCAATGCTCGGCGTGACGGACGGGATGACTGGTGGGATGAATGAGAATTGTCATCCTGAGCCGGTCGAAGGATGTCACTGCGGGACGCGCAGAGGTGATGCAGTCGGTGATGACAGATTGCTTCGTCACTCTGTTCCTCGCAATGACAGGGGATTTCCCTGAGTGTAACTCGACAGGCTCGGCGGGACGGATGGGATGACTAGCGGGATGAATGAGAATTGTCATCCTGAGCCGGTCGAAGGATGTTACTGCGAGCGAAAGCGAAGCAGCCGGTAGATTGCTTCGTCACTTTGTTCCTCGCAATGACAGGGGATTTCCCAGAGTGTATCTCGGCAATGCTCGGCGTGACGAATGGGATGACTGGCGGGATGAATGAAAATTGTCATCCTGAGCCGGTCGAAGGATGTCACTGCGAGCGAAAGCGAAGCAGTCTGAGAAATATGTATGATTTTTCACGTGTTACCGATATAGGAGGAACGCATGAGCGGTCCGGGTAAAAAAAGTTTCTTCTCACCGTTTAAACTGCTGAAAAATTTTCTAAAAAAGCCCCTCACCGTGCGGGTCCCGTTCGAGGATATCGATACGCTCGGACGCATAGGCGCATCGCCGGAATACCGGGGGTTTCATTATAACGACCACGAACTCTGTATCGGGTGCGGGACATGCCAGGAAATCTGTACGACCGACGCTATCCGGATGGTCGAGGGCGCGAATATCGGTGAGGGTAAGCTCGGTAAGGTGCCGGAGATCGATTACGGGCGGTGCTGTTACTGCGGGTTCTGTGTGGATATGTGCACCACGGGGTCATTGTCGATGAGCCGTCATTATCTCGGTAATTACCCGACTCCGGTCGATAAGATCGGGAACGCCGAAGTGGACGATCTGAAGGAACATTTTATATGGACGCCGGAGATGCAGTATTCCGACGATCCGGGGCATATGGCGTCCGACGATCAGGTGTGGCTCGACCTCGAACGTATCCCGATGACGGAACTGTCCCCGGAAGAGCGTTGGGACAGCTTTATCGAAATAGTGCGGGGCTTCACGAAGGACGAGGCGCTGAGAGAGGCGTCGAGATGCGTCGAATGCGGTGTGTGTGTCGAGACCTGCCCGGCGAATATGCGTGTTCCGCAGTATATTCACGCGATATGGGACGGCGACCTCGAACAGTCGGTACGCGAGATGTACAGTGAAAACTCCCTGCCCGGTATCTGCGGGAGGGTATGTACGCATAAATGCGAGACAGTGTGTTCCATAGGGCACCGCGGCGAGCCGGTCGCGATACGATGGCTGAAGCGCTACGCGGTAGAGAGTCTACCGGTCGATAAGGTCGCGGAGATCGCGGGTGAGATGACGGCGAAGACCGCCGGGAAGAAGAACCGGGTCTCAATCATCGGGTCCGGCCCTGCGGGTTTGTCCGCCGCGTATTATCTCGCGGGGATGGGATATCAAATTACGGTGTACGATTCGAATAAAAAGACCGGCGGCGTGATGCGTTACGGTATACCGAAGTACCGCCTGCCGGACGAGCACCTTGACCGCGATGTCGAGGTTATCAAGCGCATGGGCGTCGAGTTCAAGATGGGCGTACGTGTCGGGAAGAAAATAAAATTCGCCGATATCAAGGCGCAAAGCGACGCGGTTATGATCGCGACAGGGTATGATTTGCCCCGTTCGACCGGGATAACGGGTATCGACGGGAAAAACTGCTATCAGGCATTTGATCTCCTCAAGGCGATATCCGCCGGAGAGGATGTCCCTCTCGGTAAAAAGATACTCGTAATCGGCGGCGGAAACGTCGCGTTCGATATCGCCCGTTCGCTCGCGCGTATCCAGCGGAGTAAAACGAAAAAAGTCGGCCTGACGATGGTATGCCTCGAAAGCGGAAGGGAGATTCCCGCGGATGTCGAGGAGATCAGGGAAGCGATCGATGAAGGGGTTGTCCTGTATGACGGACGGATGCCGAAGGAAGTGGTGTTCGAACGCGGCAGCCTGAAAGGACTGCGTCATATCAAATGCGTCAGCGTATTTGACGAGCAGGGTCATTTCAACCCGGTCGGCGACGAGAGCGATTCGGAGGTGTTCAACACGGATATGATAGTCGAAGCGGTGGGGCAGAAGCCCGATTTCAGTTATCTGCCCGACGATGCGATAAAGAAGATAGAGATTATCAGAGGAAAGATACTGACCGACGAACAGGGAGGCACGGCGCTGCCATGGCTTTTCGCGGCGGGTGATATCGTGCACGGGCCGGATATTATCCATGCCGTCCGTGACGGGCATAACTCGGCGAAAGCGATAGACGCTTATCTTTCCAAGGGGAAGTAAATGGAAGGTTTGGACGCTCTGGTACTCGCGTTCCAGATGGAAGTGAACGGCGCGGATTTCTACCATCAGTTTGCGGAAAAGGTATCCGATCCGGAGATGAGCGCGATTCTCGATGAACTGGCGAAGATGGAGGAAGAACATATCACCTATATTTCCGGGAAAATCGCGGAGATCAGGGCGAAGTATAAGCAATTACCGGGAATACCCGAACTGGGGATAGATTTATATCAGCGGCGATTGGATACGATGAAAATCGAGAAGCACCTGATCGAAGAGAATCTTGGGAAATACTTCATACTCCGTATGGCATATTATCTGGAAAAAGATTTTTTTGATTTTTATACCAGAGCGGCCGATAAGCACGGCGGGGAAACGAAAGCTGTCTTCGAGCACCTTGTGGGATGGGAACAGCTGCATATTGATAAAATTGTGAAAATGGCGGATAAGCTGATTAAAGAGAAAGGGTTGAATCATGATGTCTACTCGTTGGAAGGTTTGTAAAATCCCTTTATCACTCTGATTTTCCTGAAAAAACACCCGGCCGGTAAGAAAGTACTGTCCGGAAAGATATATACCAGAAAGGATCGGAAAACGGTCAAGTTTATTCCGGGAGGCGGATATGGATAAGTTAGATGCTTATGCGTTGACGTTTCAGATGAAGGCGAACGGATCGGATTTTTATCGAGGACTTTCCGAAAAGGTAGCCGATGTAAAAATGAAGAAATCGTTGGAATTGCTGACCGAGATGGAAGAGGAGAATTTAACCTATATTTCCGGAAAAATCGCTGAAATTCGCGCGAAATACCCCGAACTCTCCGGGGAGATGGTTTCCGAACTGGATATATACAGCGAACAGACAGAAAAACAGGGTATCGAGAAATATTTATCCGATAAAGAACTTGGGAATTATTTTATTCTAAGGCTTGCTTATTTTATCGAAGCGGATTTTATCGACTTTTTTTCGCAATCCGAACGAAAATACAGCGGTGAATCGAAGCAGGTATTTGAGGAATTGATCGCGCGCGAACATAAACATGTAAAATGGATAAAAGAATTGATTGATAAAGAAATCGATGAAAAGGGTCTCAGCCCCGATCTTTATTCGCTGGAGGATATATGAAAACTATCGATATATTCAAAGTTGCATACCAGATGGAGCTGCGGGGACGGGATTTTTACCAGCAGCAGAGGGATAATGTAAAAATGCCCATGCTGAAGGAAATATTCTGGCATCTGGTTAAAATGGAAGAGGGGCATGCGGAGTATATCGCGGGACAGATCGCGAAATTAGAGCATTCGGAATCCCCCGAACCCCCGGCCCAGGATAACACCGATAATCTGTTTATCGAGCGGATGACCCGGCAGAAGATCACCGCCGCGGACCTGAAAAACGACCTTGGGGACTATTCGATAGTGAGGATGGCGTACCTGATAGAGAAAGATTTCGCGGAGTATTATGAAAAATCGGCGGGACTGCAGGGTGATGCGGCGCTCAAGTCGATCTTCGAAATGCTCGCGGGATGGGAACGCGGTCATGCGGAAATGCTGAAGAACCAGCTCGAAGGGATCATCGAGCGCAATTCCTTAGACCTCGGGTTCTATCCGGTGTAAATTCCCGCCTTTCTACGCCGATTCTTCGGTGGAAATATTTTCCAGTTCGTTGAGCGAGGAGAGGATTTCCTCCGCGCTGAGATGGATTCTCGCTGAATTCTGTCTGACGGCGTCTGAAATAATCGATAGGCGGTTCAGAACTTCGATAATCTCCTCGCTGTCGCTGGCGACCCTCGATACCTCCGCGCTCACATCGGTCAGGTACTCGTCGACAAACCCCACTTCCCCGGCCAATTTCTTGAACGATGTCCCGCTTTCCTGACTCATTTCGATAGCGTTATTCACCTTCTGTATCGTGGTCTTTATCGAACGGGCGATTTTATCGGACTGAACTGTACTGGATTGGGCGAGGTTCTTGATCTCACGCGATACGACCGCGAACGATTTACCGTATTCACCTGCCTGCGCCGATTGGATGGCGGCGTTGATGGAAAGTATATTGGTACGTGTGGAAATATCGTCGATCAGCGATACCATGGAGTTCATTTCGTCCACGATCGCTGAAATATCGGACATGATACCCGTCAGGTTTTCTATCTTCATTCCGCCCTCCCTTGTGATTTGTACAAGGTGATGGGTGGAGTTAGTGTCGAGTTTTTCAGAAACATCCCTGACAGATTGTATCCCTTCGGTGACCGATTTCTTCGTGGCATCCACGAGGTTGAACTGCTCGGTAACCTGATTGACAAGAGCGGAAAGATTGACCTGTATCTGATGAACCTCCCCGGTGATATGGGAGAACTGCTGGTTCAGATGGTCGAGCATGAACTGCTTCTTCTCCATCTGCTTATCGACACGTTTCTGGAGATAAAAGTGACAGTTATCGATCTTGTTCAATTCGTAATGGCACGCGGTCGCCATCTGTTCGCACGAGTAATAACCGCACGAGTTGCAGTTCTTGATATCGGTCTCGTCGTACTTATGCATATCCTGATACAGCTTGTCCCGTTCGTCGCCGGAAATCGCGCAAATAAAGTTATTCCGGGAAAGGTCGCGGTATGAACGGGAATAAAGCCCCTCCTTCCAGTACCTGTTCACCGTTTTCTGGATCTTTTTCAGAGTAGGGGGTTTCTGACCGGGCCTGTTTTTACTATGGTAAATCTCCTGCATCTTTTCTCTGCGCCGTTCGATATGGAACTCGAGTTCGTCCGGATGCATATCCGAGTTGCCGGTTCCCGTACCGCCGTTGCATCCCATAGCGCAGTTCAAACAGTCCACGAGAAGCGGATTGTTTCCTTTGTTCAACTGATTTTTCAGGCCGGACAGATAGGGATAAATGACTTCAGGGCCTTCGATTTTTCTGGTCAGCGATACGATATCGGGGTTTTCCCGTTCGGCGGTGCGCATCAGTCCGCCCGGAGTGGAAAATAGTACAGCGCGTTCTGCGGGATCGTTGTCGAAATCAGTCTCCTTGAAATTCGATAAGTCGATACCCTTCTGGTCGAAATACTCTTTTAACCGGACAATAGTGACATTATAGTCGCCGATCCCAACCTCGTCGAACTCGCGTTTTTTCGCAACACACGGGGAAATGACGGCGATTTTATGCCTGGCATACGCCGGGTAAAACTCGCGGATCATCTTCATTGTATGCATCATCGGGCTGTCCGCCGGAGCAAGATGGGGGATAAGTTCGGGATGATATAGTTCAATAAAAGTCACCAGCGCCGGGCAGGGCTGGGCGATAACCAATTGCGGACTGAGCGACTGAATACATTCGAGGTATGATTTTACGGTCAGTTCCGCCCCGAAGCTGACGTCGAATACCGCGGATACTCCTGCGGATTTCAGCCATGAGTTGAATTGGAGGTAACGGTCGGGAAATCCTGCGGCGATCGCCGGGGCGACTACCGCGACGACCTTTTCCCCTGCGTCCAGAGCGGCCATCATTTTATCGAAATCGTCGATAATGACACGCGCTTTATGGGTGCACGCACGGAGGCATTCCCCGCATCCGATGCAGAGATTCTCGTCTATTGATACGACATCGCCGCTTCCGTCGTTGCAGTACTTGACCGGGCATACCGCGATACAGCGGTGACAGTTGACGCATTTATCCGTATCGACATCGATGACTTTGGAAAGCTTCACCGGTTGGGAATTTACACTGATTTCCATAAACGCCTCGAGATATTAGTATAATAGAATATGGTAGTTTACATAGTGAATACCTGTTTGTCAAATAAACAAAGGTTAATTGCAGATGATAATTGAATAATTAGACGGGATTGATTGAGCTTACTCGATACTGATGACTGTCAGCCGGATAGGTTTTCCCCATACGGGGGTGTTCGGGGAGGTTTCCAGCAACTGATAATCGAAAAACACCCGTAGACCGTCACTGCGGAACATATCCGGTAATTGTTCTGGGACGAATTTTTCACCCTTATCGTTAACGATGCCGAAGAAACCGCCCTGGAGTTTCACGAAAACCACGGACCCGTAATTACTTTCATCATACTTTTTAACTGAAGATTGTACAGCAGGCGCTTTCTCTTTGACAGGCGGTTTCGTACAGCATCCGAATACAGAAATAAAGGAAAACAATAATATGAAAACGGCAGATTTACCCAACATCTTTACCCTCCGTGGCAGATTCCGCAACATCCCGCATTGAACTTATCGGACGCCGTCTGCAAAGCTTGAGTCTTTTCCGGGAAAATATTTATATATCCGAACGGGTATTGATTTTTTATTAAAAAACGATTAAACTATTATTAGGGATAGAATAGGTAATATTCCGGCGGTATCAAGGAAACCCGCACTATTCCGATAATTGATAGTGAAGTACTATCAAAGGAGACTATTATGGGCGAACCCGAAGATATTGATATAGAAGCCGGTGAGGAACAGCAAGCCGAAGAAGCCCCCCGAGAGGGCTTTTCTATAGGTAAGTTGATCGAATGGCTGCTCGCGAACATGATCCCCGTGATTATCGCTGTCGTGATATCGATTATTTTTATTGTAATCTATGTCAACGCGCAGATATCCAAGAAGAGCGAAGAGGAATATGAGACGCATAAACTCAGCGCGAAGCCCGATCCGAAGGCAATATTCACTCTCGACGACTTCAAGGTAAACACTGCCGACCGCGACGAGCCCCATTTTATCCGCGTGAAATTCTATGTGTCGTATGACGGGGAGAACAAGAAACTCCAGACTGAGTTGACCGACCGGAAAATCCAGCTCCGTTATATCATACTGAGTATCCTGAACTCCAAGCAGAAGATGGAGATCGATACCAATGCGCTGAAAGAGGTGTTATGCGAGGAAATCAAGAACGCGGTGAATAACGTACTCAAGTACGGCGAAGTGGACGATGTTTTCTACGACGAGTTTGTTATCTCTTAATAGAGTACATTTTGAGGGAAATCTGATTGCAAGCGATCTTCCGAGGAGTAAAGGATGACAGAAATCCTTTCACAGGATGAAATAGACGCATTATTGACAGCGGTATCGAGCGGAGAAGCATTAGAATCGGAGACGTCAAGCTCCCCGTCGATCAGTATGGGGGGCGGGCCTTCCGTTAAGCCCGGGCGCGAGAAAAAGCGTCTGAAGGTGTACGATTTCCGCCGTCCCGACAAATTTTCTAAAGACCAGATTCGTACGCTCCAGATGATGCATGAAACATTCGCGCGTCTGACTACTACCTCTCTATCGGCATCCCTGCGTACTTTAGTGCACGTGCATGTGGTATCGGTCGACCAGCTCACGTACGATGAATTTACACGTTCCATCCCGTCGCCTACCACCCTCGGTATCATCAACATGGACCCGTTGAAAGGAAGCTCTGTGATCGAAGTCGACCCGAGCGTCACATTCGCTATCATCGACCGCCTGTTCGGCGGAAAAGGAGAACCTCTCAAAACGAACCGGGAATTGACGGATATCGAACTGTCGGTTATCGAAGGAATTATCGTGCGATTGCTCGGTAACCTCCGGGAATCATGGGCGAACGTGATCGATCTGCGTCCGCGTCTCGGCAATATTGAAACCAATCCACAGTTCGCGCAGATTGTTCCCCCGACAAGCATGGTCGTGTTGACCACGTTCGATACGAAGGTCGGCGACGTTGAAGGTATGATGAATTTTTGTATCCCATATATCACAATCGAACCGATTATATCCAAACTTTCCGCGCAGTACTGGTATTCCAGTATCCGGAAGGGTATCACCACCGAGAACCTGAACCTGATCAAGGAGCAGATATCCGACGTACGTGTGGATGTTACCGCGAAATTGAGCGAGACCGAACTGAAATTCCGCGAGATCGCGGCGATACGCGACGGCGATATTATCCGTCTCAACGGGTCGATCAAGGCCGATGTGGAGATTATGATCGGCAACAGCGTGAAATTCCGCGGAAAAGCGGGTATGGTCGGGAAACGGCTGTGTATCCAGATACAGGAAGTGGTCAGTACGATAGACGAAGAGATGCTGCAGGACATTCTGATGGGTGAAGAAGAATAAAGCTATATACGCTAAGGAATATAAGAATATTTCCGATTTATAGTTATACAGTAAATTTGGAGGAAAGGTATGAGCGACGGTACCCTGTCCCAAGACGAAATAGATGCATTATTACAAGGCACTGATGAATTAATGACGGAAAACCTGGGCACGACAGCGCCCATGGGATATGAAGCGGGTCCTTCCGTTTCCGCCGAAACAATATCAGAAAGCGATAAAGCGACATTGGGCGACCTCCTCCGTGAGATCGGAAGCGCGCAGGCGACCGCCATCTCCACACTCACTTCCGTCACGACAAAATTCAGTTCCCCGTTTATAGACGCCGGACAGCTTGAAACGTTAAAGAAAGATATCAAGGGCAAGGTCATACAGGCGAAAGTCAGCCTGACCGGCGGATTGAGCGGCGAATGGGTCTATGTCGTACCGGATAAGAGCGTGCTCGGTGTTACGAATATCCTGATCGGCCAGGAAGACAATACCGAAGTGACCGACCTTGTGATCAATACGTTCGGCGAGGTAATCACCCAAACCACCGGCGCGTTGATGTCGGTGCTGACCGAAAAACTCGGCAAAACGATCACTCCCGGTTTCCCGCATCTCGATTTCCTGCAGGACGCGAGCGCTATAGGGGTTGCGGGCGGCGCGTTCGTAGTTCGTATGAATTATGTATTCAATCTCCAGGATAAAGGAAGCGCGCGTTTCTTCGTGTTTATACCGATCACGATGGCGCGCAGTATCATATCGAGCTATAACGCCGCAAAGAACGCCGGCGCTATGGCGGCCGGGCAGGAAACCGCCGCGGTACAGTCCGGCGTGCAGATCAAGCCCGTAGCGTTCGAGCCGTTACAGATGGGTGTGGAATCCGAGGCGATGGGGAATATCACCCTGCTCCTCGACGTTCCCATGCGTGTGACAGTGGAACTCGGGCGTACTAAGATGACGATCAAGGATATCCTCGGATTGGGCGAAGGTTCTATCATCGAGCTGGATAAACTCGCCGGCGAACCGGTCGATATCCTTGTGAACGACAAGGCGATCGCGCAGGGTGAAGTCGTGGTCATCGACGAAAACTTCGCGGTACGTGTGACCAAGATCGTTACCCCGATGGAACGTATCTTCGAATCCCCCGAATCCCAGTTCTAAAGCAATCGAAGACCTTCATAGAGAAAGCGCCTCCATCAAATGGAGGCGCTTTTATTATAAGTGGTGAGTTACTACTTGAATACAAGCATAGTAGAGGTTTGGTTGATATGCCCGATATATTGCTCGCCGTAGGTGCTGAACCCGATCGTGGGGATATCGCTGAATATCTGGCCGTATGCGTCCGTGAGATTTTTCTCCCGGAGTTCGAGGGTACGCAGGATGCAATGGAAATTGATAATCCCCGAAATCCCGCCGAGTTCTGTTTTTTTCTGTTCGATAACCGCTTGCGTGTCGGCGATAATATCGCCCGATTCCAGCAGCGACAGCTCCATCCCCTGCTTGACGTTACAATAGAATACAACATGATCGCCTTTGATCTGCTGCGGGCTGCGGACATAGGGTTCGCCGTCGGCCATCAGTCCGACAGGGTTATGCATAAAGTGATTGGGCAGATCCGAGGGTGTTGTGCCGACTGCATGAGCGTACGCGGCGGCGGCGGGCTGGCCGTTGAATTCGAGAACGGTTCTGGCCGCTTCGTCCACCTTTGTCGCGGTCAGTTTGACAGGAAGCTCCCCGAAACTCTGGGTTTTAATTACATCGAATGGAACGCCGGGTTTTAACAGCGCGAGGATAACGGCATCCGTGTATGAAATACCGCCTGCATAGACGTATGTTTCCTTGAATTTCAGATCGTCCCCGGCAGACGCGCCGATAAAATCGACGTTGGTGAGATCGCCGATCGTGTCCATTACCCGTTCCTCGGCGCCGCTCATACCGTCGCAAAGAATAATACCGATAAATTTGGTAAAATCGATTTCCTGCATCGGCACGCCGTAATAAGCCTCGAACTCGTCGAACGCTTTCTTGACAGGATTTCCCTGTTTTATATTTTTCATGACGACTACTTTCGCGTCAAGCATCGCCTCGGAGTCGAACCCCATGGCGACCACAGAGTTTTTCAGCATCTGTCCGGAAACAATTTCTCCGGCGGTTGAGCATCCGAACGTGAGAGCATTGCTGAACTTATTCTGGACTGCGGCGGCGATAGTATTCGGGTCGTAGTTCGACGACGCGAAAAACAGCACCATCCGGGGAATAAATGTACCGAATTTTGCTTTCAGTTCGCTTGCGGCGTCCGCCGGATTAGGAAGGGATGAAAACTTAGTGACAATATGCATTGCTTCTCTCCTTATATCAACGGAACACGGCCGGTAATTTCCAGCGCGAGACGTCTGAGGTTTTCGATGATTAGGGGATCGTCCGCCGAAGTCTCATTATACTTCTCGGGATTGATTCCTTTAAGAAGAAGTTTTGTACGGGTAGTTCTTTCGATCAGCGGATTTCCCTTCGCCCTTTCCTGAACAATCATATCAATCATTTTTCGGATCTGTCCTGCCACAGAAAACTCCTTGAAATTAATGATTATCACTATAGATGAAAAAATAATATATATCAAATCTGTCACAATGAAAAATATATTTTCACTGCAGGTCATTATAATAAACAATGGTATATTATACAAAATATCGAATAGGTTGGTTACTTGTTAATTTTAAAGCTCGCGAAGGCGTTCTGTATAATATCCTGGTATTTTTCAAAACGGGTGGCTTCGGCGTAGGTAAGAATCTGGTAGGCCGTCGTACCCTTTTTCAATACCGCAACCATCATCAGAATACTGCGGCCGGACACCTGGCCTTTAAATATGCCGCCGTATCCGGATTCCGCCCCCGCATCCTCTGCGATTTCCAGCGACCATGCGCAGTCCTCTTCGTCCATAATATTTTCGGCGATTCCGAAGGATTCGGGTTTACTGTAAGGCTGAACGATCATTTTATCAAAAATTTCCTCGATAGAAACATCTGGGGGGATATTACTATATTTTGTTACAAAGATTGCAGCTTGGTCGTCCGGACTGAAAAATCCCGCCCGGTTGCTCTTGGTATCCTTGCTCCATGTCGAAGGATACTCGATGGAAAACATCATGCCGGTATCGGTAAAAACCGTCATCCCGGCGCCAGGTGTTTTTCCGCTTTCTTTTTCCCCGCATCCGGTGAAAACGAATAATAAAAACGTTAAAAGTAAAACCGAACCTTTTTTCATCTTGCCTCCCATACAGGCATTGCATTCTTAATCGGACGCCTTAATCCACTTTTGCGGGGTATCGACCGGTATTCCGCTATCCGGGGCAGAGTCGTATAGAAATATCGTGTTATTGTTGGATAATACGATAATGCACGGGAGGTATCCCGAGTTCGAAACCTCCTGCTGACCGCCTTTGTAGCTGATCCAGAAGTACTTATCCCCGCATGCCCAACGGTTTGTCCCGATCGGAGAAATGTTCGTCCACTTACAGTCGTTGGACTTGAAGTGAGAAGTTAGTTTCCCCTTCGGGTACAGAAGGGTTCCGCAGTAGCCCCCGTCGGAATGCTTAATACCGATCAGCGTTCCGTTGGCGTAATCCCCGACCCGCATCCATATTCCCGTCAACGGGTCATAAGGCCCGTCTTTTGTCACCGGCCTGCCCGAGCATGAAAATAAAATGAGGCCGAGCGTGACCGTTGATAATATGACTGCGATATATTTCAGAAAAATCATAAGCTCCCTTAGTTAATTCGTGCTCCCCGTGTTTTCCTGCGCATGATGCAGTACATTGAATACTATTGCGATAACGATAAACACCACCCCGGTTATCAGTACCGTCAGGAATACCGATTGGAACAGGCCGACAAACGGATCGATCAGTTTTGTCAGAATAAGCACTATTGCCGGCTCGACCTCTGTGTGCTTCATCCATTCCCCGGACGATATCATACCGGAGAGAACCAGCCACACGGACATCACAGGCAGCGAGGAAACGACGAGAGTGGATCCGATAGCGGAAAACCGCCAGTAACCCGTGTTGACCAGCACCATGATAATGAAGATAGCGCCGCAAATTCCCGCGAAAATATAAAAACTCCGCGCGATCTTTTCATGAAACTCGCGTGTCAGAAAATACAATCCGCTGCGCTTTTCCCCGTCATAATCGAATTTTTCCAGCATGGGTTTCATGTTCCCGGATTTTATCTTCCCTTTACCGGTCCCCCCAGTACTGAAAATCTCCTCCGCATATGCGTCGCCTTTTTCATAGATCGGATGGATGAATTTATTGGTCGCGATGAAGATGATGATTTCCTTATCGGACAACCCCGCGATCTCGTTCTTCGATACTCTTATGTTTATTTCAGGAAAAGGCTGGGAAACGGCCGATTTTTCAAGTTCTTTTTTCATGACAATCAGGTATGATGCGAACGAATCGGGGCTCGCGTCATAAAACGCCCCCAGGGTATCGGTGCCGATTTTTAAAAGGAACGGTTTATTGCTGATAGTAAACGACATATATAGAAAATAGACTATATTCAGCAGAAAAAACAGGACAAACCCTAAAAATCCAGATAAACATCCCCGGCCAACACTGCTGTCGGATTGGGTGTTCCGGGAAGGCTGGGCAGGCTGGCCGTATTGCTGCGGTTGGGACGGTTCGGACGATGAACCCGACGGATTGAAGGATAAGGACATGGTTTTCCTCCGGTTCTTATTTGTTTAATTATCCATCGGAAATAAAAATAAATCAAGAGTTATGCAGTATAAAAAGGAAAGAAGACAGTATCGCGCATATTGTCAGGGTAAGATTTTAACCATTTGCACCCGCTGACCTCCATTTACCATCGCAGACAGGCGGGACTCTATACGCCGGAGCAGATTGTAAAAAGCGATTCGATATTGTGAATAGATTTCATCGGTATACATCCCTTATTGATAAAAACCGTGTGCCGGAACGCGCGCAGACGCAGACCTGAGGGGGAAGATGTCAGATTCTTCTATTAACAACCTTGACACGCATGTTTACCGCTTTATACTATTGTAAATAAATTCAGGAGGATGATATGAAAAAACTATGGACATTAATTTTTCTCGTGATATTTGTCAACGGGGGGTGGACAGTGATACCAAAAGCGGAGCAGTTATTCGAAGACCTCGCGATAAAAATCCCGGCGAAGGAAAAAGCGCAATTTTTATATGGCGATAATATTGCCGGATTTTACGAGGGGTATACCCATGACTATACGAAGGGTCAGGGTTATATAATGGTAAACGGCGCGACATTCCGCGATTTCGCATCCTATACCGGCGGGGTGTTTAATAATAAAAAAGAGGCGGAGTACTCGAAAATTTGCCCGTTCGGGATACAGACTTTTTATCAGGGAAGTTTTGATGAAATGATCCTCCATTCTCAGGAATATGCGGTCACGCTGACGGTCTATTCCGATACCGCCAATATCCTGAGCATCCTGCCGATCGCGTCGATACCCGAAAAGAAAACGGACGTGACCGAAAAGAAGGGGATAACGCTTTTTTCGCCTAATCCTGCGCCAAAACCCGGTCTGATTCCCCCTTATATCGCGGTTTCAGCTAACGTACCCTATACGATAACCATGGGTGATATCGGCGATACCGCGAACCATCCCGAATATAAAAAGGAACTCAAGCTGAATAAGATCAGTCTTGCTCCGGTTTTTACCTCAAAAGACAAAGTAAAAAAGTTTACGATTAATATAGCGTTCGGGTTTACCGCGGAGGAAGCGGTAAAAAAGGCGGAGTATCTTGCGAAAAAATCCGGCGACGATCTCCATAAAAAGAAAACCTACGACCTTCTGACTGAAAGTTACCTCTGGACAGACGATATGGAATACAACCGCGCTTTGATGTGGGCGAAGCTCGGCGCTTATGTAATGCTCGAACGCGAGTTCGGCGAGGGTATTTGGGCCGGACTGCCGTGGTTCAAGCAGAACTGGGGACGCGACACCTTTATTGCTCTTCCCGGCACTCTGATTGTCACCGGGCAGTTTAAGGACGCAATGGGCGTACTGACCAACTTCTCGATGTTCCAGAATAAGGGCGAAATCGGGATGGAAATCTCTTTTCCCGACGATAATAAAGAGTTAAAAACACAGATTAAGGAATACCTGAAGGCGAACTTCGGCGATAAGATGACGTTCAAGACGGGTAAAATTATGTTTACCCCGAACCGTTATTATATCGATCATGAGAACGAGTTGAAAAAGAAGATCGAAAAGATGAAGAAGGATATACCCGGCATCACCGATCTGACCTATAAAATCGAAATCGGCATCAATTACGGGCGCATCCCCAACCGTGTCGCGAGTCTCGAGGATATTATCTATAATACTACCGACGGTACCCCGTGGTTTATCCGCGAGGCGCTCGAGTACATCCGTTATACCGGAGACCTCAAGTTCGCGAAGGAAATTTTCCCGGTGGTCAAACTGGCTATCGAAGGGGCGATTAAGAATTATGTGGACGCCAACGGATTCCTGACGCATGACGACGCGGATACATGGATGGACGCGCGTATCGCCGGGAATCTGCCGTGGTCGGCGCGCGGCAACCGTGCGGTCGATATACAGGTGCTTTGGTACGTCTCGCTCCAGTCAGGGGTGATTCTTGCAAACTTTAACGGCGACAAACAGTCCGCGAAGGCATGGACCGAGATTATCGATAAACTGAAAAAGAACTTCCCCAAGTATTTCTGGGACGATGTGAAAAAAATCCTCGCGGACAGGGTCACTTCTGCCGATGTGCCTGATTTTAAAGTGCGTCCCAACCAACTGATGGTCATCTCCGTACCGTTCGAGGACAGGTTTGTAACCCCGGAGATCGAGGCGTATATTTTAAAGAACGCTGTCAGCGAACTGCTGTACCCGTATGGGATCGCGTCGCTATCGCAGAACGACCCGTACTTCCATCCGTATCATGAGAAGTGGGATAAGTACCACAAAGACGCGGCGTACCATAACGGTACGGTGTGGGGATGGAACGCCGGGTTTACGGTGTCCGCTATGACACGATTCGGTTATACGGAGCTTGCCTATGCGCTTGCTACTAATCTGGGCAATCAGATTCTCTATATGGGATGCCGCGGTAATATGAGCGAGCTGGTCGAGGCGATACCGTCGAAGAACGGACAGATCAAACTTTCCGGCACCTATGCGCAGGCATGGAGCGCGGCGGAATATGTCCGGAACGGGTATCAGGATTTTGCGGGATTCCAGCCGAATATGATAGCGAACGAGATTACCTTAATGCCTTCGATCCCGGAAAAGTGGAATTCCTACTCATCGGAGATGGCGTTCGGTTCCGGGGCGAAGTTTACAGTCGATTTTAAGCGCGATAAGGATGTGATGCTCTTCACGGTTTCGTACAAAGGATATTCCAAGCCCCTGACATTGAATTTTACTCCGCTCGCGGATAAGGAACGTATTCAGGTGACTATCAAGATGAAAGCGGGTAAGGCGGTTAAAATCGAATTCGACCCCGCTAAGAAAACAGTCAAGGTGGATGGGAAAGCCCAGAAGGTGACGACCTTCATTAAGTCCTACGCCGATGTGATCGGCGAACTGAAATTCGTCGAACCGAAAATCAGCGAGGATTATCCTACGTTGAAGGAAAAAGATTATATACAGAAGATTATAGAATCGAAGAAATTTAAATAGGGACGGCGAATGAGACCGATTTTTTTACTAACCGCAGGAGTGATTTCCGTAATTCTATCTGCGTCCTGCGCGCTTTTCAGCCCCGACCGCGCATTGATATATGCTGTGCAGAAGGGTAGTTTATCTGAGGCCCAGAGGATACTGAATAAGGGCGCGGATATCGACGCGGTCGTTCACGGACTGGGCACGCCTCTTACGGTGGCATGCGCGAAGGGCGATATTATATTTGCCATGCAGCTCCTGCAATGGGGCGCTGATATTCATCAGACCGATGAGCATGGGCTTGCTCCGCTGTTCTGGGCGGTATCGCAGGGGCATGCAGAACTCACTGATTTCCTCATGGATGAAGGTGCGACACTCGGGGAGGCGTCCGGAAAGGGATTCGACGCGTTAATTACTGCCAGCCAGTACGGTTATTTGAAGGTCGCGGAACTGCTGATAAAAGCGGGGGCGGATATTCATAAACCCGATAAAGACGGAAACACGCCACTGCATTGGGCGGCGGCGTTCGGGCATTCCGATCTCGTGAACTTACTGCTGAATCTTCACGCCGATATGCATGCGACCAATCATAACGGAGAGAATCCGTTTCAATGGGCGTATATCACGAGCAGTATGGATATCGTGAAGATGTTTCTTATCAGCGGATTCGACCCGAACGATCCCGATAAAAAAGGGATGACCTATCTGCATAAGGCGGCGTGGGACGGCGATATTGCGATGGTCGATCTGCTTCTCCGTTCGGGGGCGAAAGTGAATGCGTCCGACACGCGCGGAGCGCTCCCGATCCATTATGCATGCCGGAACGGCAGTCTCGATATTGTTAAACTCCTGATTAAGCACGGTTCAAAAATATCGGAAAAAACGGTCGATAACAAGACCCCTTATATGATGGCGGAGGAGTATCAGCATATTACGGTGATGAAATACTTTAGAGCGAAAAATATTACAAATTAATCCTGAATACCGGTTGAAAGACATACGAAACTATGGTATGATATAATGAAATTCAGTTAGGAGGAGACTATGAAAAGAACGATTTTTAGTGCGGTGTGTGTTTTTATGTTTTTGGCGATTGTACCGAATGCATATGCTGATGTGAACGAAGACCTTGTAACGGCGGCGCAGAACGGTAGCGCGTCCAAAGTCAAGGCATTATTGAAACAAGGGGCGGACGTAAACTATAAGAACGATTCCGACGACGCGGCGATGCATTGGGCGGCATTCAAAGATAACCTGGATATTATGAAGCTGCTCGTAGACGCCGGCGCGGATATCGAGATATTGAACGGCAGCGGCGATACCCCGTTATGTCTGGGCGCAATGAAGGGTTTTTCGGGTATCGTAGAGTTTCTGATTGAGAAGGGTGCGGAAATAGACGTACTGAACGATAAAACCGATGCCCCCCTGCATTGGGCGTGCTTCAAGGGATTCGACGATATTGCAGAACTTCTGATAAATAACGGGTGCGATATCGAGATCAGGAACGCAAGTAAGGATACGCCGTTATTCCTTGCCGCCAAGGGAGGTTTTTACGAAATCACACAGATGCTGATAGATGCGGGCGCGGACCTGAATAAACAGAATAAATTCGGCGATACTGCGCTGCATTGGGCTGTCCAGAACGAAGATATCGATATAGTCGAGCTTCTGGTGGACGCCGGCGCGAGCGTAAAAGTGAAAAATGAATCAGGCAGTACCCCGGTCGATCTTGCGAAGAAAAACAAGAATAAGAAGATACAGAATATTTTAAAATCCGCAGGCGGGAAATAGAGATATTTCTTTTTATACGGCCGCTTCCGTAAGGA
Organism: Brevinematales bacterium; assembly: GCA_020059465.1. Lineage (GTDB taxonomy): Bacteria > Spirochaetota > Brevinematia > Brevinematales > GWF1-51-8 > GWF1-51-8. The sequence continues at coordinate 104,362 of JAGVBZ010000014.1, forward strand.
AGCGGTTTTTTTATCCTCCGACTTGTGCTGTAACTTTTTCGCAAAGCCGCTTTAGCGGTTGTCATCGGCCCTACTGAACGGATCAGAAGCGGGAAAACGGGATGCCTTTCCTCGACCGTCCTTATCCTTGCTAAATCCTTTTTAGTTAACTATAATTATTTATCGGATGCGTCGAATTTTTAACTTTAGGAGGAACATTGATGAAAAATATTTGGATGGTACTATTAGGCGTTTTATTATTCTCCTCATGCGGAGGAGGAGGTACGGGCGGGGTTATTGCCAAACCGGCGGATGTTAAAACTGCCGACGTCGGACTGGGATTGAAATGGTTTCCGAATATTATTAAAGGCCGGATACCGTTCGACCAATATGTATTCGATATTACAAAGTCGCCTCAGTTGAAATCATGGAAGATTAATTTTATGTTCGATCAGGCTGTCTTCCTCGATCAGTCCGGAAAATCGGTCACTAATATTGATTTTACGTATGCGGCGTACGGAAGTTCCAACCTGCTCGGGTCGATGCTCGATCTTTCGATCACCGAAGGGGGCAAGTATTCCATTCTCGAATCGTTCGCGCTGGTTTACATGAAACCCAGGGACGCGAAGGGCGCCGAACTTTTACTGAAACAGGGAACGTCGATAAACATCAGCGTACCGGTCCCTTACGGGATGTCCGATGCGGTAATAAAGACGCTTAAAGTGTATAGTTTCGATATGAAGACTGCGAAATGGGTGCAGGAATCTCTGCCGGAAGTGAAAAACCTTTCCGGTACGAAGGTAATCAGCTTTAAAGCAACCCATATTACATACTGGATGGTCGCTTCCCCGATCGATAAATTCGCCTGCATCAAGGGTCAGATTAAATGCGTGGGGATTCCCGATGATGCGGATGTATTGGTGGTCGCGTGCGGAGAGAACTACGCCGGATTGACCCGCACCTATATCAAGAACAACGGCATGTACGAACTGGATGTGAAAATGAATTCATCGGTAACCGTTTACGCATTTGCCGCCGACGAATACCAGACTGCCGGGTTCCTTGTAGGCACAAAAGCGGTCGAAATGCCCGGAACGTCGAAAGCGCCCGAAGGCAGCGGGAACACCAAACAGAAAGTGATGAATATCATTATGCAGAAAGACGGATACAGCGCGATAAAAAGCGGCGACGATCTGTATCAGATAAAATCGGCGATGCAGTACGAGAAGCAGAACACGGTCGATCCTGATCAGGATGCTAAGATGCAGAAGGAGTTCGACGAGATGAATAAGCTTTTGGAAAAGCCGAAAAAAGATAAAGAAGTTAAATAAACGGATAGACGGGGCTGTCTAAAAAGGGTAAAAACGATGTCTCTGCGAAGCGACGAAGCGGTCGATTCTCATTGATTATCAGATATTAAATAGATTGCTTCACGAACCTATACAAGTTCATTCGCAAAGACAAAACTATTTAAATTTCAACCTTTTTAGACAGCCCTGTCCGTATATAACACGCTCTGGTTAGGGACGGGGGATCGTGTGGAAGAAGGCACTCTGTTTAACGGATGGGGGAACCCGGTCAATGCGACAATCATCTCATCCGGCGACACGGAAATCGGATCGATTCGCGATAAGTTCGAAGCCCTGAAGGATTTCGAGTTTATCGGCCTGAACGAGATTCCTGAGAATTACGGGAAAAAGATTCTGGTCGATTTTACATTCGATATTTTCAATAAAGACCTGCGGCCGGAATTCCTTTTCCGTGTATTCTCCGACCTTCAAAAACATTTCGATGCGCTCCGTTTTACCGGAACTCCGTTCAATTTTATCATCAATTACCCGTTCGGCACCAATCAGAAGAATTATCTGTATTTTCAACGGATCATCGACCGTTACCTCGAACTCCTCGGGGAATTCTATAACGTCAAACAGGTGCTGATCCCCAATATTATCTCACGGTTCTGCTTCACAAAGATACAAAGCCCCGTTATTCATATTATTAACTCCGCCCGGATGGGGAAAAGCCTGAAGGTGAACCTGACTGAAAATTCGCGGGTAACACTGATCTACGGGATCGATCTGGTTACGTCGTTATTGACCGCGCTCGACCATATCGGGAATCATAACGTAATCATCGAGGGAATCGACCTATGCCTGAAAGACATCGACGAGATTGCCCGGAGGATCGCGGGGGAAGCGCCTATTCAGTTCGATAAGGAACGTTTTATTAAGTATAACTATCCCGGCACGCAGGGAAGCACGGTGAACAATATCAATTATGAATTCGAGAATATGATGATCGATCTGGTGAACAATCTTTTCTGACAGAATTCCTTAATAAAAAAGCGAGGACTTTCGTCCTCGCCCCACTCACCAGAGTGAGTTTGCAGAATTGGGAGGGGAATCTGCTTTCTCTACTCCGAACTTGTATTCATTTCAAAATAAGCCTTAAAATTGAATACAAGTACATTATCGGCAAAGAATCGAGCAATTTTAAATAGTTTTGCAAATATTTCTAAAAATATTCATCGTAAATAAAAATTAATCCCATAACGTGCAGATTCATATCTATAAATTGACAGGGGGTGGAAATCCGTATAAAATAATCGTGGCTGTATATCTGGTATAACTATGAAAACGCACAGGAGGCATACAAATGGCAGTAAAAGTTGCTATCAACGGATTCGGAAGAATCGGGCGGCTTGTTTTTCAATCTTTAGTCGATCAGGGATTATTGGATACTTATGACGTCGAGGCCGTAGTAGATGTGGTCACCGACGCGGCTTATTTCGCTTATCAGATCAAGTATGATTCGGTACAGGGAAGAATGAAAGCCAAGATCAGCTCGAAGAAGAGCGATCCGAGCCTTGCTGACGACGATATCCTTGTTGTCAACGGCCGCGAGATCCGCTGTGTCCAGGCTAAGAAGACTCCCGACGAGCTTCCGTGGAAGGAACTCGGTATCGATTATGTAATCGAATCCACCGGGCTTTTCACCGACTTTGAAAAAGCGTCCGGACATCTGAAAGCTGGCGCGAAGAAAGTGATCATCTCCGCTCCCGCTAAGGGCGACGCGAAGACCCTTGTGATGGGCGTTAACCATGAAGAATACGATTCCGCGAAGCACAATGTTGTTTCCAACGCCAGCTGCACCACCAACTGTCTCGCGCCCGTCGTACATGTCTTACTAAAGGAAGGCATCGGTATCGAAACAGGCCTTATGACTACGATCCATTCCTATACCGCGACCCAGAAGACCGTCGACGGCCCTTCCAAGAAGGACTGGAGAGGCGGACGCGCCGCGGCTGTCAATATTATTCCTTCGTCGACCGGCGCCGCTAAAGCGGTCGGTATCGTTCTTCCCGCGACCAAGGGTAAATTGACCGGTATGTCGTTCCGCGTTCCCACTCCCGACGTATCCGTTGTCGACCTGACCTTCCGCTCAGAAAAGGATACCTCTATCGAGGTGATCGACGGCTTGCTGAAGAAAGCGTCCGAGACCTATCTCAAGAACATCCTCGGATACTGCGACGAAGAAGTGGTTTCGACCGACTTCATCCACGACGCACGTTCGTCGATCTACGATTCTCTTGCGACCCTGCAGAACAACCTGCCCGGCGAGAAGAGATTCTTCAAGATCGTTTCATGGTATGACAACGAATGGGGTTATTCCAACCGCGTCGTCGACCTGTTGAAGTATATGGTTTCTAAAGATAAGTAATATTTTTATACCGGGCGGGGATAATTCCCCCGCCCTCGTTTTTATTCATTTTACCGATTACTATAGAGAAGGAGAAGTATATGGCAATTACTAAAAAAACAGTAAAAGATATTAAATTCGAAGGGAAACGCGTTCTGATGCGCGTAGACTTCAACGTACCCCTCAAGGACGGCGTGATACAGGACGATACCCGTATAGTTGCGGCGCTTCCTACGATTAAATATGTCCTCGAACACGGCGCGAAGACCCTCGTGCTGATGTCGCATCTCGGCGACCCGAGTAAGGATATGGCGAAAGCGAAGGAAAAGGCTGAAAAAGAGGGTAAGCCGTTCGACGAGCAGAAATATATCGACGGGAAACATAAAATGGCCCCGGTTGCGGCGCACCTTGCGAAACTCATCGGGAAAGATGTCAAGCTTGCCCCTGCGTCGTTCGGAGCAGAGACCGATAAGATGGTCTCCGCGATGAAGGACGGCGATGTGCTCATGCTGGAGAATACCCGTTTCCATAAAGAGGAGACGTCGAAAGACGCCGCCGCCCGCGAAACGATGGCAAAGGCGCTCGCAAAGTACGGCGATATCTATGTCAACGACGCGTTCGGAACGGCTCACCGCGCCCATGCGTCCACCGAGACAGTCGCGCACGACCTGCCTGCTGTGGCCGGCCTGCTGATGGAAAAAGAACTCGAGTACCTCGAAGATAAAGTTGTAAAAAATCCCGCGAAACCGTTCATCGCAATCATCGGCGGCGCGAAGGTTTCGTCTAAAATAACCGTGATCGAGAGCCTTCTCGCTAAGGTCGATAAATTGATTATCGGCGGCGGTATGGCGTATACGTTCTATAAAGCGAAAGGATACGGTATCGGCGATTCGCTCTGCGAAGACGACCAGATCGATACCGCGAAGAAAGTGATGGAAGCCGCTAAGGCGAAGGGGGTGGAACTTATTCTGCCTCTCGATAATATCATCGCCGATAAGTACGATCCCAACGCGAATACACAGACAGTCGATTCGGATAAAATTCCCGACGGATGGCAGGGTCTTGACGTAGGCCCGAAGACGGTCGAAGTCTATAAAAAAGCGCTTGCCTCGGCGAAAACCGTGTTCTGGAACGGTCCGGTAGGAGTGTTCGAATTTGAAAAATTTGCCAACGGTACCGTGTCGATTGCGAAGACGCTCGCCGAGCTGAAGGGCGCGGTCACCGTCATCGGCGGAGGAGACTCCGTGTCGGCGGTCAATAAAGCAGGGGTAGCGGACAAGATGTCGCATATTTCGACCGGCGGCGGCGCGTCGCTTGAATTAGTCGAGGGTAAGGTATTGCCCGGCGTTGCGGCGCTGAACAATAAGTAGGCCGGACAATGGTCGAACATGTCGTCATGTGGCGGATGAAGGACGAGAACAAGAAGGCGAATACTGCCGAAATGCTTGTAAAACTTCGTTCGCTCAAGGATAAAGTCTGGGTTATCCGCGCTCTTAAAGCGGGAACAGATTTCAGCGGAAATCCCAATGCGTACGATATATGTCTTACAGTGACGCTGGATAGCCGCGCGGATGTGGAAGTTTATCAGAAACATCCGGAGCACCAGAAGGTCGGCGAGTTTGTGCGTTCGGTGACAACCGACCGCGCGGTCGTCGATTTTGAATATGAATAATCGATGGATATAATGTGCAAGGAGGAATAAATGGCAAGAAGACCTATGATGTCGGGTAACTGGAAGATGTATATGAATACAGCAAGCGGTCTCGACTTGGTCAAGTCGCTGAAAGCGGGCTGCTCGGACGTTAAAGACAGGGACATTCTCATATTCGTACCGTTTACGCTTCTCGCCCCTATTGCAAAGGAATTGGATGGGACAAATATTTGGGTCGGCGCGCAGAATATGTACTTCGAAAAAGAAGGCGCGTTCACCGGGGAAATCTCACCGTTACAGTTACTGGATACCGGCGCGAAATGGGTGCTTCTCGGGCATTCAGAACGCCGCCATGTTTTTGGGGAAACCAACGACCTGATCAACAAAAAGCTCAAATCCGCGCTCGCGCACGGGATAAAACCCGTACTCTGTGTCGGCGAACTCCTTGAAGAACGTGAAGGCGGAAAAATTGAGGAAGTACTGAAGACGCAGACCAAGGGCGGATTTAAGGATTTGTCCAAGGAAGACGCGGCGAAGGTTGTAATCGCGTACGAGCCTGTATGGGCGATCGGCACCGGCAAAACGGCGTCGCCCGAGGACGCGGACGAGGCGCATAAGATTATCCGCGAGATTTTAACATCCATCTACGATAAGGAGATCGCGGAAAACATGCGTATCCTGTACGGTGGTTCGGTGAAACCCGACAATGTGGACGGGCTGATGGCGAAGCCGAATGTGGATGGAAGTCTGGTCGGCGGCGCGAGCCTGAAAGCCGACGGATTTACACGGATTGTAAAATTCCAATAAATAATAATAAATCTCAGGGAAGAGGGGCCAAACCCCTCTTTTCCTTTGAGATAAATGAAAAACTTCTTGACTTTTTTAAAAAATAAAGTAAATTATATAAATACAGAAGAGGTTGTTATGGATCTTTTCGGAGCAACTATGAAGTGCTTTAATTTGAAAGATGAGATTGACGCGGTTATCAAGGAAATACTGGACTACAAGTGGCTGGAGAGCGAGAAGGCGGGACATGATATCGGTATGAGCCGTGCCGCCCGCGAATGGATCAATAGTTACTATGACGAATGGTTTCGTTATAATTGCGAACGATTTGTCGATGAAAACCGCACCAAGCGGAGTCAGTCGGTCTAATATCCTTTCCAATACTTCATTTTCGGAATACTGATGAAAAAAGAAAAAAAAGCCAAGAATCCCTTTCTGCGAATTCTCAAGTGGTTTATTATCGTTTTTATTATTCTTTTGGCAGCCGCAGCCGGTACTGTCGCTTATTTCTATTATACAACTGACCTCCAGGATTTGGTCAGGAAAATTTCTGCTGAGATTAAAGCGAATTATAACCGGGAAATCCAGGTAAAGACCATCGAAATATCCCTGTTCCAGGGGATCCGTTTTACCGGCATAGAAGTATCGAAATCGGGCGGTTTTGTTAACGGTGTTTCGGTGAATTTCACCGAGGGATCGCTTATCTATAATCCGTTCGGTCTATTTATGCGTCAGCTCGACATACTCAGTATCTCAGTTTCCGGACTTTATACCACATATAATAACGTCATGAATATTCTGGACGATCTGGCGAAGGATGCGGCGAAAGCTCCCCCGCAGACCAATAAACAGGCTCAGCTTTTCACGATAAAAATACGGAATATTGAGATTAAAGATTCGCAGGTATTATTGAACGATACCCCGCTGAGTTTTCACATGATCCTGTCTCCGGCGGAACCGTTCGACGATTCCGGGCTGATGCTGGATGTCACTTCGATGTACGGTACGATGCGTTATGACGGAACGCTCATTAAGGGATATCTCCAGCTCCGCTCGTTTGACCCCGATAAGCTTTTAAAAATGAAGACCGGGTTTACGATACCTCAGCTTGACGCCGAACTGGCTCGCGCGGGTTTGGACGATGTGACGGTTACCGGGAAAATCGTTAACGTATGCTGGGGGGCATTCAATTTTTGCTCGCAGACGCAGTTCACCGGAACCTATTCGCTGAAAAAACAGTACCTATTGGTGCACGGGCTCGGTTTCCGTGTCAATACCAGCAAATTTTATATCAGCCGGCTTCTCCTTTATTTTTCACGTGTCCGAATCGATCTGGTCGCCGATCAGGTCGATCTCAATCTATCCGATTTTTTTCCGGATATGCGCGGTAAACTGACCGGAAATATCGATCTGGTTTTCGATAAGGGGTTCATCCTGAGCGGAAAACTCCGCATGAATGATTTTAATTACCAGTGGATCAATGGTATGAGCGGGGAATGGACTGTTACCGAAAATAAGCTTTCGGGGAGTGCGGACGTTCAGTTTGCGGGGGGAAGCGGGAAACTCGGCTTTTCCAGCGGTAATCTCGCAGTTTCCCCGTGGAGTGTCACGCTGAATTCGTCGAGAATTGACCTCGCAGCGTTTCTGGCGGGGTGGGATAAATATGCCGAAAGCGGCGGCGCGAAGGGCGGTGAATCAGGAGCCGGGCTTCCGATCAAGGTGCCTGTGATCGATCTCCGGGCGAATATCGAGCAAATTCTATTTGACGATGTTGATCTGCGTTCGGTCTCGCTGTCGGGGGTATGGAAAAACTCCCAATTATCCGCCGACGGGTCGCTCCAATTCCTGCGCGGTAAGCTTTCCGCGCACCTCGTGTGGAAAGAATCGATTATCAGCGGGAAGTTTCAATACAGTGACGGCAAGCTTAAGGAACTGGCGGATGCTTTTCTCAAGGGTAAGGGTAAACTTCACGGGAATATCAACGCCTCGGGAACGTTCGCGCTCGACCTGACGGATATCTTCGCGTCCGACGCCGATTTTACAGTGTCCGCGTCCGGCGGGGAAATCCGCGACTTTGCCGTCCAGAAGGAGATGGCGTCCGCGCTCTACGGCATTCCTGTGGACAATATCTTTTTCGATACTGTGTTCCTCAAGGCTAAGCTCGCCGATAAGAAGCTGACTATCGATGCCTTCAATTTCGACAGCGATGCGATCGTAATCGGGGCGTCCGGGGATATACATACCGATAATAAAATGATGAATATCGCCGCCGAAGTTTCCTTCTCGCAGGACTTCCTGAACCCGCTGCCGAACCTCGCCACGATATTCACATCGGGGTATAAGAAGGACGGACGGGTCGTATTCAACCTGAAGATCGGCGGGGCGTTCGATAAGCCCGACGTGAAGTTGAAATAGCCCTTCGACTGCGCTCAGGGTGACAATCGGAAATCTCGATACATCGCTCGCGGAGCTTCGCGTTACTCGTTTTCCGGGTATATTATTCTATTCGGTTATATTATTGCGATATTTATGCATGGTGGACGGCTCTAAAGGATTGCATAAATATTTGACGGATTACAATGATAGAATTAATATCAATACGGAGGAATACTATGCGTCAGGCGGTTATCTATCCGGGAGAGGACGGGTACTGGGTGGCTGAATGCCCCAGTTTGCCGGGATGTATCAGTCAGGGGAAAACGAAGGAAGAAGCGGTCGAAAACATCCGTGAGGCGATAGAGTTATATATTGAAGCGTTAAAGGAAGATAACCTTCCAATCCCGTCGGAAAACTTCGATACATTTGTCATAGCGGTATGAGCAAAATTCCCAGACTATCCGGCCGCGAAAACAAGGAAATATAAATATGAAGAAAAAACATTCTTTAAATCTAGACCAAGAAAGATATCATACAGAAAATCTAATAAATAATAGATTTAATTTTTTATTAATAATATTTTCTGCAACAATTGCTTCATTAGCTACAAACAGTAGTATGTTTGTTAAATTGATTATATTTATTATAAGTCTCGTTATATGTTTTTTAATTACTTTAACTATAGCGAGGGCACAATTAAAATATAATGAATACTTTGAGCAGACAAAAAATGATGAAAATCACCCTGTAAAACTAAATGATGACAAGATAAATAGAACAAAGTATTTTTTAATCAATAAAAGCAAGAAAAATATTATTGGCTTTTATATTCCATTAATCATTGTAGGTATTTTACTTATTGCTGTTGTGTTTATTGTTCTTGATTTATTTTTTGGAATAAAAATAATAAAATTTATTACTGAAACTAATAATGTTTTTGGAAACTAAAAGCTACTATACCGATTATCTCTCATCACGGTCTGATGACAGATACTTATTGCTATTATGATATCAGGATGCGCCCACGCACCGGCCGCAGGCACACGATTAATAGAATGAAAACATATCGTAATGAAGTTAGTGTGCGCAGCACCTAATACGCGAAGTTGAAATGGATGACGAGCACGCCCTTCTCCTTCAATCCCTCCGGTAACGGGCCGAAATTTCCGGCATAGAGTACCGCGTTCAATGCCGCCTCGTCCGCGATATTGTATCCGAACGATTTAAGCACCTTCGCTTCATGAATAACCCCATCCTGATCGATCACAAACTGGATCACCACGTCCCCCGGTTTCAGGAGGCCCTGGTAGTACTGGAACACGGGGAAGAACACCTTCCAGCTCTCGACAACCTTCTTTCTGATATTGGAAAGGTAGGCGGCGTTCTCGACCGGGAGTGTCGATATCGATATATCGCCGCGGGTATCCATAGTCACATCGGCTTTTTTCTTATCGGAGTACGATGTGTGATAATCGGAGTACGGCTGGGTGTTGACCACCTGCGGAACGACAAACGATTTTTCGGCGGTCACGGCACTATCCTGTGACGGTTTCTGCCATCCGTCCGGAGATTTATCGGCGGCCGGGGTCTTCGCGGCTTCCGGTACGGCAGCCTGCTGGTTGTTCTGCGAGGGCTTTGTCATCGGGCCGCCGTCGGACTCGTTGATATAATGATAAGCCTTTTCACCAATTTTGGGAGAACTGTCGATATTCGGATTTTGGGACGCCAGCCCCTTTTTTGGAATTTCTTTCGATAAAGTGTGGGTATCGACGAAAATATTCTCGATAGTAATGCTGTTGTCCTTAGGGGAATTGAATATCAGATCGTAGACATTTTTATCGAGTAACACAGAACTGAAGAGAAGCAGGTAAAAATGCGCGACTACCGAGAGCGCGACAAATACGGTCACACGCTTCCGGTTTTCTTTCTTCCTATCCTCGATTTCAAGCGCAGGCTGCGGAGCGGGGGTCTTCCTGTCAATAAAAATTACTTCCATGCCAGCATTACCATAGAGCTCGTGAAATGCCACGGCCCAATCGTTATTTTACTCATCCAGTGATAAAACGCGATTCTTATCCATTTAATATACTCCGAAAATCGTAAAAAAGATGCGCGGGACTTCAACAATTTCGGTAAAAGCCCAAATTCCACTCCTCCGATGAACTGAGTACGGCGAAAACCGCTTTCCAGTAAAAGCCTGTTCAAATTATGACGGTCGAAGTAGGAAAGGTGCCCCGGAAGATAATAATGATACATGCCTTTCGCGCGCCTTGCCTGAAGCCCGTCCATATCGGCAGTCTGAACAAGAAGTACTCCGCCATCCGCCATCGCGCGTGCGATGTTTGTAAGCGCCTTGCGCGGGTCGGCGACATGCTCGATCACTTCTATCATCGCGGCAGCGGAGAATTTCCCATCCGGGAGCGCGGTATCCTCGATGCTCCCGATATAGATACGCTCCTTCCCGAACCGTTCACGCGCGTACCCGCCGGAGAAATCCGAAACCTCGGCGCCGTAGGCCGTATATCCGAATTCCTCAGCGACATGCATCAGACCTCCGAAAGAACACCCGATATCGAGGAATGACGGGTTGTCCGAATTGCTCCTGTCCCGGCGCTTGAGCCGTTTCATCCGCGCGCGCCACACTATCCGTGACGCTTCCTCCAATCTGCGTTCGTCCTGATAGGTAAACTCGTTACCCCCTTCGTAATATCCCCGATCGTAGTAGGAATAGGCGTCCAATCCCGCCCTGTCGCGGAACTGGAAACGGCATGCTCTGCATTCGTGGATATCGAACGGCGGAGTAAATCGTTCGATACGGTATTTCAGCGATACTTCGGCCGAACCGCACAACGGGCATTTCATCGGGAATCCTTTTTTTTATTGGAGTCATATTATAGTGGAAAAGTTAGTTTCCGGCAAGGTACTGCGAATGACGGAAATGATTTCAAGAATACATTCGCCGGTAAAAAAGTTACCATGGATAATAATATAAAATGTCAGAACAGATACGGCATTGCCGCACATAAGGTGGGATATTTATAATATACATATGTATAAGTATATACGTGTGTATATTATATTATAATATACAAAAATAAACATCTTTTATGTTGAAAAAATCACAAGCTCGTAGTATAATATTATATTCAACAGGCGATTATTATACAATAAACACTTGTAATGAAATAATCGAATCGTTAATCAATAATTCTTATCAGGCTTTTGTATTCCGGACCCATGCAATACTTTTCTAAAGGAGTGTCAGATGAAAAGAAGTTTTATTTCGGTGATGTTGCTCACGGTATTTTGTGTTTTCGGGTATTCCGCGAAACCGACGATGGTCGAGATTCCCGGGATTGGTTCGGTCGGATTTGAGAAAAAATCCGGCGATGTATACTCGATCGGTATTCCCAAGTGGGGAACCTATGATTTTAAGGGATATTATAATTCTGTAAAGGATTTTGACCTGACTGCTGCGATACCCGCCGGCGATTTTACGGATTATGTCCCCGGAATCGGACAAATTCTTAGTATTTTAGGCCTTGATACCGTTTCGCTGCGCATACAGCCTAAGGGGCTTGGAATTGGTTTGACCCTTGAGAGCGGCGGCTTAGGTTCGTTG
>JAGVBZ010000012.1 GCA_020059465.1 Brevinematales bacterium
ATGCCGAAATCCCGCGTGCGCAAGGAAGCGCGGGAGCGGGATTGAAAAATGGCAGGATGCCGAAATCCCGCGTGCGCAAGGAAGCGCGGGAGCGGGATTAGCCGTTCGACAGGCTCACGGTGACGGGAGTTAGCCGGGGAAAGCGCTTGTCTCGTGCTTCCGGGGGATGCCGAATCATAACGAAAATAACGGAGTAAAAAATGAGATTTATCTGCCCAGAGATTGAGAGCGAAGTGGGGTTAAGCGACCAGATACTGCAGCTCTACGGAATACAAGACAACCCTATGGAGAGCATGACTGACAGGGACGGCAAGGCATTGCAGCGTCTTATCCGTGCGGTCCGCTACGACAGCGGACAGGTAAAATCGCGTACCTTCCTTTACGGACGTCAGGATGTGCTGTCGAAATACTTCCAGTCCTATCCCTACGCACCAAATACCGCACGGACACTCGCGCAGTTTTCCGCGAACGCGGGAATTGCTGTCAGTAAGAATTTCAGCGACAGCGCCGAATATTTTTTCCACATACGGGCTTTCCTCGACAGCACAGCGCCGTTCCGGACTAATCTCTGGTATACCGTTTTTACGGATAGCGGGTTATATCTTGCGCTGCCTCTTCGGCGGCCCGGCGCCGCGCAGGTTACCGCCTATACTTCTGTCTCTATAGTTGAACGGGAGGATTTTTTCTCCAGCCCGGGATATACGGGGGATTCGTCTAAAAACTTTCTGCTGAACGGCGATTTTTCTACAGTTGTACCGTTGTCGATGAATTCTGCGCAGAAAACGCGCGTCCTGAATAAGTACCGTTCGCAAAACGGAGTAATGAAGATATGGAGCGGAAAGGATAATGTTCTGCCGTGCGATTATTTTTCCTCCGGCGGAAAGGTATATGTGATCGTTTCGAAGAAAGACTTGCGGAACGGTATGTTCGAATACATCGGGGTACTCGAAGTAAACGAGAGTTACAGTTTCGGGGTGACGGACGATAATTACAATGTCCGCCCGTATGCTTATACACCGGGAATAGTAGACCGATGGCACTACGTCGGCGCAGCGGGTGAACCGGCGTTTCAGAATAACTGGATGAATTATGGGGGCAGTGACGTTCCTCTCAGGTTTAAGCTGCTGCCCGACGGGTCGTTAAAAGTCGAAGGTGTGATAAAAAACGGCACCGCTATCACCGTCTTCACTTTGCCCGCTGGATATCGGCCCGCCACAAAAAATATTTACGATTATTGTTTTCATTGGAACGGTTCGACGCGCGGCTGCGGGCGAGTAGAGGCTATTCCCTCCGGAAATGTTTACATCGTAGATTCCGGCGTACTCGGAAATACGGTTGTAGTATTGAACATGTGCGGCGGATTGAACGATTAATCGCGGACGCACGGGTGATTCGCAAAGCCGGAAATATCCGCTTTCGTTAGATATTATTGTTACAGAACAAGGCGCATATCAGATATAAAGAAGCACCGAAAGAGGAGAATGCATGATGGCGACGTCAAAAGAGATACTGGAAAGGGTAACGGAAACCAACCAGAAGATAGACGCGATCGACCAGAAACTCGACGAATTTAAAGAGCGTCAGATGAAAGTCTATGCGGCGCTGGAGAAACGGGTATCGATGCTGGAGAACCGTCACGATGCCTGCCGGGCAGAGACTGCGCGGAAGATTGACGAGCTTCGGCCGGAACGTCGACGCGAACGTACCCGGGAGTGGATGGTATTTTTACTGGCGGTCGCAGGGGTGATCACCGCCGTTGTTCTGCCTGCCGTACTCCTTGTTCAGCGCGCGGCGGAACTGCTGCAGAGCACTGCTCCCTGAGACGTATGCTCAATCTATCAAGGAGGTGAAATTTGAAACCCGGAAAGGGGTGGGTGAGAGAAAGGATACGCCGTACGTGCTGCAATATGTTGACGCTCTCGTTTCTGTCATGGTGCGCGCTATTGGCGTGTTATTTCATCAATAGGCAGCCGATCGATGTTCAGTTTCTTCTTTTTACCGCGTCCGTGATCGGGATCAAGCGGTTTTTAAGAATCAAGGACACTTCGGCTAACGCCTGTTGTCCGAAGGGGGAAGGCGATGATGAAAATAATTAAGGTATTCCGTAACGGTTCCCGAAAACCGCTTACGCTGGCGAACAGGGATAAATACGACAGCGCGGTCGAAGTATTCGACAGCGGCGGTACGGTAGTGTTCCGCTCGGAGTATGTGAATACCGATCCGACGTCGGGGCATCAGGGCGGGCTGCTCGCTCCCGGGGTGTATTTCTTTTTTATCGGGATGCATAAAGGAAAGTACAGAGCGCCGATGCTCTTTACGGTCTGCGATACGGACAGGCTTGCGAGGATAAAAACCCCGAACGATATTACTTATTCCGAACGCACATTGCCGTCGATAGTCCCGAACCCGGCGCACGGCGGCCGGATGATCATGACATGCATCAATATCCACAAGGGCGGGAAGTATGGGGATTTGTCGGAAGGATGTATCACGCTGCATCCGTCGGAGTGGGACGGGTTTATCGCATGCTTCGTGGACGGGGAGATCGGATACTGTGAACTGATACAGGCGATGGAAGGACGGAGGTAATCAATGAAGCTGAAATGCGACGTAATTCTGGTGATAATATTTTTCATTATCGGGGCGGGCGGGGGATTCACCCTCGGGTATGTTTCCGCGCCGAAGGAGGTCACGAATATCCAGAATATCGAACAGACGCAGATCCAGACTCAGGCGCAGGGGCAGGTGCAGATCACTGTGATCGACGGACGGAAACTCCAGTCGGTCAGTGTGCAGATCGACGGGCTGACGAATATCGAAGTGCTTACGGTCACGAACGGCGCGACGAATACAATTCACTGATTCCTCCGTATCCTTGTATTTTTCCCCGCCTGTAATTATAATAAACCCGAAATAAAAGGCGGGAGATCGTTATGCGAAAAGCGTTCGCATTTGGTATTTTTATTCTGTTTGCGGCAACTCTTTACGGTATCTCGGCGGATTCCGGCGAGAAATATAAAAAGGCGCTCGATGCGTATAATAACGGCACCTATACGCTTGCGGTACAGTACTTCAATGAGGTCATCGATAACGACCCGAAAGGGGATTACGCCGATGACGCGCTGTATTATATCGGACTGTGTTATTATCAGTCGCAGAAATACGAAATCGCTATCCAGTCGTTCCGGGATCTGGTCAAGGAATTCTCCGGGACGCTGTATAAAGAAAAGGCGCAGTTCCTGATCGCCAATGCATACTATAAGATGAAAAAGTACGATACCGCGGTGCAGAGCCTGCGTATTTTCAATAAGGAATACCCCGAATCTCAACTCAAACCGAAGTCGCATTTTATCATTGCATTTGCGCTTCTTTTGGGAAACAAGTTCTCCTCGGCGGTGGAGGAGTTTCAGTATATTATCCAGCAGTATCCGAATTCCGATATTGCCGAAGAGGCCCTTCTTCGTTTAGGGCAAGCGCACCTTTACGATAACAATCTGCCGAAGGCTATACAGTTCTTAGGGAGTTTCATATCGAAATATCCGAATTCAAAGCTCCGCACTGAAGCCGAATTTTTTCTCGGGAAGAGCTTTTTCCAATCCGAAAAATTTGACGACGCGCTCAGGTATTTCGTAGAACTCGCCAAAAAGAAGGATTTTGAGTTCCAGATTCAGGCGGTATACTACTGTTCTTTAATCTATATCAATAAAAAAGATTTTATCGAGGCCGAGCGCTACCTGTCCTCTCTTGCAGCGCAGTCTGTTTCGGACGAGTATAAAGAGGAGGCGCTCTATAAACTCGGACTGATCTATAAACTTCAGAAGAAGTATGACCAGGCGAAAGCCGCGCTGAGCGACCTTGTAAAATTATTCGGGCCGAGTTCCAAGTATTACCAGAAAGGGCTGGTAGAACTTGCCGCGTGCTATATCATCACCGACGATTACGAATCTGCGATCAATGCCTATAACAAGATCGCCTTGTCGGGCGGCGAGGGTGAGGCGTTGTCGTTATCCAAGCTCGGTGAACTGAAGTATCTTCAGAAGGATTATGCCGGGTCATTGGTATATTTCGATAAGGTGCTTGCGAAGTTCGGGAGCACGGAGTACGGCCGCGACGCATTGTACTGGAAGGGGAAGAGTTTGATCGAGATGGGGCGTTATAACGAGGCGGTGAACGTATTCGAGGATTACCTTGTCCGTTATCCCACCACAGCTATGTCGGACGAGATTTATCTTTTTATCGGCAACGCCAGCGCGAAGATCGGGAAATTCGATCAGGCGCTGAAGTATTATAACACGGTGCTGGTTAAGAATAACGAAAACGCCCCGCTGGCGGTCAACGCGATCGCGTGGGTATATATCCAGAAAGAGGAATACCCCCGCGCGGCGGAGTACCTGAACGACCTGATAAAAAAGTATCCCAAACATCCGTTGGTCCCCCGTGCCTATTACAGTCTGGGGATTATCAACTACAATGTCAAGAATTTCTCCGAGGCGGAGAAGTATTTCCGAAAGGTGGTAGATCAGTATAAGGATTCGCCCTACGCGGTCGACGCCGCGGTCAAGTTCTCGTGGCTATACATGAAGGACCAGCGTTACGATCTCGCAATCAATTATCTCCTTCCCATTGTTTCCAAGTCCCAATCCGACGAGCAGAAGGCGGAGATATATAATCTGCTGGGATGGTGCTATTTTGGGAAGAAAGAATACCCCAAGGCGATCGAATATTTCGACAGCTGCGCGAAGACTACGACCGATAAAACCAAAAAGCTGGAATCGGTATTATATATTGCCAAGTCTTATTATAACTCGAAAAAAATGAACGAGGCGATCGACACCTATAATAAATATATCGTGATGGCAAAGGAATTCGGGATGACGAAGGATATTCCCGCGGTCATGTCGGATATCGCATGGTGCCATATCGAGAATGGGGAAGAAACGAAGGCGATAAATGTGTTCAACTCGATTGTCGCGGAGTACAAGGACAATCCCTACACCGTCGAGGCGCTTTACAAGCTTGCCACCTATTACTATGGCGACGCAAGATATAACGACGCTATCCAGCGTTTTAACCAGATTATATCCGGGTATCCTCAGAGCGAGCTTGCAAGCAATTCCCTGTACTGGATTGCGTGGTGTTACTTCTATCTTGGGCAAAAGGATAAATCTCTTGATAATTTCGAGAAATATATCACAAAATTCCCCAAGGGATATTTCGCTTCCGACGCGAATTATTATATCGCGGATACTTATTATTCGTTCAATAACCTGAATAAAGCCCGGTATTATTACCAGAAACTGATCTCCGATTATCCCGCCTCGCTGCAGGCGGATAAAGCGCAGATTAAGCTTGCGGAGATCAAGCTGAAAGAGGAAGCGAAGGGGAACGAGGAAGCATATCTTCTGCAGCTGATCGATCAGGCGAAATCCGCGCAGGGGAAGGCGATGGCGCAGCTTCATCTCGCGCAGTATTATATCCGTCTCCAGCAGATCGCGAAGGCGATGCCGCTTCTGAACGAAGTGAAGAACAAGACGGCCGGGGAAGAAGCCGCGCAGGCAAGTTTCGAATTGGGCGAGATTTACCGGAATCAGGGAAAGTACGGCGACGCGCTCGATTTCTACGGATCGATCTTTTATGTCTATAAATTTCAGGCGTTATACGAACCTTCTCTGTACTGGTTCGCATACTGCTCCTACCAGATGAACAATCCGAAAGAAGCGGTGCCGATCCTGAATCTGCTGATCCAGAAGTACCCGTCGAGCGAATGGGCCGTAAAGGGTAAGGAACTCCTGAAGCTTATCGGGGGTTAACGCTTTCGATCAGATGATCGGCGATCGCCTTGGCGGGGTTCTCTTTTTTCAATTTTTCGAGATTCTGGAGAGTTGATTTTTTATTCCGGATAATCTTGTCGATAGACGAAAGCAGACTTTCGGACGAGAGTTCGCTTTCGGTCAGAAGGATTCCCGCCGAGTTGGACGCGAGATAATTCCCGTTGAGATACTGGTGATTGTCCGGCGAATTGGTGATCGGGATTATGACAGCCGGGACGCCTATCTGGATGCTTTCCGAGATCGACGACGCTCCGCCGCGCATGACCGTACAGTCCGCCGCGGAGAAAAACAGATCCATCCGTTCGATGAACCGGAACGGTTTAACATTGGGATATTTTTCGTTTATTTCATTAATGACACCATCTTTCTCGAGGCGCTCGTATTCGACCGCGCCCATACTCCAAATCGCCCCGGTCTTCCGGGATTTCATTTCCGGCAGAATTTCCGTTACGGCGGAATTGATTTTCTGCGCGCCCTGACTCCCCCCGGTTATCCCCACTATATGCGAATATCCGTCCAATCCGAAGAATTTTAACGCTGTATCGCGGGATGATTTCTCACGGAAAATAGACGGGCTTCCGGTATGGACAACTTTTTCGGTACGCAGTTTCGCGGTATCCGGGAACGTCGTATAAACCGCGCGCGCGAATTTCGAATAATAACGGTTTGTCACTCCGGCGACACTATTCTGCTCGGCGATAAAAAGGGGTTTCCGCAGGATACGCGCGGAAAGAGCCACCGGATTGGAAACATATCCGCCCGTTGTGAGTACGGCGTCGGGATTCCACTTCCGGATAATACTGAAAATCGAGAAGAACGCACGGATGAGTTTGAAAATGTAGATTGGGGTCTTCAGCGAAAGTTTTCGGGATATGCCCTGGATTTCGACGAAGATACGGTCGGATTCCGCAATACGGGATGCGACATTGTATTTCATGTCGGCGCCGCGCAGAACATACCGGCATTCCATACCGCGCGAACAGAGTTCTTCGTATAACGCGATCCCCGGTACTAAATGCCCGCCGGTGCCGCCCCCGCTCATTAGAATTTTCATCGGCCTATTAATTCCCCTGATAGGTCAGTTTCCAGTATGCAAATTCGCTTTTCCCGCCGATAACCGAACTCCCGGTGACCGTATTCGATTTCACAGTCCACGTCTGATGCTGATCGTCGGTAAACGAGTAAATGATGTAGATATTTGTGGTATTTTTGACAATCGTCAGACGGTATAAGGCCTCCCGTACGGAATAATCGTTGGTGGCGATGTTCGTCGCAGATCCGTACGAGTAGGAAATCATTGTCAGAGAATCGAAATGGTACTTCATAAAGGAATTTGTCGATCCGTAGGAAACAATCACATTATTGGTAGTCTTCGTCTCCGAGACATACCACGTGCCCTGAAAGCGGGAAAGATCGCTGATATCTCCGCATGCGGCAAGTAAAAAGGAAATCAGGACGGAAATAGTAAATATATATATTTTCATATGTTTTAGAAAAAAAAGCCTGTGGACGTGATCCACAGGCATAAGTTCAAAGGATCAAACTTATTCGAGACCCTTGGTCTGGCCGGCAGCTTTGTTAACAGGAGCCGGAGCGGGCTTAGTTACGTTGGTAGCGGGAGCGTTAGTCTCGGGCTTAACAACGTTGGTAGAAACAACAGCGGGAGTAGCAGCGTTGGTAGCAGCGTTATTCGCATTATTATTCCCACAACTTACCATGGCAAGACCCATTGTAATCCCCAGAACCAATGCCAACATCTTTCTCATATTATCCTCCAAAAAGAATTTTGAATATTATAGCACCCTTCTATTTTTTATGCAAATATATTTAGTATTCCTTTAATACTTCTTTGGTATTCTTATCAATAAATCCTGAATTATCATTGTTTTCATTTCGCTGAAAAACATACCGCATGAACCGGATTCGAACGGTAGACTGCTATCGAAAAAAACAGGAATGTTATCGAAGTAGACTCCCAGATTTTCATCGACCGTATAGAATTCGATATTGTACATAGTTTCGGAGACCACCGGCATTTGTATGATCGGTTCCTTTTTTTCTTCCTTTCCGTTCACCATGTACACGAAGTAGTAACGGTTATCGTCCATATCGAGTTTCATAGAAATAAAGTTCTTTTCATCTACCCACTTCAGATAAATTTCAAACACACACGGGCCGTCCCGCTTGTTTTTTTCCACTGTGTCCATATAGAGATCGAAGAACATATTGACCGCGTTGATGGAATTATCGTTATACACATAAAACCCGGATTTTGATTTATTAACAAGGTATTCCGAGCCGGATTCTTCAATGGTTTTGATATTTTTTCCGGAAATATATTTCGGCTTTAGTTTCAGTATATTATTCTTGGCAAGACTGAAACCCGGTATGTTTTTATCGATCTTATCGATGAGGTCCATATATTTTTTATCGATATTCTTGAGAATCTGTTCGATATTTTTCGCCGGGCTGACATAAGAAATCAGGTATTCCGTATCGGTAGGTTTTATCTCAAATTTAACTGCGATTCCGATCAGTTCCTCCTTGGTGTTAAAAACCGGCCCGCCCGAGCATCCTTTTATGACCGGCAGATCGCAGGCGTATAACGGGACATTTTCCATATACCGGTATACCTCGTCCTTATAAGTCCCCAGAATCCGTTTCAGTTCGATAATACCGTAGGGATATCCCATTACCATAATCTGTTCACCGGGTACAATCTTCGGGACAGTTACAGATATTTTACTTTTCCCCATGAGATAATCGTAAGAGACCTCGATATATTCTGACTTCCCGGAGGTGTATCCCAGCGGGTATAGGATTGCGATATCGTTGGCATGATCGCGGTAGCAGGGCCGGAGATAGATATGCTGGCCGTTATAATCCATCTGCACATTTACCGACGTACCGACGACATGATCGGCAGTGATAACAAAACCCTCTTTTGTGAGGAACCCCGACCCCATTCCCTGAGCGTTGGAAAGCCGGACGACCACATCTTTATATTTATTGAATGTCTGCTTGAATATGGATTCGTTTTTTGTCTGTGCAGCCAACATAGGGGGAAAAATAAATAGAAGAAATAGGACGGGAGCGAGCAAGTTTCGAATGGGCATAGGTTCCTCCAAATTTCGATTTTTTATAATATAGTATGCGGGAGGAATTTTCAAGTAATCACACGTTTTTTCAGGATAAACCGGAAATTCAGGTTTTTATTCGCCGATAAAGACTAATCCATTGTTCGGGGGAGATTTCCTCCGGACGTGCGGTCAGAGGAATACCCAGACTTACGAGAGTTTCCAGAGGGAGACCCGATTTTTTAAAATTATTCCCGATGGTTTTTCGTTTCATGCCGAAACATGAAGATAAAAAATCCTTCAATTCATCCTGATGTATATCGATTTCCTTTTTTGTCAGTGAGACAACGAACGAATCGACGGAAGGCATCGGGAAAAAACACTTTCGTGATACAGGGAAAAGCGGCCATACGCTTAAAAATGTCCGGCAAAGCACGCTCATTATCCCATATCCCGGCATACCCGGACGCGCCGTCATTTTATCCATAAACTCCTTTTGTACCATTATCAGGCCGTTTTTGAAAACCGGAAACTCGATAAATCGTTTTACCGCTTCGCCGCTGATGGAATAGGGAAGGTTGGATAGAAAGAATAATTCGGTCAGATTGAGTTCCGCAGGGTCGAATTTCAGGAAATCCGCATGAATGAGGTGAATATGTTCCGGAAGGGGAAATCCGCTGAGCAGGCGATGGATACCCGCATCTATCTCAAGCGTATAGACGGGAGAGTCGGGAGGCAACAGGATAGTGAGCGCCCCCATTCCCGTACCGACCTCGAATAAAGGAGTACCCCGCACGACCAGTTCGATGATACGTTCGGCAGTATTCCTGTCTATCAGGTAATTCTGACCGCGGTTTTTCGCGAGACGAATCCCTGAGGCGGAAAACAGTTTTTTAAGCTGCCCCGGCGAGAACGGGTTCAGTTCATTCGGTGACAAACCCATAGCTCCAACTATACATCCCCCCGGAGAGCATTACAATATTTGTCGCGCCGGATTTTCGTAACGAAAGGTAAATATTCTTTTGAATAATGTCCTCATTGGAATAGAGAATTATTAAATAGGGATCGTTGATAAAATACATCAGAGTATTCGCCGATGTATGAGGAATATTTTTTGCTGTCTCGATATGACCTGTGCTGAATGCGCCGGGAGAACGAAGGTCGATTAATTTATAGGCTTCTTTATGATCGATCATATACTTCAGTTCCATTGCGGATATATACTCCCCGAAAGTACTTTTTATAAAGTTACTGCCTTCCGACCCGCATGAGACAAACAGTGCCATCAGGAACAGTATTCCCGTAAACCGTAAACTACTTTTTTTCATTTTCAACCTTCTCCTTTAATTCACGGACTGTTTTTATCAATTCGGGGAGTTTTTCCTCCGCCGCGAAAATCCGCCTCGTGAGGATTGCGTCCCGGGCGGGGATTCCTAACAACACACTGTTTGAATCGATATTTTTCTTCTCGACTCCCGCCTTGGCAAGAATGACCACATTATCGCCGATCGTGATATGATCCGCGATCCCGACCTGCCCTGCCATAATACAGTTTTTTCCCATTGTGGAACTTCCCGCGATTCCGACCTGCGAGACAAGTATCGAATGATCGCCGATTTTACAGTTATGCCCGATCTGTACCAGATTATCGATTTTCACATCCTCGCCGATCTCTGTTGTACCGATAGTCGCACGGTCGATTGTGACACATGCCCCGATTTCGGTATCGTTCCCGATATTTATAGTCCCTATCTGGGCAAGTTTGTGATTTTTTCCGTCCACCTGAATATAACCGAATCCGTCGCCGCCGATGACGCTGTTATGGTGGATAATTACCCTATCGCCGATCACAGTCAGGTCGTCTATCTTAACACCGGATTTCAGTACGCAGTCCTTTCCGATTCGCACCCCTTTCCCGATAAACACGTGGGAGTATACAACCGTATTATCGCCGATAATCGCGTCGTCCATAATGCATGCGAACGGCATCAAGGTTACGTTTTTCCCGATTTTCGCACTCCCGGATACATATGTATTAGGGTATTCCTTTCCGGAATAGGTTTGATAGGGAGAGAATAATTCCAGTACCTTGGAGAACGCAATTTTTGGATTCTCGACCATAATAACAGGTTTACCGTCGCATTCCATATTTAACGGAAGAATAAGCGCCGATACGGTGCTTTTGGACATAATGCTCAATGTGTTCTTATTTTCGGCGTAGCCCAGTGTGCCCTCGGCCTGAAAGTCGAGATTGGAAACGCCGCTGATTTCGATATCGTTCCCCCGCATTTCACCGTTAATCAAAACAGCTATTTCGGACAGCTTCATAGATGGCTCCTTGAGATGCGGAATGTTGGAACACTTTATCATACAGGAAATCGGAAAATATCTCAAGAAGCGGATGGGAAACTCTGCTTTTTAAAAGGGGGAAATATTGCTCAAAAACTGGATTTCTTTTCTCTTCCATGCTAAAATATTAAGCTAAAATTCGGACTGTAATAAATGTCCGTGAGAGGAGTAGTGAATTGGCAGTACATATTCGTTTAATGCGCATCGGCAAACGAAAGCGCCCGTATTACAGAATTGTGGTTTCGGATCAGCGTAACGCCCGGGGAAGCGCTTACCTCGAGTCGTTGGGCTATTATCATCCGATGGAAAAAGATACCCCTTGTAAGATCGATATGGAGAAGTATAATGATTGGATCGGTAAAGGGGGACAGCCTACTCTAATCGTCAAGAACATCGTTAATAAAATTAAAACGGCGGGGGCGTCGAACTAATTTTCTGATTCAATTGCGGAGGTACGATGATTGAGAAGGATATCGTGGAGATGCTCGCCAAGAGTTTAGTGGCGAATCCCGACGAGGTCAATGTTCAGGTTGTCGAAGGGGAGAAATCGACAATTCTCGAACTGAAAGTCGGGGCTGGTGACGTGGGAAAAGTAATCGGAAAAGGCGGGGTAATCGCTAAGGCTATCCGGACGCTGATTAACGCTGTTTCGGTGAAAAACGGAAGAAGAGTAATATTGGAGATTTTAGATTAATCCGGGATGAATAAAATACTAATCGGTAAGATAGTTAAACCTTTCGGTATCAAGGGAGAAGTTGTTCTCGATTTTTTCGCGGACGACGCCGGGATACTGCAGGAAGCCGAATATTTCACCATACGGGATCCCCGTTCGGCGGGCGGTTTCCGGAAATTGAATATTCTGGAGATGAGGGATACCGCGCAGGTTTTGACCGATTCTATTCGGGTAATAGCGAGGATTGATATCTCGCCCGACAGAAATCAGGCGGAACTCCTTCGGGGTACCGATATCTTTATCGATGAGGACAAACTCCCGGAGCTCGCCGAAGACGAGTATTATATTAAGGACTTGGTCGGTCTGGAAGTTTTCTATCCCGATGAATTATTCGGTACTATAGAGAATGTGATTCAGATCGGCGAAAAGTATGTTTTTTTTATTGATAGAACTGATAAGCGGAAGATAGCCGTGCCGATGGAAGAGAAATATATCGAACAGATCGATATTAGCCTGAAAAAGGTCGTTCTCCGCTCCATAGAGGAATTGCTCTAAGTGCGGTTTTATATTCTGACAATTTTCCCCGAAATCGTAAGGGTTTACTGGGAAAACGGGATACTTTCCAAAGCGGCAGAAAACGGGCTGCTGAGCGTCGGGACAATCGACCTGAGGGAATTCTCCCGGAATAAGTATCGGAAGATCGATAAGCCGATCTACGGCGCCGGACGCGGGATGCTGTTCGAACCCGGCCCTCTATCGGACGCGATCGATTCGGTCAAGGCGGGCGATCCGCAGGTTAAGACGGTTTTCCTGACGCCGTCGGGAAAAAAGTTCGATAACCGGATGGCGAGGGAATTGGCGAAAGAAGAATCTCTCCTTCTGATCGCCGCGAGGTACGAGGGGATTGACGAACGGATAATCGCGACGAAAGTCGATTATGAAATATCGGCCGGGGATTATGTCCTGACCGGCGGGGAGCTTCCCGCGATGGCGGTGGCGGACGCGGTTTCGCGTTTTCTTCCCGGGGCTGTAAAGGACGAATCGGTCAGCGAGGAGAGTTTCGAGAACGGACTGCTGGAGCACGGGCATTATACCGAGCCGGCGGTTTTCGACGGACTTGAAGTGCCGGAAGTGCTCAGAAGCGGGGATCATCGCGCTGTCGCGGAATACCGTTTCTACGAGAGCCTGAAAAAGACCTACTTTAACAGGCCTGACCTGTTTGCGGAATGGCTGCCGGAACTGAAAACCGGGGCGAGCGGAAATATGCTGACGCGGATAAAGAAAGAGAATAAAGAATGGGAAAAAATACTCAAACATATAGAGAAAATCTCGAAGGAGTGGAAAAATGTCGGACGAAATAAACAAGAATGAGGAAGCGGTAAACGAGACCCCGGTGGCGGAAACGCCGGTTGCCGAGGAAGCTCCCGCACAGCCCGCAGCGCCTAAAGTGCGCAAACGGAATACTATGGCGGAAATAAACACCCTCCTTCTGCAGGAACAGAATAACAAAGGCCGGTTCCCGGTATTCAATATCGGCGATACCGTCCGTGTTTTCGTAAAGATCAAGGAAGGGCAGAAAGAACGCGTACAGCCCTACGAGGGTGTGGTGATGGCGTTCCGTCACGGCGGTGTTCAGGAGAGCTTTATCGTACGCCGTATCAGCCAGAGTGTGGCTATCGAACGTATCTTCCCGCTGCATTCGCCGTACTTGGAGAAGATCGAGGTAGTCCGCAGAGGACGTGTGCGCCGCGCGAAACTGTATTATCTCCGCGGAAGATTCGGCCGCGCCGCTAAGATTACCGAGCGCGTGGGAGTCAGCCTTTCCAAGACTGCTCCGTCCGGGAATGCTGAGGAAACAAAGGAACAGGCAACGGAATAATGAAAAGGCCCTCGAAAGACGAACTTCTGTCTTTTGAGTATGATCTTATACAGCAGGGATATTCAAATATCGCAGGCATCGACGAGGCGGGACGCGGCCCTATTGCGGGTCCTGTGGTCGCTGCCTGCGTTCTCTTTAAACAGCCTGCGTTCATTGAGGGGGTGTGGGATTCTAAAATGGTGCCTGCCGCCGAACGCGAGCGTCTCTACGGCCTGATACTCGAATCCTGCGAGGCATACGGCGTAGGTATTATCGACAACAATACCATCGACAAAATTAACATACTCGAGGCTACCAAACTCGCCATGCGTTCCGCGCTCGACCATGTGATGGAACGCGGCCGGGACGCGCACTATGTCCTGGTAGACGCGGTGAAGCTGCCTACGGATATTCCGGCGCAGTCCATCATCAGAGGCGACAGCAGGTCGTTTTCGATCGCGGCGGCGTCGATTATCGCAAAAGTCACCCGTGACCGCCTCATGATGCGTCTCCACGAGGAATATCCGCATTACGGATGGGATCATAACAAGGGATATCCCACGATGCTGCACAGGGAGCGGGTTAAAACGCACGGGCTTACCCCGTACCATCGCAGGAGTTTCAGGATCGTGTAAACAGCTTGATTACGGACGATGAGCCTTGATAAACGCTGTGGGCTGAACATATCCCGATGTGTTCATCGAATAGCCCATACCGTTGCCGAGGTAAATATTCGTACGGATTTCAAAGTGCAGGTGAGCGAGATAAAACCCGTCTAAGTTCCCGATAGTTCCGATTGCCTGCCCGCGTTTCACTGTCTCAAACTGATTGACCAAGACGTCTTTCAGATGCCCATACAGGCTCTCAACATAGACAGGATTGTTCTGGGCGCCGATATTATGGACTATCCGTACAACATTACCCCATCCGCCCTTGGCATCATTGGCGTACACGACTATCCCGTCGGCGATACTATACACATAGTCGCCCAGATCCGAGTTGCCCCCGCCCTTTCCGTTCCAGTCCTCGCCGAGGTGATAATTCGCCCCGAACGGCTGTGCGTCGTAATATCCCTTTGCGTCGGGCGGCCCGACAGGGAAATCGAATCCGTCCGCGACGGGGCATTTATTCTTCAGTAGGTCTTCTAGATCTATTTCGACCGGAAAAGTCTTTGCTTGGACGATATGCTGGGAATTTGTCAGGAGCGTAAGCACGAGGAATGCGAGTACCAGACCTGAAATTAAAAATGCGAAGGCTTTTATCGGTGCCGGCAATGCGATCTCCTTTTTTGCTTTTGGAATTATTTGAATCTATCGGCTAAAAACGGTTAGTAATGACATGTTAAAATTATAGGATGAAACCGGATGTCTGTAAATAAAAGACCGTCAGAAAAAACGACGGTCTTTATTCGGGGCTGAAAAAAGGTTATGGTCACTTCTGATAACTCATTTAAGGAAACGGCATTTGGCCAAATATTCAAGTCATTATATCTAAATTTGGTAAAAAATCCGGGGTGGTACGTTCGTCCCCGTCATAGGAGAACATTTCTTATTTTAACAATGATGTCACCCACGCCCGGTTTTCCCAGAGCGCGCATCCCCCGCGCGTTTCCTTGAGAAGATGATGGTTTTCGCGGATCTTGCGGAGGAACTCCGACGCGAGCGCCTCCCGAAGCGGCATATCCTTCACATTGGTGTCGGAGTAGGGCGCGAAGGGGCAGGGTTCCAGACGGCCTTCGGGACTGATATGCACAAACCCGCGCCCCGATGCGAGACACCCTCCGAATAATTCCTCGTCGCCGGGGAAACCGATGAACTGCGCAGGATAAGTATTATCCCATTCGGCGAGCAGTTCGCGGAGGCGGATTTTCTGCGGTTCAGTGAGAGTCAGGTCTTCTGTGCCGGGTTTCGCGGGAACATATTCCACATAGATAAAAACGCCGCATCTTTTCGCGATCAGACCGGAGATAAAACCGTGATGGGTAACCGTATCGAAGTTTTCCCGGGTAACAGTGATCGACGTACCGTAAAAAATATTTTTCCGGCCGAGCCTGCCCATCACGCGGAGAACGTTATCGAATACTCCGTGGCCGCGGCGGACGTCGGTTTCGAGCATGCCCCCCTCGATGCTGATGACGGGGATCAGATTCTTCTGCCTGCCGAGGCGGGAGATTACGGTCTCGGAGAGCATGATTCCGTTGGTAAACATGGGGAAAATAATATCTGGGTATTTTTTTGTGATATCGAGAATTTCGGGGCGCACGAGAGGTTCGCCTCCGGCGATCAGGATGACCGATGTGCCGAGTTCCCGCGCCTCGGCGATCACTCCGCTGAGATTTTCGGCGCTCATCTCCTGCTCGGTATTACGATGCTGGGCATGCGAGTAACACCCCTTGCATGCGAGGTTACAGCGGGCCGTGATGCTGACAATCATGAACGGCGGGGACTGAACACCCCTTCTCATCCATTTTTCCCGGATACGCACCGACCTAAGCTGATTCATCCATGTATTGAAGAAAAACCATGCATTGGAAAGCCGCGTCAGATTCTGGCTGAAAATTTTTCGGAAAAAGTCCTTCACACTCCGATTAAATCTGTTTTCATATGAAACAGAGCCGTCCATTTATTCCTCCTCTGGGCAAAATACGTTTTAATTTCCCCGATTCATTTAACAATTCCATTGAACAATTATGTTACTATTATTTGGAAATAGTTTAAGGGGTCGAGGGAATATTATCAAGTATCCGTTTTTAGTGATAATAAATTGACAGTCTATGGGCGTGGGAGTTTATCGATTAACCGATAAAACATAAACCTCCCCAACGGGCTTATTGACGAATTGCTATTGTCATTACAGGGCATAAGCCGAAGCAAACTATTTTACTGCTATATAAGGAATAAAAAAGACTGCTTCACCGTGGTGCTCCTCGCAGTGACATACAGTGATCGAAGTTCTTTGTTCGTCAACACGCCCAATCGGGCCGTTTCGTATGAAAAATTTCTAAAAAATCGTAGCACCCACGCTGACGGAAAATGTATGGAACTTATTGTCTGTATATCCGTCGTCGCCGGGATAATCGAGGTTCTTTTCAGTCCCGGTAGCGCCCCCGCCGAGAAATCGAACGTTCAGATACAGATGCACGAACTCGCCCACCGTCATTCCTGCGCGTAGTGAGGCGTCATATATCCATCCTTCGAATTCGATATTACTCCCGTTAAAGAACGAGCTGGAGGCATAAAAACCATCAATCTCGGTACCGATATAGAAATCGCCCGCCAGATAACTTGTCCAGCGGAATTTAATGATCGGAACCGGCCCTACATTCTGATTAACGATGGCCTTTGCGCCCTTTGCGGATTCAAATATGATGGTTGCATCCCTGAGTTGGAGAGAAATACCCAGTGCGATCTCGGTAGCATCGGATCCGTCGAAGTCGTACATATAGCTGAAGCGATAGAACGGGAAACCGTAGGTCAGATTCAACACTTCGCCGTTAGTAAACACAATATTCTCGATAAGCATATCCCTTTTCATGACGGCAAGAGTTTTTAATTCGAGCGGCTGATAAAGCAGGATAAATTCATGCTGTCTTGCAAGAATAAATTCCACCGAATAACGCTGAAAGGCGTAGAGAACATCCTGATTTCCCTCAGTCAGGTAATTAAACTGTGATCCGCTTTTTCCGAACTGGATGGTATGATTGATAATTCCGAACATACCGAACTCGGTGTTTAGTCGAACCTGATAGTTCTTTCCTGCGGGGGAGTTGAGTATGGAACCGCCGGGTACTGCCGATTCCTCCGCGAAAACAGGTCTGATTAAAGTAAGCGTCACAAAAAATAACCAAAAATACTTTTTCATTGAACCCTCCAGAATTGATATCAGAATTGTTCTTCTGTCTCCTAATAATGAAATTTTAAAAAACGAAAATACAGAATATTGGAAATACCATATTCTATATTATAACATATCAAAAAAGAGCAGTTTTGTCAAAGTTAAGGAAATATTCGTATTAGTGAGGCGTAGAAAAATGCATATAAAAACGCAAAATAAAAAGAATATCTGCGAATAGATTGAATTTCAGCCTGAAATCAGCTACTCTCCGGAATGCTTTTTGAAAAAGCGGGCAAGCAGCACGGGTACAGGGATAAACACAAGGCACCATCCCAACAAAGCAAGCGAACCGTACCAATCAGTCGAAGCGGCGGAGGATGCATCCGTTCCCATAGGTATCAGCGGAAAAATGAATGTCGGGATAGCGAATAACCCGTTAACGACCATCACCCGGCGAAGCCATTTCTCGAGGGGCTTTTTGCCGAACACCTGCGAGGCGGCCAGCACACCGAGACAGAGAAATACATATCCCAGCATATCGAGCGCGAAAGCCGCCGATCCGGGTGCGAATACCAAGTTCCGGAACCCGTCGGAGGCGGTCAGCTGCCAGTTCTGATGGACGACGGATAACTGGATGTAATATACTCCCGAGCAGTATACAGTATAGATAGCCCCCGCGATAACCGCGGGAAGGGTAAATACGCGCTTCTCTTTAGGCATCATGTAATGCAGGGCGATAAACATCATGGTGTAGAACCATGGGAGAAAAAGACAGGGAATATAGCCTAAATAATTCAATTCCGGTTTGAGGAGCGAAGCAATCAGCGCGATAAAAAACAAACCGACCATTACCGCCGTGAGTATCGACGACCAGAATCCGATCAGGACTACTTTTTTCATAATTAGTTCCCCCTGAAAAAGGCAATAATTCAATACGGAATATGGAAATAAAAGTAAAAAAGATATAAAATAACTCCCGGAAAGGCAGAAAAACGTA
>JAGVBZ010000041.1 GCA_020059465.1 Brevinematales bacterium
AGAAAAAACCCCTCGCGAACAATGCGGGGGGTTGATTTTAGGAAAGTTTTGTGACATACTATTTGCGACTTTTAGGACAAAAAAAATACGGGACAATATTTACCGTCAAATTATATTTCTTCATTTTATTTTATTTTTTTCTCAAAAAGGTGTAAACTTATATGATTATATTTTATCAGCGGGTAAAGAATGAATAAAAGGGTGGTTGTGATCGGGGGCGGAGCGGGCGGGATGACCGCCGCCACTCAGATAAAACGTCAGGATCCCGAAATCAGCGTCTCTGTGATCGATAAGGGTTCGTATGTCTCATGGGCCGGATGCCCTACCCCCTATTATATCGCAGGTAAAGTTAAAGAAGGATCCATAATTCACAACAATCCTGAATACTTTAAAAAAGAACGCGGTATAGACGTTGAGATTAATCACGCGGCAGAACGTATCGATTTCGATAAGAAAAAAATCATTGTTCACGGTAATACTATAGACGGCGATTTGGAATACGATGAGCTGGTTCTCAGCACCGGCGCAAAAGCCGTTGTCCCTGAGATTAAAGGATTATACGCTTCCGACGGCTCGTATCACAACGGGATTTTTATTCTGCGGCATGTTCAGGACGCGTTTACGATAAAGATGTATTTGGACGAGTGTAAGTGTAAGAACGGCGTAATCATCGGGGCGGGATTCATCGGGATGGAAATGGCCGAATCGCTGACTCACCTCGGAATGAAGATCGATATCGTCGAGATGATGCCGTCCATTCTTCCGATGCTCGGAAACGACGAACAGCGGAAACGTATCGCCGATTCTCTGAAGAAGCATAACGTCGACCTGCATCTGAGCGCTACGATCAATGAAATAATTTCGACGGACGGTTCAGTCAGCGAAGTCGCGCTTTCCGACGGGACCCTGCTGAAGGCGGATTTTCTGCTCATCAGCATCGGAGTTCGCCCTGACCTCAGCCTTCTCGAACGGTCGGGATATACTCCGCCGGACGGTAAGTTGATTATCAACGAACGTATGGAGACCGGGATACCCGATGTCTATGCTTTGGGCGATATGGTATGGACGAAGCATTTAGTGACCGGCAAACCGTTTTATGCGCCGTTCGGGGATGTCGCGGATAAACAAGGATTAATCCTCGGCGGAATCATAGCCGGACTTCCGCTCGTTTTTCCGGGTGTGATCGGTTCCGCAGCGACAGCAGTATTCGAATGGCAGATGGCGGTAACCGGGCTGAATTATGCCCAAGCCCGCGATCACGGCTTCGATGCCGATCAGACGAATGTTAAATCGCTGCACCGTATCATCGGTTTCGAAGGAACAATCCCGGGTTTAGTAAATGTGGTATATGAGCGGAATACCTACCGGGTTTTGGGAGCGTCAATCGTTGCGCAGAGCGCCGCCGCTCAGTTTATTGATCAGTTTGCTATCGCGGTTACGTACGGAATGACAATCGAACAGTTATTCAAGGTGGATTTTGCATATTCGCCTGCTACGTCGGTTGTATGGAATCCGGTATTAGCGGCCTACAGAAAGGTTTTTAACAGATAATATATTTTATAAAGATACAGGAGGATTTCATGGGAGAAACTGAACTTGGAGATATCAATTCCGATCAGCCGAAAAAAGGTAACGGTTTAAAGATTCTTTTAGGCGCCATCGTATTGGTAATTTTAATCGGTCTGGGAATTTGGCGTACTTGTTCGCTGGACATGCTCGATGTGGCTAATCCTTATATCGTCTGCCTTCGGGAATATTATTCCACGATTGCGACGGATTATACCAACGCGAAAGTCTATTGGGCTGACGGGGTAATAAAACTCACCGGCGAAATTAACGGTGTAAAAACTGGACAGTTTGAGTTTTTCCCGTATGAAAACACCGATTTCGTCAGCACGAATATAACCGGCGCAAAAAAAGTTTTTTACAGTATCACAGTTATGGAAGGTTCACGAAATGCTTCGTACTTAAACGAAGCGATTTTGAAAAACCTGAACGGAACTGTCAAGATACTCCGCATTGTTAACCTATATAAGGGTCAGGCGATCGGAAAAAATTAATCTTCATATCCCGCCCGCGTAAGGATAAGAAATATAGAATTCATACGATTTTTTTCTTATCCTTACGCCGCGGCGGATTCTATAACTAAAAGCATATATCCGGCTCCCTTATATTATTCCTACACATTTGCTATTTTTTAGACTGGATGATTATACTTATATCCTGAAATAAGATAGGATACTCTTTTTTTCTTGTTTTTATATGTAAGCTTTGTTAAAATAATTCTGCCTTAAAGTTACCAGGAGGGGATCATGGCTTTTTCGGACAATGCGCTTTACATAATGCAGAAGCTGTATTTTAAAAAGGATAAGAACGGAAATTTAATAGAAAAGACCCCGGAGGAATTATTCTCCCGGGTTGCGGATTTTGTTTCCGCTGCTGAAACCGACACGGCGCGGAAAAAATCGTTCAGGGATACCATCTATAAACTGATGCTCGATCAGAAGTTTATGTTCTCCTCGCCCACCCTTTTTAATGCAGGCAGCGATTTTCCTTTAGCGTCGAGCTGTTTTGTGGGTAAACTTGATGATGATATGCTTGCGATCATGAAGGCCGCGACCGATACAGCAATCACATTCAAAGCAGGCGCGGGTATGGGATTAAACTTCGGAAACCTGCGTCCCAAGGGTGCGCCTGTCGGACGCGGAGGCACATCGAGCGGCCCGGTCAGCTTTATGCATCTTTTTAACGAGGTCGGTGAAACGGTAAAGAGCGGCGGTGTCCGGCGCGCGGCGTTTATGGCTATGATGGATATTCATCATCCAGATATCGAAGCTTTTATAACCTCCAAGGATTTTATCGCCCTGCTTCGGCAGGACAATCCCGGAGTGGATATCCCCGACCAGTTTATCGATTATACGATCAGCGAGATCGCCGCATCCATGGCGTCTTACATTTCCAATACCGATTATCTCAACCAGATGATCGCAAATATCCGCAAGACCCTTTTCGAGCCGTTATCGAATATGAATATCAGCGTTGCGGTTACGGACAGCTTTATGAAGGCGGTCGCCGGCGATACGGATTTTGAACTCGACCGTCATAAGGATAAGGGGATTTACCGCAAGGTGGTTGCCCGCGAGCTGTTCCATAAAATCGCGGTGTCTGCATGGCGTACCGCCGATCCCGGCGTCTGGTTTATCGACCGCGCCAATCATTACGATACGGTTCCGGGTTTCGGGCGCATCGATTCCACCAACCCCTGCGGTGAACAAAGCCTTCATCATTATACCAGCTGTAACCTCGGATCCATCAATCTGACTGCCTTTATCAAGAATAAAAACTTCGATTGCGCCGCGTACGAGGAAGCAATCTCGGTTGCAGTCCGCGCTCTCGATAATGTGATCGACTGCGCCGCCTTCCCGACTGACGAGTTTACGCGGAACACCCGAATGATCCGCCCGCTTGGGCTGGGTTATACCGGATTGGGAGAGGCGCTTTATAAGCTGGGAATTCCTTATAATTCAGAAGAGGGATGCGAATTCGCGGCGAACGCTGCCCGCGTGATGACCCAGACCGCGATACGGGCTTCTATAGAGCTTGCCCGTGAAAAAGGCTCGTTTGAAGTACTGGAATCGAATAAGGAAGCCCTCATCCGGGTCGTGAAGGAATATTTCGACGATGACGACGATAAAAACGGCATCGAACAGCTTATCCGGCAGAACGGTATCCGGAATAGTAACTGGACTACCCTTGCGCCGACGGGGAGTATCAGCCTGATCCTTGATTCATACACCTATTCCCTCGAACCTCAATTCGCCTTGGCGTATCATAAGAATCTGATCGACGGCGGCATCCTTACCTATGTCGATCCGGCGTTTGAAGCCGCCGTGAAGCACGATCGAAAAATAATCGAGCAGGTTATCGATAACGGCGGTTCGTGTCAGGATGTACCCGGAGTGCCCGAACCGGTGCGGCGTGTTTTTACCGTCGCGCACGATATTCACTATCTCGACCGTCTGAAAATGCAGTCCGCTATCCAGCGGTATATTTCCAACAGCATTTCGTCCACTATCAATCTTTCCACCGATGTCTCCGTCGAGGAAATCGAGGAGATCTACCTCAAGGCTTGGGAGATGAAACTGAAAGGTATCACGATTTACCGTGACGGGTGCAAGTCATTTCAGCCGATGACGACTACCAAGAAAAAGAAAGAGGAAATCTCGGATGAATCGGCTGTGCAGTGCCCGGTTCCGTACAGACGCCCTAACGTTTTAAAGGGCGAGATTATCAAGACAAAGACCGGAAGCGGAACTTTATATACGTCGCTGGGAATGGATGAAAACGGAATGCCGATAGAGATTTTCATCAATATCTCGAAGCACGGTTCGGAGACTTCATCGTTCTCCGAAGCGCTCGGCCGCCTGATATCGATCGCTCTTCAGAGCGGAGTGCCGTCCGACCGAATCGCGGATTCGATTATCGGGATCGTCGGCGATAAGCCGACATGGGACAACGGCAAACTGATCAAGAGTATCCCCGACGCCGTTGGGCGCGTACTGCGTCAATATTCCCAGCAGTCGCAGTCCGCATCGGATGACTCCGGCTTGTTCAATCATACCGATTCGGCCGCACCGAACGCGGAGATCGACTTTAAGAACCCTATAGAAATTCCCGGCGCGACTATTTGCCCTACATGCGGCGAAATAGCGCTCGTCCGTACGGAGGACTGCCTGTCCTGCCTGTCCTGCGGATTTTCGAAGTGCGGATAAAGCTTATTCCATTACCGGGAGGGTCTCCGACCCGTCGGGTATGACATAGGAAACATAATCTTTGCCATACTTCCGGATAAGGTATTGATCGATATTTCCTATGTTATCCATCATTTTAAGCCCGCACTGTTCGGCGATATGCCTGTCCATTCCCGGCATCAGGATTACTTCCGCGCGGGAAAGATATCCCGCCATCAGGTAAGCGCTATGTACTCCCGGAACGATCCGTTCGCGCGGGAGCGATAACACCTCACCCCGGGGACGGGAAAGCCATTTTTCATATTCACGGTTTCCTATCCCGCGCGCGAACTCCCCGATCAGCACAATAGTCCCTCCGGTCCTGACGGCGATGGACGCCGCCGCGACTGAGCGTGTGGCATGATAGAAAGATTCGTCCCGGGGATACCCGCCTGTCCCAACAAATACTACATCAGCCGGTACATGAAACGGGGCTTCGTGGATACTCCGCGCTAAATCGACACCGTTCCGGAACACATCGCGCCATTCCCCGGCAAACATCCCCGCGGTATGCCCCCCGCAATCTCTAACCAGATTGATCATAAAAAACGGCCTGCCCGCCTCGAACAAATCCGCCGCCCGGCACATTTCCTCGTGAATAGGATTCCCGTCGAGTACCCCCATCCCAACCCCGGGCATACGGACTTTGGAGTGATTTACGGAAATACTCTCGTATCCGGCGATACCCGGAAGCACCGCCTTCCGCCCCCCGGTGAAACCGGCAAACGCGTGAGGGGTAATCGAACCGAGCGCGATCACGGCGTCGCTCTCGGCGGCTATTTTATTGACATATAATATATTATCGTCTGAAATTCGTCCGAGTTCCGTCAGGCCGCTCTTATCATCCGAGCGGTGTCCCACAATTTCCATTGCGGCTAAGTTTTCCTTTCCGTAGATAAGAATATTATCTTCATCGCGGTGTTCGGGATGTGTCCCGTAGGCGATCACAAGGCGAATCGTTCCGCATCCCGCCGATTTTAACAGGGCTATTATCTCGCGTATCATAACTGGATACTCGGGGTTCGAGCGCGTCCGGTCTTCCGCGATAATGGAAACCGTTTTCGGCCGGTGCGTTTCCAAAAATCCCGCCAACTTCTCCTCCGCATGTAAACGAAACCAATCGAGGGTATCCGTTTTTTGAAGATGGTTGTCCTGAAAAGGACGGAGAACTCTAACCGTACGATCTTTCGGAAAATCGATTTCGATAACGCCGCTTCCGTATTTTATTTCCATCGAAGCCCCTGCCTTTCAAACGCCGTCTCCAGAATCATCCGGATCATCGCGGTATAATCGACCCCGTTCAGACCGCAGCACATTGCGAGTGTTCTGACGGGGTGCAACGTCGCGTCGGCGTTGAATTCGAGGAAGTAGTGCTTTCCATTTTTGTCGATACGGATATCGAACGTCCCGTAATCGCACGGCAGGAAGTACTGATACACTCTCCTGCAATCGTCAATAAGCGCGGAAACTTCCATCGAATCTGCCGGTAATGCATGTTTCCCGTACCCTCCAAGTTTTTTCACATCATAGTGAAGAAAGCTGTCGCCAAGCGGTTGACCCTCGCAGGTATCTTCAATGATACCCGTAAACACAGGGTCACAATCGCCGATAAACCCGGCTTTGACCTCCCGTCCGGAGATAAATTCCTCGACAATATACGGCATCTGAAGGCGTTCCATCATCTCAGTCAGCATATCGAAAAGTTCGAATTTATCCCGCACAACCGATTTTGCCGTAATCCCGACCGACGAACCCTCGTAGGCAGGCTTGACAATCGCCGGAAATATATTCCAATCAAGTTCGCGTATCTCATCCGGGCTTCGCACCTCCCGCCATCGCGGGGTCTGTATACCCATCTGCCCCCATACTCCCTTCATCAACACCTTATTCTGGCTGACCATTTTCGTGAAGGGATCCGCCCCGGAATACGGAATTCCCGCGAGTTCGTAAAGCGCGGGGCCGAGCGCCAATCTGAACCGTTTCACAAAACCGACCGAGAGATTGAAGATAAAATCGATATTTTTTCTGTACCGAATTATGTTTTCCAGAAGAGTATCGGGAGCGCCGATCAGGATGGTTTCGAACCCTAGCGACTCTATCGACGATACTACCGCGTCCAGTTCCTCCGGCTCCCGCCAATGATACGACAGCTCCGGATCTCCAGCGCCGAGACGCTCAATATCCGCTCTTGATTCATATACAATCCCGATATTCCGAATAATTTTATTATTCATTATTTTTCTCCGGCGGCAATAATACCGGCTTATACCGTTCCCGCTTACGGAACGTTATCCTGCCGCCTTTCGTACGGACAGTTTCCGTGACCCACCCGCTTCGGCGTATCCCCGTTCCTTTCTTCCGGCACGGTATTTCCCGGATAATTCGTACCGTTATACTCTGCTCCAATATTTTTTCGCCCGGCGAAAGAATTGCGGCAGTAAGGGATTGATCGTTCTGACCAAGCCTTATTCGCAGACATACCGGATGCGGGGAATTATTTTTGAATATCAAATCCTTTCGCGCGAAAACATAGGCCGCGTCGCGTCCCAATTCGACCATACGGGCGTCGCCCCAAACATCGGTACTGTGATTATGCTTCTCTACAATGCGGAGTCCCGCAAGCAACGCGGCGTTGAAGATTGTCGTGGATACCTGACAAAGCCCGCCCCCGTAGTCAGCGGAAAGTGCGCCGCGCATCAGCATCGGGCCTTTCTTGTAACCCTTATTTTCGTCGGCCTCGCCTATCCATTTCATCATGGAGAAACATTTGCCCGGTTCGATCAGGATGCAGTCGAGTATCCCGCAGGAAAGACGCATGTTGCCGATACGATTCTCGTTCTGCGCTCCGAGTTCCGGGCGGTCCCGTACGGTCGTCGAAAAACTCGCCCATGTATTCCATGATCCGCAAACATCGGGAGATATTTTTTTATCCGCCATTACGCGGAAAATGTTTTTAATACGGCTAATAAACAGTCTCAGCGGTTTAAATTTCATTCTGCCCTTCATCGGCGATATCCGGGTATCGAACCCATTCGCCCTTCCAGTTCCGGAAACTGACCCACGGCCGCCCCTCGTCATCGGAAATATATTGAAATTCCGGAGAGCCTTTCGGGTCGAGAGGAATATCCTGCTTCCCGCCGGGATGGAACAACGTATAACGGGGGAACGCCGGGCCGGGTATAATCCGCCGAAGATCGGATAGAAGCTCCGCACCCCTGCGAACGCTTGTACCCAGCGAATGCCTCCCTAAAGAATAGGGGGCAAAGTGAAAGATATAATAAGGGACTATGCGCCGTTCATAGAGTTTGAGAAATAGTTCTTTCAGGGTTTCGACCGAATCGTTCACACCGTGAAGGATGGGAGCGCGCCACAATATCAAAGGCCGATACCCGGTGCGGTCGAAATGACCCAGCGCCTCGTCGAATTCGGGAGTTATTTCACGGGGATGCGCCGCATGTATCTCGATAGCGGTAACTTTCCCATCCCTTAACATCACCGCTGTATCGTAACCGATCCGGAACGGGATGAAGCTGAGGATACGGGTATTGACCCTGATTGTTCGGACGGACGGTATCGCCCGAAGGCCGCTGATTACTTTCATCAGCCGTTCATCGGACATGAGGAACGGTTCTCCGCCGCTGATCAGGACATCGTTTATTCCGGATTTTTCTATATATCCAAGCGTCTGTTTCCAGATTTCGGAAAAGCCGGTAGCGGCGGCGGAATTGCTTTTATCGAGCACTCGTTTCGTCAGATAGCAGTAATTACAGTATGAAGCGCAGCGGTCGATAATCCGCAGGATCGCGCGCCCCGGGTATTTGTGATGCAGGATTTGCGTCGGAAACTCCCCGGGCGTCTCCCAATTAAGGTGTATCCCGTCATATCCGTTCGCAGAGGAAGGATCGCATGAAGCCCGGCTGACCTGCATCCATAACGGGTCGCCCGGAAGAGGATTGCCGTTATTATCCCTTGCAATCAGGGACAAATAATAGGGGGTGATCGATATCCTGAACTTTTTCAGGTATTCACGGTACTCCGTTTTTTCGTTTTCAGGAAACTTCGGAAAATATGCGGATATGTCGTCGGCAGACCTGAGACGGTTTTTCAACTGCCATTTCCAGTCTCGCCATTCCGGCAGAGTATTATCGAGTATAGTGTATGTTGAGGTATGCATTAACGGACTCCCTTACGGGAAAATGATGACATGAAACGGTAAAAAAAGCAAACTCATTTTTTCTTTTTCGACAGCGCTATACTCAGCGCAGTCGTGAGCTTCAGAATCGTACCGTTCAGATTTTTAATACGGTTGGACAGCACCCCGGAGATTTCCTTCATGATCTTATAGCCTACGAGCGGCTCCCGGATAGCGAGCGCGTCAAAATCCTCTTTATTGATCTCGTAGAGGATGCAGGGGGTAATCGCTTTGATGGTCGCGGAACGGGGAGCGCCGGTAATCAGCGACATCTCGCCGAAAACGCTCATCTGCTTGGCGTCGAGAGACGCGATCGATTTCTCGGCGTCGCTCCATTTATGTGAACCAACCTTTAAGGTTATATGACTGACAACCTGCACCACTCCCTCGCGAAAGATATACATCGTGTACCCTTCCTCCCCCTCGGTCACAATCGTTTCGCTTTCACGGTATTTCACACGCTTTAAAATCGAGAAGAACTTTTCCAGTTCCAGCGGAGTCAGTTCCTTAAAAAAAGATATTTCCGATAAGAAATTCATATCATCATTCGACAAAACGGGCCTCCTAATAGATCACAAACGCAAGTGTATCTTCATCGGATAAAACATAAGAGTCTTCAGGATTGATCTTCACCTTATACTTTTCTTCCTCGCTCTCGAAATACCCCTGTTCCGCCTCCTTAAACTTAGCCCTGATAAACGCGTCTATCGCGTTATCGCTGGTCAGAAGATCGTCGATAGTCAGTTCGCGTTCGGTCGCCAGCAGCGCGACGACCATTCCTTTCGCGCGCTCGCGGTAGTATTTAAATAAATCGGTAAAACTTTTCCCGATGAGACTTTTAGGGATACTTTCAAGCCGAACTTTCGGTTCATCATAGTTCACAATCAGCTCCCGGAAAAACGCCGGCATAGCGGGTGAAACCAGCGAACTGGATATCAGAATGGGATTAAACTCACTGCTCTGAATAATATTATCCGCGCCCGCGCGGACAATATGCTTCATCTTCTCCTGCTTGATTACTTCGCAGAATATTTTTATCTCAGGGTTGATCGCCTTGATAGTCAGCACCGCAAGAAGGGTGCGTTCGTCGGCTTCGTCGATCAGTTTCTTCCCGTAGACATCGGCTATCACAATCACCGTACTCGCAAAATCGATATTCGCCCGTTTCAGCACGCTTTCTTTCGTGAAATCGCCGTGGACGAAACGGATATTGTATCCCATGAATTTTGAACGAATTTCATCGTAATCGTCTTCATTCCCATCGTTGACCAGTACGAGGTTAAAATTCCTGTTCCCGAGGAATAACGGAATAGAAGTGATGATTTTATCCAGATTCTGGTTCCATCCTAATATGAGGATATGATCTTTAAGGTTCACTTTTCCTAATCCCCTCCTTTCTTTTAATCGGAGATCGACCAATACCGAAGCGACACTACCGGAGAATATTGAAAACACCGATATACCCGCAATCAGAGTGGCTATACCGACCAATTTCCCCGGGACGGATTTCGGAACATAATCCCCGTATCCCACGGTAGTTATCGTAACAAACAGCCACCACACGGTGTCGAATAACGAATTTATCTGAGTGTCGGGGGTCTTATTTATTGTCTCGACGGCAAACATGAGAATTCCGAGAAGAAACGGAACGGTACTCAGCAGGAAAAATATCCGGCTGCTTGGTTCGCTCCATTTTGTTTTTAGAAAAAATCCGATATTCTTAAAAAATCCAGTCTGCTTAGTTTTCACGAGTTCGCCCCGGCGGCCTCACTTCTTACAGAAAGTTTCAGGAAGTTTCTGATAAAGTTTCCGATCTCCGCTTTAATTTCTTCGTTTAATGATAGAAACTCGAATGCGATGTTCAATCCGGCATTTTCGCCTGGAATGTAATCATATCTGACAATTCTCGAGGTAACCTCGATCTGTTTATCGTTCATATACAACGCAAGTTTAACCACTGCGTTCTCGTTGTAAGACCGTGCAAGGTAAACATTTTTCGTATTAGCTAATAGGCCTCCCATGGATATATCAATTACCGAGAACGTATCGGATTCGGAGGCGGTCTTCATTTTGGATTTTACCACCACTTCGCCGAGAATATCCGCGAGACCTTTAATGTAATAGATATCGTATATCGTCAGATGCTTATATTTCGGGTCAGTCGGCACCGAAACTTCTATCACCCCGGAGACCAGATCGCCGATCAATATCGGTACCATACAATAGGAAATCACGTTCCGGTTGAGGTAATTCGCCCGAATCTGTTCCAATATTTCAGGCGATAAAGTTTTTCCCGCCATTTCAAAGTATTTCTCGTACCCGATGATATTATACTTTGCCCCGAGGTGGACATAATTGTTCAGGTTATCCGTATCGTTAATCCAGAACGTTTTTTGATAACGGTAAACAACTTTTTCCAACGGCGAGAGACTGTTGATATCTTTAAAAATATTAGTTTTATAGAAGTTTGAGTAACGCGACAGCTCTTCTCCGATCATCTGTACAATACCTTTTATATCCGGGGATTCCTGATTCAGCTCCATATAGATTTTTTGCATATTGGGAGGAAGTTCTTCAATGTTCGGCTTCGAAGTCGGTGTCGCATCTGATGAACTCTCGAGCGAGAGTATCGCCATTTTGATCCCGTCTTTCGGTAATGATACACGGGTAAATTTGCGCATCGCATGACTGGTCATACCTTCGGGAAGACTGATATCGATGCTTTTCAGCGGAAGACTGAGCACCCGAAGGTCTACAAAATCAGAGGAATAGAAAAAACGGCTGTATTCGAATGTGAGCTTCAGATTTTTTATCGGCACCAAATCGGGAATTTTATCGAAAAAGATTGTGACATAGTTCGAATCGCTTTTCGTAATAAACCCTGAAACAATAGTGTTATTATTTACGCCTTTTATACTGATCGCAATATGTTTCAGTCGAACCTGGTTCAAAACAGAAATTATTTCCGTTTTTTTAATACTGCTTCCTTTTTCCATCATACACCCCTATTCTTGTAGCAGATAAACTTTAATCGTCTTATCACGGGAACCTGTAGCGATGTATTCTCCTCCGGGACTATTGCAAATACTCATTACATCTCCCCAATGATCTTTTACACGTGTCAATTCCTCACCGGTTTTCGCATTAAACGCGATTACCTCATCATCTTCACCCCCGGAAAACACGAACCGCGAATTCTTCGAGAATACCGCAACCAGCACACTTCCATTATGTCCCTTTAAAACCTGAGCCGGCTTCGTATAATCCCCGACTTTCCAGACGGAAGTT
The DNA here is from genome assembly GCA_020059465.1 of Brevinematales bacterium. Lineage (GTDB taxonomy): Bacteria > Spirochaetota > Brevinematia > Brevinematales > GWF1-51-8 > GWF1-51-8. The sequence goes on from JAGVBZ010000041.1 coordinate 12,271, forward strand.
GTAGAATCAGCAGACGCAAGCAGCAGGTTCTTTCCATCGGGTGATATATCCACATATTCTATCGGAGAATCATGATACTTTATTTCCGACTTCATTGTCAAGTCGGGAAAGACCCATATTCTGCCGAATTTATCTTCACCTCCGCTTAAGAGGTACTTCCCGTCAGGAGAAAGACAGATACTCCATATCTCCTTTTCATGCGCTTTTATTGTCTTTAACTGCGTTAAATCGGGCAATGTCCAAAGAGTCAGATTACCGTCCACACCGCCTGTTACCACATAATTGCCGTCTTTTGTAACCGCAAGACATTGAATGCCCCTTTCATGCGCTTTTTGCTCTGAAATAATTGTCAATGTATCGGGCTTATATACTTTTAACGTATCATATACTCCGCCGATCAAGTATTTCCCGTCTGCAGAGTATGTCAGGGGGATACCCCAGATCTCCTTATATATTTCATACTTTCTCAGCTTTTCCTTTCCGGCGTCAAAATCCCAGAGGCGGATTGTTTTATCCGCTGACCCCGAAGCGATCGTCTTTCCGTCAGGAGAAAACTGCACATAAAAAATATACTGGTCATGCCCGCTTAAACTTTTCAGTAAAATCAAACTTAGCTTATTGACCGGCACGACATTGTTTTCAGGAACATCCGGTTGGGGCACATTGATTGTGTCCGGAGGTTTGACCACAGCATCTCCGCAGGAAAGCGAGTTTACTAAAAGCACCGAGACGATGATAGTGCCCACCCGAAATAGATTCTTCATAACCGTTTCCTGTATAACTCTTCACAATAAAAGGCTAAGGATCCCTTACCCTCAGCCTTTTATTGAATAATTGATCATCTTTATACTAGAATCTTACCAGTTATCCCACATATCGTCGGGGTTCTGATTCACTTCCGAGAAAATATCGGTATCAGCTGTCAGGTAATCAAAGTAAATATAGAACGGGGTGCCGAGAATATCTTCAGGACTAAAATCGATCCTGAAGCCGAGGAATGTAATACCGCGTTCTTCGGTAATCTTATAATTATCCTGTTCGATTGTGGTCGGTATCTGTACCGAAACCAGCTTCCATCCCGTCCAAATCAGCTTTTCACCGTCGAGGAATTTCATCCGGTCGAGATAATCCCTGAGAATAAGTATAAGTTTATGACGGTAGTTTCTCCCCACAACCCAAACGTTCAACGACTTGGTGATTCCGGGAATTTTTATCGGCTTGGGAGGAGTAATAGTAATCCAACTCCAATCACGCTTCATAAATTCGGTTTTTACACCAAGTACATATAAATTATTGCCGTTGGTGATTTTCATAGGTCCGCCGGGACGCACCATCGCCATTGTTACGCCGTAATCACGGGGCATGAACGATGTCCATTCACCGGAAGACTCGAAGTCTTCAACAAGAAATCTCTGTAGAAGCTGATTTCCGCCGAGACCCGCGTTGGTATCAATAACCGGTAACGCGACTTCCATCCCTTTTGCCTTATCGCTAACTGACTGCGAAAAGGCTAAGGTGGTTATTATGACCGCGGAAAACACTATCCCGCTAATTATCCATTTAAACTTCATTTGTTTCCTCCCGCCTACCATTTAGTATTTGCAAGATCATCGCCGTTGAATCTCTCTATATATACATCGGTCTGGACTTGTAGATAATCGAAATATGCAAAGAATTGATCAATACGCTCGGTGGGGTACGCCCAAAGTTTGATCATTTCCAACGTGAGAGATTTCAGGAACGGCACATGATATTCAGCCTGAGGAATGTACCCGGGTATGGGTGTTCTGAGATTTCTCCACCCGACATAGCCGATATCCCCGGCATTTAACCTATAAGTAAATCCCTTATAATCCTTCAGATAAAATTCCAGCCAATAGTGATAATTTCCGCCCCATACCCACATATCGAGGCTTTTAATTACGCCGGGCAGAGTGATGTTCGTTACCTTCTCGTTAGGATTCTTCGTTGAATCGGGAGCGGAATTTTTATCAGCGGGAAGACTGCCCTCCGCACGATACGGTACAACCTCTATCCAGTTATAGGATTGTTTAATGAAAGTAGCCTTGATGCCCAGACAGTAAATCTGATTGGTATCAACCTCCATCGGCAATCCCAGCGGCTTACCTTTCATATACTGCGCTAAACAGAATTTAGGGTTAGGCGGACTATTCAGCTGCTTCGGATCGGAAGGAGTAGCGAAACGTGAAAAATTCGCCTTCCAGATTATCTGCTTACTTTTATCAACATTATCACCGAAGTCGGATACTACAAAAGTCTGTAGGTTTACCGTGTTTTGCTGGTCCTTACTAAACCCGTAAGGATATGCAGTCTTAATCATCCCTGAAATAAACACTGCTACTAATGCGGTCACAAGCCAGAACGACGATTTGTATCTCATAGCTCTCTCCTTAGAACTGTATTCTCATCATATTATATCACTTTTTCTATCTTATTATCATGATTCACTATCACGATCGCCGGTTTATGAGTTTTCATCTCCTCAGGCGTCATATTCGCAAATGAAGCGATTATCACCCTGTCCCCGGCACGGTTCAGATGAGCGGCCGCCCCGTTCAGGCATATTACCCCGCTGCCTCTTTCACCCGGTATCGCGTATGTTACCAAACGATTTCCGTTGGTAATATTCCATACATGAACCATCTCGTAGGAAAGTAATCCCGAACCTTCCATTAAGTCCAAGTCAATGGTAATACTTCCTACATAATCTATATCGGTTTCCGTAACCACCGCTTTATGAATTTTCGACTTTAATATCGTTAATTGCATTTATTCAAATTCCCCTCTTTAAATCTTAAATGAATTCCCTAAAATATGCAAATTTCACCTTAATAAAGTCGAATATAAAAATCTCTGCTATTACCCCAGTATCTTCCGGTGGTATAAAGCGCTCCGCCCTTCGCGTTTTTCACTTTATAATATAGGTAGAGATTATAGCTTCCGGGCGGTAAATACTGCCCGTATACGTTCATTCCGTTCCAGTATCGCGTCAGTTGCGCCTGTCCGTTGATTACATCAATATACTTATAGATTGCAAGTAAAAAGTATCCTGTCCGCTTCAACGGTTTTCCTACAGGGACTGCGTAAAGCTGGAACTCGCAAAATCTGGCGCCCTTAATCTGGGTAAATACCGCCATAGTTATTTTTATATAAACACGGGGCGATACTTCCTGCCCGATAGAATCGTTTCCTACCTTTATATAGCTTCCTTTTGCGGAAGCGGCCGCCGCGGGAGCCTGTTTTACAGGCTTGATCTGCTGTTGGGGAGTTTTCTGCGGTATTACTATCGCCTTATCACCCGTAGGCGATTTCTTTCCCTGCGGAACAATCGTATTTTCCACCGGAATCTGGTTCTCCTGTAAATAAACCTGATTCTGTTTTCCCTGATTATTCTGCTTGGACTTCTCAACAGGAGTTTGTGACGGTACTGTATTGTCCTTCATCGCAATCTGGCCCTCGGTAGGAATCTCTTTCTGGGTCATATCCGCAATAGGCAGATTTGTCATCGTCTCTTCAACTATTACGTTAGTCTTATATATATCTTCCATGACTGAACCGCCGACGCCGGGCTGAGAACTCCCGCCGCTCGCGTTCTTCAATATATCCTCTTTAATATACTCCATGAGCATATCGTTTGTGGAATCAATCTTTTTCTGCTTGGGGCCGCGGTCGCACCCGCTAAGAAGTATCACTACTGACAACAGAAATAAAACCGGCAGTCTTGCCACCTTTTCCTCCGAACGACGCGGTACTATTTTATCTTCGAATACTTAAACGAATACACCACCAAACCGCTGAGCAATTTCGGGTAAAAATCCGTCGATTTATGCGGCATCTCTTCGTTATTATCGGCAATTTTCACAACATTTACAGGATTTACAGGATTTAATATAAACGCGACCTCATAATCCCCGCTTTTTACCAAATCAAAAGCCTTGTTATCGCCGCGGATATAATGAATCTGCTTTTCCTCGTTCTCGGAGCTGATTTTAAAATACGGTTCGAGGATTGTTTTCTCAAGCATCAGCACATCCAGTCCCTTCAAGTCCTCCGATACGCTTCCCCCGATGTTTACATTGACACCGTCCTTCAGTATCAGTAAGAAAAACTTATTCGGAATTCTCTTGAACACCGCGCCGAATGCTTTCTGACCTGTATTCTTATACTGAGTCAGCATTTTGCGTATCTTAATACGCGCCGCACGCTCCATTCTCGCGTCGGTGAAATCCATCGCGGCAATTTTATATTGGGCGCCGAGATTCTTCAGGAGTTCTACGGGAGAAGCACTCATTTCTTTAATCAGACGATGTGTGGGAAGAATTTTTATTCCCGGGTCGAACACGTTGAAGAAAACTCCCATGATGTAGTTAAAAGCTTCCTTCCCGGTATACTTAGGGCCGAGCTCGGCTTTACATTCGGACATATATTTCCGCGCAGTCTCATAACGGTGATGCCCGTCTGCGATATATACGGGCTGATTTGCAAAGAAAGCGCGGATTTTCCCGGCGGCGTCGGGTTTTACCCGGTATAGCTTATGCAGCGTTCCTTCGGCGTCGGTAACCTCGAATACCAGGGCTTCGCCGGACGTATTGCCTTGTATATCCTGCTTGATCGCGTTCTGCTGATCCTTATAGAGGAAAAATATGCTCTCCAACGAAGACTGGGTCTCGTTCAGGAGCGCGTACCTGTCCTCGATAAACTCATTGAACGTTTTTTCATGCGGTTTTATGATGTTTCCGTATTCTTCTTCCAATTTTAATAACCCGATAATTCCATGCCGGGTATATTGTTCCCCGTCGAAATTAAAAGTCTGTTCGTAAACATAGTACCCGGGTTCGCCGTCGATAACCATTACATCCCGTAATAACCATCCGAACATTCTGTGCATAGCGCTGCGGTATTTTTCATCTCCATCGCCTTCGGGCAATATCACCGAGACAAAATTATACGGATCCTGCTCCTCAAGATCATTTTTCAATTCATTATCTATCATATCATATGGGGGACACACCACCCGTGATAGATTGGGAACCTTAGCAGGATTGTAATGCATCGCTCCGAATTCGATAATTTCGGCCATAACGGGTACCTCATTACTTATTTATTTGCTGAATCAGGAAATTCCCTCATACTTATCGGCATCTAATATTATACAAATTTAACGAAAAAAGTAAATACTTTTTCCAATTAGTTTTATTTTTAATGTTTTTTTGTATTTCCCGAACATTGACAGGAACCGGACGGTTCTTTATCATTATTCAGCGAATTTGGGAGGGGACAATGAAGCTGATTGTCGCAACACATAACCGGGGCAAAGCCGTCGAGATACGTGAAATGCTTGCCGGACTGAATATCGAACCCCTCAGTCTCGAGGAGGTCGGTTATCATGACGAGATTATCGAGGACGGCCATACCTATTTCGCCAATTCGATGAAAAAAGCCCGTGCATTACAGCCCCGCTTTCCCGATAACGCCATACTCGCCGACGATTCGGGTCTCGAGGTCTTTCATCTCGATAACCGTCCGGGAATACACTCCGCGCGTTACGCCGGCCCGAAACCGGTACAGGGCGCAATGATCAACAAACTCCTTCAGGAAATGCACGAGGTTCCCGCAAACCGGCGCGGCGCGCGTTTTGTATGCGTGATGGTGATGCTGCTCCCGGACGGGATGGTGTTTACATCGCGCGGCGAATGCTATGGCGTGATCGGCACCACCCCGAGGGGCGCCAACGGTTTCGGATTTGACCCGGTATTTCTCCCGGTCGAATTCCAGTTCCAGCATACGTTAGCGGAACTCCCCCTCGACATCAAGAACCAGATTTCACACCGTTCTCGCGCGCTTTCGGGAGTCAAGGACATGCTGTCCGAACTCCCCATTTTCTACGGGAAGTCCTGATGGAACGCGAAAGAATTTACCGGGGGATTCTCTGCCATATTCAGGACGAATGGACTGATTGTCTGATCTCGCCCACCGGAAATGAAACCCGCGGTGCTTCCTCCGCGCCGAATACTCTGAAATACGATGTTCCCCTCAATATACCCTACGTAAAATTGCCAGACCCCTATCCCGATACGGACAAGAAAACCGCGCTTCGCGAACTGCGCGAGGAATGCCGGATATGCCGCGCGTGCGCGCTTTCCGAAACCGCCACTAATCCCGTATTCGGCGAGGGCAATCCCGATACGGATATCGTATTCGTAGGCGAGGCCCCCGGGGAAAGCGAGGATCAGTTTGGCCGCCCGTTTGTCGGGAGAGCCGGGAAACTGCTGACAACAACCCTGCGCAGCCTCGGTATCGCCCGCCCGGAAATCTATATATGCAATATACTTAAACACCGTCCGCCGAATAACCGTCCGCCCCAGAGCGACGAGGTTGCCGCATGTACTCCTTTCCTCCAGCGGCAATTGGACATCCTCCAGCCGAAAATTATCATCACGATGGGAAACTATTCCACCCAGTTCCTGCTCGCCACCAAAGAAGGAATCAACCGTCTGCGCGGGGATCTCCACGAATCCCGTTTCGGGTTTAAAGTTTTCCCGACATTCCATCCTGCTTATATTCTCAGGAATATGCCCGCGCTTCCCGATTTTACCGGCGACCTTGAAAAAGCGATTCTGCTCACCCGGGGCGATTCTCAATGAAACTCGCCGAAGTCGCGGTAAATGTCCCTCTCGACCAGACCTTCTTTTACATTATCCCCGACGGAACGGAGCTCGAACCTCTCGTCCGTGTGAAGGTGAATTTCGCAGGGCGAAATATCCCCGCGTTTGTATTAAAAATCCATGACCGCGAATCGGTCGAAGATCAGCTCAAGGACATCAAACTGAAGGAAATAATCAAGGTTATCGATAAGACCCCCGTACTGACCGATACGCTCCTGAAAACGGCGGAATGGATGAGCGAACAGTATCTTTCTCCGTTGGGCGAGACCCTGTTCTGTATCTCGCCGCCCGCGCGCCGTCCGTCCCCGCACCGTCACCCGTTCGAGTATAAAAACAGTTTCTCCACACTCGCGCCCGAACAGCATGCGGCGTACGAAGCCATCCTTCCCGCAATCGGTAAACCGGAGACGTTCCTGATACACGGCATCACGGGATCGGGGAAGACCGAGGTCTATAAGCACCTTGCGCGGGAAGCCCTCGCGATGGGAAAGTCGGTCATCATCCTGATACCCGAAATCTCCCTGACCTCGCAGACCCTTCGACGGTTCTACGAGAGCTTCGGGAACGAGGTGGCGATCTATCACAGCCGGCTTTCCGACGGCGAGCGCCTGTCCGAATGGAACCGGATCCTGAACGGGCAAGCCCGCGCCGTAATCGGGCCGCGTTCCGCTATATTCGCCCCCGTGAAAGATTTAGGACTTATCATCGTCGACGAGGAACACGAGACGTCGTATAAATCCGGCACCTCCCCGCGTTATCATGCGCGGCAGGTCGCCCTGTTCCGGTCGAAGCTCGAAAGCGCGGCGGTCGTGCTCGGCTCGGCCACACCCCAGCTCGAAACTTATTACCACACCCTGCATGGAACAATCAGGCTGATAGAACTTAAGTCGCGGTACGGCAAGGCGGCAGTCCCGTCGGTACAAATCCTCGACATGAAACAGGAGCAGATGGGCAATTCGCTTATCTCGTCCGTACTGATGACAAAAATCCTCGAGACGTTCGACAAGGGCAGGCAGGCCCTGATCTTCCTGAACAGACGCGGATTCTCCCCATCGCTCATCTGCGAGGACTGCGGTTTCCGCTTCGAATGCCCGTCGTGCGACGTGAGCCTGACATTCCATAGATCGCAGCACAAGCTGGTTTGCCACCATTGCGGATATATGTCGACACCGCCGGATAAATGCCCGTCATGTCAGGGTATCCGGCTGAAATCGATCGGGATAGGCACCGAGAAGATCGAGGATGCGTTCATGGAGCTTTTCCCCGGCCGCGAGGTGGTCAGGATGGATCTCGACACCACCCGGACAAAACACGGCATCGACGAGATACTGGATAAGATACGCGACCGTCACGCCGACCTGATTGTCGGAACGCAGATGGTAGCAAAGGGACACGATCTGCCGGGAATTCATCTGGTCGGAGCGCTCCTTCCCGATATCACGCTCAGCCTCCCGGATTTCCGCGCCCCGGAGCGGAACTTTGTCCTGCTGACACAGGTCGTCGGACGCGCGGGCAGACGGGATATTCCCGGCGAGGCGGTCATACAGACATATATGCCCGATCATTATTCCATCGCCGCAGCCGCGAAGCAGGATTATAAAATGTTTTACAGCAGTGAAATAGAGAAGCGCGAGCTTTTCGGTTATCCCCCGTTCACACGTATCGCCCGGCTGGTCATTCGCGGAAAGGATCGGAATAAACTCGACGCTTTTATCTCTCTTCTGACCGGATTTATCGAACAGTTGAGGAAGGATGTTCCGCCGGGAGTGCGTATCCTTGGCCCGGTCTCCTGTCCCCTTGAAAAGTTGAATAATCAGTACAGGTATCATATAATTATTAAATCGGGAAAGTTCCAGCAGATGAAGAACATTGCACAGAAGGTCCGCCAGTATTTTCAGGGATGTAAAGCGGCTTCTTCCATATTTCTGGAAATCGATATTGATCCGGTCAGTATGCTCTGATGGAGATGTCATGCAGGAATTATCATCTAAAGTTAAATCACGTCTATATATTCTAAGCGGAATTATCTACGGCCTCATCGGAATTATGTTTATCCGTCTTTTTTATCTTCAGATGATCCGCGGCGAGGAATACTATAAACAGTCTTTCAATAACAAGACCCAGATTATTAAAATTCCCGCCTACCGGAGCGTGATCTACGACCGTACCAAAGAAAACAAACTCGCGTACAATCGCAAATCGCTCTGCATAGTCGTCATCCCCGCTAACTTGCCGGAAGACCCGTTCGAGCAGGAGACCGTGCTTTCCAACACATCGCTTCTGCTGAATATGAAGATCGATGAGATCAAACTGAAAATCACGGAACAGGCTTTCGATAAATATACCCCTGTCGTGTTAAAGTACGATATCGACCCTGAAATACTTGTCAGGTTCGCAGAGCATATCGAAAAGTATCCCGGACTGCTATGGGAAAACCGTCCCCGACGGGTTTATCCGCTCATGGAAAAAGCCTCCCAACTCATCGGATACACTGGGATTATCAGCAAACAGGAACTCGCGCTGCTGAAAGGAAAACCGGAGTACCATTACGGAAGCGTACTCGGGAAGATGGGCATCGAATCCCAGTACGATTTCGATATACGCGGAAAAGAAGGGATTCTCGAACGTGTGGTGGACGCGAAGGGAAATGTAATCGAGCAGACCGTGCAGAAAGAGCCTGCCGCAGGAAACCCGCTCGTACTGTCTATCCATAAAGACCTGCAGGAACTGGGTTATCAGCTTTTTGCCGGACGAAAGGGCGCGATTGTCGCCACCATCCCGTCTACCGGAGAAGTACTCGTACTCGTCAGTTCCCCCGGGTTCGACCCGAACCTGTTTACTGAGCGTTTTTCGGAAAATGAATTTTTTATCCTAAAAAACAACCCGGATAAACCGTTTATGAACAGGGCCATCGGGGGAACATACCCGCCCAGCTCGATTTTCAAGCTGATTACTGCGTCAGCCGGACTTTCGCAGGGAGTTCCGATAGCGAAAACAGTCAAGTGCACCGGGCAAGTCAGGATAGGCAACAGGTTCTTCAAATGCTGGAATGTCCATGGAACCGTTAATATGATCTCGGGAATTGCACTTTCCTGCGATTCATACTTTTATAATATCGGCCTTCAAATCGGCCGGGATGTTATTCTGGAATATGCGCACTCATACGGTATGGATCAGAAGACGAAAATAGACCTGCCGGCCGAAACTTACGGGTTGATCCCGGAAATGGAATGGTTCGTGAAGCGTTATAAACGCCCGTGGTCGCAGGGTGATACTGCTAATATATCGATCGGACAGGGCGACTTGCTTGCAACCCCTATCGAGATCAATGTTCTTACTATGTCGATTGTCAATAAGGGATTGGTCTACCAGCCGTTTCTGTTGAAGGAGATTCTTTCATATGATAAGAAGGATGTGCTTTGGACAAAACAACCGGTCATCCTGCGGAAGGTGAATCTGAACCCGAAATTTTTCGATATTCTCCATAAGGCAATGCGCGAAGTGTGCGTAACCGGCACGGCGGCATGGGTACAGAACAGTGTTGTACCGAATATCCCGATCGCGGGTAAAACAGGTACGGGGCAGGCCGGAGGTACGAAGGAAGACCACGCCTTATTCACCTGTTTTGCGCCGTACGGGCATAACAATCTCGACGAGATGATCTGCGTCACTGTGGTGGTCGAACACGGGGGCGGCGGTTCCAGCGCGGCGGCGCCGATCGCGGCACAGATTATCGACTACTATTATAAAAACATTATGAAGATTGATTTGTCTAAAAAGGATATACCCTAATGCTGAAAGAGAACCTAAAAAACATCAACTACGGCTTCGTAATCATTCCTCTGCTTCTATCCGCAATCGGCCTGATTTTTATATACAGTTCCGGGATTTTTCCGGACGGGAGCAACTCCGGTCAATACCTGAAACAACTGATATGGATGGTAATCGGTTTAGGTTTGAGTTTCGGTATTATGACACTCGACTATTATCAGCTTGTCGAGAATGCTGAAGTTTTTTACCTGATCGGGATAATAGTTCTTATCGCGACTCTTATTCTCGGTAAAACGATCCGCGGAGCAAAGAGCTGGTTTGGCGTAGCGGGTATGGGAATACAACCCTCGGAAATCATGAAACTTTTTTTCATTCTCCTGCTTGCGAAATTCTTTTCGAATGCCTCGCCCACCGAAAATAAGATCCGCACTTTCGTCATCAGTCTGATTATGCTGGGAATCCCTCTCGGCCTTATCCTTCTCCAACCCGACTTGGGGACATCTTTGGTATTTGTAGGAATTTATATCATCATGAGTTTCCTCGGCATGCCCGACGGACGTTATGTCAAGTATATTCTGTTTACCGGGCTGGTAACCGCTGTGTTAGTGCTCGGAAACGCATATTATAAGTTTTACTTCCTTGAGATGTTCCAGACGCGCATTGAATTTTTCGATATTTTCTTTAACTTTAATACGATGCTGATAATCGCGGTTTCAATGTTTCTTTATACACTGGTAGCAGTAATTCTGGAATTTTTCAATCCGGTGGAGATTATCCGTAAGATTCTGCCCTTTACGATTATCGCGGGTATCGGATTCGGGGTGGCCGCTCTCTCGACGATGGTGCTGAAACCCTACCAGTGGAAACGTCTGCTGGTATTCCTGAACCCAGAATTCGACCGTTGGGGTGCGGGGTATAATATTATCCAGTCCAAGATCGCGATCGGGTCTGGAGGGTTTGCCGGAAAGGGAATTTTCCGTGGTACGCAGAATATTCTCGGATTCCTCCCGGAAAAAAGTACGGACTTCATTTTCTCGATTATCAGTGAAGAATCGGGATTCCTCGGAGGAACATTTGTTATTGTGCTTTTCTGTATTTATTTTTACCTCATCATACGTAATATTGCAAACGCTCATGATAAAGAAGGCATGCTGATTTCAGCGGGAATTCTAGGGATGTTCTTTATCCATTTCATTATCAATATCGGTATGACGCTCGGTACAGCCCCGGTAACCGGATTACCCCTGCCTTTCGTAAGCTACGGAGGCTCGTCTTATCTGACGTTTATTCTCGCGGCGGCGCTGCTCTCAAATATCTACTCCCGCCGGTTCGTGCATTAATGCTATAAAACCCTTGCCCGATTCTTATTTCTCTCTTATACTGAAGCCGGAGGTAAAGCATGAAAAAAATCACGTTTATTCTCCTCGGTCTTATCATATCTTCTCTTTCGGGATGGTGTCAGATGGAAAACCAGAATATCGGAAAATATAAACTGAAATGCGGATACCTCACCCGCTGGGGCACGGATTACATCACTATCGATAAGATTGACGGAAAAACCGTCTCCGGAAAAATAGGAATCGATTGGTCGATCGGTCCGGAGGCGCGGATGCCGATGGATTGGGAGATTTTTTATGAGTTGAACTATTCCGGAAAAACGATTGATAATGGAAACGGATTTCAGTTCGATGTTACGGTCGCTCAGCGTTTGACCTACCGGTTTACATTTTACTTTTTATGGCTCGATAAACCCGTACTCACCGGTTTTCTAAAGCTCAAACCAGTGAAAAAAGAGTACGGCCCATCGATGGCAACCGGCGCATTCGCGGAAAAGATCCTCCCCGAATGATATGAACAGCGATCACAACAGTTTTTTTATTTACTGATAAAATATTGAAAGGGTTCATTTTTTAAGTTATAATTCTATTGTACTGGTATATTGAGGAGGGTGTAATGGGTGCGCTTACGGATGCGGCCGCAAAGGGGAACGCTGAAGAAGTGCGGCGGCTGATCGGGGCTGGAAATTCGGTAAATGAAAAAACAGATTTCGGACTTACCCCGCTTCATTTTGCATGCGCTTCGGGATATCTCGATATGATAAGAGACTTAGTTCACGCAGGGGGTGATGTCAACGCCCGCGCGGGGAACGACGCAACCCCGCTCCATGCGGTGGTCTTGAAGGGCAGCCTCGACGGTGTAAAAATCTTAGTCGAAGCAGGGGCGGATCTGAACGCGAAGGACGATCTGGGAAACACTCCGTACCAATTGGCGGTGCTTAAGGGGAACGATGAAATCATCGCTTATCTCCGTTCCATCGGAGTCGAAAGCTGAATATTGTATTCCGGTTCAAAACTATAGGAGGCATCAAATGGCGGCAAAATTTAAGATTTTTAAAAACAAAGCGGGCCAGTATCAGTTTCATCTGAAGGCGCCGAACGGGGAGATTATTGCGGCGAGTGAGGCTTATACCAGTAAAGACGGTTGTATGAAAGGAATCGAATCGGTCAAGAAAAACGCTCCCGATGGAAAATTTGAAGTGTTCCAGGATAAAAAGGGCGAGTACCGTTTCAACCTGAAGGCAGGGAACGGCGAGATTATCGCTGTCAGCGAAGGGTATACCAGCAAAGACGGATGCAATAACGGCATCGAATCGGTAAAGAAGAACGCGCCTATCGCGGAAATCGTAGAAGAATAAAAAAAGCTCGAAAGGGTTTTTTGACGAACGAGGAATTCAGTTTGTTTTATATCACTGCAGGCGCAACACGGTGAAGCAGTCTGTTTTGTTCCTTAAACGGTTGTAAAACAGATTGCTTCGGCTTAGGCCTCGCAGTGACAATAGCAGTTCGTCATCAATCACGAAGAGCCTTTTTTTATCAGAAAATATTTTCAGGCGCTTTTAGCGAAAAGTAATAAAGGATTCTGTTATATATAGGGATTTCCTTTTCGGATAGTTTCTGAATTACTTTTTCATTTGCCGAACCGATCGCATTCTTATCGCGTGAAAACAACAGCGCAGAGGAATCCTGACCGTACCTTTCCTCTCCATCAGTCTTTTTAATAATTAACGAAATCGCGGTTAACGACGATTTGATATCGAAAAGAATGGAAATTTCACCCGAGTTATCGTTTTTTACGAATAAAAAATAAGCCTGTACAACCGGGTTTTCGCCTGTCCCTACCCGGTCGTACTTTTGCAGTTTCCATCCGCAGGTGCTTAAATCTTCCCCGAACACTTCGTCAAGACGTTCGCCGAATGCCAATATGTTTTCTCTGATACTCACATCATTTCTCCCGTTGGTATGGTATATTGTAATAGGTTTTTGCCGATTTGCCAAATTATCACGGAATCATTGTGCGGTATTTTCCTCTTTATTACCTCCGATTTCCTCCGATAATCATATATATGGCGGAGTCTGATGAACAATAAAAAACTTGTTGGAATTCTTATATTTATCGCTGCACTGCTGGTTTTGGGGACAGGGGCTTACATCCTGATCGAGAAATGGTCGATTCCTGACGCTTTGTATATGACGGTTAACGTATTGACGACTATCGGAATCAGCGAGCCGCATTCCCTCACGCTTGGGGGGACGCTGTTTACGATAATCTTCTCCCTGATGAGTTTCTTTACTCTCGCAGGGGTTATCAGTATCCTGAGTTCCGCGATCGTGGAAAACCTTTTATTAGGCGACAGGAGGAAAAGAAGAATGCTTAAAAAAGTTATCCGGTTAAAGAATCATATTATTGTCTGCGGCGCCGGCAATATCGGTAAATATGTGGTCAATACCCTGCTCGAGCTGAAAAAAACGTTCGTAGTCATCGATTCCGAGGAGAAACTGATAAAAACCCTTACCGACGAGAACCCCAAAGTTAGGGAAATCCTGTCGATTGTGGGAGACGCAACTAATGAAGAAATACTCGCCCAATCCGCGGTCGAGCATGCGTACGGGCTGATTGCATGTATGCCCGAAGACTCCCAGAATCTTTTTATCGCGTTGACCGCGCGCAAATTGAATCCCGATATTCATCTTTCATGCTATATCGCCGATGAGATGAACCTGTCAAAATTCAGGCTGATCGGCGTACAGGAACTGATACCGGGGGATTATGTGATCGGGAGACGTTTGGCTGTTTCTTTGCTCAACCGTAATATCGCGGTATTCCTCGAACAGACGAATACTATCGGGGAAAACGAGTCGTTTTTCGTGGGGGATATTGAGATCGATAAACGTTCCAAATATATCAACAGAACAATCAAAGACGCGGCGATTTATAAAAACACGGGTCTTTTAATCTTCGCGATTAAAAAATGGAATACCGAACATTTCACGTTCAACCCGAATCCCGATGTGCCGCTTCAGGCGGGAGATACCCTGATTACATTCGGCTCACAGAAGGATGTGGAGCGGCTCGGGCGGTATATCAATAATTGATTCCCTGCTCCGAGGAGTATAGCGTCAGTAAAAAACCGATCTTCTCGACGATAACTCTGATCGCCTGATTAATGGGGTAATGGACGTTCCCGAATTCGGCGATGAGGGGTTCGAATGTCCTGGTGTATTCTTCCATCAGCGGCGGAACAATTCCTGAATTCTCAGCCTCCGCCATTTCATGGACAAATCTATTCTTGATCAGTCTGCAGGTTATCAGCGTATTCTCCCCGTTTTTATTTGCCGCCGCGGTAAATCCGAACAGACGGCAAATCAGGCCGCGATAGTTATAAATAGAACAAAACCCTTTTTCCGGGTCTCCGGTCTTGAATGTGTAGAATACGCATACGGAACGTTCTGGTAAATCGTTGATCTTTGACAATACTTTCGTCGCGCCGCCGGATTCCCATAGCTTTAACGCGAGAGGGAGAAACTCCCCGGGAGATGCTTCCACATCAGGGTTGTTACAGCAGTGTCCGCAGCTTCTCAGGCAATCGATACCTGTTTCCATTTTATAAAAACCTATCGCCCGTTCCAGATCGGAAAAAACATTCATGATTTCATAGCTGCGGTTTATGATCTCTTTTATCATATGACATCCTAAAAGTTAAAAGAATAATTATATAATATTATATATTTTTGTAAAGAATTAACGAAATATATTTCCCATTTCTATAACGTTTCTTCTTTACAAATCCTGATAAAAAAAGTAAAATTTCTATTGATTAAAAACATAAAAAAAAAGGAACTTATGAAAATCCCCCGCGGCCTTTCTTTTCGTCTCCTGAGCGTACTGATTTTAGCCTTCACAATAGCGGTATTTCTGTTTCAACTCCCGGCTGCTGTGATCTTTTTTCCGCGCTATAAAGAATTTATCCTAAAAAACTTTTACCAGAATGTATCTCAAAAAACTGCCACTAAATTAGACTCGTTTATTAACGAACGGTTTAATATGTTAAAAATTATTTCGGAAAAAGAAGAATTGAATGATATATTAATTGGCCCCGGAACCGCAAACCTGAAGAAGCTCCTTAAAGAAACAATGATGATAAACCATTACTTTCCAGGAAATTCACTGCTGGTTGTTCATAACTCAAGAAGCATTTATATCGACGGACAATTCGGCGGCACCCTCAATCCGGAAAGCCCGATAGATGAATGGTATTTTCAGCTTCAGAAAACAAATTATCAGTATGTGATCTTTACCGATTGGCATCAAATCCTGAAATTTCCCTATGTTTGGCTGATCAATATTCTCAGGACTCCGGAAAAAGAACTTGGGATTGTGGGATTCGGTATTGAGATCAGCGAGTTATTAGAATACCTGAAGCCTGATAATGAACTTGAATTCGCCTCATCCGGAGAGGACGCATTCCATATCATGCTGGTGGATTCTGATGGAAGTATAAAGGTAAAAAAGGGTATGCTCTTCTTCGAGGGAGAACGATTTGATCAACTCCTTATGCCATCATCTGTCGGAGATTGGAAAAACTGGAAATATATCCGCGAGGTAAGTCTAAAAAACGGTAAAAAATATTATTACTCTGCTATCCCGTTGGTCTCCACAAAAGATACTCCCTCGCAATGGTATCTGATCTGCGGAGTTTCCGAGCAAACCCTCTATGGAAATACTTATTGGCGCGTATCGATTTATTATATCGGGATTTTACTTCTCTATATCTGCGCTGTCTTGTTTGCCGTCGTGTTTATCTCCAAATTAGTCATCAAACGTCTCTCGAAATTGAATTTCGCCGCCGAAGCAATTTCGCAGAATAAACTGGACACTTCCCTTTCTATTGACGGCTCCGACGAAATAAGCATGCTCGCGGGTCATATATCAGATATCAGGGACAATATAACCGAGTATCAGAATCACCTGAACGATATTATTCGCGCGCGTACGGAAGAACTTCAGTTTGCGCTTACCAAACTCGAACAGAAAGAAGAGTTGGCACGGCATGAGATCACTTTCGCCGCATCGATTCAGCAGGGGCTTATTCCCCCGCCTGTTATCTGGAACGATCTATCAGTTTCGTCATATGTCAGCCAGATGGAAAAAATCGGAGGGGATATAATCGATGTGATAGATACCGATGATCAGCTTGTCGCCTATCTTGCCGACATATCGGGGCATGGGATTCCCGCGTCGATGATCAGTATGCTGACAAAAATCGCTTTCCTATATGCAATTCAGAACAAGGAAAACATCATCGAGATTGCGAAGGAAGTCAACCAGAAAATCCATTATCTGATAAACCGTCAGGAAATCAAATATATCAATTACTTCACCGCGTTTATCCTTCTGTTCCGGAAGGATATGTCATTCGACTATATCTCGGCGGGACATATTCCGGCTATTCTCTTTAAGAAAGCCTCAAAGTCCTGTCACCTGATTTCTTCCTCGTCATCCATGATCGGCGTGTTCGATACTCAGATAGTCAAGTTTAATTATAAGAGCGACCGTCTGGAACGCGGCGATAAGGTTCTGGTTTTCTCCGACGGGTTTATCAATACGAAAAACCCATCGGGGAAAAAATATGGAATGGAACATCTTATCGAGTTTACCAAGGAATGGAGCGGAGTATCTGTTGAGGAGTTCCGGCAATTGGTTATCGATGATTACGAGCGCCACCGGAAAGACAGACCTATCGACGACGATGTTTCTCTGCTCATCATCGAACGAAAAATGTAGGGGCGGTTCCAGGTACCCTATCATTATTTTTAACATATATATCTACGCTGTTTTTAGAGCTGTTTTTAGAGGTGTCTGTAAATCTTGATTTTTTACATATTACTCTTTAAAGTATGGACACTAAAAATCCTCCGGCTCGCGATAACAAATATTCGGCGACGGTTGGAAAAATTTTTCAATTATCTCCTGAACAGAAAACTAATACCGCGTGTATGGTAAACCATAAGGATAAATAGGCGGTCGCTTGATAGATATTTTTCTTGGTTTTTAAATAGATATCCTACAGCAATTGAAGGAGTAGAGTTATGGAAAACGATATTGAAATAATATATGAGGATATTGAAGAGATTAAAAAAACGCTTTCTCCAATTTATATTGATAAGGGCGAATTATTTAAGGTAGAAGATAATGTCACTATTATAAGGAAAAAAAGGAAAAAGAAAATAGTATTTGGCTGGTACGGAGGAAAATTTTCTCACCTCGACTGGTTATTACCATTATTACCAAAATGCCATCATTATTGCGAACCCTTTGCGGGTTCTGCGGCTGTGTTGTTAAATAGAGAACCATCGGCTGTAGAAACCTATAATGACATTGATGGAGACGTTGTTAATTTTTTTCGGGTTCTAAGAGATAGAAACAACGAGATTATTAAAGCCATTTCACTAACGCCATTTTCCAGAGAAGAGTTCTATAATGCCATTTATGGAAGTTTAAATGGAGTAAGTGATTTAGAACGGGCCCGTCGTTTTTATATTAGAGCAAGACAAACTAGAACTGGATTAGCGCAAACTGCCACATTAGGGAGATGGGCAAACTGTAAAAATACAAGTCGGTCTGGAATGTCTGGCGTAGTATCTCGCTGGTTAGGAGGTATAGACGCTTTAGATGAAATAGCGCAGCGTCTCATTCGAGTTCAAATTGAGAACCGACCTGCTATAGATATAATTAAGCTCTATGACCACCCGTATACCCTTTTCTATTGTGACCCTCCTTATCTGCACGCCACTCGCGGAGACTCAAATGCATATGTGTTTGAAATGGACGAGAAACAGCATAGAGAGTTTGCTGAAGCAGTAAACAAATGTCAAGGTATGGTGGCAGTCTCCGGATACGACCATCCACTTATGAATGAATTTTTCAAGTCTGATAAATGGTTTAAGACTTTTGGACTTGATAAGACAATTCATTCATCAAAAGGGTTCCGACAGGAAGTGTTATGGACAAACTATGATCCCAAGCAATATAAGGGAAACTTTATATGACACCAGAAGAATTTCTGAACGAAATCTATAATCGTGCTACTAGTACATTAAACTCCACAGTTATAGTTGACCAGTCTATCAGAGACAAAGTAATTTATATTTGTCGTTGCACAAGTAATCGTTCCGGTGTACGTTTACTCTTGTCTTGTCTACTGGCAAAATTGGATAAACCTCACATTGACCCCCGCAAACCATACACAGAGATTGGTGATACAGATAGTTTTTCTGGGCGTACTTACGATGAACATTACCTAACTAAATTTATTACTGATTACCGTTTACCAGCTAATCCTACAACCGCATTTCTTACGCCAACATTGCGTAATATTAACCATCCTTTAACTACTAAACTGGAATTAATAGGGAATCCTCGCGACCTCTATATAAAAACTCTTGAACTTTTAGAAGATGTTGCAGAACAACGGATAGCTGCCGATGTGCTCTTTGTTGAGATTGTAAGAGAATTATTATTGTTACGTAATGAGAAACAATCTCGAATTGATTCATTGCTAGGGGCAGTAGAACGAACTAAGGGGGCTTTGCCTTTATCGTCAGAATCCATTGTTACGTTAATAAGTCAGCATCTTGCGTGTAAAAATGCAAGTCGTTTGCCAGTCCTTGTAGTTGCGGCAGCATATAAAACGGCTGGGGCACGACTTTTAGAGCATATTTTACCATTAAATTCACATAATGCCGCGGATTTTCAAACGGGTTCGGTAGGTGATGTTGAAATTTGCATTATTGGAGAGGATTCTGTTGCCACAGCTTATGAAATGAAAATGAAACAAGTCACTATCGATGATATTGATTTAGCTGTAAAAAAAATAACTAGAGCTTCTGCACGGATTAATAATTATCTGTTTGTAACAACAGATACTATCGACCCCCATGTAGCGGAATACGCAAAAACTTTTTATGAGAAAACAGATGGAACCGAAATTGCCATTCTTGACTGTATTGGGTTTCTGCGTCACTTTCTTCATATGTTTCATCGTATTCGCTCTGATTTTCTGATTAACTATCAACAATTAGTTATTAATGAAGCAGATTCTGCCGTTAGTCAATCGCTTAAAGAAGCATTTCTTTCTTTACGACTTTCGGCTGAAAGTGAGGAGTAATTATACTATTTCAATGTACTGTAATATAGGGATAGTTATATAGCTAATGATCAATACCGCGTGTATGTAAACCATAAGGAATAATATGAAATCCGCAAATGTATTTCGTGTGGCCGCTTTCGGAGATATTATCGGAGACCCGGGGCGCAAGGCGTTCTTTAACTGTCTGAGGTTATTTAAAGAAAAGTGGCTCCCCGATACGATGATCGTGAACGGCGAAAACTCTGCGCACGGTTTCGGAATCACCCGCCATATCGTCGAGGAACTCCTCGAGCACGGGGTCGATGTGATCACCTCGGGGAACCATGTCTGGCAGAAAAAAGAGGTCTTTGAGTTCATCGACCGGTATCCCGGTTTTCTGCGGCCTATCAACTTCCCTGAGAATACCCCCGGCCACGGTTCGGTTATCATTACAGCGCCGGGCGGACTCCGTTTCGGGGTCATCAACGCTATGGGGCGTATCTATATGGAACCTATCGAGTGCCCGTTCCATACGATCGAACGCGAAGTGGAACGGATGAAAAAAGAAGGTGTTAAAATCATTATGGTCGATTTCCACGCCGAGGCCACCAGCGAAAAGCAGGTGCTCGGACGTTATCTCGACGGGAAGGTCAGCGCCGTATGGGGCACCCATACCCATATCCAGACCGCCGACGAGACCATCCTGCCGAACAAAACTGCCTACATCACCGATATCGGGATGTGCGGTTGTCAGGAATCGATTATAGGTATGAAAATCGCCGATTCTTACAGGAAAATCATCCAGCATCTCCCGGTGCGTTTCTCTCCCGCTGAGGACGGCCCGGTGTTCGTAAACGGAGTCATTGTTGATATCGACCGTACGAGCGGGCAGGCCTTGTTTATCGCGCGCTTTAAAGAGGTCTTCAGTGGAACCTACGGGAAATAAGCCCCGCAAACTCCGCCTCGACCTGATACTTGTACATCGCGGTATGTTCGATTCCCGCGAGCGCGCCCAATCGGAAATACTCGCCGGAAACATCCTGGTTCATGAAACCCCTGTCACCAAACCGGGTCATCAATTCCCGGAGGATTGCGAAATCCGGGTCAAGGAACGATTCCCGTATGTCGGCAGAGGCGCGCTGAAACTTCTCGCGGCGTTCGACCGTTTCGGCCTCGATGTCCGCGGAAAAACAGCCATCGACCTCGGCGCATCCACGGGAGGATTCACGGAAGTTCT
Organism: Brevinematales bacterium; assembly: GCA_020059465.1. Taxonomy (GTDB): domain Bacteria; phylum Spirochaetota; class Brevinematia; order Brevinematales; family GWF1-51-8; genus GWF1-51-8. The sequence goes on from JAGVBZ010000041.1 coordinate 33,431, forward strand.
GCTGGAGAAGGGCGCACGCCTTGTTTACGCGGTGGACGTCGGCACGAACCAGCTCGCGTGGAAACTCCGCAGCGATCCGCGGGTTGTCTGCATGGAACAGACCCATGCCGCCGATCTCCCGAACCTAACGTTCGACCCCCGCCCAGAGTTTGCGGCGGTGGACGTCTCGTTCATCTCCCTCACGAAAGTGCTCGCGCCCCTTCGGGAAATCCTGACCGGCGATTTTTCAATCGTTATACTGATAAAGCCCCAATTCGAGCTATGGAAGGAATTGATTAAAGACGGCGGTATCGCCCCCAAGGAGCACCATCAGACCGCTATCCGGAACGTGCTCGATTACGCGGGAAGTATCGGATTATCTGCGGGAGATGTGATCGAATCGCCGATAACCGGCGCAAAAAGCGGAAATATAGAATATCTGGCCGTACTGCGAAAGCAGGGTTAGAATATCTGGAACGTCACCCCGATATTCACCCGCTCCTCGGTGGAATTGTACGGATAGAAAATCGAGAAAAGCAGAGCGTCTATCAGTGACGCGTGGAACACGGTATTTCTGCCGAACGCGCGTACCCCGAATGTGATGAGATACTGGTTGATCCCGCCGGTCTCATAGTAATCGCTGTCGATCATCATACCGAGGCTGATATGCGCCCCGGAGAAGGCTTCCAGGAAACGGACGCCGATATGCGGATGCAGGCGCGAGAACAGGTTGCTGTCGAATACAGGGGAACGGTCTTCCCCGTTCAGGATATATTTTATTCCGTCTATCAACGTGTATTCGAGGCTGAAAAACAGAATCGCCGATTGCGATACGTTCCATGAGATACCTGCGTCGAGTGTGGCGGGGTAAACCTCCGAAAGGGACGAACCCGCGATCGGATTGCTCCATTCCACCGGCACGGGAGTATGAAAACAGACGCCGAGCTGGAATGCATCCGACAATTTCCACAACACACCGATATTGGCGCTCCAACCGTACCCGATACCGGAACTCTCGGACGCAAACACCGGCCCGATTCCCGCGCCTATCGCAAGATTATCGAATATCGGGAACGCCGCCGTTACTTTCAGCGTACGAACATAGAGCGATTCCAGAGTGTATCCGTCGAATAATGTCGTCAGCGACAGGCCGAGCTTCAAACCGTCCACCGACACGACAGTACTGAAGAACGGAAAGAAATCCGGGATAAGTTTGAAATTCGCGGCAAGTAGGTCGTAGGTATAGATCCCGGTGGACACTTCGAACATGAACGTCCATTTCCCCTTCATCTGCACGAGGCCGGCCGGATTGTAATGCACCGCGAGTTCGGAATCCGCATATCCGCTGTACGCTCCGCCAATTCCGTTAGCCTCGCTCCCTAGAAAGTATTTACCGATTGCTCTCCATGAATGTCCCGTGCTTCCCAATAAGATAACGATTCCCGTGATAATGAGCCGCTTTTTCATTATATTATGTATCCTTTTTTATTATAGTAGATTAAAAGTCAGTCTTATATTATAATCTATTTCTGTGAAATTTTCAATGATAGGGTTTAAATATGAATTATTTCGGCGATTCGCTTGATTACCAGTTTCGGATTCTGAATGAAATGATACATTCGCCCACCGGTGAAAAGGATAAAGACCTGCTTCTCGAAATGATATTACAGGCCGTACGCGACCTGTACTTTTTCCGTTTCGGACGGGAATCCCACCAGAATATGCTCGAAACCGCGCGCGAACTCGAACTCAACCTCGACGAGCGCGGGTTAATGCTTCTCGATACGCTCGAGAACGCGTCCCGCAGGCATCACAAATTCATCGAGGTAAGCGCGGAGACCGGGCTAACGGATGTTCGGTGTTTGATAGGCGAATTGGAACGGGTTTACGGGCTTTGCAGTCCGGAGCTTTCCAAAAATACGCGGTAATCGTCATTCCCGAAGAATACGAGAATGATCTTCTTCACAACTCCGCCTGAATCGATATAATTCGTTATAACCTCGGCGACAATACGCGCCGCCCGTTCGCGCGGAAAACCGTACACTCCCGTTGATATCGCGGGGAACGCCAACGATGCGCATTTTTTCTCACCGGCGCGTTTCAACGAGTTCCGGTAGGCGTTCGCAAGAAGTTCGTCCTCGTTCCGGTTACCGCCGTACCATACCGGGCCAACCGTATGGATCACATACTTCGCGGGAAGCCGCCCCCCGGTTGTGACTACCGCCTCCCCCGCGGGAAGCCCTTCGGGATATTCCGTATCCCGGATATGTTTGCATTCGTTGTAGATTTCACGTCCGCCCGCGTTGTGAATCGCGCCGTCGACACCTCCGCCGCCCAGAAGCGACGAATTGGCCGCGTTCACTATCGCGTCGGCATCCTCACGGGTGATATCTCCCGTCTTGACAGTCAGGCGTCCTCCGAGAAACATCTCCATACCGTCCCCCTATTCCCCGATAATTTTGACCAGCACCCGTTTCCGCCTGCGGCCGTCGAATTCGCCGTAGAAGATCTGTTCCCACGGCCCGAAGTCGAGCCGTCCGTCCGTCACCGCGATCACCACCTCGCGCCCCATGATCTGGCGTTTCAGGTGCGCGTCGCCGTTATCCTCGCCGGTCCGGTTATGACGGTACCTCGATATGGGCGAGTGCGGGGCGAGCTGTTCCAGCCAGTCCTTATAGTCACCGTGCAGTCCCGATTCGTTATCGTTGATAAACACGCTCGCCGTGATATGCATCGCGTTGACCAGACATAGCCCCTCGCGTAACCCGCTTTCGGCGAGCGCCTTTTCGATATCTGAAGTGATATTAATCAGTTCCATCCGTTCGGATGTATTGAACCATAATTCCTTCCGGAACGATTTCATGATCCGTTTCTCCGTTAGTATAATTCGATCCTGATACTCCCGGCAGCGGATTCGGCATAGAGCTTTACCTTATTCCCGGAACCATTATATTTCATCGCCCCTTCTGCTGTTTCGCTGAAACCCCCGGGAAGTACCAATCCGTGCGAGCCGCTTGTGTAATAAACCGTGATATCGGAGTTGCGCGGGAGTTCAATTACGCTCTCTCCCGATAATACTTTTACCTTAATATCAACGGCATCCTTTCCCAATTTTACCTTGCATGACCCGCTTTTTACTTCAATATCCGCATTCCTTAAAGGTAAGCCGCTCAGGTCGCCTTTAATTTCACCGGACATATTCTTCAAATCGATATCGCAGGTTTTGTTTGGAATCATGTTGATCGACGAACTCCCGGTCATATTCTTATAGACCCAAGTCCAGACCATGCCGTTTAAATTATCAGCGATCTGCGGAGTGGTGCCGGCGCTCTTATACTCGATACGTTCGTCGGAACTACCGATTCCTAATGTGATATCTCCCGCATAATTCTCGATCCGGTACACGATACCGGTCACAGGAGAATCGGGCATCTGGTAGGAGTAATACGATTTATTGTCCGCAGTCTGCGGCGGATTAAATATTTTACGAAACTCTCCCTGAAGATCGCCGGACTTGATGCCCGGTTCCATCGCCCTTACCTGATCCACCGAGTAGAACCCGAAGAATACGAACATGATGGAAAGTATCAGGATACCTGCGGGCTTGACATTTGCCTTTTTTTCGAGCGCCTGCGCGACAAACTTCACGCCGAGCGCGATTATACCCACAGGAATCAGAATTCGGACATACACCCCGAATACATGATAGCTGATCAGGTCGAACCCGGTCATCGCGACAAACACTGCGAGCGTGAGAAGCACCGCGCCGACCGAATAGATCAGGAACGAATAGACACGGCGGGAAACTGTCGTAATCATCATCTGGAGGGCGAACAAGACCAGAAGGAACGCGAGAATAACGCTCCCTGCCTTGCGGAACAGCCATATCAGTCCGGGAAATATCAGGTAGATACCGATCGAGATCATCACGAGCGCGAAACAGAGCGAAACAACGACCCCGATTGTCTTGAACGCCGCCTTAACAGGTTCTATCTGGCCGGGCGACATTCCGCTCCCGTCAATAAACTCCTTATAGGTTTTCTCGAAATCGAAGCCGGCTTCTCCCTCCTGCGGGCCTTTCGGGGATTCCGGCGGTTTTACAAATTCCGGACGGGCCGGCCCCTTCGGCGCGTTGACCGTATAATTGGCGGCCGGTTCCACAGGAGTTTCTATCTCGCGCCCGAAACCCGACGGCTCTTCGGGAATAAAGATACTCATGAACAGATAGAGAAAGAACCCCATACCGCCGGAAAAGATAAGAATAACGATAAACAGCGCGCGGGTCAGTCCGACCGGCATATTCAGGTAATCCGCAAGCCCTCCGCAAACCCCGCTGATTACGCGGGTTGTTCTTGAACGGTATAGCTTTTTTTCCATCTTTATCCTCCAACTTCGACCGTATTATAAAACAATCTATCGGGAAAAACAACGATTTTTCATGTAATTTGACGAAAACAAATTCCCTCAATATATTTAACAAAAATCACCGAAGGAATTGTTACCATGACGGAAAAAGAAGTACTGGACGCGCTATCCCGCGTGATGGATCCCGAACTCGGACGGAATATCGTCGAACTCGGAATGGTTAAAAACCTGAAGGTGGACGGCGAGAAGGTTGATTTCGACCTTGAACTCACCACCGCCGCCTGTCCGCTGAAGGATGTGATGAAGAAAAACGCCGAAGCTGTGTTATTAAAGCTCGGCGCCTCGGAGATAGAAGTCCGTGTGACCAGCAGGAGTATCGCCGCACAATCGGCGCAAAACTCGTTTATATCGCCGGATACATTCGAAGAAATCCGGGGGATTATCCCGGTCTACAGCTCGAAGGGCGGTGTCGGGAAATCTACCGTAGCAGTGAACCTCGCGGCGGCGCTCGCGAAACGCGGCGTGAAAACCGCGCTCCTCGACCTCGATATCTACGGCCCGAGCATCCCGCGTATGATGGGGATTTCCGGAACTCCGGCGGTCTTCGGAAATAAACTTGTCCCGCCGATCAAGCACGGTATCCAGGTGATGTCGATGGGGTTTCTCGCCGGGGACGCCGACCGTCCCCTGATCTGGCGCGCCCCGCTCGCTAATTCGGCGGTCAAGCAGTTGTTCGAGGATACCGCGTGGTCGGACGTCGATTACCTGATTGTCGACCTTCCCCCCGGCACGGGAGATATCCCGCTGACGTTCGCGCAGAATATCCCCATCTCCGGGGCGGTGTTTGTCACCACTCCCCAGTCGGTAGCGTTGGACGAAACCCGGCGCAGCGTATCGATGTTCCGCCAGTTGGATATCCCGATTCTCGGACTGGTGCTTAATATGGCGGATTTCGTCTGTCCGCATTGCGGGAAACCGACCCCGCTCTATCCCGAAGCCGGGGAACTGAAAACCCTCGAAGCATCGGGAGTCCCGGTTCTCGCGCGGCTTCCGCTCGATCCGTCGGTCGCGGCCGGAGGAGATAACGGTTCCCCCACAGTGATTGAATTTCCCGATAGCGAAACCGCGAAACAATATACTTCGCTCGTGGAACAGATACAAGCCCAAATCTGCCGGGCATCCGTATGATAGAGCTCCACGGCGTTTCGTTCGTCCGCGACAGCCATATCCTGCTCGATCATATCGACTGGACTATCGGCGAGGGCGAGCGTTGGATACTCTACGGCCATAACGGCAGCGGAAAATCGCTGACCCTCCAGATTATCGAGGGATATTTATGGCCAAGTTCGGGAAGCGTGAGCTGGTTCGGCAACCCCGCCGGGACATACGATACCCGTGAGATACGGAAGCTCACCGGATACTTCGGGCAGGCGGTGAAGAACCTGATCAAGCCGGACGCCGACGTGATGCGGCTGATTATCGGCGGAAAGTTCGCGACTGTTGGGCTGTACGACGATTATACTCCCGCGGATAAAAAACGCGCGGAAGAACTGATATCGCTGACCGGTTGCACGGGGCTGGAGGAACGGACGTACTCGACGTTATCCGACGGCGAGAAAGTGAGGGTACTGATCGCGCGGAGCCTGATGCCGTCGCCGAAACTTCTGGTGCTCGACGAACCCTGCGCCGGGCTGGATATCGCGGGGCGCGAGATGCTCCTGAAAGTACTGTCTGATATCGGCGCAAGCCATCCCGACATGTCTATCCTGTTCGTCACACACCATGTCGAGGAGATCATCCCCGAGTTCACGAAAATCCTAATCCTGAAGAAGGGGCATGTTTTCCGGCGCGGGAGCACCGGGGAAATCCTTTCCGGGGAAGTATTAAGCGAAGCGCTGGGTATCCCGTTGGAACTCGGAAAAGAAAACAACCGTTACTGGTGCAAATTGAAAATATAATTTTCTTGACAGGATTTCAGAAATCCCTTATAATATTGAACATTTTAAGCCGAGATAGCTCAGTTGGTAGAGCAGAGGACTGAAAATCCTCGTGTCCGTGGTTCAATTCCACGTCTCGGCAAAGAAATCCATCCTCACAGGATGGGGATGGGTTTCTTTATTTTAGCTTGTCAGACAGGAGCGAAAAATGAAAAGAACATATCAGCCCAGTAGAATCAAAAGACTGCGCAAACACGGCTTCCGCGAGAGAATGAGTTCCGCCGACGGACGCGCCGTACTCGCACGCCGCCGTCAGAAAGGACGCAAAAAATTAACGGTATCCGATGAAAAGCGATTTATCCTTTTCAAACAATAACCGGATAAAAAAAAGTCCCGAATTTCAGGCTATCTATAAAAACGGTAACAAAATAAGCGGGTATTATTACTCCGCTTTTTTTTTGCCTTCGGTGTCAGAATTTTCCCGTCTGGGTATCTCCGTCCCGAAACGCCACGGCAACGCAGTATTCCGAAACCGTCAGAAGCGGGTCGTCCGCGACGTGTTCCGTCACAGGCGCGCGGAGTTTACGGCTCCGGTCGATACCGTGATCCTTATGAACCGCGACCCGCGCGACGATTCCCGGAAGCGCGAAGACCTTGAAAAACTATTCGGGCGGATTATCGAAAAATGCAATTCCTGAAAAAGGTGCTGATGTTCTTCCGCCAGATTTACGTGTTCCCCATCCGTATCTACCAGAAAATCATCTCCCCCGTCCTGCCGCCGTCGTGCCTTTACGAACCGTCATGCTCGGAGTACGCCAAGCAGGCGATCCTCCGTTTCGGCATCCTCCCCGGCACGCTCTTGGGGATAACCCGCATCTTCCGCTGCAACTCGGCGTTCTTTACCGGGGGCGACGACCCGTTACCGGAGAAGTTCACGTTCCGCGCGATCGGCGAGGGCTACGGTAAATTCAAACGATTCGGTAAGAAGAAAAAAGATTAATTTCATTTCCGGCGCCCGGTTTCCGATGTTATTATCAGGGATAGGCCGCAATTAAGAAAATTTTTAAGAGGCGGCTATGAAAATTTTATTTATCGGTTCAGAGTTCATCGGACGCAACGTCCAATCACTACTTCTCCACGATAACAAAGACCATGCATTCGCGCTGGTCAGGGATTTTGTCAACGCGTGCTCGATCCTCAACAAATGGGAACCCGATCTTGTGATCCACGAATGGGACGAGGACGACTGCTCGCTCACCATGCAGGAGCTGGCGTATGCCCACGGCGTACCCGTGCTCGCGCTTACCCCGGAGCTTTCCCCCGACGTGCGCCACATCCTCAACCGGATCGACCGCACCGAGACCCTCGATAAGCCGGATACCCGTTATATCATGACCTCGGCGTTCCATCACCGCCTGACCGCGTCCGTGCGCCGGCTCGAGACGGTAATCAAGCCGAAGCGCCACGCCGCGTAGCGTTCCCCGACAAGTTCGGAATGACAGCTTCCAGACAGGATACTTCGACTGCGCCACCGCTCTGCGAGGACAGGCTCTGTATCCGATGTACGGCTGCCGAGTTATCACGATTTTGCAGAGCAATATATCGAGGCTTGGTTTTCAGACGTCCATCTCAGCAGGGGAATCCCCACTAACGTTCCTTGACATGCCCGGAGTGACTTATCCTTTCTCGCTTGTAACTTTTCCCGCAATCCTCTATAATATGGTCGCTTTTAATAACCGCCTTCTCAAGGCGGCAATGAAGCGACCATTGGGCGGATTGATTGTGAATATATATTCATGCGTGATAAATGTTTATGGTCTTTGGAATCGCCCTTATTTGCGTCACAAACCGGGAGCGCCTATGCGTGAAAAAAGCATCGTACTTCTATCCGGCGGACTGGACTCCGTCGTCAATTTTAAAAAAGCCCACGACAAGACCGGTATCGCGCTTGTGCTGACGTTCGACTACGGGCAGGAATCCGCAGTGAGGGAGATCGAGTCCGCGGGCGGGATAGCGCGGGAATACAGCGTACCGTTCAGGAGTATCGCGCTCGAATGGATGCGGGATATTGACAAGGGGCTGACCGCCGGGAATATTCCCGACTACGACCCGTCGCGGCTGGACGATATGACCTACGCCGCCGGGACCGCCAAAGCGGTGTGGGTGCCGAACCGGAACGGGGTGATGATCAATATCGCGGCGGCGTTCGCGGAATCCCTCGGCGCGGATTATATCGTGGTCGGGTTCAACAAGGAGGAAGGGGCGACCTTCCCGGACAATACCCCGGAGTATATCGAACAGGTCAACCGTTCGCTCGAATATTCCACCCTCACGAAAGCGAAAGTTATCTGCTATACGTTGCCGATGATAAAGACGGAAATCGTCCGGTTCGGCATGGAAATCGGGGCGCCGTTCGCGCACCTATGGAGCTGTTATCACGGCGGCAATCAGATGTGCGGAAAATGCGAATCGTGCAGGCGGCTCTTGCGCGCGCTCGGTGAAACCGGATATCTGGACGAATTCCTGAAGGTTCACCGGAAAGGATTTGAAAGTTAAGGAGTGCGTATGGAGTTTTGTTTTATCAAGAAGGAAATCAAATACGACGGCAGTCAGCTCAGTTCTCATTTCGCCTATAAAGAGTTCGGTATATCAGGCAACAGTATCGTAGCGTTCATCGGCCCGGTGGACGTAAATATCAAGAAGATGGTCGATATCGAAGACGTACGGAATAACCAGTCGATATCCGGCAACAGGATGCTGAATTTCATAGTCGAGGTGTTCGATAATGATCTCCGCGCGGGGATATGGATGCAGCGGCTTCTGATGGCGATTATCGCCGACGACCTCAATAAACGCCTCAAGGGTTTCAAGGTCATCCGCGAAGGGGACGACCTTTTCTATAACAAGCTGAAACTCTCGGTGTCGATCGCCACGGTCAGCCCGGTATCGGTGATGATCCATTCCGCGCTCAACCTGGTATCGACCGGGACCCCCATCCCTGTATCGTGCCTGCATGAGATGAAGATCGAGCCGGTAGAATTCGCGCTCGGCATCCTCGAATCGTTCGCGCGGGAATTCAAGGGAGTGGATTTTGCGCGGGTGAAAGTCAATTGGGTGAAATAATGAAAGATAAAAGATGTCTGTATACTCTTTCCGTGATTCTCGCGTTATCGGTACTCTCCTGCGGGGCGGCTCAATCGACGGTACAGCCGCAGGATAAAACCCCGAAGAAGCCCGTTAAGGTATTCGTCATCAATAAAACTCCTATAGCGCTCGCGGACGACGCCTCGCTTAAGTACTATCCGGGCGGAAATCCCGAACAGGGCGTCCTATCGTCGAACACAATGATCGATACCGGCCCGCTCAAGGTCATGCTGGCGAAGGAGAAGCAGATAGGCTTCTATTCCGACCAGACCGTCCGATGGGCATACCTCGCGGAACCGGTGAAAATATACGGTATCCCGTTCAGGACGAACCGTATTGAGTTCTACCCCGGCGGTAAACTCATGAACGCTTATCCCGCCGAGGGTCAGAAGATCAAGGGATACGCTCCGGTGGACGATTATCCGGTGTTTTTCCACGAGACCGGCGCTGTGAAACTGATGATACCCGCCGGTTCTATCACTGTCGATGAAATCAAATTCCTTTCCAATACAATGGTCTCGTTCTACAGTACAGGGATGGTACAGCGGGGTATCCTCGCGGGGGATACCGTTCTCTACGGCCTGACGCTTAAGGGCGGAACGCCGCTCATCCTTTATCCCGACGGGAATATCTGGATGGCGACACTCGCGAAACCTGCGTCCATAAAGGGAAAGAAGCTGAAAACGGGCGAGTCCGTCAGCTTCAACCTGCTGGGAGAACTTGAATAAACATTAAGGGGCATGCATGTTCACCGGAATAATCCGCCAAACAGGCAAGGTCATATCGATGAAACAGTCCGGCGACGGGAAACGTCTTACCATATCCGCGCCCGGGGAGTTCCTATCTAAAATCGAGAAGGGCATCACCAGTATCGCTATCGACGGGGCATGCCATACCGCCGAGGCGTTCGACGGCGCGGGGTTCACGGTCTATTCGAGTTTCGAGACCCTCCGCCGTACGACTATCGGCGCTCTCAAACCGGGCGCGGCCGTCAATCTCGAACTACCGCTCACCCCGCAATCCCTGATGGACGGGCATATCGTGCAGGGGCATGTTGACGGAATCGGCAAGATCGTATCCGCGGAACAGAAGGGCGAATCGCGCCTTTATACCTTCTCGCTCCCGAAAGAACTTGTGTTCTATCTGGTTGAAAAAGACTCAGTCGCGATAGACGGTATCAGCCTCACTGTGTTCGAAATCCGCGATACTCAGTTTAAGGTTGCGGTCATCCCGGAGACTATCGCGAACACGGGATTGCCGGATAAAGCGCCGGGCGACCCTGTGAATATCGAGGTAAATATTCTCGCGAAATACGCTGCGAAAATGGGAGGGAAGTCCCCAGCAGACGATAAAAACCGGAAAATAAAGGACTGGATGAATCAATAAGAGGCGAAAATGAAATTTTTGCGAGCGATTCTCAGGAATTCCGATGCGGGGGTCGTCTTAGGCGCATTTCTCCTGACTGGGCTGCCCATACTTTTAACCGGGTTGTTCGAGATTTCAAATATTTTTTCACTATACAAAGCATTCCATAAAACCGAGGGCGTGGTCGTCGGAAATAAGTATAAGAAATTATCGGAAACCTCGACATCTTACTTTCCTATGGTCGTATTCTATACGCCGGACGAAACAAAATTCCAAATCACCGACCCGGTCGGAACATTTAAGGAAGAATATCTTGCCGGCGATAAAGTGCCGATTCTCTATGAACCCAGCGCTCCTACGAATGCACGGATTAACACTTGGATGAGGATATGGTTTGAGAGTTATATCCCCATCGGGCTTGGTATCCTATTAATCGCCGCCGGATTCTTGATCGCAAGAAACATTATCCGTAAAGCGGAAGCTGGGGCGAAAAAATAAAATTATTGGATTTTACGCCGCTTTCGGTTTAACCCTTTCCCTTCCTGATAACCAAAGTCGAGCAGGTTACCTTGTTTTCAATAATATCTGTTTCCTTTTCCTGTTTCTTTATATAATTCAGAAACAAGTCCTCTTTCTCAGGGTACTTTTCAATCAGCTCATGACATCTTTTTGGAAGGGCGCTGAATGATAGATCAATTTCCTTTACTTCCTCGGATGTCGATTGCTTCTCGTCTATCAGCCTCATACCCGATTTTTCAATCTTCTCCAGTATTTCATGCCGTTTTTCCATTCTCGGGTGTTGAAAATCACTATCGTCTTCTATTATCCCGTCGTCGATAATAATCAGGCCTCCCGCTTTCAGACATCCTGAAAGCGCGGATAGGGTTTGATAGTAATCACCGAAAACAGGGCCGATTGCTCCGAGAATTATTATATCATAATCCTTCAGCGTATGGATACGTTTTCTGATGTCTCCCGTCTCGAATTCGCAGAGTTTGTCCGCTCCATACTCGGCGGCCTTCCGGCGGGCTATGTCTATAAATTCTTCGATCGCGTCGACGCCCATGCACCGGCATCCGAATTTTTTCGACAATGTTACAGATACCGCACCCTTCCCGCAGCCGAGATCCAGGATTCGAAGGTTCGAAGGGACTGGAATGTGTTTTTCGATCAGTTCCGCGATTATTTCCGGCGACGCCCCTATCTCCCATGTATCCTGAAGAATATAAGGCAGATACGGGAATATTTCCGCATCGGCACCATCCATCGATGTGATAACCACGCTTTCTTCTATCGACTTCATATCTTCACCCCCGGATTTTTATGACCCCTGAATATATTTAATATATGGAAATTATACCGATCTTCCCATCCCGTGTCAATTCTGAAATTTAATTATTTTGCCAAACGGGATGATTCCTATTATAATATTCCCATGATTTTAAGGAGAGTCCCATGCCGGAAATCGGTTTGAAAGATGTTGAAAATACCGCGAAACTCGCGAAGCTCGAATTCACCGGGGCTGAAAAAGAGAAGTTCGCCGGGCAGTTTTCAAAGATCGTGAAATTTGTCGAGAAGATAAGCGAACTGAATACGGACGATATTCCCCCCACCACGCACGCGGTCGAGAAACGGAACGTTATCCGCGAGGATTCTGTCGGCGAGTCTATGCCTATCGATGTATTCGAGAAGACCGCCCCTAAAGCATTAGACAGGAGCATCGTGGTTCCCCGCGTCATCGAACATTAAAAAATGATTACCAGCAAGTATTTCCAGTTCATTCCCAACGAGGTCGAAATATGCGACGAGGATTTCGATAAACGGATCGAGGGAAAGAATGTGGTTATCGATATGGGATGCGGGCATGGGGATTTTATGATCGAGTTCGCCCCCAAACGCCCCGATACCCTCTTCGTCGGGATCGAAGTGATGCGGAAACGCGCCCATAAGACCGGGCACCGTCTGGCGAAGAGAAACCTGACGAATTTTCATATGATCGCGTCCCCCGGCGAGAAAGTCCTGAAAACCCTGTTTCCCGCAAACTCGGTCGATGAAATCCATATCAATTTTCCCGAACCTTGGCTGCGGGAACGGTTTTGGAAGACCCGTATCCTGAAACCGACGTTTATCGTACAGGCCGCGCGCATCCTCAAGCCCGGCGGGATCCTGAATTTTGTGACCGATATCGAAACTTACGCGAAATACGCCTCGTGGATAATTTCACGCTTCCCTTATTTCCGGAATAATTATCCCGAGCCGTACCTGAAAGATATCTATGAAGAATTCCCCACCCTGTTCTACCGGAAGATGAGTCTGCTCCGCCATATCAACTACGTCAGCTTCAAAAGAATATAGCCGCAAACGATGAATCGAATTCTATGAACGCGGCCCGAATCTTCCCGATTATTCCTTGACGCGAATAGAGTTTCATATGATAATAATGGCGATACGGAAACGCCGGAGGATTGTTTTTACCCTGAAACCGGCTCGCGATAGATGATAGTTTTATTATCTCCCCGGAGAAAGCCCATGAACAATAACGATCTGGAAAAACTTATTTCCCGCCTCCCGGCAGTTCCCGGAGTACTGGGAAAGCATGAATATTTTAACCCGGCGATACTGATCCCGCTTGTGAAGATGAGCGACGGGTTTCATTTTCTATTCGAGGTACGCGCTGAGAATATCCCGCAGGGGGGCGAAGTCTGCTTCCCCGGCGGGCGTTTCAATGCATCCTCCGACTCATCCCTCGAGGATACCGCGCTGCGCGAGACGTCCGAGGAGCTCGGTCTTTCCGCCGACAGAATAAAAATACTCGGTTGCACCGATACATATATTTCCGCGCATCTGGTCGCCGTGAACGGATTCATCGGGATCCTCGATATCGTTTCCATCGACGAGCTTCGTCCGGACCCGATGGAAGTCCAGCGTGTTTTTACTATCCCTGTCGAGTATTTCCGTAATCACCCCGCGGAAACCTATCATGCCGAATTATGCGCAAGCCCTTATTCCAACGAGGGCGAACTGCTCTTCCCGGCGGCGGAACTCGGTCTGCCGGAACGGTATTGTCAGCCTTGGGGAACCCGCAATTATAAAATCTACGTTTACCGCACCGATCCGGTCATTTGGGGGATAACCGCCCGTTTTATCGAGGAAATTGTTTCAATGCTAAAAGCATGATGCCTTTTTCATACCGGTTATTTCATATCTAATGCCGTACTGATAAACTCCATCGGCATCCCGATTCGCGCTTGAATTTCCTCGACAGTCAATCCTTCATGATAAAATCGCCGGACGACTGATTCCATTGTTTCACCGACCTCGATAATATGCCCGTCGGGATCGAAGAACCGGAAGACACGCTGTCCCCACGGTTGTTCGCGAAGCTCGTGCACCGGTTCCGCACCGTCCGCGGTAATTTTACGGTAGTCCGAATCTAAATCGCCGCTCTCGAAATAGAGTTCGAAATTGTTCGGACGGGAATCCCCGGATGCGCATTTATGCCCGGTCAGTCCTTCGTAATGACTTTTCAGGTGGATTGCGAAATCCCCCTCGAATGTCACATTCTGTCCGAAATCCATTTTTACACGGCATCCCAAAGTTTTTTCATAAAAAGCGCGCGACCGTCCTATATCCTCCACGACGATCAGGGGGCAGATATATTTCATGGATTCTCCTTGATCGTTACTTCCATTCCTTCACATTGATCTCCGATTCGATATTCGCGGTAAAGATGATCTTTTTCTGCAGGAGTTCGCCCTTCATCGAAATAGCGTTCTTACCGGAATCGTTCACCAGCTCGAATACCATCCGGTCGCCCTTCTTCTTGCCGACCACCGCGCTCCATATAGTCGGGGTATCCTGCTGGAACACGATTTTTTCCTTCGCGCTTACCTCGTTGATAGTAATGATCTTTCCCGTTAATCCCTTGATCTCCACAGGGGTCTTCACGATAATCTTTACGGTCGTATCGTCGCGTGATTTTTCCATCACATCGATGACAACCGATTTCTTTTCGCTTCCGAACATTACAGTAAGGGTCGCCTTACCGGGTTTTAATCCCTTGATAACGCCCTTATCGTTGGCGGAGAGTACCGACGGATTATCGCTGGATATTTTCATCGGGTACGGCGTCTCGTGAATACCGTTCTGGTAGATCACCTCCGCGAGGACTGTCGATTCATCGCCGATTCCAACCTTCGAAGGAATAATATGCATCTCGATTTTCGCGACAGGAGAATCGTATTTCCCGAAGAAGTAGAGAAGCGCGGATTTCAGACGGTACGCCCAGCAGGATTCGTTATGCGATCCGTTGGGATCCTCGAAATAGAGAATATTCTTCCCGTCGGCAAGACCCTGTTTCATCAGCCAAAGTTTCGCCTCGCGCATCGATACTATCATCTTCCACCATTTATTGGAATTCTCCATCCATCCGCCGTCGATATACATCTTGATATTCTTTGAAAAATGCAGGGTGGGATTGATCGTGCCCGCGTCATCGAGATTGATCCGGATGATCGGCGACATAACCCCGGCGCACCCGAACACATCGGGATACCATCCGGCGATATTGTACGACGCGACTCCCCCGAACGATGAACCGAGAATTCCCGTATTCGGGGCGTCGGTCAGCGTCGGGTAATGGCTGTCGATATACGGCTTGAGTTCCTCCACAATGAACTTTCCATACTCGTCCAGTCCGCCGTTGGGGACAATCTTCTCCAACGCGGGCGCGGCGGGAAGATAGTCGTATGCCCTCAGGTTCTCGCGGTTGTAAATCCCGACCACGATAATTTCCTGCATCAGCCCTGCGGCGACTAGTTCGTCGATATCCTCGATTACCTTCCAACGGTCGAGGTTCTGCCCGTCATGCATATACAGTACGGGATATTTCTTCCCGGATGTTTCATAATTCTTCGGCAGACAGATTACGACCTGCGGCGCGGGAGTGACATACTCCGATTTTATCTCGGACTTACTGATTTTCACGGGCTCATTCATATAAATCCCGGAATATCCTTCCGAGGGCTTAATTTTCGCTTTTCCTCCCCCGCATGACGATAAAAACAACACCGATAATACGATAAACAAACCCGTCATTCTGATGATTCTCATTTCCACTCTCCTATTTCTATTTCAGTATCCTTATTCGCAGTAAAAATAATTTTCTTCTTTATTGCATCGCCCTTCTTGGAATATCCTTTTTTCCCGTCGTTGTTAAATAGCTCTATTTCAATCCGGTCGCCCTTCGTTTTCTTCAGTTCGATTATCCACATGCTCCCGTCGGAGGATTTGGTAAGCGGCGCGCCGCCGTTCGTTTTTTTCTCGTTGAAGGTCAGCAGTGAATATTTTATCTCCTTCGTCCCGTCCGGGGCTTTTACTTTGACTGTCACCGTCATCAGGTCGCGGCTTTCCGGCAGTACGGTAATACTCATCGACGCATCCAGTCCGGCAGCGCTGACTTTCACAGTTCCGCCCGCGATACCCTTCACTTCCCCCTTAGGCAGAAGTTCTATCACCTTCGGCTTATCCGTCTTGTATTCGACAGGAAACAGGGTTTTCTTCATCAGGGCGTAGGTATCCTCCTGCCAGCATATCAGGTGCGATTGGTCGCCCGCGCCGAGTTTCGGAGGAAACAGGATGATCGACGGTTTCTCATAGACCGGCTGATACCCGGCGAACAGGAAAAGAAGCGGCATCTTGAGACGCTTCGACCAGTTGTCCTCGTTATGCGACCCGTCGGGATCCTCGTAATAATGCAGGTTCGCGCCGTCCTTGAGGCCGATCCCCTTCATCTTCATGTAGACGCTCTGCAAATCGGCGACCATCGACGGCTCGTCGCCGCCCTCTCGCCATCCGCCGTCGAAGTATATCTTTACATCGTTCGAGAAAACAAGAGTCTTACCGATATCGTTCATTACGGCGCGGTTATTCCACCAGAACGACGGCGACAGCACCCCCGCCATCCCGAAAACGCCGGGATACCATCCCGTGATATAGAACGACGACAACCCGCCGAGCGAAGACCCCATGACCCCTGTTTTCTTCCGGTCGGGCATGGTGCGGTAATGACTGTCGATATAGGGCTTGACCTCTTTCACGAGAAACGCGGCGTAATCTTTCAATCCACCGCTTGAGTATTTTTCGTTCGCATCCATTGAGGGCGTCAGGTCGTATATCCGTTTATCGCCGCGATGGTAAATCCCCACGACGATGATTTCCGGCATCAGCCCTTTCTCCATCAGCGCGTTTAGGTTCTGTGTGAGTTTCCACGCCCCGAGGTTCTGCCCGTCATGCATATACAGCACGGGGTAACGGTTCGTAGTAGTTTCATAGCTCGGCGGGAGGTAAATCACCACCTGAGGCGCGGGCTTGATATATTGCGAGGCCAATTCCTTCTGCGGGATTTTCAGCGGATTACCATACTCCGTCGCCGGTTTGACAGCGGACTGTCCGCAGGACAGCAGGGTAAGGGCGATGATCGCTGATATGAGATATTTCATTATTTCCTCCATCTGTCATCTTGCATCAATACACGTTTATTCACGGTAAAACGATGCCCTATTCGTGCTCATTCGAGTGTATTCGCGGACAGTCTCTTCCTGTTTTTTTCATTTCAGTAATACTGATTTGAAAATCCATAAATCATTTATCCACGAATAAACACGAATTCACCCGAATAAATTTTCATAATACTAATCTTCGCCATTCCAGCTTACTATTACCAAAATTGATGATTAGTCCCAGTTTTAAATTCGATGCCTTTAAATAATTTAAAACTTGAGATTCCTCCAGAGAAGTAATTCTATTAATAGCCTTGAGTTCAACTTTATTTTTTCGTAACAAAGAAAGTCCGAAAAATACTCTTTTTTTAGAAATGTTTCCTTATACTTGATTCGTAGTGGTTTTTCGCGCTCAAAAGGTATATTTTTATTTCGAAATTCTATTTCCATGGCTTCCTGATACACAGCCTCTAAAAACCCGCAACCTAAATTATTTAAAACTTCAAATGCCGTTCCTATTATTTCATAAACTTCATCTTTATAAATTATATCTTCCCGGCACTCACGGCTATTCGCATTCATTCGTGAACAACCTCCATTGTCTACTTATCTCTTTCATTCCGGTTATTCCGGATTATCTGACCCAAAATATTCTATACTGTCTACAAATAAACACCATTCAACTTAAACAGAGTATTTATTCATTTTCCCTATTCGTGCTCTTTCGCGTGTATTCGTGGACAGCCTCTTCCTGTTTTTCCAAATCTTTTCTATATTCTACTTCTCCCATGATTTAAGCAGCACGTCCACTACCTGGTCTTCCTTGCAGTACACCATTTTAATATACGGAGACCCGCTGGTCTGAACTGCGGCCTTCCCGTCCTTAGTCTGGAAGTTCAGCACAAGTTTCGAGTTCACAGGGTAGGAGATCAGGAAATTGAAATGCAGGTTGCTTGCGGCAGCATAGGTATGCACGATATTGGTCGGACCGTCGTTCATTTTCACTACTACCGCCATAATCTCTCCCACAGGTTCCTCTGACTTCACCCTGACGAGAGTATACACCATCCCGTCGATCTTCGGCAGAACGTTCAACGTCTGTTTATACGTCTGCCCGCCGAATTTCAGCGACAGGTCGGTCTTTCCGGCGCTTTTACAGAGTCCCTTGCCGTCCTTGGATATTTCGATAATCTTAGGATTCCCGCTTTTCAGGTCTGTGTTGTAAAGGGTGAATAAGAGATGAGGATTCACCTGAATATCGGCGGAGATTTTCAGCACATCGCCCTCTTTATAGATTTCCGGCTCAGTACGCAGCAGAAGCATCCCCGGTGTTTTCACGATCTTTCCATAGAGGTATAAAAGGGGCATCTTTCCGCGCTTCGCCCAGTCCTTCTCGCTATGCGTCCCGACAAGGTCTTCATAATAGAAAATATTATCTAAATCCTTGAGTTTGAATTTCGTCTTGAGTTTCTGGTATACGTCCCGCATGTATTTGATCATCGATGACTCGTCCGCCCCCTCCTTGAAACCGCCGTCGAGATAGATTTTCACATCTTTCGGGAATTTCATTTTATCCATATCGGCGATCACCCGTTCATCGTCCCACCAGAACGACGCGGAGATCGCGGCGGCCTTACCGAATACCTCGGGATACATCCCCAGCAGATAGAACGACGCCAACCCGCCCAGCGATGAGCCGATCAGCCCGGTGTTCTTCCTGTCGGGCAGGGTGCGGTAATTCGAGTCGATGAAGGGCTTGAGTTCCTCTATGATAAACTTGGCGTAATTGGTCAGGTTTCCCCCCTGGTTCTTGACATACTCGTTATTGATCAGCGTGGGGGTGTAATCGCCTATTCGGTTCGCGGTATTCCATATCCCTACTATGATTACACCGTCGATATGCCCCTCCTTCACCAGTATGTCGAGATTCTCATCCATCTGCCATTCTCCGGCGAACGAGGTCTTAGCGTCGAAAAGGTTCTGTCCGTCATGCGCGTACAGGACGGGGTATTTTTTCCCGGACGCCGCATAATCCTTGGGGAGATACACGATTACCGGGGGAGTGAATTTCAGGTACTTCGACTGGAAGAAGTTTTTCCCTTTATAACTGACAAAACTGCCGTCCGACGCGAACAACGCGCCCGCGAGTAAAATTAATCCGATAGCCGTCCCTAACCGTTTCATAAGTCCTCCTCATGTGCATACAGTATTCTAAGGAAAAAATTAAAAATCTACCAGAATCTTAATGCATCGTCTGAACATATTTTCAGGACAATGCGGATTATATATTCCTACCATTTAGGTATTTGAACTTTTGGATAAATTTTTCATATAAACCTTGATTATTTTTTTTTATCCTTTATAATATTTAGTGAATTTTTTCACAAGCACATGGAGGATAGTATGCCTAATGCTACAGAGACTTGTGCCTGCGCACAGGAGACAGACGAACAGAAGTATGAGAGAATCGCGGAGATTATCGAAGGATACGGGGCGCAGAAAACCAACCTGATCCAGATCCTGCATATGGCGCAGGGGATTTTCGGGTACCTTTCCCTCGAACTCCAGCAGTTCATCGCCGACAAACTCCGCCTTCCTCTATCGGAAGTTTACGGAGTGGTCACGTTTTATTCCTATTTTTCCACTACGCCCCGCGGAAAATACACGATCGGCGTGTGTTTGGGCACCGCTTGCTATGTGCGCGGGGGCAAGAAGATTATCGACCGTTTGAAGGAGATCCTGAATATCGGGCCGGGAGAGACCACCCCCGACCAGAAGTTTTCCCTCGAAGTCATGCGGTGTATCGGGGCATGCGGCCTCGCGCCCGCGATTACCGTCAACGGAAAGGTGCATAAACAGGTCAACGCCGATAAGCTCAAAACGCTGATCGCGAATTTATAACGGGGGGAATCGAATGACAAAAACTCAAGTCAAAACTATCCGTTCCATCGAGGAACTGACGTTCCTGAAGAACGATACCCTGAAATCCCTCGCGGGATACAAATATGTTGTCCAGATCTGCGGCGGCGCGGGATGCGTATCGTCGGGATGCCAGAGCGTGAAGGATACGCTCCTGAAAGAAATCGAGACCCGCGGATTATCCGGAAAGGTGCTCGTCAATGTTACCGGATGTATCGGCACATGCGCGCTCGGACCTGTCATGATCGTCGAACCGGAAGGGGTATTCTACACCAAGCTGGAGGATCAGGATATCGCCGGCATCGTCGAATCTCATTTCACCGGCGGCGTGCTGTTCGGTAAAAAAACATACCACGATAAAAAAACAGGCAAACATACTCCCTATATTAAAGATATCGATTTCTTTAACCGCCAGCGTAAGATCGCTTTACGCAACTGCGGACGGATCGATTATTCCTCCATCGAGCAGTATATCGCCAACGACGGATATCTTGCTCTGGCGAAAAGCCTGAAGGATAAAAGCCCCGAAACTGTCATCGAGCAGGTGAAAAAGTCCGGGCTTCGCGGACGCGGCGGCGGGGGATTCCCTACCGGCGTGAAATGGGAAGCCGGGCGGAAAACACCGTCAGACGGGAAATATATCGTGTGCAACGCCGACGAGGGCGACCCCGGCGCGTTCATGGATAGAAGCCTGATCGAAGGCGACCCCCACTCCATCATCGAAGGGATGATGATCGGCGGTTACGCGATCGGCGCATCGCAGGGATATGTCTATATCCGCGCTGAGTATCCGCTTGCTATCGAACGTCTTTATGAGGCGATCGACCGGGCGCGCGCCTACGGCCTTCTCGGGCAGGATATCCTCGGAAGCGGGTTCGATTTCGATATCGAGATCCGTATCGGGGCGGGTTCGTTCGTATGCGGGGAAGAAACCGCGCTCATGCATTCCATCGAGGGAAAACGAGGCGAACCCCGCCAGAAACCCCCGTTCCCGTTCGAAAAAGGACTCTACGGAAAACCGACCATTATCAATAATGTCGAAACATTTGCAAATGTACCGCCGATCATCCTGAACGGCGGTGACTGGTTTGCCGGCATCGGTACCAAGGACAGTAAAGGCACTAAAGTTTTTGCCCTCGCGGGGAATATACAGAACACCGGATTGGTCGAAGTTCCCATCGGCGTATCCCTCGGCGAGATCATCTACGATATCGGCGGCGGTATCCCGAAAGGGCGAAAATTCAAGGCCGCGCAGACAGGCGGGCCGTCAGGCGGATGTATCACTCAGGAAAACCTCAATATCGAAATAGACTACGATAACCTGAAGAAGCTCGGCACAATCATGGGCTCCGGCGGCCTCATCATCATGGACGAGGACGCCTGTATGGTGGACGTCGCGCGGTTCTTCATGGAGTTCGTGCAGGACGAATCCTGCGGGAAATGTACTCCGTGCCGTCTCGGAACCAAGCGTATGCTCGAGATACTCGAACGCATCACGCACGGACAGGGGCGCGAGGGGGATATCGAACTTCTCGAGGAACTCGGCAATACCATCAAGGACAGCGCTATCTGCGGCCTCGGGCAGACCGGCCCAAACCCCGTACTCAGTACTATCCGCTATTTCCGCAACGAGTATGAAGAACATATCCATAATAAGTACTGCCGTTCGGGCGTGTGCAGCGACATGTTCATATCGCCGTGCCAGAACGCCTGCCCGGCGGGCATCAACGTTCCGGGGTATATCTCCCTCATCTCGGCGGGACGTGTCCGCGACGCATACAACCTCATCCGTCAGGATAACCCGTTCCCGGCGGTATGTGGGCGCGTCTGCACCCATCCGTGCGAGAGCAAGTGCCGCAGAGGGCAGATGGACGACGCTATCGCTATCTGCGACCTGAAGCGTTATGTGGCGGATATCGCGCTCGAAAGCGACGAACCGTACAAGGATATAGTATTCCCCAAGAAAGGGAAAAGTATCGGGATCATCGGCGCCGGGCCGTCCGGCCTGACCTGCGGGTATTATCTCGCGAGGCTCGGGTACGATGTCGATGTGTATGAGGAGGCGCCGGTTGCCGGAGGCGTGCTCGCGTTCGGAATACCGGAGTACCGTCTCCCGAAGGACGTCTTGGCCGCCGAGATCAAGGCGATCGAACAGGCGGGAGTGCGTATACACACTGAGCACCCGATACATAATGAAAAAAGCTTTAACGAGTTATACGATAAGCATGACGCGATATATGTCGCGACAGGCACCCAGTTCTCACGCAAGATCAATGTTCAGGGCGAGGAGCTGACCGGAGTACATCACGGCCTCGATTTCTTGCGCGACGTGCATCTCAAACAGAATATCAAGATCGGCAATCATGTCGTGGTTATCGGGGGCGGAAATACCGCCATCGATACGTCGCGTGTGGCTAAACGTCTCGGTGCAAAGGATGTCACTATTCTCTACCGCCGCGAGATCGAGGATATGCCCGCCGACCGCCGCGAGATCAACGAGGCTATCGAAGAAGGCATCAATGTGCATACCCTGACCGCCCCTGTACGTTTCGCCGGGAACGGCAAACTGACACAGGTCGAATGTATCAAGATGGAGCTCGGCGAGTTCGACTCCGGCGGACGCAGGAAGCCGGTCGAACTGAAGGGTTCGGAATATGTCGTTAATTGCGATATGGCCATTCTCGCGGTCAGCCAGTATACCGACCTCCCGTTTATCAAGAAGGAGGCGCAGACTGTGAGCAAATGGGGTACGTTCATCATCGATAAGAATACGTTTATGACGAATATCGACGGAGTCTTCGCGGGAGGCGACTGTGTGCGCGGTTCCGATACCGTGATCACCGCTATCGCCGACGGGAAAAACACCGCTAAATCGATCGATATTTATCTCGGCGGAAAGGGCGTACTGAATGTCGGCGAAGCGATCGATATTCCCAGAGCGGCGGAGGAAACCACTATCGTCGAGCACGAACGTTTCCCGATGAAGTTTCTCGATGCGGAGACCCGCAGTCATACGTTCGACGAGGTCGCGCTCGGTTTCCATAAACTGAACGCTATCGCCGAATCCATGCGCTGTTTAAGATGCGATAGGAGGGCATAAAATGGTGACACTTACGATCAACAATAAAACGATACAGGCTGAGGAAGGCGCTTCTATTATCGACGCCGCCCGCAAGCATAATATTATCATCCCTAACCTCTGCTACCTCGAAGGGGTAAATAAGCCCGAAGCATGCAGAATCTGCTTAGTCGAGGTTGAGGGCGCGCGAACGCTGATACCGTCGTGTATCACAAAGGTTAAAGACGGGATGAAGGTTTACACCAATTCCGAGCGCGCGAAGAAAGCCCGCCGGATTATCTACGAGCTACTCCTGTCCGACCACCCGAAAAACTGCCTGAGCTGTGAACGCAACCAGAACTGCGAATTCCAAAAACTCGGCGCTATGATTCAGATCGAGGACTCCCGCTTCGAGGGTGAAAAGTCGAAGCCTGAGATCGACGACTCCAGTCCGTCGATAGTCCGCGACGCCTCAAAATGCCTGCTCTGCCGCCGCTGTGTCATCGTGTGCAACGAGATACAGGGGGTCGGCGTACTGAATATTCAGAACCGCGGATTTGACGCGGTGATCGCTCCGGCGGCGGAACTCCCCCTGAACTCGGTGAACTGTACCAACTGCGGGCAGTGTACGCTGGTTTGCCCTGTGGACGCGATCAAAGAGAAGGATTCCACCCAGACGGTATGGGATGCGCTTTTCGATAAATCGAAACGTGTCGTCGTGCAGACCGCTCCGGCTGTCCGCGCGGTTCTCGGAGAATGTTTCGCTCAGCCCGCGGGTACGCTGGTTACCGGCAAAATGGCGTCCGCTCTCAGAGAGATGGGTTTCGACGATATTTTCGATACCAACTTTACAGCCGACCTGACGATTATAGAAGAAGGCACCGAGTTCCTGAACCGCGTCAAAGATGTGCTGACCGGGAAAAAGGCCGACCTTCCGATGATCACGAGCTGCAGTCCGGGATGGATCAAGTTTATCGAGCACGAATACCCGGAGCTTCTCGGGCATCTTTCCACATGCAAATCCCCGCACATGATGCTCGGCGCGCTCGCCAAGACGTTCTATGCGGATAAGATCGGAGTCGATCCCAAGGATATGTTTGTCGTCTCGGTCATGCCGTGTACGGCGAAGAAGTTCGAGATCACCCGCCCGGAAATGAATGCGAGCGGATACCCCGATGTGGACGCGGTACTGACATCGCGCGAACTCGGGAAGATGATCAAGGACGCCGGGGTCGATTTCCTCAACCTCAGCGACGGGAAATTTGACGATCCGCTCGGTTTTTCTACAGGCGCCGCCGACATATTCGGGGTCACGGGCGGTGTTATGGAAGCGGCGCTCCGTACGGTGTACGAACTCGTCACCGGGCGCGAACTCCCGTTCAAGAATCTCCATGTCACGCCGATTGTCGGATTGGAACGTATCAAGGAAGCGGAACTTAAAATAGAGAATCCCAAACCTGAATATAAGTTCCTCGACGGCGTGGCTGTCAAGGTCGCGGTCACAAGCGGCCTCGCGGGGGCGCGTTTCCTGATGGAGCAGATTCGACAGGGTAAATCGCCCTATCATTTCATCGAAGTCATGGGGTGTCCCGGCGGATGTATTTCCGGCGGCGGCCAGCCGAGACCGGTGGATAATAATATCCGGCAGAAACGTCTCGAAGCGATCTACGCCGAGGACGAGGGCAAACCGATCCGCAAATCGCATGAAAACCCTTTTATTGTAAAACTCTACGAGGATTTCCTGAAGGAACCGCTCGGCCATCAGTCGCATCACCTTCTCCACACCCATTACACGAAGCGCGGAAAATATAACCAGATGATGAAAGACAGCGAAAAGAAATCGCATTAGATTATTAAGCCCCGCGGGAAGCGGGGCTTTGTTTTTTATCGGGCTGCCTTAAGAAAAATAGGTTTTCATATATCGAATATCAAAATGAGATTTGCGAATTTGACGAAAGCATTATAGAATATTTTGGGATGTCGCCCTTTTGGAGGAATCATGAGCATGTTCCATCGTAAAATGCTCGATTCGGCCGCTTTGTCCGACGAGGCAAACCTGACCAGATTCATGCTTTTATCCGGCCAGAATGAACTCGCCGCCGAATGTGAGACATGGCAGGATACCGTCTATCATATCAACGGGCAGGAGTATGCTATTTCCAGAGAGGCCGAGAATTGTATGATAGTCAGTCCCGGCGGCGCGAAGTACGGACTTGTATTTACACGTAATAACGAGATGTACATTCTTCTCAACGGCACTGTATACGGGGGGTTCGGAATGATCAACGGGCCTTTCTTTTCCCCGGACGATTCGGTATCATCGTTTATCTATATGGATAAAGGCGAATTCTTTATCCGCATCGATGAAAGGGTCTACGGGGGATACGGGGAGATTTTTGCGCCTGTTTTCAGCCCCGACGGTTCGCGGGCGGGATTTATCTACGAAACGGATAACCTTAAATTCGTCAAAATCGATACATTAACTTTCGGCCCGTATTTCTTTGCGACAGCGCCAAAATTTTCACGGAATTCAGTATCTTTCTGTTTCTCGTTTATCCGTGACGGTTTACACGGGGTATGTTACAACGGCGAGGAATTTTTCGCGTACGAATCAATCAAGGGATTTTCCTTGAATTCTTCGGGGAAAATATTTATATTTATCTATGAGGAAAACGGCGAATTTTTTATAAATATTAATAGCGACGTCATACTCGGCCCGTTTATGGATGCGCATGTGCTGAACCGCCCCGATGGCGGTCTGTCGCTGGTTTACCGTACCGGCGACGGTATCTGCCTCGAGAAAATATCCGATAAATAGAGAACAAGTATCCATAAAAACCAACAGGAGGATAATATGCCTGAGATTAAAGAAACCCTCGAAAAAGCGTTCTATGCCGGGATGGGATTTATTTCCCGCAGCGCCGACGCTATCCAGGGTGTAGTGAAAAAGCTTGCCGACGAGATTAATCTTTCCGAAGAGGAAGGGCGCGTATTCGCCGAAAAACTCGCTAAGGATACTGAAGAAGCGAGAAAGAATTTTCAGGTAACCATCGATAACGCTGTTCAGAAAGCGATGGACGCGATGGGTCTCGCGAAAAAAAGCGATATGGATGAACTGAAAAAGAAACTCGACGAGATGGAAAAGAACCTGAAGAAGCCTGAGTAATCATGACGAAACTTCGCATCCTCGATAGAAAAACGCAGAAGCTCTCCTCACGCCATGTGAGACGCTACCGTGAAATACTATCAATCCTGATTCGCCACGGCTTCGGAGATATCGTTTCCCGTTCTACCCTGCGCAGGGTGTTCGGTTTTGTGCGGCACGTGTTCAGCCGGAGAAAACAGGAAAGGGCAAACGGCCCGACCCGTTGGGAACGTATCCGGCTGATATTCGAGGAGCTCGGCCCGACTTTTATTAAGTTCGGGCAGATACTCTCGAACCGTATCGACCTGCTTCCGAAGGATCTGATTACCGAGCTGACAAAACTTCAGGACAACGTTCCTCCGTTCGACAGCGGGGATGCTGTCGGGATACTCGAAACGGAGTTCGGAAAGCCTGTTGTGGAATTGTTCTCGCGCTTCGACATGGAACCGGTTGCGTCCGCCTCTATCGCGCAGGTACATCGGGCATGGCTTCCCGACGGCTCGCCGGTCGCGGTCAAGATTCGCCGTCCCGATATCGAGGAGATTATTTCCGACGACATAGAGATTATGTATCACCTCGCCTCGCTTCTTGAAAATAACATCGAGGAGATCGAGTATCTCAATCCGGTAGCCATTCTGACCGAGTTCGAGCGCGTTATCCGTCTCGAAACAAATCTTGCGGTCGAGAAAACGAACCTGATTCGCTTCGCAAACGCGTTCAAGGACGACCCTGTCTTTTTTCTGCCGGGAGTGCATTCGAAATACTGCTCGATCTGTGTTCTAACCATGGATTATATACCGGGTATCAGGCTTTCCGAGCTGTACCTGAACCCGGTGAATGGTTATGACCCTGCGTTGATCGTGGAACGGATCGCGGATATCCTTTTCAGACAGGTGTTTGAATTCGGTTTCTTTCACGCCGACCCCCATCCCGGCAACCTGTTCATTATGCCGGGTAACCGGATCTGTTTCCTCGATTTCGGGATGATCGGCTATCTGACGGAAAATATCCGGCAAACGATGGGAGACGCGATCGTATCGGTAGTCAACCGGAACTATACGGCGCTTGCCCATGCGCTTCTCAAGCTCACCGGAAGCCCGTCCCCTGACCGTTTCGAGGATTTCGAGCGCCACCTCGCGGAAATGGCGGAACAGTTCTATTTCCTTCCCCTTAAGGAAATTAATATCGGCGACGTTTTCGTCCGCGCGATGGAAATCCTCGTATCGTTCAAACTGAACGTGCCCGCGAGCCTGTATCTTCTCGGAAAAACCGTCTCTACGGTCGAGGGTATCGCAAGCCGGCTGCATCCGAAATTCGAGATCGCGGAATTTGCGAAGCCCTATGCGAAACGTTTTGTCGAGGAAAGCCTCAGCCCGAAGCGGGTGATCGGCGAACTTACCCACACCCTGACCGACCTGACAATCCTGCTCCGCGACCTTCCGTCCGACCTCAAGGAGATTTCCCAGAAGATCAGGAAAGGCCGGGTGCATATCGAGATCGGCGAAAAATCCCTTCAGCCCATTCAGGACACATTGTTCCGTGTCACCACAGATATCACCCTGTCGATCGTGCTCACCGCGGGCATTATAGGCTCGTCCCTGATCGTCCACTCGGGAATACCCCCGCTGGTCGCGGGAATTCCTATCCTGGGGCTTCTGGGGTATATTATTTCGGGGGTCATCGGTATCGGCCTGATCATTCTCCTGATCCGCGACCGTTTCCGTTAGCCGCTGCGCGGACTAAACTCTATCCGATAAAATATACTGAATAAGACCCGGTCACTACAGAGCAATAGATTCTGGATTCTTTTTTTTTCTTCCGATATAATGATATACTATTTCAATCGACTCCACGGAGGAAAAGGTATACTGCCATGAAAGAATTCAATAAGTCCAAGAAACTCGAAAATGTGTTGTACGACATTCGCGGCCCGGTGCTCGATGAGGCGATGCGACTCGAAAAAGAAGGGCATCGTATTATCAAGCTGAACACCGGGAATCCCGCTCCGTTCAGCCTCTTCGCGCCCGATCAGGTGCTCGGGGATGTCATCTCGAACCTCGACAAAGCGCAGGGTTACTGCGATTCCAAGGGTCTTTACTCCGCCCGCCGCGCCATACAGATATACACCGAGAGCGTCGGTATAGATGGCGTCGATGTCGAAGATATTTATATCGGGAACGGCGTCAGCGAATTGATAGTGATGGCGATGCAGGGCTTGTTGAACAGAGGGGACGAGATACTTCTCCCCGCTCCGGATTATCCGTTATGGACAGCCGCTGTTTCGCTTTCGGGCGGTAATCCTGTTCATTATATCTGCGACGAGGCATCCGACTGGTATCCCGACCTCGATGATATCAGAAAGAAGATCACCGATAAGACCAAGGGAATCGTGATCATCAATCCGAACAACCCTACAGGCGCGGTATATTCCAAAGAACTGATTATGGATCTTATCCAGCTTGCGCGCGAGCATCAGTTGATAATATTCTCCGACGAGATCTACGACAGGATTCTTTACGATGATTCGGTGCATTACCCCACCGCGTCCCTTGCGGACGACCTCCTGATCATCACGTTAAACGGATTATCCAAATCGCACCGAATCGCCGGGTTCCGTGTGGGATGGATGACAATCAGCGGAAATAAATCCACCGCGCTGGATTATATAGACGGATTGAACATGCTTGCCAATATGCGGTTGTGTTCCAATGTTCCCGCGCAGTTTGCGGTACAGGCGGCTTTAGGCGATGCGGAGAGTATTCAGCAGCTTACCCGTCCGGGCGGGCGTTTGTACGACCAGCGGAACTACGCATACGACCATGTCATCGACCTGCCGGGGTTTTCTTGTGTCAAACCGAAAGGTACATTTTACTTGTTCCCGAAGTTCGATATAAAAAAGTACAATATCAAGAGCGATGTCAAGTTCATCTACGATATCCTGATCGAGAAACATATTCTCCTCGTGCAGGGGACTGGTTTTAACTGGCCGGATCCCGACCATCTTAGGGTCGTGTTCCTTCCCCCGCTTGAAGATTTGAAAACGGTTTTTACCGATATTTCCGATTTTCTCGCGGGATACAAGCAAGCCTGAAGAAAGGAGCGGATATGCAGCCTATAAAGGAGTTTTCACCCGCCGGACTGAACTGTATCAATATATCGCCGGATTGCGCGCAAATGATCTTCGGGGATACTCACGGATTGATTTGGGGGCTTACCGTGGATACCGGGGCTAAAATCTTCCGTTGGGTCGCCCACCGCGTCCCGGTGACTGCGATAACAGTTTCAAAAGACCGCACTTTTGCCGCGGCTGGAAACTCCAAGGGCGGAATTAGCATTGTCAACCTCTCCGACGGCCAGGTTATACGCACCCTGCCGGGACATAACGACCAGATCGACTATCTGTTTATCACTCCCGACGGAAAAGAACTGATATCGGGGGATATCAGCGGGTTGATAGATATTTGGCGGCTCGATACCGGCGACCTGATACGCTCGCTATCGAACAATAACAATTCCCGCGCTCCGGTCTGTGTATCGGGCAACGGTAAATATTTCCTGACCGGGGGAAACGACGGTACAGTATCGCTGTGGGAACTCGCCAGCCGGAAAATCCTCCTGCAAAAACGATTCCATGAAGCAGGGGTCACATCGGCCGCGATATCGGCAGATGCGAAGGGATATGCTTCGGGGGATGAAAACGGCGAAATCTCCTTATGGGATTTCGATAAGCCGGAAAATGTTTCGGTGCTCCGTTGTGAAAAAAGCCCCGTAACAGCGCTGAGATTTTCCGCAGACGGCGCGTCGCTCGCGGCGGCAAATTCCGACGGGAAAATCTATATCTGGGACACCCGATCCGGTTCCATCAGGGATTCGGTACTGACCGGAAAAAAGTCTGCCTCGTATATCTGTCTATCCGATGATTCCCGTTCACTGATGATACGTCAGGATTCGACTGTAACCCTGTATCAAATATAAGGCTGAGTAATTCGGCCTAAATCGCCTTCACTTTCTCCAAACATGCTATTCTAACGATAATTCATAGCAGTATTTTAGTTATCTATCTCTTATTCCGAAAAATGGATAGCATTCCAAAAATAGGGGGAATGATGAGATACGTAATCGAAGGCGGCACGATTGTCACGCCCGACGATATTCTACGGAATAA
Organism: Brevinematales bacterium; assembly: GCA_020059465.1. Taxonomy (GTDB): domain Bacteria; phylum Spirochaetota; class Brevinematia; order Brevinematales; family GWF1-51-8; genus GWF1-51-8. Next base: position 64,008 of record JAGVBZ010000041.1, read on the forward strand.
AAAGATCATCGTAAATAACGACGTTATCGAAGATATTACCGAAAACGCCGCCGGGGTCGATTATACCGTAAAACTGGAAAACACATCGGTTATCTTTCCCGGTCTGATCAACGCGCACGATCATCTTCTGGGAACTTATTACCCGCGTATCGGATTCGGACCGTATCTCAACTGGAAACCGTGGGATAACGATCTGAAAGAATCCCCGTTGTATGAAGAACGCAGCGCTATTTCCAATTTCGATCTCTATCTGCTCGGGGTATACCGGAATATCGTATCCGGGGTAACTACAGTCGCCGATCATATCCCCCATGCGGTAAGCGCTCCGTTTATCGACAAGCTCCCGATGCGCGTCCTATGGGATTACGGTATCCAGCATGAGTGCGTAAGCTTCGATCTCCGTTGGGGCGGGTCGATGACCGAAGAACATAAATATGCCGTCGATAATAATCTCCCGTTTTTAACCCACATCGAGGAGGGTTACGACGAAGAAGCGACCCTCGGTATCGAAATACTGCAGGAGATGAAAGTTCTGGACGAACATTCCGTATTGGTACATGGGATATCGTTATCCAAGCAGGATATAACCGCGATAGCGAAGGCGAAGGCAAACGTTATCTGGTGCCCCACATCGAATTACTTTATGTTCAAGGATACGACGAATATCCGAGAACTCCTGAAGCAGAATGTCAACGTCAGCCTCGGCACCGATTCTCCGATGTCCGGGGGAATGAACCTGCTTGAGGAACTACAGTTCGCCGCAAGTCTGTATTGGCAGCTTTATAACGAAAAGATCGACAATAAAACACTCGTGCAGATGGTCACTACCCGTCCCGCAAAGGCGTTCCGGCTGAATAAGCTGGGAAAGATCGAAATAGGATACTCTGCGGATTTCACGATCCTGAAGAACGGGAATCCCTCAGACCCCTATGAATCGCTTGTCAATTCATGGCTGGAAAATATCCGTCTCGTCATTAATGCAGGAGTCCCTCTTTATGGGGTTGCCGGCGACAAGGAATTCTTCGGAAAATTCGATAAGGAATACCAGTTATTAAAAATAGCCGGAGAAGACCGGCTTTTGATAGGACAGCCTGAGAATCTGTACGAACGGATTTGGGAAGACGTGCAATTTAAAAAGGTTCTACCCTTTTTTCCGGTTGACATTTATGAATAAGTCTCTTAATATAAAGTAACAAAAAGAGAGCGGCAAATATGCCTATTGAACGCAAGTACAGTCAAGGCTCGATTATTTATTTCGATCATGAAGAAGGGGACGAGATTTACATCCTGAAATCGGGACGTTTGGATATCAGCTATCTGGAACCTCAATCGGGAGAAAAGATCACAAAGACGCTCAACCAGGGTGAATTCCTCGGTTTGAAGTCTGCAGTCATCAACCATACCCGTGATGAAGTGGCGGAGGCGATCACCGATTGCCTTTGCGTGGTGTTCAAAACAAAGGAATTCGAGGAATTTGTCACAAAAAAAGTCGACCTTCTCAAACGCCTCCTCCAAGTTTTGTCAAATCAACTGCGGAATCTCGGATATAAAGTAAATAACTACCTCGGAAACAATGTTCTGGAACCGCCGAATATCGGTCTATTTAAAATCGGCGAGTATTACCTCAATAGTAAAAAATACCGTCAGGCTAAAACTGTATACGAACGATATATCATGGCGTATCCTGAGACCAACCTGATCGAAGAAGCGCAGTACCGTATCAAACTTGCCGAAGAGGCGATGCGAACGGGGCTTGCGGGAAAATACAAGCCGGTAAACGAAATAGTCGGTTCGGAAGGAAGCGGCACGGTTCTCGGGGTCGCCGATGTCAAAACCGGACAGGCGCCCGTTCATTCCAAACTCGGTCTGCGCGAATTTATGGACAGCTTCTATAAAGCAGAAGGATACTTCAAGGCCGGGCAGTACGAAGACGCCCGGAAACTTTTCGCCGGCATTATGGAATCCGATAACAAGATCGTCAGTTCCGACCTCCGCAACCGTGCAAAATTCACCTATATCGAGACTCTGCACCAGCTAAAAGATTATATGGAAGCATCGAAAATAATCATGGAATTCGTACAGAGTACGAAAGACCCGACACTCATCAAACAGGCTTTGTTCATTTTAGTCGAAATTTACAAGGAGCTTCAAAAGCCCGAAATGGCGCGCGGAGTCCTGCAAAAAATCGTGATGTTCGCCCCGATCGATCAATTATCCCGGAAGGCGAAAGAAATGATGGCAAAAATATAGGGGTATCTTATGGCCGAAGAAACTTTAAATAAATTCGAACAATCCTATAAAGCCGGCGATATCATATTCTGCGAGTACGAAAAAGGCGACGAATTCTATATTGTTAAGGAAGGCAAGGTCCGTATCACAAAGATTCAGGATAATAAAGAAAAGACTCTCGACGTATTCGACGTATCGCAGATATTCGGCGAAATGGCGATCATCGAGGACGCTCCTCGAAGCGCGACCGCGGTCGCCGAAACAGACGTTAAACTTGTCGTGCTGAAAAAGCAGAACTTTTTCGAACTCCTCGGCACCCAGCCCGCATGGGCGCTCACATTGATAAAAATCCTTTCAAAGCGCATATTCGACGCCCAGCGCCGTCTGCGGATACTCTCGCTCGACGAGGACGAGGCTAAAGTGCTCGATACCGTTCTGATGCTCGTCGAATGGAAGGGTATCAATCCCGAAAATTACCCCGGCAACGCCCCTATTCCGTTCGAGAACGTCAATACCGAGACCATCGCGCACTGGTGCGGCCTCTCCACCCGGGATTGCGAAATCCATATCGACCGCTATGTCCGTATGGGGCGTCTCGAACGCACCGGCAATAACCTTGTTGTAAAAAACCTCAATGAAATCGCGCGGATTGTAAAAAATAAGCGCAAGCTTCAGGAAAACAAGGAATGATCTACGCGCGGATTGTCTGTAAGCCATTCCGTATCAAGAACATCCCCGAAAATAAAATCGACCGTTTTCAATATGAGGAAGTCCTCGGACTGGGGTATCATCCCGAAACCTACAAAGCGAAACGCCGCGCGCTGTTGTCCGGCCTTCCGCGTATCGCTATCGACGGTTCATTCGGCGATCGTTCCGAGATCGAGTCCGTTCGTCAGTCTCTCCGCACCGGGGAACGCGGCGACGGGAAAATCTTTGTCCTGCCAGTCGATAACGTCATCGAGTTTTAGCGCTTTCCTCATGCCTCGTATAGGATATGGGATACCGTATGAGTGCGTCCAAAGGCAGAGTTGGGATATTTTTTACTATATTTTTTCCGTCATGCCGAGCCTGTCGAGACATAAGCGCATGTCATAGTAAAAATCATTAAGTGAGGGATTACCACTCTGGACTGATTTTCACACATTCGCTACTTACCCGTCGGAGACAAGCGAGGGCACACGGATTATACGGATTAGTGAATACACACCGATAGAAAAAGCCCCGCTTTCGGGCTTGATGACAAACTGTTTTTGTCATTGCGAGGCTTATACCGAAGCAATCTGTTTTACTGCCGTCTAAGGAATTTAACAGACTGCTTCGCCGCGTTGTGTCTCGCAGTGACAAAAATTCTCTAAAGTACCCTTTTGGGACAGCCCCGTGTATCCGTAAAATCTGCGCGAATCAGTGTACTATCGGGGTAATTCCACCCCAATTCCACACGGATGGTTCGACTACGCTCACCACAAGTTGCGCGGATTATGCGGAGGGTCACGAATTAAAAAGCCCCACTGGCTCGATGCGGGCGGGGCTGAAAATTTACTTCTGGTCACTTCTATCTACCGCCGATTTGCGGTGGATAGGAAGTGACCATTGGATGTATTTTTCGATTAATATTTAATTTTTATTTCCTCAATATTAACTTGGTTTTTTGAGCCGCCCGTAGTCTTTTTTTCCATATAGATGATCTTATTGACCGCGTTGACATACGCCTTCGCCGACGCCATGAGAATATCGGTAGAGGATGCGTGCCCGGAGTACGTATGCCCGTCGCGGCGCATAGTGACCGAAACCTCGCCCATCGCGTCCTGTCCGGCGGATATCGAGGTCACTTCGTAATCCTCCAGTTCCACCCCGATCTTGGTAATCCGGTCGATCGCTTTGTAAATCGCGTCCACAGGCCCGTTGCCGGTCGCGGCTTCCTCATAGGTATCCCCCGCGTGCTCGATCACCACAGTCGCCGTGGGGATCGCCTGGTTGCCGCTGACAATCTGAACCTGCTGGATACCGTATATTTCGGCGACCTGTACGCCGGTGTTTTCTTCCATAATCGCGATCAGTTCGTCGTCGTACACCGCTTTTTTCTTATCCGCCAATTCCTGAAATCTCACGAATACGCGGTCGAAATCCTCCGCGGACAATTCGTATCCCAGCTCTTTCAGGCGGACTTTCAGGCCATGCCTTCCGGAATGCCGTCCCAGTACGATTTCCGACGACGGCCGCCCGATCTGCTCGGGGGTCATGATCTCGTAGGTGCTGCGTTCCTTCAGGAATCCGTCCTGGTGGATACCGGATTCGTGCGAGAACGCGTTCTTTCCGACTATCGGTTTGTACGGGGACACCGGAATTCCGATAATGGAAATCAACAGCTTGGACGATTTATAAATCTCCTTAGTGTTGATACCGTACTCATAGGGGAAAATGTCCTTGCGGATTGCCATAGACATAATCACCTCTTCCAGCGCGGCGTTACCGGCGCGTTCGCCGATCCCGTTCACCGAAACCTCTACCTGCCGCGCCCCGGCCTGCACCGCCGCCAGCGAGTTCGCCGACGCCAATCCCAGATCGTTATGACAATGCACGCTGATGATTGCTTTATCGATATTCGTCACCTTGTCGAACAAATTCGCGATGATCTTCTGGAACTCCGTGGGGAACGTGTACCCGACTGTATCGGGAATATTAATCGTAGTCGCCCCCGCGCCGATAGCCGCCTGAACCACCTCGCACAGGAAATCCGGCTCAGTGCGTGTCGCGTCCTCGGCGGAAAATTCCACATCCTGGGTAAATGTCCGGGCGTACTCCACCGCATGCACGGCGCGCTTCAGCACTTCCTCTTTACTCATCCGCAGTTTGTGCTCGCGGTGAATGGGCGAGGTCGCGATGAACGTATGGATTCTGTGATGCGCCGCGGTCGATATCGCCTTACCCGCCGCCTCGATATCGCCGTCGACCGCGCGGGCCAGCGAGCAGATGACTGGCTTACGTACCTCGTCCGCAATCATGCGGATCGCGTCGAACTGTACCGGTGACGATACCGCGAATCCGGCCTCGATAATGTCCACGTTCAGTAATTCCAACTGCTTGGCGAATTTCAGCTTCTCCATCGGCCCCATACTCGCGCCGGGAGACTGTTCGCCGTCCCTTAATGTCGTATCGAAAATATATACTTTATCCATTGAAATCTCCTATGTTATGTTTTTAGATGCATGAAAATATTATTTTATGAATTGGAACCGCCTTGCGGTTCATAGCGTGTTGGACAGAAGGAGGGTAAACGATATTTCTATGCCGTGTATGCAAAAACTGTGGATAGCCCCATGATTCAGCTCCTAAGCTTGATGCGATATTTTACCATGTTTACAAAAATATATCAAGGTACTGCGTGTACTGCGTACGCTAAACCCATTACGAACGCGGGTCTTATGCCGGTCGTTAGCCTGCGGCGAACCATTCGTTAAACTCCGCCGTGCGCTGGCACCTGTGTGTACTGCGTAGACAAATCATTAGCCGGGCGGATGATATTATCTATCGTAAGTCCGCCTTCCCGGCTTTAGGAAATCCCGCGGGGTATTCCGCTTCGACCTTCGTACCGATTCCCCCGCGCCGGTTCCATTCGGCGGTAACATTGATATAACGGGGTTTGACCGCCTCGACAAAATCATCGAGTATCTTATTGGTCGCGTTCTCCTGAAATATTCCCAGATTCCGGTATCCGTTGAGATAGAGTTTCAGCGCCTTCTCCTCTACCAGATAATCTCCCGGAATATACTGGATCGACAGGCTCGCGAAATCGGGCAGTCCGGTCTTCGGGCAAATCGACGTAAATTCGTCGGTAAAATACTCCACCCAGTAATCCCGGTCGCGGTACACGTTCTCGATCACTTCCAGGGCGGGTTCTATCTTTAGTCCGGGTATTTCGTTCTGCAGCCCGGAGTAATCCATGCTCTCATTGTTTTTCGGCATATTTACCTCGTTATTTTATCAAGTATTATAAAAGACGATGGCTTTTCTGTCAAAATCCTTTTTTCCGCTTGATTAAATGATATTTTTTACCGAAAATAGATAAGGTCTTGACAAAATTCAAAAATAATTCAGAATATATATGAATGAGATTTGAACGGAGGAAATGATGAAATTTGGAGAGGTGTTGTTAAAACTGGGAATGATAAACGATCACCAGTTGGATATAGCGCTTAAGGAACAGGAATATAACTTAAAATCCGTGGGTTATTCGGAACCTTTGGGGAATATCCTGCTGCGTAACGCGATCATAAACGACGACCAGCATGTTACCGGGCTGATCGAGTACTTCAAGATACTTTCCGAGAACGAGAGCGAACCCTCCTACGTCCGCGAGACCGCAAAAGTTGCGTTTAACGCTATGGCAAACCGCTCCCGTGAAAACAGCATATCCGATGAAACAAAGATCATCATTCTCCAGAAAATCAACGAATATGAGGATAAAATCGGGCAATTTAATAAATCTATCGCTACTTTGAGTAAAATGGAACAGAAAAAAGTTATAGTCGAGACTGTCGATAAAGAGAAGAAAGAAATAGACCGGTTAATCGCCAAAATCGAACTTCTCAGGAAAGACCTGGAACAGTTCGCGTAAACGGGGAAATTATGAGGGGAAATCTCGCAGCGCAGTATTTCATTTCGTTCGCTTTTTTCATAGTTTTTGCTTTCAATACCTGTTTCGGCCTCAAGAAAGAATTCAATTTCATGGGTATCAAACTCGGGATGACAGGAACGGAGATTTCCAACTCGGTCGCGAAAAGCGACAACCTGAAAATCGACGACAGCCGATTCCTCGGTAAAATCAACGAAGCGATTCCCTATACCCTAAAAATAGATTCTCATCCGTTCATACAAAATATCTATATCCAATTCTATCAGGGAAAATCGTTTCTGATCACCATTCTATTAAACGAGAAATACTTCGATTTCTACTACCTCACCGAGAAACTCGAAGATAAATACGGTATTCCCATATTAAAAACATCAAAAAGCGTTAAATGGGAAAGCGGCACCGATAATGTCCGCCTTGTCCTCGAAAAACCATCCACCATCAAGGTTTTCGATATGTTCATCATGAAAAAACTCCAGACGGAAATCTCCCAGAAAAACTACCTGATGACAAACAATTCTATTCTCCAATACGAAAAGAACCTGATCCTCGACGAATTATAGGAGTAACGATGGTAAAAACATCGTCAGTATCCGTCCGTACGCGCGGACAGTTCGATATCATCAATATCACGGATGAAATCCGGGGTATCACGGACAATTCGGGAGTTTCCAACGGTATCGTAAACGTATTCTGCGCCGGCTCCACCGGCGCGATTACGACTATCGAGTACGAACCCGGTCTGAAGGCGGATATCAAGGATTACTTCGGCAAAATGTTCCCCCGCGGCGAGTTTTATCAGCATCATGAGACATGGGGGGACGACAACGGAAGCGGGCATCTCCTGAGCGCGCTCATCAAAACCTCGTTCACTGTGCCAATAGTCAATAAACGCCTCACCCTCGGGACATGGCAGCAGATCGTATTTATCGAATGCGACACCCGTTCCCGTTCGCGCGACCTGATTGTCCAGATAGTCGGCGACTGCTGAGCAGACTAACCCCGATATCAATCCGATCAATATTATCTGCATATAGCCCGTATAAACACTGCGTCTGAGCGAGCTTGCCGATTTACGGCACCCGCAATAAAAAAACCCCGCCCTTGCGGACGGGGATAATCTCTCCCTTCTCCCTGAACTATATCTGAATCTCTTCTTTTAGCATTTCAGCGGGCTTAAGAAGCTCGAATTCACTCTCGGTCTCTGGAAGTATGGTCGCAATACCCGCCTCGACCATCACCTTATTCTTGTAGCCCTTTGTGTAAAGTTCCTCCTGTACCAGCTTGACTACACGCTTGAAAAGCCCATGCCCGGCCGCCTGTGTGATCGGCGCCAGTACGGCGAAATTATTAACATTATCAAAATGTGAAATCAGGTCAATGTCGCGGACACCGTTCGCGATACGCTTGTATATTCCGGCGAGAAGCTTTTTCTCACGAGGGGGTAAGGTAACCGTCAGGTTGAGCAATGAAAGAGCGGTGCCGTAACGCTTCGATTCCTCGAAACGCAGACCTAAGCCGGATAAGAACGCGTCACGCTCGGCAAGTATCACCCAATCGCGCCGTGCGAATAACCGCAGGAGAAAGTATGAAATCAGCTTCCACCATCCGTTAAACAGATACGAAAAAGCGACGGAGATCAGGAATATCAGAATGATAGCGGCAACCACGTTTACCTGAATCCCCTTCTGCGCGGATGTCCAATCGGGAAGAAAGAAATATAATAAAACAAGAGTGAAAAGAATAATATAAATCGGATAAGAAAACACACCGGCGATAAAAATATGCGAACCGGTTTTATCGTAGAGGTGAAATTCTTCTTTTTTAGTGAAATAAATAGCAATCCCTAAACCGATAAATACGATTGAAAGTGTGATAAGCTGGTCGGGCTGAATAGTAAAAAAACCGGCAAAATGGAGAAATCCTAATGTGATAAACATGCCGGATAAGGCGGCGACAATACTGGAAAGAATTGCTAAAATTATATTGGTTTCCCCGAAGAGATAATGCAGCATCTCGTCTCTGGAAACCTTTAAGGTTTTTTGAATAACCATGGGTTTGTTTCCTCCTTTTCCCGCATCATCATCATAAAATAATTCATGATTTTGTCAAGAGAAAATATTAAATTTATGGCGGGGAAACACATGAAATATACTAAGCCCTGCTCTCCAGCATCCGTACCATCTCGGCGCGAACTTCATCTTTGTTCTTTCCGACTGACAATGCGATTTCGCTGATCAGCATATCGACCGCGTTATTATAGAGTTTCTTTTCAGTAGATGAAAGTTCTTTTATCCGGTTCCTATCGAAAAGATTGCGAATCACCTCCGATATCTCGAGGATTCTTCCGGACTTCAGCATGTCCTGATGCTTCTTATAGCGGACTTTCCAGTCTTCTTCCAGTTCGCTGGCCTCTTTCGCTATGATCTCAAAGCACTTCTTGATCTCTTTTTCATCGGACAGATAACGGAGACCTAACTGTTCCGTGTTATTGGTCGGAACCATGATTGTGGTATCAGTTAGCGGAAAGTGTATGATATAGTACTCTCTTTTCTCGCCTAAGAAATCCCTTTCCTCAAGCCCCCTAATCTCCCCCGCTCCGTGGAAAGGATAAAACACCTTATCACCCGGCACAAACATATTATTTCCTATTATTTTCTTTAATTAGTATATCTTTTTTTTTTAAATAAGTCAAAAAGAACGGAGTATAAATATCACATTTTATAACCCAATATACCGTTACCCGCTGTATTTCCAAACCGGTTTCCGCATGAGGAGTTACCGCATCCCCCCGGCGTCCGAGATATTTGATATTTTTCCATCCCCCGGCTATAATAAACCCTCTTTTAATATGAATATGGGGGCACCGCTATGAACGTCCTGATAACAGGAGGTGCGGGTTTTCTGGGTATCAATCTGATACGCTATCTCCTCAGCAAAGGAATAACCGAAATTACATCTCTTGACGTTGCGGAATTCGATTACCCTGAGAAGTCAAAAATTCATACCGTTAGGGGCGATATCCGCGATATCGGCACCGTCGACAGGGTGATGAAGCACCAGAACATCGTTATCCACACCGCCGCTGCGCTCCCGTTATACCGGAAGGACGACATTTTTTCTACCGACGTTCAGGGTACACGGAACCTGCTGGACTCAGCCCAAAAGGAAGACGTCAAGCGTTTCATCCATATTTCCTCGACTGCCGTCTACGGTATCCCCGATCACCATCCGCTCCGCGAATACGACAAACTCGACGGGGTCGGGCATTACGGTAAAGCCAAGATCATGGCGGAGGAAGTCTGCAGAGAATACCGCCGTACCGGGATGTGCATCCCGATCATCCGCCCGAAATCGTTTATCGGACCGGAACGCCTCGGGGTGTTCGCGCTCCTCTACGACTGGGCGAAGGACGGACGGGGATTCCCGATGATCGGCAACGGTAGAAACCGTTACCAGCTCCTCGATGTGGAGGACCTCTGCGAATCGATCTACCTGTGCATGACGCTCGATCGTAAAAAAGTCAACGATACGTTCAATATCGGCGCGAAGGAATTCACGACGATGAAAGAGGATTACCAAGCCGTACTCGACGACGCGGGCTTCGGTAAAGAGATAAAGACATTCCCGGCATGGCCGCTCATTACAGCCCTGCGTATCCTGGAATTCCTGCATCTCTCGCCTCTATACAAATGGGTATACGAGACCGCGCATAAGGACTCGTTTGTCGCGATCGACAAAGCGGAGGAAATCCTTGGTTTTAAGCCGAAGTACTCCAATAAGGACGCGCTTCTCCGGAATTACCACTGGTACCTCGAGAATCTCTCTAACTTTGAGAAAAAATCCGGTATCTCGCACCGTGTGCCGTGGAAACAGGGCATCCTCAGATTTTTTAAAATATTTTTCTGATAATATAAGGATAGCAATATGAATCAAAACGACGCGTCTAAGAAAAAGAAACCCGGCCTGTTTCAGGCTATCGGCGCATTTTTTAAGAAAACAGGCGTTTTCCTGACCGAGACCCGTGAACAACCCCTTGTTAATTACCTGAAAAAAACTGTCTCAGCGGACAGGAACTCCCTCGTTTTGTACTTTCAGCCCCGATACCTCATCATCCTCAAGGTCATGCTGTTCTTCGCGGCGGGATATTTCTTCTACGAGCTTCATCATCCGGTCGGGACTATCCTCCAGAACATCATGGGCTTTTTTAAACTGGATGAGATCTATAAATTCAAGTTCCCCGACCCCGGCTTTTTCCAGAAAGTATCGTCCGTACTTTTCCTCCTGATACTCGCGTACTTCGGGGTATGGTTCCTCGGACGTCAGATACAGGGGATATTATCCGGCCTCGCGGTCGACCGCGCGGGAAAGAAGCTCTACTATGTCCGCAACTCGCTCGTGACAATCGACCTGTACATGTTCGCGGTACCGGAGATCGATATGATCGTCCTGAAGCAGAATATCGCGGGACGGATTCTCAGAGTCGGGACAATAGAGCTTCGCAAGAAGTCCGGCGAACGGATCGCGATCGCGTCTATCCAGCGCGCGCCCGAGGCTATCAACTCGATATCGTCGATAAAGAATTCCTGAGGAACGGATGAATTTAATACGCGACCATAACCGCTTTTTTACATGGCTCGCCGCGTTTTTTCTCGCGTTGCTTTATTTCCTTTTCCAGATGCATTTTATGCAGCGTTACCTCGATAACGACCAGATCGTTTACCTGAACAATATCTATAAGACCATGAAACTCGGGTGGCTCCCGTTCTATAACCCGCATCATATCGCCTACGAAATATCCGCTGAATGGTTCGACGATTTCATACGGAACACGTGGGGCGGCGCGGGATTCACCGACTGGGTGTTCAATATCCGGCTCCGTTCGCTCGTCACCGCATGTGTCGGAATTTACTTCGCGGTACTTTTCCTGAAAAATATGACCGGCAAGCTGTTCTGGGGAATCGCCGGCGGGCTTCTGATCGGTTTTGCGCACGGATTCATGCATTACGCCGGAAAAGTCGATACGGGAATTTTTCCGGTCACAACCATCATCCTGATCCTGTGGATCATGAGCGTCATCCAGAAATCGAAGAAACACATCCTGCCGCTCTCAATACTTGGCGGGGTAATTCTCGGCTTGAATATCTGGTTTCACCAGACCACAGCGATAGCGTGTGTAGCGGCGGTGATCGCGGTCGCGCTTCCCCCGTACTTATTCCCCAAACGCGGCCCTCGCGGCGCGATATCCATTGACACCCCGGAGGAAAAAGCCGAGATCGACGCGAAGCCCGCGAAGCGCTACGCCGGGGCGTTCCTGATGGCGCTTGCCGGAATCATCATCGTAATCGCTGGATATTTCTATGCCGGAGTCACCGAATACAATCTCCCGTTCGATAAGCCCCATAAAGAGACCAAGATGGAGTACTTCCGCGCGCTCACGTTCCAGCAATGGCTGTTCTTTTATATGACGACCGGCGATTGGGGACACGGTATCAATAAATTCGATCCGGCGGGCGTGCTCTACGGATATACGTCGTCGTACCTCGCGCCTCCGTCGAAGGACTATTTCTATATCCAAAAGGCTTACCCGTTCAGATACAACCTCTCCGAGCCGGGTATCGAAAACCGGGTATCGTTCACACATAATCAGGTCGCGTACTTCACCCTGTTCCTCCTGATCGGCACGCTCCTTTTCCTGCCGTGGATGTGGATGCGGTACGGGCGGACGCTGTTTTTTATGATGATGACCGGGGGTATCTTTACCGCGCTGTCGGTGTACTGGGAGCCGTACTACTTCGAGTTCTGGATGGTGCCGAACATGTTCTATATGCTGTGGGCCGTCCTGCTCCTGAACGTCATCGGCGAGAAGCTCTCCCCCCTCCTGAAAAAACTATCTCAGATACCGGGGTACGCTTACGCGGTGTTCTTCCTTCTCGTCATGGCGTCGTATAACTTTACGACGTTCACCGTCCCGTTCACAAAAGACTTCCAGATACACGGGATTCCCTTGTGGGCGCGGGATAATAATTACTGGAAGAAGTTCCTGAACGACTCGGTGTATAAGAACCCGAAGAACCCGTATCAGGGTATTTATCCGGGCGGAAAGTAGACCGGCTTCGGCTTCGCTCAGCCTCCGGTCGTCGAACCGTTTCTCGACATCCTGTCATCGCCTCCCGCCCTAGGCGAAAGACAAGCGGGACTCCCTCCATCCATGGAGGTTGCCCCGCTCTCTGACATCCTGTCATCGCGGGACTCCCTCCATCCATGGAGGTTGCCCTTTTCGCGGAAATCGGATATAATATCCCATAAAATAACCGGGACGGAAAGAATGCTCCAATACCTCAGGCTGATGCGTATCCCGCATTGGATCAAGAACTTCTTCATCTTGGCGCCGCTCGTGTTCTCCCTGCATTTTATGATGCTCCCGTCCATCCTGATGAGCGTCTATGCGTTCGCGGCGTTCTGTCTTGTATCGTCGTCGGTATATATCCTGAACGACCTCATCGACCGCGAGAAGGACAGGCTCCACCCGGTCAAGAAGCACCGTCCCCTCGCGAGCGGGAAGGCGTCCCCGGCGGCAGCAATCATCCTCGCGTCGGTACTCTTCCTCGGCGGCCTCGCGATCACCTACTTCATTAACCTGAATACCCTGCTCGCGTATGCGGGATATTTCGCCGTCATACTGCTTTATTCGCTATTTATCAAGAACGAGGTCATCCTCGACGTTTTTTTTATCGCGCTGGGGTTCGTCCTGCGTGTGGTTGCGGGAGCGGCCGCAATCGGGGTGGGGCTGTCGAATTGGATATTTCTCACGACCCTTTTTATCTCGCTTTTCCTCGGATTCGGCAAACGGCGTCACGAGCTCGTCCTGATCGAGGATTCGCATAAGCACCGCCCGGTGCTGAAGGATTACAGCGTCCTCCTTCTCGATTACATGATCGTCATTTCGGTCACGCTCACGATTATCACTTACTCCCTCTATGTGATCGACCCGGACACTATCGCGCGCTTCGGGACGCGTTCCCTGCTCTACACGCTCCCGTTCGTGCTCTACGGGTTATTCCGCTATATGTACGACATCTACCGGAAGGAAGAAGGGGGCGACCCGGCGGATATAGTCATACGCGACAAGCATATTCTCGCGGATGTCGCGCTGTGCGGAATTCTTGTGCTGGTTATACTTTATTTCAAATTATAGGAACGGATATGAAAATAACCACCGGGATAAAATACGCCGTCTTCGCGGGGATCGCGATCGGGGTGAACTTGGGCACACAGGCTGTCGCGCTCGCGGTATATTCGGGCGATTACTCGATCTATATCGCGATGGTATTCGGTACGGGCGCGGGGCTGGTGGTGAAATATATCCTCGATAAGCTGTTTGTCTTTTATGATAAGACTCCGGGAATCGGGGATAACGTTAAAAGATTCGCGGTTTATACCGTAATGGGAATAATCACCACCGCCATTTTCTGGGGCTCCGAGCTGTTATTCGATTTCCTCATTCAGGCGGAATGGTCGAAATTCGCGGGCGGCGCGGTGGGATTGACTGTCGGGTACACGGTGAAGTACATCCTCGATAAACGTTTCGTGTTCGTGAATAAAGAGACTGGAGCGCAAAAAGAATGAGCGGGCCGATACTTCTCGCGGTATCGATCCTGCTCGGCGCGTTCGGGCAGATACTCTTCAAGAAGGGCGTCGGCGAGGTCGCCGGCGAAGGATTCGCCTTCTATCTCGCTCTCGCCCAGAACATCTGGATCATCCTCGGGGCGGTCGCGTACGGAGTGAGCTTCATCCTGTGGATGCAGGTGCTTCGTGTCTACGACATCAGTTTCGCGCGCCCGATCACCGCGGCGGGATATATCCTGACCTATATCCTCGCGATACTGATACTCGGCGAGGGATTCACATGGCAGCGTCTTCTCGGCACCGCGCTGATTACCGCGGGCGTAATACTCATGAGGTAACCGATGAAAAAAAAGATTTCAGCGTCCATATACGATTTCGACCATACGGTTTACGACGGGGACTGCCTGATCGACTTCTGGCTATACCTTCTCCCGCGCCGCCCCCTCGCGCTATTCCTGATACCCCTGCAGTTCTTCATGGGGATACTGTTCCTCCTGCGGATTATCCGGCTCTCACGGTTTAAATCGTTCTTCCTGTTGTTCGTGCATAGGATAAAGGCCGACCGGATGGAAAAATACCTCCGGGATTTCTGGGCGCGCCGCCGTAAGGGGATATTCCCATGGGTGCGCGACAGGCTTGCGGATGAACACCGGAACGGGCTTTACCTGATCTGTAATTCCGCCTCGCCGCGTTTCATCCTCGAACCGATGGTCGCCGAACTGGGATTCGACCTCCTGATCTGTACCGAATTCGAGGTTATCGACGGGCGGCTGACGAACCGCATGATCGGCACAAACTGCCGCGGCGAGGAGAAAGTCCGCAGGATAGAAAAATGGACTGCCGAACAGGATATCGAGCTTCGCACGGTCAACGCATACTCAGACCATCTTTCGGATATCCCGTTGTTCGAGCTGGCGGAGAACAGTTTTTTAATCAATCGCGGGAAGATCATTCCCTATCATTCCGTTCAGAAGTAAATAGTCCCCCGACTGTGATCGGGATGACAAGCACGTCGCCGCATACACTGTGGAGCGGTTAATCCTATCATAGATTGCTTCGCCTATCGGCTCGCAATGACAGCATGTCGCCGCGAACGCAGTGAAACGATCTATCCTATCACAGATTGCCTCGCCTACCGGCCCGCAATGACAGCATGTCGCCCGGAGCGCTTGTCCTCCGCGAAAACGGGGGCTGCCGAAGTGTATGTTAAATCTATAGATTCCTGAAATATTCGAGTTCCTTATCGTCGAGCTTCCGCCATCGGCCGGGTTCTATACCCTCGAGGCGCACCGTCCCGATACGGACGCGGACAAGGGTCTCCACCGGCGCGCCCACCTTCCGGCACATCCGGCGAATCTGGCGGTTCTTCCCCTCCACCAGCGTGATATGGAACGAATCGGCGCTTATCCGGACGATCCGGGTGCGGAGGGTCATCTCGCCCATAATCCGTACCCCGCCCCGGAGCTTCTCGAGCGAACCGTCGGGAATCGGCACGACGGTCTTCACGAAATACTCCTTCTCGCAGACAGACGATTCCCCGATAATTTTCTGCGGAAGCGAGGAATCGTTTGTCAGGATAATCACCCCGGAGCTTTCCTTATCGAGCCTTCCGACCGCGCGCACATTATCGGGAAGCCCCTTCGTCAGCTCATAGATATTCGGCCCTTCTTCCTCGCTCGCAGTAACCACAAATCCCGCGGGTTTGTGAAGCGCGACCGTGATCTTTTCCGCGCGGAACTCCTCCGTATCGAACGCAAATTCCACTTTATCCTTTCGGGGGTCGATTTTCCGCCCGAGAGACGTCTCCACCGAACTGTTGACAATCACCTTACCCGCCTCGATCAGGCGGTCGGCCTCCCGGCGCGAGCAGATTCCCTGCGACGCGATCCATTTATTCAGGCGAATCATCGCCCGTTCGCTAAAATATGACATCAGCTATTATAGCATAACATTGATTATTTTTCCCTCTTTTTATAGAATGATAAATCAGAGTTTTTGGAGGCTTCCATGAATCATAGAAAAAAGGGAGTTATTATTCTATCGGCTGCGGCTATGATTCTGCTGCTGACAGCATCTCTTGTCAGTATATTATCCGACGACGGCGGTAAACCCTATTTGTTTACCTCTCTCCGCGGAGAGCAGGTTGAAATATACGGGGGTCACGGAGTATATAAAAATGATAGCGTTATCAAGGCGATTCTTTTCCGGGGTTTCGACTGGGCGAATATAGCCGTATGCCTTCCCCTGTTCGGACTGGGGCTTTTGCTTTACCTGCGCGGCAAACTGCGAGGCATTCTGCTTATGGGAAGCCTGTTCACCTATCTGGCATATAATTATCTGATCGGGGTAATGGGGAACGCATATAATGCTCTTTTCCCTGTCTGGACGGCGCTCTTTTCCATCGGAGTATTCGGGTTAGCCCTGATCCTGAATGAAATGCCTGTTTCATCTTTACCCGGCAAGGCCGGGGACAAATTTCCGGTAAGAAGCCTATCGATCTATGTCATTACTCTTGGAGTAATCCTCGCGCTCCAATACTCATTTGAAATAATTTCATCCCTCGTCACATCCCGTCCGCCCGCCGCCCTGCAGATATATACCACCTATGAACTCGCCGCGCTGGAACTCGGAATCATGGTCCCTCTGCATCTGATCGGCGGCATACTTCTATTGCGTAAAAAAGCCGCGGGCTACCTGCTCTCAGTACTCCTATCGTTCACAGCCGCGATGACTTTTATTTCGCTTTCCGCGGGAGCCGCCATCCTGCTCTCCGCAAGCGGGAACTTTGCTTTACAGCATCCTTCGCTTGCTGATATCATCGTACCTTCCTCGCTCGCCGTCATTGCATCGGCGTTCTCGATGGTAATATTTTTCAGGATGGGCAAACAGACTTACTGAAACGGATTTTCTCTAAACAACCGTTCTTTATATCCATACCGGTTTGAAATATACTACCGGATATTTGATATAATTCCTATCCTATGTTAAAATTCCATACATCTAATGTGTTACTTATTTATTAAGCTTGCGTAATATACATAAACAAAAATACTGGAGGCGCAATATGAAAAAGCTATTGGTGACAGCCCTGTTATCCATGATCGCCGCAGGAAGCGGATTCGCAAAACATAATCCGGCATCTTTCATGGATATCTCCCTCCGCGACTGGTATGCATTCGACTCGATGTATGACGAGTATCCGTCACCGACTACCCCCGGCCCGATGTATATCTGGGGAAAGTTTCCCAGTAATTTCCCGGAATTGACGGTAAAAGTCCGTGTGTTCGATTTTCTCTTTGCGGAGGGTTCGTTCTCGCTGATCAATATTCTGAACAGTACGATGTACCTGAACTCCCTGCAGGATAAACTGACTATAGACGGGACTGGATGGCTGATACGGGCGAATATCTGCTTCAGGGTGATCGAGAGCGATCAGGGATATCTCGACCTATACACCGGATTCCGGTATTCCACCGGTAAGAAGAATTTTTACGATTATTCCAGCGGCGGTTCCATCGTAAATCCGGGCAACTTCGGGTACTACGCGTTCCAGATGCTGGGGCCGCAGTTCGGGATGCGCGCGCGTTTCTACTTCTGCGATATCATCGGCCTCGATACCTCCATTTCAGGCACCCCCTACTTTGAAAACAGTTCGGAAGTCGCAGGATGGAGTCCTACGCCTAAATTGGAACACGCGGCAGGATATAATTACTCGTTTAAGGGCGGTATTGTGTTCGATATAGACAACCTGAGCATTACCCTTGGCGGGCAATATGAGTTTCTCTACTACGCCTACGACGAACTGACCTCAAACGATCTCACAATTCGTTACGCAGGGCCATATGTCGAGGTCGGATATACGTTCTAGTTTACCATACGGTCGCGACGAATTTCTTATACACCGTCGTCTTGCGGATAGCGTTAAAATCAGGGTCTTTTTTCATCTTTTTGAGCTTATCCCACGCTTCCTTCGTACCGAGTTGGCGGAGTTCCCAGAGGTACTCGACCGATTTTGAGCTATTCTTGAGAAGCGCGTACATGCAGGCGGTATTGTACAGAGCAAGTATATATTTATTATCGAACGTCAGCGCGGTCAGGAAAGAGTCGAGCGCTTTCTTATACTGCTTGAGTTTATAGTAACGGTACCCTATCCCGTTGTAAAACCGCGACAGATCGTAGCTGTTTACGATCAGATAACCGTCGGTTCCGGCTTCTGCGTATTTCTGGTTCGCTCCGATGCTATACATCACGACATAGTAATCAGCGTTATGGCTGAGGTACATCTTGGAAACAGCAGTATTCCCAGCATAAGGGTACGGTGTTTTCGATACAGGGGAAGTCTTCTCCTGCACCTTCCACTGGTATCCTGTCGCGGGATTGACGATATAGAACGACATGATATCCGTGCCGTAACCGGAGCATTGCTTTGCAGTTCCGAGTTTATAATCGATATAAAAATCGGCGTACTTCACAGGGTGCAGTTCGGCTGTATAGTATCCGCTATCGAGCGAATACGCGACTGATCCGCTTTCAGCGGCCGGCTTTACCGTCTTCTTATTCCATACGCTGATAGTGACAATCTGCTCGGCCTGGCCCTCTTTTTTCAGCTTGAGGGCGACATATTTGCCGTCCTTAGAACCGGCGACGGGATTCCATTCATTCCACGAGTACCCGGTATCGCCGTTCCACTCCTCGACAAAACCGTCGCCGGGCTGGAGGATATTTTCCTCGACGTAATACCCGTCATCCGGAATAATCTCTTTCGACGGCGCTTCTTTCCCGGGTATTACATACTGTTCGCCGGCATACAGGAAGGCAGACACCCCCATCCCCAAGAATATCAGAATTATAAAAGTCCTTTTCATCTGACCCTCCTTGATTTTCCTAACCATAGAAATTATAACATTTTTTATAGGAAAGACAAGTATAAAATCTATTTTTTCTCTTTGAGCATTCCGTATTTTAACGCATCGAATGCGAGATTGATCGATGTGATATACTCTTCACGCAGTTTTTCGATATCCGAGTCGGCATTCCACTTCTTGTTTACGTCCATTTTTAATCCCGCCATCATCCATGAGATAACCCTCAGGGAAGAGGATAGGTCGAGGCGCAGGTTATCCTCACGAACTCCCGACATAATTTTATAGAAATACTGAATTGCCTCGGAATCCATCCCATAGGTTTGAAGAAATCTCCCCATCAGCGCCTGATTGGTGTTATCAGTAAGTATCATGAAAAACCTGAAGAAACGGGGATTTCTGAAGTACAATTCAAAGGATATCTCGATTATTTCTAAAAACCGCTGAAATATATCCTCCGACAACGTGCCCTTTTTTTTCATCATTTCGGTCATGAATTGTTTAAGCACCTCATCGATCAGAAAGAAATACAGGTCTTCCTTCGTACCGAAATATTTAAAAAGACTCCCCTTAGCGATCCCCACCCTCTGGACTATTCTATTGGTGGATGCGTTATCGAACCCGAAATCGGAAAACTCGTCTATACTCGCGTCGATAATGGCTTCCTGTTTTTCCGCCGGCAGTTTTTTAAATACCTGACTGACCATTTTACCTCTCAAAAGATGACCATCCGGTCATACACTATTAATATACCATCTTTTCGGGCTAATGTCAATACCCCTCATGCTATCCATCTATCCCGTTTCTTTCCATATTGCGCAAGATAGGTTAAAATATATATATCAAGGTATCGGCGGATTCATCGAAATCGCGGGCTATACAATCGAGGTAATCATGAAAACAATGCTATTCGCGGTCATTATTTCAGGGGGAACTTTCCTGCTCTTTTACTTCGGGCTGTCGAACACCGGCCTTCCCATATCGTTCGGGATATCGGTCGCGGCGTTTATTGCCGCTCTTCTCGCAAGCCCGTTCCGTAAACCCGCGCCCGCAAATAAAACCAGACCTGAAGAGAAGCCCGCCGGATCGCCCGCAAAAACCAATCAGTCCGCTCCCGACGACCTGATCGCCGAGGGCAACCGGCGTATCGCGGAAATCCTCGAGAACGCGAAACGGATTAAGAGCCAGGAGATCAAGGACAAGATCGCCGCGATTGTCGAAATATCCGGGAGAATTTTCGAGGACCTCCGGCAGGATCCGTCAGATGTCAAGAAGGCGAAAAAGTTCGTCCTGTACTACCTCGATTCCACGTCGATCATCGTGAAAAAGTACGCCGACCTCTCGAAGTATACCTACACCAACCCTGAGATGAACTCGACCCTCAAGCGCGCCGAGAACCTGCTCGATTCCATCAAGGAGGCGTTCGAGAAACAACTCCTTGCCCTTCTGGAGAACGACGTAATGGACCTCGATGTGGAGATCAAGACTCTGGAGAGCACGTTCAAGATGGACGGGTATTAGGATGAATAGAGCGGAAATATTATCCATCCTCCATGCGCACCGGGAGGAACTGAGGGAACTTGGGCTGAAACGAATCGGGGTATTCGGCTCGTCGGCGCGTAACGAATCGTCCGAGGACAGCGATATCGACCTGATGGCTGAGTTCGAGGCCGGTCGGTTAAGCTATCGCAACTATATGAAACTGTACAATTTTCTCACGGAGATTACGCATCGGAAAATCGACTTACTGACCCCCGGCGGAGTCAGCCCGTATATCAAGCCGTATATCGATAAGGAAATCGTGTATGAAGAATTATAGGGAATTCCTGCGTCATATTCTTGATGAAACCGAGTATCTTCTTAAAGAATGCCGGGGATTAACTTTCGATGTGTTTTCTAACAACGATACATTAAAGAGAGCATTCGTAAGAAGTCTGGAGATTATCGGCGAAGCGGTTAAGCAAATCCCAGATGAAATTAAAGATGATTATTCAAATATCGAATGGAAAAATCTTGCCGGGCTAAGGGATGTTTTGATTCATCATTATTTCGGGGTTGATTTTTATATCGTTTGGGACATCGTAAAAAACGAGATACCCAGACTAAGCCAAGATATCAAGGAAATAATAAATGAGGATTGATGATTTGGAGTGTTTTTTTATCAAAGAGCACGTTCAAGATGGACGGGATTAAAAATACTATTTTGACACCCTTCGACATTTTCAAACTCTTTTTCCTTTGCGTCTCTGTGGCAATATATTTTACCGCACAGTTCATCCCCGTTTCCAACGACACACCTGGAGTAAAGGAGCATACATACATGATACGGATACTCGCCGACGCCGACGCGCTGCCTGTCGCGGTCAAGGAAATCCTGTACCGTGCGGCGGAACGTGTCGGGGCGCGGCTGATACTGGTCGCCAATCAGCCCCTCGGTCACCCGAAAAGCCCCCTGATCTCATGCGAGATCGTGGCGTCCGGGCCCGACGAGGCCGACCACAGGATAGTGGAGATGACCGCCCCGGGAGACCTGATTATCACCGCGGATATCCCCCTCGCGGCGCGGGTGGTGGACAAGGGAGGAGTCGCGCTCAATCCCCGGGGCACGCTCTATACTCGCGAGAACGTCAAACAAGCCCTCGCCGTGCGCGACCTGATGAGCGAGCTTCGCGATCAGGAAATCCGTACCGGCGGCCCCGCGCCGTTCGGCCAGAAAGACCGGCAGGCGTTCGCGAACCAGCTCGACCGTTATTTGCAATTCCTGCGGGAAAGTATTATAATAACTTTGCGGGTTTCTATCGATTATTCTTAATCCGTAGGAGGATGTCATGTTTTCCTTCATCGCTCAGGCATTGAAATATTGGTTCGGCGCGGTCATACGCCCGCGAAAGGTTTTCGCCGATTTTAAGGAAAACCCCGATAAGGTTTCCGTCGCCTTTATTCAAAACTTTATTTTTGCTTTCCTATATACTATTACAGCATTTTTACTTTCCATTTCGTGGATAGTCCCCATCATCAAACCATGGATGCCTATACCGGAGGCCGATTATTACTTTTCCCAGATATTCTGGACTATCCCCTGGGCGCTTGCCACATGGATTCTTCAGGGAGGTATCGCGCACCTGATATCCTTAATCGGCAGAAAGGACGCCAACGATCTGCATTTCGAAGACGCGCTCGCTGTCACCGGGATCGCATGGATTCTGCCGGGATTTTTCCTGATGTGGATACCCGAAACCCTTATTCTGATTCCGTTTAAGATACTCCCGTCTGGGATCATCGAGACGGTGCGTTTAATGATCCTTGCACCATTATGGCAGATTGTACTGTCCGCTATCGGACTGCATGAAACTCACCGTATCAGCTGGATTAAGGGCGCCCTTATCGGAATAATTAATGTAGGAATATATTTCCTGATGTTCCTGGCTTTTATGCGGTAACAGCGGTCGCTCCGGCGTTTTATCAAGGAAGCATCAGTCCGGGCATGGTCGAGGCATCCCTACAGCTTGAACACCAGCTTCGCGGTCTGCGAATAATCGGTATTCTTTTTCGTGGGCTGAGGATTGGTCGTATAACGAATATTCAGGTCGAACGCTAACGCAAGAATCGTGTTGATTTTAAATTCCAGCCCGGTCGTACTTTTCAGGACAAAACGAAAGTCGCTGAAATCGTCGGCGTTCGGGATAAAATCGAGATCCTCTCTGAACGTCACCCCCTCGGCGAAGTTCCAGAAGAACCATAATCGCGCATCGAGTATCGCATGACTCTCGTCGGTACCGTTCGCGAAATAGTCCTTATACCATCCGCCGCCCGCTTCGAGGCCGAACTTGAGTTTCGGCGACGGGATATCGAAGAACCAGTACCCTGCGCCGCCGTAGAACTTAATCCCGTTATCGACAGCCGACGCGAAATCGGAACGGTAGTTGCCCTGGACAAACACGTAGAACGCCCGGGTCAGGGAATGCCCGTAACGGAGAGATATCGTCCATTTGCGGTACTTCACCTCCTCCTTATCGAGACGGTAATCGAAGTTGACGTTAAGGGTGATATCGTTGATCCACAGAAGGCTTTTATTGATCTTCAATCCCCCGTTGAGATTGAGGAGGTCGGAGTTTCCGCCGGTCAATGAAAAGCCGGTATTGATGACAAACTCCCATCCGGGCTTCCCGGTGACACGCTTCGCTTTCATTGCGGAAAGGAGGTTATCGGCCTGCGCAAGGAGAGCGTAACGCGGGTCGGTCTGCGCTGAAATATCCTTTTTTAGCTCCGCGATCAATTGCTCGAGTTTTTGCATGAGCGGCAGAAGCTTCTCATAATCGGCCGGTTCAGAGGTTTCATCAGACTTGAATTGTGATTCAAGAGCCTTGAGTTTTTCAGTATAACTCTGCTGCTCTCCCGTTTCCTGCGCGGCGAGAGCGGTCGGCATAATTAACCCGATAAGCATAATGATGATAAAACGCAAAATATCCTCCCGTATATTCGGTATATTACTGTCCATATCATATTTTAGCCTATCTGCTCGAAGAACGCAAAAATCGGGGAATACGCGCCCGTCCGGATTTGACAGTAATCCCTCTCCGCGATACTATAATACTCCTACTCCGCTTCATCCATAATAACACATAAGAGGAATGTAATATGCAGACGATTTCACCGCGCGATTTTGTCAGGACGAAGAAGGTACTCCTGTTCGATCTGTTTCATACGCTCACCCCGCCGGAATCGTTATGGTCGGATTTGCCGTATACATCGGAACTTCTTGGGGTCAGTAAGGAGGCTTGGTATAAACAGCTTATTGAGAATTCTATGGATCGCCTGAAGGGAATCGATAAAGACCCGTTCATATTCATCAGACAGATGGCGCACGCGATCGATCCCGGCATCCCGGAATTTCGTATTCAGGACGCGGTAGAAAAAAGGATCGCACGCCTCCGGTGCGCGCTTGTTGGTATTACTCCCGATGTGCAGGATACCCTGAAGAAGCTGAAGGAGTCCGGAAAACTCATCGCGCTCGTCAGTAACGCAGACGTATCCGAGATCACGGGATGGGGTTATTCACCGATCAGGGATTATTTCGATACTGTAATTTTTTCCTGCGACGTCTGTATGGCAAAACCCGAACCTGAGATCTATCATTATGCATTGGATAAACTGCATGCCCGCGCGGAGGATGCGGTATTTATCGGCGACGGCGGTTCGGACGAACTGCGGGGCGCGAAGGAGTGCGGGATTTCCACGATCATGATCGCGGGTAATATCCGGGATATTTGGCCGGAACAGATCGATGCGCGGCGAAAGGACGCGGATTTCGTAATCGAACAGATATCAGAATTGGTTTAAATATTACTATCGATAATTCTATCTATCTCAGCACTTTTTTCACTAAATTCAGCGCACTATCACTGTACGGCGGGTAACGCAAAGGCACGTCGATCAGGTTCGATTTCCGCATCACGGGCTTCAGATGCGAGAACAGCTCGAACGAGGACTTGCCGTGATACGCGCCCATCCCGCTGTTCCCGATCCCGCCGAACGGCAGTTGCGGATTGCCCGCGTGTATGATCGTATCGTTGATAGTGACCCCGCCCGACGATGTCTGACGAAGTACGGTATCAATATTCGCGCGGCTGTTCGAGAACATGTAGAGAGCGAGCGGTTTCGGGCGCGAGTTGACAAACGCGATAACTGAATCGAGGCCGGAGAATGTTTTCAGCGGCATGATCGGGCCGAATATCTCCTCGCTCATTAAGGGAGAATCGTCCTGCATTCCCTCGATAATCGTCGGCTCGATGTAGCGGGACTTTTTATCCTTCGTGCCCCCGGCGATTATCTTGCCGTCCTTCATCAGCCCGGTAAGCCTCTCGTACTGTCTGTCGTTGATAATTCGCGGGAAATCGGGACTCTTTTTCACATCCTCGCCGTAGAATTTGCGAATATACTTTCTGATTTTCTCGACCAGCGCGTCTTTCATCGATTCATGGACAAACACATAGTCCGGCGCGATACAGGTCTGCCCGGCGTTGATAAACTTTCCCCATACGATCCGCTTTGCGGCCAAATCGATACTGGCGGTCTCGTCCACTATGCAGGGGCTTTTCCCGCCGAGTTCTAGGGTGACCGGGGTCAGGTGCGCCGATGCCGCCTGCATCACGATCTTCCCGACTGCGGGACTGCCGGTGAAAAATATATAATCGAAATGTTCTTTCAGAAGCGCTTTATTGACTTCGATATCTCCCTGATAGACACGGATATACTCCGGCGGGAACGCCTCGGTGACAATCCGGTCGATGATTTCCGATGTGTTCGGGGAGAACTCGGACGGTTTGACCGCGATACAGTTCCCGGCGGAAATCGCGCCGGCCATGGGGAGTACCGTAAGCGCGAACGGGTAATTCCACGGTGACATGATGAGCGCCGTCCCGTATGGCTCGTACATCCGCCAGCTTTTCGACGGGAAATGCGCGATGGGAGACCCGACATTTATATTCTTCGTCCAACGGCGTATATTCCGGATATGGCTTCGCAATTCTTCGAGCACCTGCCCTACTTCAGTGGCGTAGGTCTCGAACGCGCTTTTTTTAAAATCCGCGTGCAGCGCGTCGAATATATCTTTTTCGTGGGCGACGATTCCCTTACGGAGCTGTTCGAGAGCGCCCCTGCGGTACTCTATATTTTTCGTCTCATGCTTAGAAAAGTATTCCCTCTGCGCGCCGACAGACTTTGCTATTTCTTTCGCAGTCATCGTTTTCCCCCCATGGATCAGAATTCTATTATAAAACTTTCATCAGAATTTTTTCCGCGTCGGCGACCGTCATATCTCGGGGATTGGTGATCAGCGCGGCCTCATTGATGGACGCCTTCGCTATCTCGCGCACCTGCGTCGCCGTGACCCCCGCGTCTTTCAGTGTCAGCGGAAACCCGCAGAGATCATTTAAATTCCTTTGCAGCTTTCGAATCTCATGAATTGTCCGCGTCGCCCGGACATTCACCGGAGTCTGCGCATAGATATCCTCGCCCGCGAGGGGAAGGAGAAGATCGGCGTAGTACTCCTCGGCGCGCCGAACATTGAATTCCATTACCGCCGGCAGCAGGAGTCCCATCGCAATCCCATGCGGAATATGCGCGACCGCGCCGCATGCGTGGCCGATAGCGTGCACCGCTCCGACCATGGAATTCGAAAACGCCAGCCCCGCCAGCAATGCGGCATTTGCCAGCGCGAAGACTTCCTCACGCTCTCCGTCGTTCTCCAGCGATTTTACCAGATTCTGGCGGATCAGGTTTACCGCGGAAAAAGCATAGGCATCGCTCAAAGGATTCTTCTGGAGGCATGAATACGCCTCGACCGCATGAGATAATGCGTCCATCGCGGTGGATGCGAGGAGTTTCGGGGGAATTGTCTCGGTCATCCGGGGATCGAGCACCGCCGCCTTCGGGAATATCAAGGGGGATACGAACTGTATCTTCGCTTTCTTCTCAGGATCATAAATCACCGCCGCGCATGTGGCTTCCGAGCCTGTGCCCACAGTCGTCGGTACGACTATCAGAGGGACTTGCGGTGATCTCAGGCGGTCGACCCCTTCGAACTGATGAAGATCGCCGGTATCCTCGGATATCATGATATTCGCGGCCTTCGCTGTGTCGATGACCGACCCGCCGCCCACGGCGATCAGGCTGTCGCATCGCATTTCGATATACATATCCTTCGCGGCTTTTACAGTATCCATCGACGAGTCCTGGAGGATATCCTTGAATACGGCGTCTGAGGAAATTTTCCCCGCCTTCAACGCGGAGGCGACCTTCAGCATGAGTTTCGCCTTTACTATCGCGGCGTCGGTGAGTATCAGCGGCTTTCGCGCGCCGGACTCGAAAAGGATACCCGGAATGCTTTCGAGAGCTTTTTTTCCCGAAATAATCCTGACAGGGTTGAAAAATTCATAATAATCTGGCAGCATATTTTATCCTTATGGTCACTTTAATACTCATTCGGGGAAGTGACCATTGGGCATTTTATTATCAATCATGCCTTAGTTTTGTTAGAATAAATCAAATGTTATGAACCGTCCTTATATTATACCGAACGGTATCGCTAATAAATATACAAATAAACGGTTTATCTGTCTGACAAAACCCATCGCCGGTAAATCGCGTATCACGCGGCGGCACATAAAACGCGGAAACAGGTAACGTACGGCAATAATGATGCATCTCGAGATCAGCATCGCCCGGGACAAATCCCCCTCGACCCCTACCTGATGACGGGCGTAAGCGTCGGATATCCCGATCTGCGCGGTCACGAACATATACGCGGTCTCCCTGCTCTTCAGGTTCATCACGAGATCGGCGGGTCTGTCCTGCTTACCTAAAAACTGCAGATATCCATTTAATTTCTTCCATACCACAAACGGGCCTTCGGGGAGGACGGAGATCTTAAAAACAAATCCCTCCGGGAGATCGTGAAGTTCGTCGTGGATTCTTGAATCCATCTTCGAGACAGCCTGCAGCCCCCTGCCGAGCGCGTGGAGACCGAACCTGATCGCGAGATCCTTCAATGCATAGCCCCATTTTTCAAGCGTGATGTCCCAGAACCCAGCCCGGTCGGTCGATGCCATTTCTCCTCCATCGGATAGTATAGACGCCTTTAATTTTATGGTAAACTTCGGGTTTCGTCAAACTTTTCACCGCACTGCGTACGGTCTATTCCCATTACGTAAAAATTGCGATTCTATGATTCGTCAGCCTGCGGCAGGCGTTCAGCCGAATCATTGTCTCTGCACGACGGCTCATCCCGATGTCAAACCTTTTTACAAACAGGCATACATAGCCGCAACGAAAGATAAAACGTCATCCTGAGCGCTTGTCCCGCCAATGGCGGGATGTCGAAGGATGAGCCTGTCGAAGGATGAGCCTTACTCTTTTATTCATCTCTTGTCACTTTTAGCTTTTTACTTTATACTTATTGCGGAGGCGTTTATGTCGAGACTTATCGTTGTCTTTATCCTGTTCATAGGTTTACTCACATCCTGCGGGGATACCAGTCTTCCCGCTAATTCGCAGGTCATGGGTTTTATTCTGTCGCCTAACTGCGCGCAGACAATGACCGTCCTGACCGAGAAGGGAAATTACTTCGTAAAAACAGGCTCGCGCCTCAGCGGCCCGTATGAGGATATCTCCGGGTTCGCGTATTCGCCGACTGGCACAGTTTCCTGCTTCATCTTTAAGAAGGAAAACAAGGACTATCTTCAGCTCGGCAATACGATTTACGGCCCGTACCGAAAGGTATGGCTCCCCGTGTTTTCCTCAGACGACCGGAACTACGGTTTCCACTTCATACAGAATAACAAGCACTGGGTGACCGCCGGCGCGGAGACTCTCGGCCCGTTCGACGAGGCGAGCGACCCTGTGTTTTCTCCCGACGGTTCGCGGTACGGGTTCGCATACCTGAAAAGCGGAAAATTCCATGTCCATATAGGCGCGTCCGAATTCGGCGGATACGAGCGCGCATGGATGCCGTCGTTTTCTGCCGACGGGAAACTTTTCGCCTTCCGCTTTATCGAGAACGGTTCGGAGTATATCATGATGAATTCCGGCAAACTCGGTCCGTTCGACAGCGCACGCCCGGTCATCCTCGCACCCGACTTCCATTACGGGTTCGTATACCGCAAGGGCGGGAAATACTTCGTCCGTGTCGACGGCAACGATATCGGGGGTTACACGTTCATCTGGGATCCCACTTTTTCCGCAAACGGGAAGAGTTACGGGTTCTATTACAATATCGGCGGAACACTGGACTCCGAGCTGGCCTGCAAAGGCGGGAAGTATTATCTCAACGTCAACGGTAAAGTATTCGGCCCATACGATCAGGTATGGTCGCCTTCCTTCACCGCCGACGGTTCCCGTTTCGCGTTCACCGCCAAGTCAGGCGGAAAGATAACGATATATACCAACGGCCTGCCGATGGGTACGTTCGCCGATGCGTGGACGCCGAAATTTTCCGGGAAAGGCGAATCGATGGGATATATCTACCAGAAAAACGGGTTGTATGTGGTTATCAACGGAAACAGCTTCGGACCTTACGACGACGCGGCGGGACCGGATTTTTCTGCGGACGGTTCATCATGGGGCTTTGTCTATTATAAGAATAAGAAATGGACGATGGTGGTGAACGGTGCCGAGTACGGGGGGTTGGACGACGCGCACAGTCTTGAATTTTCACCGAACGGGAAGATGTTTACATTCCGTTCATTCGCCGGAGAGAGCCGTTTCGTCAATATCGGCGGTATGTCCTACGGCCCGTTTGAATACTACGACATTAAACCGTCAAGCGAAGGATTTACCCTAGCCTATATCGAAAGCAATCAGGTAGTACAAAAGACTCTTACTGGTAATTAAGCTTTATTCTATTCGGCGGGCTTATCCTTCTTCGGCTGGTAACTTTCCAGCTTGCTCATCAGGTACGCAATCACAAAACCAGCGATAAGCATACCTGCGCCCCATAGTATCTGGTAGATATCGACAACCGTGTTCGTTTTCGACGCGTCCAGCCCGATCTGCACGACCGACGCGAAAATCAGCCCCAGTATGAAATAAAACGTATATGCCGGGATTTTTTTCAGCAGGATCGACACAATCCGCGAGAAGAGCAGTATCCCGATTATCACCCCCACGCCGAAGAACGCCAGCGGGATAATCATCCGTTCGTCGGCGTAGAAAAACAGATTATGATACTCGCCCATCCCGATCAGGAGCGCGAACCCCGGAAAGTTCGGGATTACCATCGCCCCGGCGATTAAAAACCCGCAGAGAAGCATCCATAACGCATACTCAAGAGTGATCGGCGTAATCTTGATGAAGCCGAGAAACTCCGATATGACATGGATATCCGCCGCGACAAGGGGCGTTCCCTGCTTGGTAAAAAGCCCGAGTACGATCACGACCGCGATGCCCGCGATCATGACAAGCGCCCTCGAAAATTTGAACGCCATATCGTGATGCGCCTTGAGGATGAACGGGATCGACCCGATAATCAGGCCGCCGAAGAACGCATACGTCGGGATAGGATAAACCTTCATACTCCACAGGAAAAGTTTCGCAAAGATAAGGATCCCCAGCACAAATCCGACCGCGACCCCGCCGCCCAACGGCAGGAGGAAACGGATATACTCCGGGCGCTTCTCTTTATTGGTGAAAAAGTTGCCGACCGCTTCGATCATGTCGTCGTACACTCCGAGGAAAAACGCGACCATCCCGCCCGACAGCACAGGCATAGGACTGGATATTCCGACGATGATTCCTTTCACGAAGTTCAATACTTTGTTCATTTTACCGCGACCTCCCCGCTTGCAAGTACATTGACACCTGTTCCGAATACGTCAGTCATTACAATGTCCCCGCACTTGACGGGAGCGTCTATCTCCACCTTTCGGAGTTCGTCCGCGAGCCTTAGAATCATCCCCTTCGGGATGGCATGTTCCGTCCATACCGGCGCAAGAGGCATATTCCCGCCACGCACCCTGACCGTGCTCGTGACAACCCTCCGGGGATCGGCAATCTCATCCTCGACATACTTCACCCCGAGCTTGCAGACATTACCGCTTAGGCTGACAATCGACTTCCCGTCGAGTACCGTGGCAATCTCGCACCCCCTCGGGCAGTTGATGCATACGAATTCGCGTTTTTCTTCCGGCATACTATTCTCCATCCGCCGCGCGGACATTCACAGTAATTTTCTCATCGGGACGATTCGTTTTATTATAGATGTCCTGTATTTTTACCCTAACGCTGAGCATCTCCGCCGGACGCGCGAACGGTTTCCGGATGCGTTCGATCCGCGTATCCCCGCACATGACCTCGATCACGGTCTTCTCCTCGATAGGCCGGGAGACCCTGAACGACAGCACGGCTTCTAATTCCTTATCATTACTGACATTGATACGATGCGGTACGACGCTGCGGACATTCTCGCCCGGCAGGATATCGGCCGTTTCGCCTATCTCCGCATACCCGCCCCGCGCCCACTCCGCCGCCGAACGCCCGGCGATATATCCGGCCTTGCTTACTTCATCGGCAAGATCGTATATCGTGACGACATTACCCGCGGCGAAAATCCCCGGTATGTTCGTCGCCATCCGTTCGTCCACTCTCGGCCCGCCCGTAACAGGATCGAGTTCGACTCCCGCGCGCAGGGACAGTTCGTTCTCAGGGATCAGCCCCACCGATAGTAGCAGGGAGTCGCATGTTATCAGAGTCTCCGTACCGGGAATCGGTTTGAGGCCCGAATCGACCTGTACGGTCTCGACCGCCTCAAGGCGTTCCCGCCCGATAATCCTGTTGACAGTCGTCGATAATTCGAGAGGGATATCGAAGTCCCGGAGGCATTGGACATAGTTCCGGCGCAGTCCGGTCAGGAACGGCAGTATCTCGACAACCTTGACCACCTCCGCGCCCTCGATCGTCAGCCTCCGCGCCATAATCATCCCGATATCCCCGGAGCCGAGTATAACGAAACGTCTGCCGGGCATAAAACCCTCGATATTCACCAGGCGCTGGACAGTGCCCGCGGTAAACACCCCCGCCGGACGAGTTCCCGGCAGACGTATCTGAGCGCGGGTGCGTTCACGGCATCCCATCGCGAGGACGACCGCCCCGGCGTGAATCTCCTTATACCCGTTCCTATGGCTCGCGGCGTAGATAGTCAGGTCGTCCTTCAGCGCCATGACCATCGTATCATTCATGAACTCTACGCCGGTCTTTTCGGCCTCTTCGATAAAACGTTGTGCGTAAAGAGGGCCGGGAAGGTCCTGCCCGAACACGTCCGCCCCGAAACCGTTATGAATGCACTGGGGGAGTATGCCGCCCGGGCGCTCGTTGCGTTCGATAATCAGTACGCGCTTCGCGCCGTTCCGCCGCGCCTCGATTGCGGCGGCCAGCCCGCCCGGCCCCCCGCCGATAACAGCGACGTCGTATCTATCGTTCATCGTTAACATCCTTGGTCGCGCGGAATACAAACCGCGACTTCCCCCCGGACTTCGTTACTTCGGTCACCGGGATTCCCAGTTCCTCCGCGAGAAGCTCGATGACACGGGGATAATCGAACCCGCCCTGACACCGCCCCGTACCGAGCCATGTCCTCCGTTTGATCGCGTCGTAGCTCCGTGCGGGGACTATCGAACGGATAGCGGCGAGGACTTCCGCCTCGGTCACCTCCTCGCACCGGCAGATGATCCGCCCGAACGCGGGGTCGTTCTTCGTATATTCCGCGCGCTCGGCATGCGTCATATCCCGGAACACCGGACGGGAATTCCGTACGGGATTCCAGCCTTCCTTTTCACGGAGTTCGAGACCGTTCCTGCGAAGCATATCCACCGCATACACGGCGATAGCGGGAGCGGACACGAACCCGGGCGAATCGATGCCCGCGATATTCAAAAGCCCGCGCGGTTTCACGGATGCTTCTATAATAAAGTCGCGGTCGGGATATCCCGACGCGCGTATCCCGGCGAACTCCGCGATGACATAGCGGATATCCAGGGACGGCACGAGCCGCCGAGCGCTCGTGATCACCTCGTCCATCCCGGCGGCAGTGGTCGATACATCGTCACTGTCGTCAATCTTCACAGCGTTCGGCCCGATCATGATATTCCCGTGCACGGTAGTCGAGACGATTGTACCCTTCCCTTTATCGGTCGGCACCGGAAACAGGACGTTATCCAACGTGATTTTCTGGCGGTCGAAGATGAGATATTCGCCCCGCCGGGGGACAATATGATAATCGGGACGGACGCCCGCGAGATGCATGATCTCGGCGGAATAAACCCCCGCCGCATTGATAACCCACCGGCATTCGATATCGCCCCGGTCGGTACGGATACCCCTGATAGAATCGTTCTCTATGATAAAATCGAGAAAGGCCGTTTCCGGCCGGAATTGCACTCCGTTGGTGGCAGCGTTCTCGGCGGCGGCCAGTACGGCGGCGAACGGATCGACTACCCCGGCGGTCGGCGTCCAAAGCGCCCCCGAGACATCGGGGTTCACGAGAGGCTCCTTCTCACGAAGTTCGGCGCCGGATACTATCCGCGCCCCGGGAATACCGTTCGCTTCCGCGCGCTTAAGGAGAATATCAAGCGCGGGAAGTTCATCGTTACCTACTGCGACCACGTAACTTCCGGTGTGTTTGACGGGGATGCCTAGCTCGTCCGCGAGGCCGCTCCACATCCGGCTGCCTTCGGAATTCAGGCGCGCCTTGAGGGTGCCGGGTTCGGGATCGTGCCCGGAGTGGAGGATCGCGCTGTTCGCCGCGCTCGCGCCGGTACCTACGTCGTCCGCGCTGTCGATCAGCAGAATATCGAGATCATAGCGCGAGAGGAAACGCGCGGTCATGCACCCTGCAATACCCGCGCCGACTATTACGATATCATACTTCATCGAAATTCTGCCACCCCATATCTTTATCGAAAACGCTCGCGACCGGCATCAGGATCACCCGAAGAATCGCTTCTTTATCGATATCGATATCCGCCTCGCGGAGCATATCGAGCATACGCCGTACCTGGTTTTTATCTTCGCAAAGCGCGGTAATCACGATCTGTTCGCGCATCCTTTCTTCCTCGGACTTGAAAAACCCCGAAAAGAAGCTGAATTCGTCGGCGAGCGATGTATCGAGGTCGTGACCGTCTATAGCGGTAGCCCGCGCTATCCCGACACTCTGCATGGCAAGAATGACGTCTTCTTTATAATCGGTATTCACTAATTTTAAAAATAAAAAATACATATCGCGCTCCTTCTCTAAGTTTTCGCCTGAATCTCGCCGGCTTTTTTCAAAACAGCCCGCGTCATCAGAGGTCCGACGATTTCAGTGATAATAGTCGTCAGAAGAAGTATATTAATGACCGAAATAGAAAGAATCTTGCCGGCCTCTCCCATAGCAGGCGCGCCGAAGTCCGAGCGTATTGCGAGCGCGAGGGCTAACGCCACCCCGACCTGCGGGATCAGCGCAAATCCGATGTACCGTCTGACATTCACAGGCGCCCTTCCGACAACCGCGCCGAGCGTACCGCCGCCGATTTTACCGAAACTCCGAAGTATAAAATATCCGATCCCCGCAAACCCCACCTTCGCAATCAGGCTCAAATCGAGATGCGCACCCCCGATGATGAAGAACGACGACAGGAAAATCGGCGTATAATTCCGCACCATTTCATCGGTACGTAATACCAGCGCGGGCGAAAGGTTCACAGTGACCGCGCCGAACACCATGACAGTCAGTAGTTCGGAAATCCCCAGCATCTTACAGACCCCAAGCTGGATGAGCAGGAATGCCGACACCGCTATGACAATCGCTTCATTGTTTCGGACATGCTTCATGATGAACGCATAGAGCGCACCCATACCGCCGCCGATCACGATCGAAAGTCCTACGGACATGAACGACGAAAAAATAATCGTCCCCCAGTTCAGCCCCGCCCCGCTGATCATCCCCTTTGCGAAGGATGCGGCAAATACATAGATAATCAGCGCCGCAGCGTCGTCGAGCCCGACAACCGCGAGAATGGTAGACGTCAGAAAGCCCTTCGCCTGAAACTGCCGGATGACCGCTACAGTTGCGGCAGGGGCTGTGGCGGACGCTACCGCGCCCAATAGAAGCGAAAAACTGACGTCGCCGCCCGATAAAAGAAGCATCCCGAAAAATACGATGATAAACGCGCCCATAGTCTCGAAAAGTACTATAAATATGATCGACTTCCCCAGCTTCTTCAGGTTATCCCACTTCAGCTCGATACCGATCAGGAACGCAATCAGGCAGAGTCCGATAGACGATATCCACTCCATCGAATCGAGCGCGCGTTCGTCCAGCAGCCTGACCAGCGAAATCCCAAGGATAATACCGATTACGACATACCCCGTCACCTCCGGAATCCGCAGGCGGTTGAAAATCAGTTTGACTAAAAAGGCGCAAAGAAGTACCGCGCCGGAGATGAGAAAGAAATATTCTATCACGGTTACTCCCGCCTATAAACCGTTAAAACATTCGATCACCGAATCCGCCGCGGAAGCGTTCAGCAGGCGTTCCCGGCGGCTCTTACTTTTCACAAGCAGGGTAACGGTCGCCAGAATTTCGAGGTATTCCCTCTGACGTTCCAACGGGCACCCGATCAGAAACACAATCCTTACCGGCACACGGTCGATCGAATCCCAATCGGTATCGTTCTTCAACAGCCCGGTAATAATGAAAAAGTCTTTCACTCCATCAAGCTTGGCATGAGGAACAGCCACGCCCACCCCGATCCCCGTACTGAGGACTCGTTCCCTCTCGATCACGGCATTCTCAAACGCCTGCTCCGATGGGATTTTCCCGCGTTTGTATGCTGTCTCCACAAGCGCCTTGATGACATCCTCGCGGTTTCCGCCGTCTAAAAACACGACGCTTTCCCGTTCGATAATATCCGATATCTTTACCATCTTCTACTCCAACCAATCCATCGTTCGCTGTACGGCTTTATTCCAATACTTATAATACTCTTCGCGTTTGGCGGAATCCATCGAGGGAATCCACTCTTTATCTTTCATCCAGTTCGCGCGAACGTCGGAAAAATCCTTCCAGAAACCGACTGCGATACCCGCCGCATACGCCGCGCCGAGGGCGGTGGTTTCGGTGACCTTCGCGCGGATAATCGGAACGCCTATTATATCCGACTGAAACTGCATCAGGAGTTCGTTCCGCACCATCCCGCCGTCCACCTTCAATGCGCCGATATCATGGCCGGAGTCCTTCCTCATCGCATCGAAGATATCGCGCGTCTGGAACGCCGTCGCCTCAAGCACCGCGCGCGCGATATGCCCTTTATTCACATAGCGGGTCAGTCCCGCGATTATTCCCCTCGCCTCGCTCCGCCAGTACGGCGCGTAAAGCCCGGAGAACGCCGGTACGAAATAGACTCCGCCATTATCGTCTACTGTCCCGGCAAGTTCTTCGATTTCGAGAGAAGACTTTATCATTCCAAGATTATCTCGTATCCATTGCACAAGCGCACCGGTGATCGCGATAGAACCCTCCAGCGCGTACACCGCCGGACGGCTGTCCCAACGGTACGCTGCGGTCGTAATCAGCCCGCAGGAGGAATGCACCGGGGCGTCCCCTGTGTTCATCAGCAGAAAACAGCCCGTCCCATAGGTGTTTTTCGCGTCTCCCGTATCGAAACATCCCTGCCCGACCAGAGCGGCCTGCTGGTCGCCGAGCGCGCCGGCTGCCGGAATCCCTTTTCCAAGAGGACTATCCGCCGATGTCACTCCGTAGAAAGCGCTGTCGATAGAAGGCCGGATAAGAGGAAGAATCGAACGAGGTACATGCAGTGCCGAGAGGAGTTCACTGTCCCAATCCAGCGTTTCGAGGTTCATCAGCATCGTCCGGCTCGCGTTGGTGACATCGGTCACATGCGCGCCGCCGTTTATCCCCCCGGTAAGGTTCCAGATAACCCAGCAGTCCATCGTACCGCAGAGAGCGTTTCCCTCATCGGCGGCTTTCCGCGCATCGGGAATATTATCGAGTATCCATCGGATTTTCGGGCCGGAAAAATATGTCGCGAGCGGAAGCCCTGTCTTGCCCCGGAAACGGTCGATACCGCCGTCACGGGCAAGATCTTTTATCAGGGTGTCGGTACGGGTATCCTGCCAGACCACGGCGTTATAGAACGGCTTGCCTGTGCGCCTGTCCCATACGACCACCGTCTCGCGCTGGTTCGTCACCCCGACCGCGGCGATATCGGAACGCGCGACGCCCGAACGGATCAGGGTTTCTGCTATTACGCGCTGGGTATTCGTCCAAATCTCCATCGGGTCATGCTCGACCCAACCGGGCTTGGGAAATATCTGGCGATGCTCGAGCTGGTGGGACGCGACAGGCTGTCCGGAACGGTCGAAGAGGATGAAACGGGTGCTGGTCGTACCCTGATCGATAGACCCGATATAACCGGACATCCGCGCCTCCTTATCTTAGACCCGTTATTATACAACGAAATCGGAGTATGTGCAATAAGAAATTAACGGAGAACGAAAAAAGAGGGGGTCATTTCCCGACTTTCTCGCGGATATTTCGGAAAAATTCGATGGTTTTATCGGCAATAAAGTCCTTATCATAATCGAGGGTCGCGACATGGAAGGAATTCTTCAGCCATATCAGTTCCTTCACCCCACTCGCGGCGTTCTGATAGGTGAATTCGGCGTTCTTCCTCGGCAGGACATGATCGTCCTCGGATTTGAATATCATGAGCGGAACTTTTATTTTATCATGGTCGCGTATAACTTTCTTGGCGAGTTTCCATAACTGGGCGACCCCGCCGATCGGTGTCCGGGTATAGGCGTATTCCCGCGCGGACGGGTCTTTGATATCCCCGGCGATCGCTGGTGTGGACGGCATGATATACTTCAGCGCAGGAGAGAGCGGGATCAGCGGGCTTCCCAGCCATAGCGCATGATTGACCACCGCCGCCGCCTTGATATCGGGATAGTTCTGCGCGAAATATAGGGTAAGAGTCCCGCCCATCGACAACCCCTCCATCACAATAAACGACGCGCGCTGTCTGAGGGCATCGAGCGAGTTATAAAGGGTATCGATCCATTGGGTATAGCTGACTTTATTCAGGTCCTGCCATTTCGTGCAGTGCCCGGGCAGGATGGGACATTCGACATGGAATCCAGCATCGGCAAACCGTTTCGCCATATAATCCTGCGACTGCGGGGTGCTGGTAAACCCGTGACTGATGAGAACCCCGATATCCGATTTCCCGGTGTGCGAGATGGGCTTGACGTTCTGGTAAAGTTCCATGAAGTACCCCCGATGAGTAATGAAGTATCATACCACGATTGCGCGGAATGTCAATAGAAAATATGGATTAAGAATATAGCTCAGTCCCCCACAGTCAGGGCGGTCATTTTCCATCCGCCGTCCTCTCCCTTATGGAATATCGCGCGGAAACTGTATGTGTTATAAACATACTTCCCGAATACGTAGCCGATTTTCCCGTCGGACATCATGATCTTGATCCAGTTATAGGTCTCTCCGCCCACAGTTTCCTGCTTATCGGTATACTCCATGAATACGACGAGTTCGTAGGAAAGCGAGGCGATCACCGGGCTTTTCGACGACGGCTCCTTGCGGACATTGACGTTCTTCCCGGCGATCACATTGTCGGCGTAATATGCCCCGTCAAAGGTTTCCTTATAGACCATATTATCGAACCAGTAAGGCATAACATATTGATCGCCGTGATAGGAGCCGCCGTTTATCAGCAGGAATTCCATAATCTTCCAGAATACGATATCCTTAGGGTCTTTATCGAGCTTCCAGAACGTCAGGAAGTTTTTCCAGCCGTAGGTATAACTGCATTGGATATCGGGTGATGTAAGCGACTTCAGCGCCGCAAGGTCTTTGCTCTTGACCGCCTGATGGAGCTTCCCGATATAAATCTTCAACTCTTTATCCTGGGACGACTGGTCTTCAGGGGTAATCACCGTTTTTTCAAATCCCGCCTGATCACCCCCAGCCCATAGCGAGACCGCAGCCAGAGCGATAAATACCGCAATTACACACTGTTTCATAGATTCCTCCGGAAATTGCTGATATACCATAATATTATATCCCCGGAACATGATAATTGCAACGAGAAACACTTCCGGTTATACTTTAATATTTTTTGACGGGGATAGAAAAATAAGATATAATATTGACCTCGAATTGACGGTGACGGGGAACTCCGTACCACAGTTTTAATGCGCCTATAGCTCAGCTGGATAGAGCGAAGGATTGCGGATCCTTAGGCCACAGGTTCGACTCCTGTTAGGCGCGTATATCAGACCCGCATGGTACTCCATGTGGGTTTTTTGCTGACCGGAACGGAAAATACCAATACCCGGTAACTTGATTTTATCCGTTGGATTCGATACAATATTCTATGAGACGGCGAGCGGAAGAAGCATAGAATTTTTTTCCGCATATCCTTCGCTAAATTTCCTTTCGGTATTATACCCATTTACACTAAAATCCGTCCTTCTCAATGCAATTATTATAAAATAGTTTTCAATCTTTATGGAGGCTGTTATGGAAATCGATCTGCATAAAAATCTGGTCAAAGATACAAAGACCAACCGTCTGAGGGCGGAAGCGGACACGTATCATTTGGTGGATGTGACCGAGGGACAGTACTACCGTAATATATTTCCGTACACTGAAATCCCGAAGATTCCGTTTAATAACCGCGCAGTCCCGATGGAGACCCCGAAGGAAGTATGGATCACCGATACTACGTTCCGAGACGGTCAGCAGTCGCGCCCGCCGTACACCCCCGACCAGATTGTTACTATTTATAAACTCCTTAATAAATTAGGCGGCCCCAACGGAATGATCCGTCAGACCGAATTTTTCCTCTACAGCAAGAAAGACCGTGAGGCGTTTGAGAAATGTCTTGCGCTGGATTATAAATATCCCGAGATCACCTCATGGGTACGCGCAAGCAAAGCGGATTTCGAGCTTGTCAAGCAGGTTGGTATCAATGAAACGGGTATCCTCATGTCGGTCTCGGATTACCATATCTTCAAGAAAATGAAGAAAACCCGCAACCAGATTATGGATATGTACCTGGGAATAGCAAAGGATGCACTGAGCATCGGTGTCATTCCGCGCTGTCATTTCGAGGATATCACACGTGCGGACTTTTTCGGTTTTGTCGTACCGTTTACCCGAGAACTCATGAAACTCTCCAAAGAATCGGGAATACCGATAAAAATCCGTGCATGCGATACTCTCGGTCTCGGTGTTACCTATCTGGGAACATCACTACCGAGAAGCGTACAGGGTGTAGTTTACTCGCTCAAGGAGTATGCGGGCGTACCCCCAACCCAACTCGAATGGCACGGACATAACGATTTCCATAAGGGTCTGGTCGCAGCCGCGACAGCATGGCTATACGGATGCTGCGCGGTTAACGCCTCGCTGCTGGGGATCGGAGAGCGAACGGGCAACACTCCGCTGGAGGCTATGTGTATCGAGTACGCTCAGTTGTTCGGCGATACCAACGGGATGAATCTCGAAGCGATCACCGAAATCAGGGACTTCATGGAGAGAGAGACCGGGACTATTATCCCTCCCAACATGCCGTTTGTCGGGAAGGACTTCAATACCACCCGCGCGGGCATACATGCCGACGGATTACTAAAAGACGAGGAAATATACAATATATTCGACACCAAGCAGATCCTGAACCGCCCGCTCGAAGTGATGATTACCGATAAATCCGGGCTTGCCGGGATAGCGGCGTGGATCAACGTCAACTTCAATCTCGACAAGGCATCCGAGATAAAGAAGGATGAACCGGGAGTCGCGAAGATCAGCGACTGGGTTCAGATAGAGTACGATAACGGACGGGTGACAGCTATATCCGACGACGAGCTTCTGGAACAGGTCAGTATGCATCTTCCGGAGCTCTATAAGGCTAAGGTGGGAACTAATAAGATTTTAACGATCAAGCGATAGAACAGTTTCAAGGGGATTTTCTTGCGTTTTCAGGGGATACTTATTATAATATGTTCCCCATGGAGAGGTGCCAGAGTGGTCGATCGGGCCTGACTCGAAATCAGGTGTGCCCGCGAGGGTACCGGGGGTTCAAATCCCCCCCTCTCCGTAGGCTTATTATCTCAATAAACCTTTCTCGCCAAGTTTGCGTTTACGGAAAACTCTTATTGAGGATCCAATCATGAATACTTTTTTTAAAAATTGGGTCGCGGTTCGGATTTCTTTATATATCTTCACTTTCATTTTTACTTTCATAAGTTACTCTTCATCCTTCGACGGTGAAGCAGTTAAAAAATATAAAAAGACTAGTATACCTCCTATAGATGAATCATGGAAAGACCCCACCCTAAATAAATACTTAGAGAAATTAAAAAAAGCTGTAGAGAAGAAGGATGTTAACGCTCTCGTGGAATTAATATCACCTAATATTGATTGTGATCACGAATACAAACCCGGCGTCCAGAATTTTTTAAAAGTATGGAAATTAGATAAAGATCCAGAACATTCAAGTTTCTGGGGATATATGTCCATGCTTCTCAATAGTAGCGGGGCATTTTACTCCGAAACTAAGTTTATATTGCCCTATTGGTATAATGGGGTGGAAGAACCCTATATTATTGAGACTTATAAAGACAAAGTATTGGAGGAACTTGAAAAATTCGGTGAGCCTTTTAACGAGTTCGAATTTTATATTGTTGCGGGTAAAAATGTAAATGTTCGAGCCGAACCTTCGAGTAAAAGTAAAATTATTACCCAAATATCATATGAAGTAATATATTTAGTAGATTATTCAGGGGTTTATGAAACGATTAACGATGAAAAATATCAATGGCTAAAAGTGCGTTTGTGGAATGGAGAAGAAGGATTTATTTATGGGAAATATTTATTCAATCAGGATT
This sequence comes from Brevinematales bacterium, assembly GCA_020059465.1. Classification (GTDB taxonomy): domain Bacteria; phylum Spirochaetota; class Brevinematia; order Brevinematales; family GWF1-51-8; genus GWF1-51-8. Next base: position 105,816 of record JAGVBZ010000041.1, read on the forward strand.
TTAGTATTCGGGCAATCATAGAAAATACTGGGAATGGCTGGAAAATAACAATTATGAAAAGAAAATACTATGATTAATAAAAATAAAACAAAAAAAATAGAAGTTTGAAAATGAAAAACCACCTTCTCCCGCCCCTGCTGAAATCTGTCGTTCTCTGGGTACTTTACTTTGCCCTATCTTTCCTGTATAAGGCCGTGCTTACTCCGTCCGGCAATATCATCGGCCCAGCGGGGGAATCCCTGTTTCGGCAGGGAATGATCGCGTTCATCACTGCGCTGATCGCGGGCGCGGCCGAATTCCTGATCGACCGGAAACGGATTACGAATAGCCAATCCTATCTCTTCGCGCGGATGCTTTCGATGGTATTTATCCCGTATGTATTTATGCTGATTTGGAGCTTCATCCCCGCGGTTGCGGGGAATATCAATATGGAATGGCTGAGAGTATCCTATGTAAATCTCGCCGCGTTCGCCGCGTTCTATTTCGCCGTTCTTCTGGAACGCACCCTCGAGGAAGTCGTGTTTCAGAAAGGCCTGATCATTCTCACAGTACTTTTATTTACTTTAACCCTGTTTTTCACTGTACTGCTTACAATACAGACACCGGTGGTAAATATCTTCACCGACCCGTCGTTTTCGTCCTAAACACTGCCCATAAATTTCAGGACATCTCCCACATTCTGAAATCCGACCGCGATTTCCGGGGGGCAGTCTACCCGGAACCGTTCCTCCAGCTCTGCGCCTATTTCCACAATCAGCAGCTTATCCGCTCCGAGATCGGCAAGCGGTACCCCTTCCTTAACTTCCGAAATATCCACACCGAGCTTTTTCGCGATTATCTCCCGTACCTCGTCAGGATTACCTCCCATTTGATCCTCCGCAAATATGAAAGTTATATCGTTTTTACATCCTCCGTCTGAAGCGGTTTTATCCCAACAGCGTCCAGCTTGCCTTCGATGGAACTGTCGTCGAAACGGAAGATCATGACCGCTTTATCGCCGGTGCGTTTCGGAAGCGCATACATATACTCGATGTTGATCCCGTTTTTATCGAATAGCCCGAGAATTTTCGCGAGGCCGCCCGGCTGGTCTTCCACTTCTATCGCCAGCACGTCGGTTGGCGATACAGTATAATTCTCGGCCTTCAGGACACCGATCGCCTTTTCAGGCTCGTCCACTATCAGGCGCAGTATGCCGAAATCCGACGTATCCGCTAGCGAGAGCGCCCGAATATTGATCTTGTTATCTCCGAGCGTTTTCGCGATATGAAAAAGTCTTCCAACCTTATTTTCCATGAATACGGAAACCTGCTTTATCATTGGTCCCTCCTGTTAATTTAATTTACGGTTATCGATCACACGTTTCGCCTTGCCTTCGCTGCGGGCGACCGTGCGCGGTTCCACCAGCTTGACGACTACCGATATCCCGATCATCTGATGGATAGCGTGCGCGACCTTCTTCTCGGCCGCTTCCAGCCCTTTGATCTCGTCCGAGAACAGCTTATCGTTCACTTCGACCATTACAGTCAGCACATCGAGATTATGGTCGCGGTCGACGATCAACTGGTAATGCGGCGCGACCTCCTCGATCTGCACAAGGACTTCCTCGATCTGCGACGGGAACACGTTGACGCCTCGGATAATGAGCATATCGTCGGAACGCCCCATAATACGGTCGAGCCTCGGGTGAGTCCGTCCGCACGGGCAATCCCCGGGCAGGATACGGGTGAGGTCGCGTGTACGGTAGCGGATAAGCGGAATGCCCTTTTTGGTCAGCGTGGTAATCACAAGTTCGCCCAACTCCCCGTCCTGTACATGTTCCCCGGTCTCAGGGTTGATAATCTCAGGATAGAAATGGTCGTCATAGATATGCATCCCCTTCTGTTCCTGACATTCGTTTGCGACGCCGGGGCCGATGATCTCCGAAAGGCCGTATATATTGATCGCCTTGATCGGCAGGCGTTTCTCGATCTCCATCCGCATGGATTCCGTCCATGGTTCCGCGCCGAAAATCCCGTAGCGCAGTTTCAGCGACTTCGGATCGATGCCCGCCTTTTCGATTTCCTCGGCAAGGTATAATGAATAAGACGGCGTACATGTGATCACGTCCGAGCCGAAGTCCTGCAGAACAAGGATCTGCCGCGCGGTGTTGCCCCCGGAGATCGGGATGACGCTCGCGCCGAGAAGTTCCGCGCCGTAATGCGCGCCGAGACCGCCGGTAAACAAACCGTACCCGTAAGCGTTCTGCACAATGGATTTACGGGTAGTCCCGCCGGACATCATGGAACGCGCCATCACCTCCGACCATGTATCGATATCCTCCTGGGTGTATCCCACCACTGTCGGTTTCCCGGTCGTTCCGCTCGACGCGTGGATACGGACGATATCGTCCAACGGTACCGCGAACATGCCGTAGGGATAGTTATCCCGCAGGTCGCCCTTCGTGGTGAACGGGAGTCCGGCGATATCGGAGAGGGATTTTATTTCGGCGGGCTTGATGCCCGTTTCGTCGAATTTCTTTTTATAGAACGGAACCCTGTCGTATACATACGATACCAGTTCCTTCAGGCGATAGAGCTGGAGAGTTTTCCGCGTCTCCAAATCCATCGTTTCCATCTCAATATTCCATATCGGATAGGGAAAATCCTTGGCCATCACCGCCTCCGTTAGCATTATTTTCTACATGCGATTATCTTAAGCTCGCCTCCGAAAAATGTCAACCGCTGCGCGGGCTAATCCCGATATATAGCCGGTTACTCCTACTTCTACATAGCCCGTGATGGAGGCTCGAGCTTTCCGGGCATAGTAGAAATGCGTACCTCTCACCTGTAATAAAAATTGTCAGGAGGGCGGAAATATGATAAAATCTGTCAATAATACTTGGGGAGAATTAAATGAGAATAATGCCCATAACGCTTGCGTTGTCCGTTGCGGTCGCATTGTCATCATGCCAATCCGCCGCGAAGAAGGAAACACCGAAGGTTCCGCCCGCTACGGTCGATCTGCAGGTGCTCGGCGGATGGAAGATGGGGCTTCCGGGGCCGGGGGAAAATATCTTCCAATTCGATAAAAAAGCCCCGGTGATACTCGGTCCCGGGTCAACGATGGTGCCTGACGACGGAAGCGTAAAATTTATCCCCGAGCAAATGTTTTACCCGGACAATCTCGCCCGCGCGTTGTCGAAGGTATTCAAGGTGCATCCTACTAAGTGGGACTACAATCATATATCGATGGCCACCCTCTTCTCGTTCGCGTTCTATACGACCGAAGCGCCCGATACGAAATTGATCGGGGTGAAGATAGATGTCGACGCGAACCTGTCATTGGAGAGCACGGTCATCTATCATCAGGACTACACGGTGACTCATGCAATACCCTATAAGCCGGGCAAGAACGGATACCCGTCCGATGCAGTTATCCGCCAACTGTATAACGAGGCGCTGGATAAGGTCGCGCTGTTATTCGAGGCAGACCCGTGGTGGCGGCAGAAGGTGGAATAAATTAGTCCAACTTCACTTTTTACCGATTCTAAAAAATACGTATAAATTAGTAAAAAGATGTTTTTTATATTCATGTATTAGCTGAACTAGTTACGATGAAATCTACTCTATACCAAATTTTAGTTTCGGGTTAATGTTTTTAAAAATGGATGCCTGTATATTAATAGATTCCTAACCTCTCCTCAATCATATCGGCAGGGTTAAATCCATTTAGAATAACTCTCTCTTTTTCTAAAGTCTCGATATATTTTCGAGATGATTTATATAAATTAAGAAAAACCATGATATAATGCTTCATTGCTTCCTGCTTTGTTTGATCAACATACTTATTATTGTGATGTATTTGTTTTTTGTCCTCCCAAAGCTCTATTTCAAGTGGGAGAATTATTCTCGGAATTATTTCTAAATCTTCATGACCCCAAATGCTAAATATAAAACCATCTTCAATCATTCCCCTTTTATATAGAACTGCAAGATGGTGATAAAAAGATTTTACTATTTTTCGTTTTTTATCTATCCCATTTTTATACTCCTTTGAATGTTTTTTATCAGCTCTTTGGTTCCAATGAAATAATAATACAAAAACTTTTGTGAATTTTTTAATACTAGAATCTAAAAACTCATTACTGATATTGTATTTCTTTTTAGCAATTTCAACACAGCATCTATAGAATTTCCATAAGTACCTAACCGCTACCTGTATTTCATCAGAAGAATACTTGTTACTTAGATATATTGAAAAATCACTGTCCTTTTGGCTTTCCTCAAGTCTATTCGCAGTTTTAGAGATACTAATACTAACGCTGATCAATATAATTGATATTACTACTGAAACAACGGTCGCTCCTGCTATAATCCAATCTGTGATATTATTTTGCTGGATTTGAATAAAGATTGTATTAGAAGAATAATTCGATATTACGTTCGCAAATTTATCAATTGTATCGATAATAATTGTATTCATCTATTTCACCTTCCTTAGGGTTAATAAACACTTAAAATTAAAACATGATTAAACCCCGCATAAAAACTCCTTCCCTATTCGCGTTTATTCGCGTGCATTCGCGGGTACTTTCTTACCTGCTGTTTTTTTTACTTTCTCCTTGTTAATTGTCACTTGTCACTTAAAACTTCCTCCCCTCAAGGAAATACGTCTGCACCTTACCCTTGCCCTTGACCTCGATCTCCCCGCGCTTCTTGAACTGATATTTATCCTTTAGCGCGGCGTACACACTCTCCGAGCAATGCACCTTCCCGATCTCGCCGTGCGACTCCATCCGGCTCGCGGTGTTCACCGTGTCGCCCCAGAGGTCGTACGTAAACTTCTTCGTGCCGATCACCCCCGCGACCACAGGCCCCTCGCTCATCCCGATTCGGATACACAGCGGGATACCGTTATCGGCACGGAGACGCTCCATCGATTCGATCATGTCGAGCGCCATATCCGCGGTACGTTCGCAATGGTCGCCGCATTCGACAGGAAGCCCGCCCGCGAGCATATAACTGTCGCCGATCGTCTTGATCTTCTCCAGCCCATACATCTCGCAGAGGATATCGAACATTGAAAATATCTCGTTCAGGATTTCGACTATTTTTTCCGGCGGGTTCTTCGCGGAGAACGGGGTAAACCCGGCGATATCCGCGAACAGGACGGTTACCGAACTGTACCTGTCGGCGATCGTGACACGCCCCTCGGACTTGCGGAGCCTGTGCGCGATCTGCTCCGGCAGGATATTCAGCAGGAGCGCGTCGGAACGGCCCAGCTCCTTATCGAGCGCCTTCTCCACCTTCGACGAGGACTTCGAGTAGTAGTAGGACATATACCCTACCAGGAATATCAGTATCGCCCCGTTGTAATTCTCGAATATGGTCATGAATACCGGATCGAGGGTAAAAACCGGCGGGAATTGCCCGGTGTAGAGATTGAGCGCGATATAAAGAAGACAGAGCGCCGATGTAAATACGATCTTCCAGACCAGCCTGCGTGTCGGGAATAGGAAAATATAGGAAATGACCGCGATGATATAAATATGGAACCCGCTCCGCCATCCGAGGAAGTACAGCGCGAGTACGGCATGCAGAAGGATTTCGAAAAACCCGATCACCATCGCCGCGAACTGCCGCCCCCTCTGGCTGATGAAATACGCGAGAATCCATACGGCGACGGAAAAAATATTCACGATAGCGAGGGGGTATATCCCCAGCGCGAAAAAGAAGAACAGCAGGAACAGGTGCCCCGCAACCGATACGGGGATAGTGTATTTCCCCACGAGATAGACATGGAAATATTCCCGCGAAATCCGGGGGTTTTCGAACAATTCGCGAAACAGTTCGTTATTCATATGCCCGCGCCCTCCTTCACATCACGACGCTTAAAGCCTATGTTCAAACGGAAAAAATGTCAAATTAAACTTCTCCGTTTATTGCCTAACCGTCAATCTTGATATAGAATTTATTAACGATGAAAAACGGAGGGGCGATATGGCCGATCTTGCGGTAAAGTATATGGGACTGTCGCTGAAAAGCCCGCTGATAGTCGGAAGTTCCGGGCTGACGAATACTGCGGAAGATGTAAAAAAGTGCGAAGCGGCCGGAGCGGGCGCTGTAATATTGAAATCCATCTTCGAGGAGCAGATTCACTCGGAAGTCCATCAGGAAATGAAAACGGCGAATTTCGATATGCATCCCGAAGCCGCCGAGTATGTTCAGGCGATGACTCGCGACAGAAGCGTATCGAAGTATCTCTCACTGATATCCGATTCCAAGAAAGCGGTGCAAATCCCCGTGATCGCCAGTGTCAACTGTGTAAGCGCCGAAGGATGGCTGGATTTCGCGCGGAAGCTCGAAGAAGCGGGCGCCGACGGTATCGAGCTGAACGTTTTTATCTTCGATATAGACCACCGCGACGATTCCAAGGAGATCGAGGAACGCTACCTGAAAATCCTTCGCGCCGTGAAGTCTCAGGTAAAAATCCCCGTCGCGCTGAAGATCAGCAACCAGTTCACCAATCTCGCGTCGATCATCCGGCATCTGGAATTCGACGGAGTGGACGCGGTCGTCATGTTCAACCGTTTCCTGCATAACGATATCAACCTCGATAAAATGAAGGTGACCCCGGGGCACGGCGTAAGTTCGCCCGACGAGTTTATGGTGCCTCTCAGATGGATAGGACTGCTGTCCCACGAGACCCGCTGCGACCTCTGCGGTTCAACCGGCGTGCATAACGGCGAACAGGCGATCAAACTGATTCTCGCAGGTGCGAAAGCGGTTCAGGTCACATCCGCGCTCTATCTCCATAAGATCGAGTACCTGAAAGAATTGACCGCCCAGATCGACGCCTGGCTGGATAAGAACGGGCACAAGAGCATCAACGATATACGCGGAAAACTCTGCGGGAAAGACCCTGCGATCGCTAAAATATTCTCCCGCTTCCAGTATATGAAATACCTGATGGAACGCTAACCGGTCTTACGCGCGATAATCCCCTTCAGGTATTCCGATTCGGGATAGGCCAGACGCATCGGGTGGTCCTCTGCCTGGGTCAGGTATTCGATAATCTGCATCTCGCACCCCGCGTCGGTCGCCGCCCACGCGAGCGCCATTTTCAGGTCGCGCGCAGTGACTCCTCCCGAGCATGAGAATGTCGCAAGTATGCCGCCCTCCGCGAGAGACTTGATGCCGTGCAGGTTCAGGTCTTTATACGCCCGCATCGCTCTCGCCAGAGACGCCTTAGTCGGCGCGAACTTCGGAGGGTCGAGTATCACCAGATCGAACTTTTCCCCGTTATCACGGTAATCCCGCAGCAGTTGGAATATGTCCGCCTCGACCGTACGCACCTTCGCGGGGTCGAACCCGTTCAGCCCGATATTCCGTCCGAGCAGTTCGAGCGCCTCATGCGACGAATCGGCGGCGACAACACTTTCCGCTCCGCCTGCCAGACACCCCATCGTGAATCCCCCCGAATAGCAGAAACAGTCCAGCACACGTTTTCCGCGCGCATACCCTGAAACAATCCGGCGGTTATTCCGCTGATCGGCGTAAAACCCGGTCTTCTGCCCGGAACGCAGGTCGGCGTAATACTTCATCCCGTTCTCCCTGACAATCAGGTCATCGGGCGGGGATTCGCCGAAAACAGCGCCCGATTGGTCGCTGACGCCCTCGAGAGCAAGAAGTTCGTTATCCGCGCGGGAATAGATACCTTTCGGTTTAAGGACTTGAACTAAAATATCGATCAATTCGGACTTGATACGGAGCGCGCCTGCGGTCAGGAATTGCGTCACGATATACCCTGCGTAATAATCGGCAATCAGCCCCGGAAGCCCGTCGGCCTCCCCGAAAACCACCCGGAACGCGTCGGTATCCGCAGACCGGAACAACTCCCCGCGCCGCGCGGCGGAACGTTCGATCATACCGCGCCACCATCCGGTATCGATAGCGCGCCCTTCGTCCCATTCGAGCAGGCGCAGGGTTATTTTAGAACGGGGGTTGCAGGCGCCCCACGCGACAAATTCGCCGCGCGAATCGGCCACACGTACGGTCTCGCCCGGTTCTATGGACTCTTTCGGGAGATTGACCGCGCTCGCGAAGAGCCACGGATGCCGCTGGAGCGCGGAGCGTTCGCGCCCCGGCCGCAATTTGACTGTTTTTATCAATGATTATTCCTTACCGCCTGTCGAGATAACGCAGGTAGATTTTTTCTTTATCGTCGAGGAAGAGGTCGAGCAGTTCAGGCTGGAACGCCTTGCCGCGTTCATCCCGCATGATCTGCATCGCCTTTTCGACCGGCATCGCCGGGCGGTACGGCCTGTCCGACGTGATCGCGTCCCAGTAATCGGCGACAGTAACAATTCGCGCGACTAACGGTATCCGGGTGCCCGATAGTCCGTCGGGGTATCCGTTTCCGTCCCAACGCTCCTGATGGTGATAGGCGATCATGTACGCGACCTCGATATCCTCGAGCTTGGAAAGGATATTTCTGCCGAATACCGGGTGCATCTTGATATGTTCGAATTCTTCAGGCTCCAGTTTGCCCTGTTTATTCAGCACCGATTCCCGGACGCCAATCTTTCCCACATCGTGGACGATCGCGCCCAGATAGAGGTCGTTTAGTTCCTTGCCGGCGATCCCGTACATCGCGGCAAGGTCCCTCGAGAACAAGGCGACACGTTCCACATGACGTCCCGTATATGGATCCTTCGATTCAATCGCGGTGGCGAGCACCATCAGGAAATCCTCCAACTGCTTCTCGGCCTTATCCCGCAGGAGTACCGCGTGATCGCGCTCCTTCTGGATAATCAGCGTCTGTTCGTTCACCAGTTCCTCGAGCGAATCCCGGTAACGCTTCAGTTCGATATGCAGTCCGATTCTCTGGCGGGCGAGCGGGATACTGAACGGTTTGGTGATATAGTCCACCGCGCCGACGTCGAATCCGAGCGTCTCGTCCTGCTCCTCGCTCATCGCGGTAACAAATATAACAGGTATCTTCTTTGTCGCGGTGTCGGACTTGAGCTTCCGGCATACCTCGTATCCGTCCATCTCCGGCATCATGACGTCCAGCAGGATAATATCCGGCTGTTCGGGATTGCGCACCAGTTCGAGCGCTTTTTTTCCGCTCTGCGCGACGGATATTTTATAATCGTCCTTCAACGCATCCGATAGGACTTTAATGTTGATAGGGGTATCGTCTACAATTAAAACACGGGCTTTTCGTTCTTCCATTGTTCCTCCGGTTACAGTACGGGAATACTGAAATAAAACACGGAACCGCCCCCATCCCCCGATTCCACCCAAATCTTTCCGCCGTGGCGTTCTATTATTTTCCTGCATAGCGCGAGGCCGATCCCAGTACCTTCATAACCGTCCTCGGCGTTCAGCCTCTGGAACGGTATAAACAGCCGTGAACGGTCTTTTTCATCTATCCCGATACCGTTATCGGCGACCGAGAACAGCACCCCGTCGTCGATCGTCTTCCCCCCGACAGTAATCACTGGCTTGACCCCGGGAGCGGTAAACTTCAGGGCATTCCCGATCAGGTTCTGGAATACGCGGATGATCTGGAGCTTGTCCCCGCGCAACCGGGGTAATTCCCCGATGATGATCTCCGCGCCCGTCTGCTCGATCCTCGCGCTGAGGTTCATCGTCGCGAGCCGCAGCACGTCTTTCATATCGAGTTCCTCGAACTCGGCGGCCTGCCTCTGGATGCGCGAGTACCGGAGGAGATCGGCGATCATCCTGTCCATCCGCTGTACCGCTTCGGTACCGTATTTTATATAACCAGCGCTATCGGATTCCAGACCCGCCGCAACGCTTTTTTCGAGCAAAGTCAGGTAATTCATCACTACCCTGAGAGGTTCGCGCAGGTCGTGCGATACGGCATACGCGAAACTCTCGAGGTCCTCGTTGGAATCGCGCAGTTTCAGGTTCAGGCTCGCAAGCTCGCGGTTCCGTTCCTCCAGCGACTTCCGGTAGGTGTTCAGGTCGAGATGCGTCCGTATCCTTTTTCTCAGTACCGGGACGCTGAACGGTTTTATGATATAATCGACCGCGCCCAGATCGAACCCGCGCGACTCGTCTTCCTCTTTCGTCATAGTAGTGATGAAGATCACCGGGATATCCGCCGTACGGGCGTCGGATTTAATGCGCCGGCATACCTCGTAGCCGTCCATATCCGGCATCACGATATCGAGCAGGATCAGATCGGGAAGGCCGCCCTCCGCGAGTATTGCGAGAGCCTCGCCGCCGTCCCGCGCGATCCTCAAGCGGTAATCCTTCTTCAGGGTTTCGCTTAATATACGGAGATTGACCTGAGAATCCTCGACAATCAGGATACTCTGCATATCCCCCATCGCAGCCTCGCGTTAAAGAATTATTTTACTGATCCGTTTTTTCAAATCGGGGATACTGAACGGCTTGAAAACAAAGTCGGCGGCGCCCAGTTCGCGCCCCTTTTTCTCGTCCGCGCCCTTCTCCATCGCGGTGATAAACATCACGGGTATACCCGACGTAGCCGTATCTGACTTTAACCGTTTGCATACCTCGAAACCGTCCATCCCGGGCATCATGATATCCAGCAGGATCACGTCCGGCGAGTTCTCTCCACGCGCAAGTTCCAGTCCGCGTTCCCCGTTCGGCGCGACCAGAATACGGTATATGTCCTTCAGCGCGTCCGAGAGTATTTTTATATTGAGAGGCGTGTCGTCGATTATCAGAACCGTTTTTCTATCGCTCATTTTTCATCACCCCACTCGACCCCGATTTTATACCCCAACTCCAGCAGAAGTTTTTCCGCTTCGTCGAAACGGTAATTCGATATATGCTTATTCAGACGGGTATAGTACTCCGAGTATTCCGAACGGAGCATGTCCTTTTCGATGCTTTTCATAACAGTCTCTACATCCAAATCGCCCGCGCGAAGAAGCCTGCGGAGTTCGAGCAAGACCGGCCTGAGTTTATCGGCATCGATCTTCGTATCGCGGTGTGAGTCAACGGCCTGCGGCGACCGGCTGAAAAACTGTTCGATCGCGCTGATAACGATACCCAAATCCTTCTCGACCTTCTGAACCAATTCTCTATAACGCTCCTGTTCGCCGTTCTTGAACGCTTCATCCAGTTCGCGCGCGGACAGGTAGAGGTCGGACGCCCCGATCGCGCCGGCCACTCCCTTCAGGGTGTGAGCCAAACGGTGGGCGGATTCTTTGTCGTGCTTCTTCAACGAATCGCGTATCTTATCGGCAAAACCCTTGTTCTCCTGCAGGAAGTCCTGTAAAAGTTCGAGATAAAGTTCCTTGTTATTCTCCAGCCGTTTCAGAGCGGATATAATATCGATCCCCTGCAATTCTGACGGGAAGTGCCCGTTGCCCTGCGCTGCAGTCTTCTCCGCCTCGGCCTGTTCCAATCCGCCGGGCTCGATCCACTTCTTCAATACCGAAAACAGTTCTTCTATATGTATCGGTTTGGAAATATAATCGTTCATCCCGGCCTCGAGACATTTCTCCCGGTCTCCCTTCATCGCGTTGGCGGTCATCGCTATAATCGGGATATCGATGAAGCGCGGGTCCTGCCGTATCCTGCGGGTGGCCTCGAATCCGTCCATTTCCGGCATCTGCACATCCATCAGGATCGCATGGTACGGCTGGTTCTTGACCGCTTCGACAGCCTCGATCCCGTTGTTGGCGATCTCGACATGGACGCCGGACTGCGAAAGGATCTCGGTCGCAACCTTCTGGTTGATCCGGTTATCCTCGACCAGCAGAACCCTCGCACCGCTCACAAAAGAACGGGTTAACGACCCGCGGGTCAGCATATTATCCCTGCTAAGGCTCTTCCGCTCCGCAGCGCCCGAAAAAAGATCGATGATGATATCGAATAACTGGGACTGCTTGATCGGTTTGAACAGGAACGCGTCAATACCGATATTCTTGGCCTCATTGATCTCGCGTACGCTTCCGAACGCGGTCATCAGAATGACGGGGATTTTCCCCCATTTATCATTATTTTTTATTTCTTTCGCAAGCTCAATTCCGTTCTGCCCAGGCATCTTCCAGTCGATCATCAGGAGACCGAATTGCCTGCCCTTCTTACCAGAGCGTTTTTTTAGTTCGTTCAGGGTATCCGCGCCGCCCGATACGCTCAACGTTTTAAATCCGAACGACGACAGCATCTGGGAAAGCACGATCCGCGTCGCTGCGTTGTCGTCCACTATCAGCACATTCAGGTCTGAAAGTTCTTTCGGGAGGACTAAACCCCTCGTTTTGCCCTTCTTCTGGAGTTCGGCGGCTATAGTAAAATAGAATGTCGAGCCTTTGCCTTCTTTCGATTCTACCCCGATCTCCCCGCCCATCAGCTCTACAAGGCTTCTGCTGATCGCGAGTCCCAACCCTGTCCCACCGAATTTCCGGGTGGTCGAACCGTCGGCCTGCGTAAAAGACTCGAAGAGTTTGTTAATTTTTTCCTGTGAAATTCCCATTCCAGTATCCTCGATCGAAAAAAGAAGCTGTACGACATTATCATACTGTTTCTTGAGTTCGACACGGATAATCACTGAGCCTGAGTCGGTAAACTTAATCGCGTTGGATACCAGATTGATAAGGATTTGGCTGATGCGCAGCGGATCGCCGAGAAGCAGCATCGGGACGTCCTTATCGGCGGAGATAATCATCTCGATATCTTTTTCAATCGCGCGGGTACGGAACATATCGATTATCTGATCGAGTATTTCCGAGAGGTTGTACTCGGTCTGTTCCAGTTCCATCTTTCCCGCTTCGATCTTGGAAAAGTCGAGGATATCGTTGATGATCTGCAGTAAGGATTGAGAAGACCCGCGTATAATAGAAAGGTACTCCGCAAGCTTCTGATCGAGATCGTTGGTCAGCGCGAGTTCGGTCATACCGATAATCGCGTTCATCGGCGTACGGATCTCGTGGCTCATATTCGCGAGGAATTCGCTTTTCGCCTTAGTGGCGGCCTCGGCTTCTTCCTTCGCTGTGCGGAGTTCGTTTTCCGCGCGAACCCGTTCGGTGATATCGAACGCAAACGATGTGATACCGATAATCTCGCCCTCGTCGGTGAGAATGGGGCTGTGAATATTCTCATAGTACACGCATTCGCCGGTCTTATCCGAGTATTCGTACGGGACATACACCGCCTGCCCGCCGGGGAGTTTCCTCTCGTAAAATGCTTCGATTTCAGTGACACTTTTCCCCGAAAGAACCAGGTCAATCCCTTTTTTCACGCTTTCGCGGGCCGCGGAATCGGGAAGCCAGTCGAGCTGAGAAATGCCGATTTTGGGATGCATCTTCCACAACTTCCAAGTCATTTCTTCGTGCGCTTTATTATACAGAATGTATTGATAATTTCTGTCGAGCGACGATATACTGACATTTTCCGCGCTCTCAAGTATCGATTTCTGAAGCGCCATATACTGCCGGACTTTATCTTCGGCGTTTTTCCGTTCGGTAATATCCATCTGCATCGAGGTAAAGTTGGTAATCTTACCCATATCGTTCTTAATCGGATAGATATAACTGTCAAGCCAAGTGACCGTTCCGTCCTTCTCGAATTTCATTTCATCGCGGTAGACGTTCCCGGACAACACGGTTTCTTTGATCGCGGGATCGAGTTTATCGAGATCGAGACGTTTCAGTTCCCCGTCCTCTTTAAAAAATTCGCCCGATTTTTCAAGGAAGCTCGGATTGATATATTCGAAATTACCGTCAAGGTCGAATATAGCAATACAGGACGGGCTGTATTCGATAACCTGCGAGAGCTTGATCAACTCCTGTTCCGCTTCGTGCCGGGAAATCGCCTCCCCGAAAGCGCCCGCGACAGCGGATAATAACGATTCATCCGCAGTCGACCAAGTCCGTTCCGTTGTACAATCGTTGAATCCGACGAAACCCCAGAAATAATCTTTTATCTGGATCGGTACCGCAAGAAGCGATTTTACGCCGAAGGACGCATAATTCTTCCGTTCGCTGTCGGGCAGGTCTTTAATTAAAACATCGATAAAACCGCCTTTGGAAAGCGTATCAATCCATTCGTTGGAAAAACATTCATGGGTGACACGTCCCATATCCGGGATGCTGCCGATTTTCTCGATTCCTTCGGCCGTCCATTCGAAACGGAGCGACATAAATTTTTCACCGTTCTCGGTATGCTCGTTCTGGAAAAGGTACACCCTATCCACCTCCGTACACCGGCCGATACTGCCCAACGAGCTTTCGATCGCCATCTCGAAATCGGGATTGGTTACCAGTTCCAGCATCGCCCGCGAAACCCCCTCGAGCACCTTATCGCGATGTACCAATTCTTCAGTGGCACGGCGTTTCTCGGTAATATCGCGCACCGTTCCCAGAAACGCTTCCTTTCCCATATAATCGATACGGGCGGACGAGATATACAATACCGTCCTGGTTTGAGACAGATTGTTCTTCAGCATAACATTATACTCGCAGAATCCTTCCATCATACAGACATGCTCATGCTCGAAAACATTCCCTGAGCCGTCTTCCGAATAAACAAAATCGTTAATATTATGGCCGATCACCTCTTCGAGGGGCTTGCCGATCATCTTTATAAACGATTGGTTTGCGAACTGGATTTTATCATCGATAATAATAAATACGCCTTCCTGGATATTCTCGATCAGCGTACGGTACTGCTGTTCGGAGTTCTTTAGCGCCTCCTCCATATTTCGCTGTTCGGTTACATCGTTGCAGAATCCCTCGAAATACTCAGGTTCCCCGTTCTCGTTCCGTTTCAGCCGGAGTATCAGTTCGCCGATCAGCGCCTTTCCGGTCTGATGGATAAACTTCTCTTCGGTAGTCGTCCAGACATCGCGATTAGAAAGTACATCGTTGAAGAAACGGTCGCGCGATTCCTTATCGGCGTAAAGCTGTTCCCGGATATCGGTGATACTCTCGATCAGATGATCGGGGGTATCGTACCCGAATATTTTAGCAAAAGTGGGGTTTACTTTTAAGAATTTCGAGCTGTCCGGCAGAGATTGGAAAATACCGACCGGCGCGTTTTCAAAAATACTGCGGAAACGTTCCTCAGATTCGGCCATCTCCATTTCCATCCGTTTCCGTTCGGTGACATCCCGGACTGTCCCCAACACGGCGGGCCTGCCGTTGTAGGTAATCATCCTTGAATTCATAGACATATATTTCCGCTTGGGGTTTTCGCCGAGGGACATACCGACGAATTCCATTCCCTCTATAGCGGAATCCCCGCTTTTTCCCTCGAATGTCATTCTCATGAATTCTTCACGGCTCTCAGGCGCAATCACATCGATCACATTCACCGTGTATAGACGTTCCTTCGCAGTTTCGGTGATTCTGGCAAACGCCTCGTTGACAAACACGAATTTTTCGTCGTCGACAATAAACACCCCCTCCTGCAGATTTTCCACCAGCACACGGTACTTCGCCTCGGATTCCCGCAACGCGGCTTCGGCGGATTTCCGGTCGGTAATATCGAGCATCGCGCCGATCGCGCCGTCCGGCGTCCCGTCCGCGTTATAGATGAGCGAACGGTTATAGAGAATCGTATGAACTTTGCCGTCGCGAAGAAGAGTCTCGGCTTCCAGCGTATCGTTCGCATGGCTGTCATCCCACACCACGGCTTTAGTATAATCAACGTCGGTCATTATTTTTATTTTCGCTTCCGCGAGTTTTTCCTCGACACTTCTCCCGATGATTTCTTCATGCGTCATCCCAAGAAGATCGAGGAAGGCGGTATTGCAGAAAAGAAACCGCCGTTCGGTATCGCGGTAATAAATCGGGATCGGGATCGCGTCGATAAATTTCTGACGGAATTTCAGGTCGGCTTCGATCTTCTTCTCTATCTTAATCCTTTCCTCAATCTCGTTCTGGAGGTCGGCGTTCAGTTCCTGTAGTTCCTTTGTACGTTCCTGCACCCTCAATTCGAGATCATCGCGCGCCTGCTGGAGTTTTTCTTCCGTTTTGATACGTTCGCTGAGTTCGATATTCAGCTGTTTGGTTTTTTGGATAACCTGCCGTTTGAGGGAACGGTTTATCATGATTGTGCCGAAGAGGAACGCCCCGATGCCGAGAATGATGACCAGTATGGATGAAAACTGTTCGGGCGATACGGGCGGAGCCATTCTGCCGGTAATCCATTTATTGACCAGGCGCATGACTTCCTCATGCGAGGTAGCGACAATCGCCTTCATGAGAACCTGATGAAGCACGGGCCAATCTTTCCGTATCGCAAACCCGTATTTTGCAAGATGATCCAGCTCGCCCGCAACCCGCAGATTCGCCAATCCCTCTTTCTCGATAAAATAATTGACTGTCGCGATGTTATCGATCATACAGTCCGCCATCCCGAAAGAAACCTTCCGCAATCCTGTGGGGACATCGAATACTTCTATCAAAACGATACCGGGATACTTCGATTTTAAATACTGCTCCCATACCCCGTCTTTTACTACAACGACCTTCATCCCCTTGATCTTCTCCGGATTCAGGTATTCGGTGACCGTATTTTTCGTAACTATCGCCCCGGAAAGATTGATATGCGGCATGGTGAACAGCATGTGTTTTTCGAGTTCCGTCGAAAAAGCCGCCGCCGACAGCAAATCGACTTCCTTATCCCTTGCGCTTTGCAGCACACTGCTCCATGAATCGAAGCGGATAATATCGAACTTTATATCGAGTTTCTTTGCGATTAATTTCAGGAAATCGATCGACAAACCCTGAACATCCCCATTTTCATCATACCACTCGATAGGCGGGAACATGGGATTCGGCGCGACACGGATGACCGGATGCCCTTTAAGCCATTCCTCCTCCTCCGGCGTCAGATTCGTTAATTGAGACTTCGCGTACAATCCCGCGCCCGACAAAACGAGGATAAGACAAACACAAGCCGCACGAAACATCGATGAAAATAACATGCTTTTATTTCTCACACGCTTTCCCGAAAATCCGATTTGGGGATAACCGACATGAGAAATTATAGAAGAAAGCGCAAATTATTGCAAGTACTGCGTACGGCTAAACCCATTACGCAGTATCGAGCCAATAACAACCGTTAGCCTGCGCTCACTGCGTACGGCTAAGCCCATTACAATACATAGCGCTTATTGTAATCGTCAGCCTGTGATGGTACTGCGTACGGCTAAACCCATTACGCAGTATCGAGCCAATAACAACCGTTAGCCCGCGCTCACTGCGTACGGCTAAACCCATTTCACTACATAGCGCTTATTGTAATCGTCAGCCTGTGATGGTACTGCGTACGGCTAAACCCATTACGTAGTATCGAGCCAATAAAACCCGTTAGCCCGCGCTCACTGCGTACGGCTAAGCCCGAAATCGCGCAATCGTCATTATCGATAACCTGCCCGTAATGAAAGGATAAATACGGCAGACGCCCCTCAGCGGTCCGGGGATAACAATTCCTTCAACACTTTATTTTCGCACCCGTCGCGGAGAAGTTCCTGTAAAGTGAACTTCCGCAGGATCGCGCCGAACCGCGTAGGCGTAAGGAACGGGAACTTGTCCCGCCGGATCATGCCTTCGATAGTCATCAGGAAATCCCGGATAGCGGTCGCCGCCTTGGAATGCGCTACCAGATCCATGTTCTCCCGGCGTACCGGAAGGGACTTTTTCTCCATCATTCGCTTATCCTTCATAAGCTCCGCGACAGCGAATATCAGTTTCCGCAGCGGGGCTTCCGGCAGGGTCTTTTCCGCCTTCGCGACGACGCTTTTCAGCCGCGCGGCGTCCCCGTCCAAAAGCGGCGTATCCCTGTCCTTCAGGTAATTGTCGAATAGCCCCGTCAGGAATACCTTCTCGTCCGCGCTCATCGCGCCGATAAACCGTTCGAATTTCATCATGCCTCCCGGATAGTGAAAAGCAGAAAGTGAGAAGCGCAAAGTACCCTTCGGCAGGCGCAGGGTGACACTCTGCGGCAACCCCCGCCCCGTTCGGGCTGTTCAGGTGAAAACAATTATCTCCCTTTGGACTTGTCAGTTGTCACTTTTTACTTCCCATTATATAGCCAATCGTGAGGGCGTTTTTTTTACGCTTTTTTCGACATATCCGGGAATTTGATTTTCTCAATACAATGTTTTACAATAAACAAATAATGGAAGGAAGACTTATGCTAAAAAATATCGACCTGACGAAGAAACTCGATAAGAAAAAATACCGTGATCTCATGGAAGAAATGACGATCAAGCTCGCCGGACTCCAGCGCGAGGCGAAAGACCTGAATATCCCGGTCATCATCCTGTTCGAGGGATGGGACGCCGCCGGAAAGGGCACGCTGATCAATCAGCTGATTATGCCGCTCGACCCGCGCGGGTTCAGGGTCAACCCCACGTCCGCGCCCAACGACGAGGAACGGTACCGTCCGTTCCTGTGGCGTTTCTGGACGAAAATCCCCGCCAAGGGACGGCTCGCGATCTTCGACCGTTCGTGGTACGGGCGTCTTTTAGTCGAACGGGTCGAAAAAATGATCAACAAAGATGATGCGAAGTCCTCTATCCGCGACATTAATTCGTTCGAACGGATGCTCGCGGACGACGGATATGTGATTATCAAGCTTTTCCTTCATATATCGAAATCGACGCAGAAAAAGCGTTTTGAAAAACTCGAACATAACCCGTCCACCAAGTGGAAGGTGACTAAAGAAGACTGGCGGAATCACAAGCAGTACGACCGTTACTATAACGCTGCGGATGAAATGCTCGAAAACACCGATACCGCGTCGGCATCATGGACGGTCATCGAGGCGGAAGACCAGCGTTACGCGACCGCGAAGGTATACAACACGGTCATCGAAGTCCTGCAGAAGCGGATCGACGATATACACGCCCATGAGCAGAAGAAACGTCCCACACCGGAGATCATCCTCGACCCTGTGAAATACTCCGCGCTCGACGAGACCGATCTTTCCGTTTCGCTGGAAAAGCCTGAATACGGCGAACTTTTGAAGAAGTACCAAAAGCGAATCCGCGACCTCGAACATGAGATATACGAAAAACGTATCCCAGTGATCGTGATGTACGAGGGATGGGACGCCGCCGGAAAGGGCGGAAATATCCGCAGGCTCACGCAGAATATGGACCCGCGCGGATATGAAGTGATCCCGATCGCCGCGCCGTCCGCCGAGGAACTCGCGCACCATTACCTGTGGCGGTTCTGGAACGCTATCCCGAAGGCCGGGCATATCTCCATCTTCGACCGCACATGGTACGGGCGCGTATTGGTAGAACGGATCGAGGGATTCTGTTCCGAAAATGACGGGAAACGCGCGTACCGCGAGATATGCGAGGCCGAACACCATATCACCGATTTCGGCGCGGTAATCCTGAAATTCTGGCTCCACATCAGCCCCGAAGAACAGCTCGCCCGTTTCGAGGAGCGCCAGAAAACCCCGTACAAGCAGTGGAAGATTACCGAAGAGGACTGGCGGAACCGCGAAAAATGGGACAAATATAAGACCGCTGTAGACGAGATGATCTACAGGACATCGACCGAGAACGCGCCGTGGACGATACTCGAGGCGAACTGTAAGTACTACGCAAGAATCAAAGCGCTGAAGACATTCATCGACGTTGTGGAAAAAGCTGTCGAACGGAGTTAATTTGTTCTGCGTATATATTTTAAAATGCGCCGACGGGACATTTTATACCGGCGCGACGAAAGACCTCGAACGGCGGATCGCCGAGCATAACGCCGGGAAGGCGTCGAAATATACCCGTATCCGGCTTCCGGTCGAACTGCATTATACCGAAAGCACGGGCGAAAGCTGGGGCGAAACCCTGAAGCTCGAGGCGAAGATCAAGAAATACACTCACCGCCGCAAGGCCGGGCTGAAAAGCGCCGGGGAATCGCAGTCATCATCTCAAGGAGAATGAGCATGGGAAATTCTGATATCGCCGTAAATAAATTTAAAGAGGGGTATAATTGCGCGCAGTCCGTCCTATTCGCCTTCATGGATAAGCTGCCAGTTAATTCCGACACAGGGATGAAATTATCGAACGGTTTCGGCGGCGGAATGGGCCGGAAGCAGGAGGTCTGCGGAGCAATATCGGGGGGCGTCCTCGTCATCGGATTCCTCTACGGGAGGGGCGACAACGACGGCAGGCAGAAGCAGGAGCATGCCTACGCCGCGGTACGGGAACTGATGGATAAATTCCAGGCGGCGCATGGTTCCGTGAATTGCAGAAGTCTTCTCGACGGGTGCGAGCTCTTGACGCATGAAGGACAGGCACGTTTTAAATCCGAGAAATTATCAGAAAAATGCTGTCAATATGTCGATTCGGCAGTGAAAATATTAGAAATGCTGATTGAGAAAAATGACTTGTATAATATAGAAAATAAGACCGACTGATAATCTATTTTCCTCCCCGCCTGTATAAGAATACCTGTTTAATACTGTAAAAACGCTTGAACTTTTTCCGGGAATGCCGAAAATTGATAGAGGTAACTTATCGTTATCTATTATCTATCCGGAGGAAAAAATGAAAAAAACACTGATTTCCATGGGGGTTGTTTTATCGATTGTTATTCTCGCGGCGTCCGTGCCTGTCAATGCGAGCCAGAGTGTAGTTCCTTTCTCGCCCGAAGTGATGACAATGATTGTAAAAAATATCCAACACACCGAAGCTCTCCTTGACACCGCGCAGGATTACCTGAATCAGTACCGCGATGTTCTATGTGAAATCCGCGAGATTATGGTTCGGGGAGCGAACGGTATCTACGATGAAGGCGACCGTTGGAATTTACTAAAGAAAGTCAATGAATGCACCGGCGAATGCGAACTTATCCTCGAGCATGCTTGGTTTAACGGTCTTCCGGTTTTTAGTAATCCCGACACAGGGGAGAGTTTCCATGTATTTCCGGTGACACTCAGCCCGGCGGAAACCACGTTTAAGATCACCATATCGTCCGAAAAATTCAATGCCGCCGCGCTGAAAATATTTACCGACAGCCTGAAACCCACCCCGCTCAGTATGGAAAAGGGTATCGCCAAGGTCGACGCACTTCTCACTGCTGTTAATATGGAAGCTGCGAAGCTGGAGGCTTTCCAGTCCCGTCTGCAGTACGCCGCCCGTTTCGCGAACATTCTTGCTAACGACGCGACGGCTGGGTCTTTGGATAATTTCTTTATTAAACTTAACCTCGATATCGACACCCGTCTGTTCACTCTTGCCGTCCAGAGCGCGAGCGGTATTTATGGTAAAGACGACCGCCAGATGCTCCAGATGGAGTTCAACGAACTGTTCGACGAACTGAAACGGATTGAGAAACTCACCGGTATAAAGAGCCTTTTCGCCGACCTGAAAAACCCGTCCCTGCTCACCCAGAAGGACGCCGAGGAGATGATGATCCTGATGGCCGGGAAATTCGCAAGTATAAAAAAGCAGAACTAAAAATAAAAGGGGGAACGAAAACGTTCCCCCTTTTTATGGATTTATTGATCGTTATTGATCAGAATATAATACATATTATGATTATAGACCGGGTTCTCATAAACCAGCTTCTTCACGATCAGTTTCCCGTTAATTTCCACAAACTTACCCTGATTTGGGAGATAATTGAATTTTTTATTTTTCGTTTCATCCGCAATATAGATATCGATCTGGCTGTTTAGAGTAACTACCCAGTCAGTCATCGGCTCCGAATTTACCAATCGCAGTATCCCGATAAACTTCACGTTTTTCCCTTCCATGCTCTCCAGATCATTTTTTGAATAATTCGCCTCCTTTACAGCGGCGTATTCTTTCTGCGAGATATTCAAAATCGTAATATTCTCCGCTTTCTTTACGCCCGAACAGGAAATCAGGGTAAAACCGAAAATAATGTATAATATATATTTCATGCAGTACCTCATATTCAATACCGGATAAGGGAAAACCCCTTACCCGGTATTGAATATTTATTTCTGTGCCTTAAAATACTGAATATTCTGGCCGTAGTTATTTACCTGGAAAGAGACATTCGACGAATAAATCAAATAAACTGCTCCTCCGGGTAAAAGCTGCAGCGAGGAATAAGGCAAACTGGGGGGAAACACCCCATTCGATAGCACAGAAAATAATCCGTTTTCCGATCCGTATCCGTAAATAGTCGCAGGATCCATGAAAAGGTTTGCTAAGCGAAAGCCTTTTAATATGTCGGAAAAGCTTTTAAAGTTGGTATTCTGCGACATCATCACAGAAGTCAGCCCGGCATAAGTACCGTCATTCTGCGTAATGACCATCTTGAATAACTCGTTATAGGCAGGGGCGTTATTTTTACAGTACTGCATAAATAAATAGGAAAGGGTATATGCTTCGTTCGAATTATCCCAAACGCATAACGGGTGCCCGTTTCTGATTGCAATCTGAGTGGAATTCGTAAAACAAGAGAAACGTATTTGCCCTATTGTTCCCGCGACATACTGTTCCGCCGACTCCGCCAATCCCTCGTTCAGCCAGGTATCCATCGAGGTTTTACCCATTAAATTTCTCTGTGAGAAATTGATTAAATGCTGAAATTCGTGCGCAAGCGTACGAATCATATCCGCATTATCGGGCGGGTAAGTGACAGCATCGATCGTATTCATATAGAATACTTCCATATTATTCCCTTGGGAAGGGATCAAATCCCCCGAAGAGAAATATCCGAATATGAAGCCCGATGCGGCCTGGATCGGATAATACAGAATTACAACTTTGCCGTTGGCATCGATATCGGATGGATTGCCGAAACCGTTGGTCATCTTCACATAAATGTTCGTATCGAAATTTGCGCCTAAATTCGTCCAATCGCCGGCGGAAAAAGCTCCTACGTTAGCGTTGGTCGCCAGATAGATAAGACATGCGGAATTCACTGTCCCGTAAACCAGATTGGCGCCTAAAAGCACTGTACCAGAACTGCTGAAATTCGTTATTACCGAGAACACCGCGCTATTAGATTCATGCGTCAGCTTAAATTGAATAGGCGGATTACTGAGAGGCGAAGGCGAATAAGCCAGATCTTTAAATACTTTTGGAATCGGATAGTAACCCTTTGTCAATGCAGAGAGTTTTCCGAGCGGAACCCCCGTTCCGATCACTTCCCAGTTCGACGCCGCCGTTCCGCTGGAGTTGAGAACAAGAAAAACATTTCCCGGTCCAACGCTTATCGGCTGAGTAGTAGGCCCGGGGACTTCCGCCGCGGGTTGGCTTCCGCATGCAGAGATCAGCGTAAACAATGCAAACGATGCCGCCAAAGTTCTAATCACCATATACCCTCCAAAATAGTAGTATTATAATAGAATACAATCACTTTTGAAATATTTCAATATTTTTTTTATTCCCCTTTCACATTCGCCATATTCTGCGCGAATATCTCATCCTTCCATTTCTGGTATTCCTCTGCGGTGATCTTCTTTTCATTATACTTCTGGTACATCTTCGCGTAATCGGCCGACCCGAACGCGTAGTAAGAATCCTCGAGATACGCCTTCCAGACCGGCTCGAGATAATCCGCAAATGCGGGGTCTTTCACGATCGCGTTCCACAGAGCCTGCAGGTCGGTTACTTTGTACTTCGCGATCGTTTTCATCAGGCGCTGGAACGCCTCCCTGATATTGTCCCATTGATCGTACTTCTGAATATCGATTTTTTTCCCGGTATCGGTCTCGATCTGCGCCTTGATGATATCGAGGAGTACCCGTACGACCACACCCTCGCATGCAAGCATATCTTTCTGGGTGCGGAGTTTCTTCATCGGAAGGAGTTTCCCGTTCAGGAAGATATCTATCCCCTGTGAATCGATCTTCTTCAGCGTCTTATTGCCCCATTCGTCCCATACGAACATATTGTTCAGTACGCCGAAACTCCGGAAATACCCGAACTCCACCTGATGCCAGAACGGTATATTTTCGAGGAAATGCCCCGACTTGTACTGCGGCATCCTGAACATGAAAAATATCTCGAACAGTTCCGCGAACCCCTCGTCGAACGCAACATTCGGGTCGGTTATCGACGAGACTCCTTCGGACTGTACCTCACGCTGGGGGAAATCCGGTACGAGGTTCGCGAGTACGATATGCCCCACCTCGTGGATAAATCCCGTCTGGAACGCCGCCGTCTTTATCGATTCCTGATCGCCGTACTCATCATTGATGGGCAGGAAGAATACGGAACCCTGCGTCTTATCCCCGTCGAGCTTAAACCAGTACTTTCCGGTATAATGCTGGACGAACGGTACGCCCACCGGAGATTTATTCCCGCACATCGCGAGGTAGAATGTTTTATTAGGTTTGGAAGATACCTGCGCAGAGTAAGCGAAAAGTTCGAATGTCTGCTTGATGACCTCGCTCGATTGGATTTCCTTAATCAGATAACCGACCTTTCCGGTATCCTTCAATGTCTGTAATACCGACGAGGGCATTTCATCATTCGCCGGTTCGACCAGTATGAGATATTTTGAGAGGCCGCTTTTCCCGTACGCGACCATAGACGAATCGCCGTATGCGATGACTGCGATGAACAATAGAACGATACCCGCCATTCTTTTCATACGCGCCTCCTGAACGGATCTAAACGCTCACCCATTCAGGATATTATACACCCATGGCGGAAATACTTCCAAATGAGACGTGGAATTATTTTAGTGATTGACGAATACGGACAGGGCATCCTTGCCGGTATAATTCCGGTATGCGGTGCTTTCCGTCATCTGGAATTGCGTGAGAATCGTCACACTCCCGCCCGACGGGAGAAATTTTACGAACAGGATATTATTCGAGACGCTGTCATAATAGTTTGATTCGATGATGATCTTGGGGAAATCCGCGAAATACGTACTGAGCGCGAACATCGCGGTATTCGACCCGTATATCTGGTTATTGCAGATTGTAATATTATCCGCCTGTCCGGGAGTACTGTCAAGGAGATAGCCGAATCCCCACGATGCGCCCGCTTTCCGCTGATCGGCCGCGGCGCCCCATCCCCCGCCCATATTGGAGAGGATATTTCCCGAAAAGTCAATACTGTTCATCTTCCCATCGGGTGATGTAATCCACAGCTCATACCCGGCATACCCGCATCTATCGATCGTATTACTGTAAAACGATAAACCTAATCCCTCGGCCGGGCTATTGATCGCCTGATAGGAAACCCCCGAGTCGTATATCTGCGAAATTTTGTTGCCGAACGCCTTGCAGTAATATGCTATGCCGAAAAACTCGATACCGTTTCCGTAACGGGTCTGCGGCTGCCCGTCTACCTCCGCGCCGCCCATCCATTCGATATCGCATTCGGCGATATAGATATGATGCACTCCCTGAAACTTCAAACCGTACGCGCCGCCGTATTTAAACGCCAGCCCCGCGAAGATAACGTTTGAGATGCTGTGCGCCCCCATATGCGGATAGGTGGGATTGTCGCGGTAGATCATGTGCTGTCCCAGAGCGCACTCGATATCCGAGTAGACCGACGCGGGATTTGTCGTGGAAATCAAATACAGGCTGCTGCCCGACTTGTCGTAATAGAAATCCCCCTGCGCGCTCATCGCGGCGAAAGTCCATTTTTTCACCCCGCAGGACGATTCATTATCGAATATCAGGTTTCCCGCATCCTCGCCGAGTGCGATATTCCATTTCCATATCTGGTTGCTGACAAAAACCCAGTCATTCGTCGCGTTCAGCTCAACCGATCCGATGAATAGCGGCTTCGCCCCGCTCCCGTACGCGCCGTATACCAGCCATCCGTTCTGAGTACCCGACTGCGGAATAATCCGTTCGCGCCATACCCCGCCCCGTTTGAACAGGATTCTGTCGCCGGGGGCGAATGTATATGCATTCACCTTCGCGACCGTCTGCCACGCTGATCCCTGTGTGAGTCCGTTATTGGTGTCGTTTCCGGCTGCGCTGTCGATATAATAGGTTATCCCTGTATTAGTAACCGGCGCATAGTCCTGCGGGATAGAATATGTCTGCGCCGCGGGTGTAGTTCCGCACGATATACAGCACAGTACCGTCAGTACCAGAATAAGTATTCTCATAGGCATCCTCTTAAATAATAAAGGGCGAATCGCTTCGCCCTTAGTGCATAGCCGCCTGAGGGACTTGAACCCTCAACCTGCTGATTACAAGTCAGCTGCTCTACCATTGAGCTAAAGCGGCGATCATTTTTACATAGGCAATGATTATAATTTTTTTCGAGTAATTTGTCAAATAAATGGTTTTGATGTATACTATTATAAATCAATCGAAGGAGAGTGGTATGAAATTTATTTGGAGGGTGTGCCCGCTTGCGCTCATCATATTTCTAGGAATTACCGCCTGTCAGGAAAAAATCACTTATAATTATGTCTACCGCCCCTACGATGAAAACAACTGTCCGGATTATAATCTATATAACGTCATTTTCAGCGACGTGCGCGAAACATTTATTTACATTATCACCAATACCTACCCGTCGACAGGGGAGATGCTCGGGGTCGCACTTGAGGTCGGTGTAGCGGGCTACGCCTCGCAGTTCAATATGCTGGTATCGGGCAAACCGCTATTCGGATGGAGGGTGTATTTTTCCGACGTTACCCCACTTTCTTCGGATGAAATTTCTGATATAGCCAAAGGCTCGACTAAAGGCGACCTGTACAATCCGCCTACCGCGCGGTATTATGTGAAACTCGTTCAGAACTCCGCAGCCGTCTATGCCCGATTTATCATGCCCGCCCTGCATAACTATGATTTTATCTTTACCTACGAGATGAAGGCAGGCAAATGGACGCTGACGAAGTCGGATGATCTGGGAGAAACGAAGCTCAAGAAAAAATAACAATTTTTGCCCTGCTCAACGCGCTTGTTAACGAACTGTTTTAGTTATTGCGATACCGCGCTACACTAGCTTTTTGAAGCGCGGCAGAAGCAATCTATTTCAATACCATCTAAGGAATAAAACAGACTGCTTTACCGCGCTGTGTCTCGCAGCGACATAAGAACACTAAAATCCAAAGTTTGTCAATAAGCCCGAAATGCGGGGCTTTTTTTATATAACCCCGTTCTTCCTGTCCAGCCCGGCATTCCTGAAATACAGCCCGATATCGATCAATACCATGACGGCGTTCAGGATATAGAACCCGATGACCGCATCTAAACTATAAATCGCCTTGTGTATGATCCCGCTGATATAGCCGAGGAATACGATAATCAGAAACGGCAGGCTTTTCCCTTTGCTGGTTCCCGCACGCAGCGACTTATAGATCGACACAGGCCACGCGCTCCCGAATCCGACTAGCATTCCTATCTCGAATATGCTCATATTTTCAGGCTCCCCGTTTGGTTTCCAGATATTTGATGATTTGGATCAATTCGTCGAAGTAAAGGTCGAAGTATTCCGCATTGATCGCGGAAGAGTGCGGTGTTATAATAACATTCGGGAAACGCCAGAGTTTGGACGTGAGGGGTAACGGCTCCTTATCGAACACGTCAAGCCAGAATCCCGCAATCTTCGAATAAGTCACCGCCCATACGATGTCGTCCTCGCCGATGCAGTTTCCACGCCCCATATTATACAGATACGCCGTTCTTTTCATGTTTTCCAGATGCGTCCTGCCGAAAATATTATCGGTCTCACGCCCGCCGGGTAACGTTAAAACAACATGATCGGCTTCGCGGAGCGCGGGTATAATGTCATCGAAGGAGATCACCGAATCGGCGATATTATCGTTCGTGCCCTTCGATAGATCGCGCTTTACACCGATCACTTTCGCGCCGAACACCTTCAGAACTTTCGCGCATTCTCTCCCGATGTTGCCATACCCGATAATCAGCACGGTTTGACGGGTGAGCGAACGGGTATCAGCGTAAGAATCCCGTTCCCATTTTCTGTCCGTCTGGTTCTGGACAGTTTCAGGAATACGGCGGTTAAAATGCAGCATCATCGCAAGCAGAGTTTCGCGCATAATCTTCCCATGGAAACGCCCGTAGATCACGGGGGTACGTCCTGACGGGTCGGCCTCGGTCCAATCCTTTCCCGCCGCCGGTGTAAATACTGCATGGAGGAAGGGTGCCCCGACATACCAATCCTTCCGAAACTCCCACGTCACAGCGTAATCGGCGTTACGGACATGGCTAATAAAATCTTCCTGGGCGGTACATAGGGTTACATTAAACTCAGGGAAAGCCTGCCTCAGGCGGAATACCTGTTCCTCCCGAACCGTGAACGCCTTAGTGTCCGCGGATAGGTATACGGAGATTTCTCTGAGATGCATTTTACTTCACCATCTGCGAAAGATTGAATACAGGCAGGAATAGCCCGATGACAATAATTCCTATAATCACGCCGATAAACGCAATCAGGATAGGCGTCATCACGGAAGTCAGTTTTTCCACGCTCACATCGACTTCCTTCTCATAGAAATCGGAGAGATTATCGAGCAGCTGAGCAAGTCGGCCGGACTCTTCGCCCATCGCGGTCATCTGCACAAGAATAGTCGGAATATGCGGATTCTGCTTCAACGAAGCGGTAAAGCTTTTACCCTGCGTGAGATTGTGGATAGAATCGACAATAGTTGCCTCGAACGTCTTATTATTCACAATCCCCTGAACCAGTTCCAGCGCGTCGACCAGCGTGATTCCGTTGAGGAGAAGCACCGAAAGGGTGCGGGTGAAACGCGAGACCAAATCCATTTTATAGAGAGAACCCGCAACCGGCAGAGCGAACAGGAACTTCTCGTAAACAGGCCGCCCTTTCTCTGAACGGATATATAAACGCAGTAAATATACTGTTACCGCCAGCCCGATACCGACAAAGATAAAATTCTCCTTGAACCAATCGGCAGTCGCGAGAAGCCCGGCTGTGAACTCGGGAATTTCCCCGCCGAAGCTGGAGTAGCTTTCCTTAAACTGTGGAATAATCACGGCGACAAAGAAGCCCAGCACAAGAATCGCAAACCCGAAAATGAATACGGGATAGAGCATCGCGGAGGATATTTTTTTCTTGAGTTCGTAACGTTTCTGGAGATATTTCAGTACTTCGCTCAGCGCCTGCCCAAGTTTACCGGAACGCTCGCCCGCGCGAACCATGTTTACATACAGCTCGGAGAAGACGTTCTGATACATATAAAGGGAGTCGGACAGCGCCTTACCTGTTTTCAATTGGTGCAGAACTGAGAGAATAATAATCCGAAGCTGGCTTGACGGGGCGAGTTCTTCCATCGTGATTTCCAGCGCGCGGGTCAGCGGGACACTGGCGTTGATAGCGGTCGCAAGGAGCCGGGTAAATATTATCAATTCCTCCGGCTTTACCCGTAACGAACCGCCGCTCTTCACGGGGACTACCTTACTGACAATAAGGTTCTGTTCGTACAGCATTCCGGCGACGTCTTCTTTGCGGTCGGCGTCTATAGTGCCGACCAGTTTATCGCCGCTGTTATTGAAGGCCTCATAGGTAAAGATCATCCTAATCTCCCAGCGAAACGATCTTCTCTATTTCTTCCAGAGTCGTTATCCCGTTTTTAATCAGCGTGATCCCGGAATGCCGCAGGGTCATCATTCCCTCCTGACTGGCGATCTCCCTGATCTCGAACGAGGATGCGTTCCGGAGAACCGCAGCCTTGATCGTATCGTTCAGTTTCAGTATTTCGAATACGGGTTGTCTTCCGAGATATCCGGTCTTATTGCATGACTTGCATCCCTTACCATAATATACCTTTTGTTTAGGTTTGAAGAACACTCCCAGCCCGTAGACCTTGATATCCTCCGGGGTCAATATTTTTTCAGTCTTGCAGTGCGGGCATATCGTACGAACGAGACGCTGCGCGATAATCAGGTTCACGGTGGAGGTGAGCAGGTACGGAGGTATACCCATATCGATAAAACGGGTCAGGCTGGACGCCGCATCGTTGGTATGCACGGTAGACAGGACGAGATGCCCTGTTAACGCGGCGCGAACCGCGATATCGGCGGTCTCTTTATCGCGGATTTCTCCGACCATGATGATATCCGGGTCGTGGCGCAAAAACGCGCGAAGTCCCGCGGCAAAGGTCAAACCGATTTCGGAATGAACCTGCACCTGTGAAATTCCTCCGATCTGGTACTCGACCGGGTCTTCTATCGTCAGTATCTTATTTTCAAATTGGATGACGTATTGAAGTACCGCGTAAAGGGTGGTGGTTTTTCCGCTTCCCGTAGGACCTGTCACTAGCACCATCCCGAACGGTTTACGGGACTCCTTCTTGATCTCGATCACCATTTCCTTCGGGAACCCGATATCCTCGAGCGAACGCATCGATTTGCCTTTATCGAGGATACGGAGCACTGCGCATTCGCCGTACACTGTGGGAATGATGGACACACGGATATCGATCTGGCGGTCGTCGTGACGGATCATGATTCTCCCGTCCTGCGGCAGGCGTTTCTCCGAGATATCAAGGTCGGCCATAATCTTTATTCTCGATATGACCGCAGGATACATCCGAAGCTCGATATCGTCGCCCTTCAGGAGTACGCCGTCCACCCTGTACCGGAGGAGCGCGCTCTTCTCATATACCTCAAAATGCACGTCGGACGCCTTCCGTTCAATCGCAGACCGGATGGTTTCCTCGACAAAACGAACGACAGGAGAGTCGTCTTCCGAAAGTTCCTCTTTCTTCTCCTCGTGCGCGCGTTCGGGCTCCATATACTGTGCGCCCTTCATCGGGACTTTCCCGCTTCCCGCGGCGCTCGCCCGTTCGAGGTAATCGATGATTGCTCCCTCGGTAGCATATTCCACCTCGACCACACGTCCGGACATAAACGAAATCTCGTTCAGCATGCCGGTATTGGTCGGTTCGGAAACATATACTTTTATAGTCTTCGGGGTGACTTCTACAGGGGCGATTACTTTATTTTTACAGTAGCGTAACGGAAGATGCGAGAAAAATTCCGTTTTTGGTTCATTATCTATACTCTCGTTGAAATGAATTCCCAACTGGGTCTGGAGGAACGAATAGAGAGTGGTTTCGTCGATCAACCCCTTCTCGCGGAGTATTTTCCCAAGTTTCTTTCCGGTCTTTAATTGGGATACCATCGCATCGCTGAGCGCTTTCGGCTCGATGATGCCGTTCTCAACCAGTATCTCTCCCAACGTTTTCTTGAATACGTTCGGCATTCGCTTCTCCAATCCCTACTTTATTACCCTCTTCCACAGACCGTCTAACATTCTATCAGGATATGTCCATCGATTAAGGAAAACTTCGCATTACCGCCCTTATTCTAAATCAACTTTTGTAAAATCACAAATCTATCGGCTTTATGAAAAACGCTGGAGAAATTTTTTAATCTTCGCACCCAACGCGCGGGTTAAAAGTCCCTTGAGCAGACTGAAACCGTAAAAAAGCTGCGCCCATGCCAGCAACAAAAAACTCCTGAAGCCGTTTATCATCCCGAAGAACAGCATTCTGCTTAAAAGTAGCATTCCGTAGTATGCGTACAACGGAAGCATAAACTCCGGCTTGCGGAAAATAAATACCGCCGCAAGGCTTCCCGCAACAAAAAACAAGACGCCAACGGAAATGAAAAATTTATAATCCCTCAGCGTACGAACCTTCTTTCCGGAAAACATCTGTTCCAGCCGGGCGTTCACCTGAGTCTGTAGACCCTCCACGAATTCCCAGTAGCTTTCAGGAAAACGCTGGTATAAGAGCAAATCCGGCGAATAAATCAACGATTCTTTATTCTTATCGATCTCGCGGGCCAGAAGCACTTCCAGCTTCATACCCCGCCCATTCTCCGGGTTCAGGGACTGGATATATTCCGCCTTGATAATCATCCCGTTCAGCTGCAGTTCGGATACCTTTTTCGGATTGAGCGCCCTATATCGGTAATGCAGATTAGCGTTGAGAAAGATGCTTTTGGAAACGGACTGCACGAGACCCTCGTAGGGTTTCGCGTCTGTCCGGAGTACGACATATCCTCCCGCGGCCCCTACTCCCTTGAGAGATAAAATCCTCCCTGCCGATAAAAAGAACCGTGCATCGGGATAGGCGTTTAACGCGGAAAGGACTATGTAGTCCGTTTTAAGCTTCACCTTTTCGCGCACTTCGGTCAGGCGATCGGTATAAGAATCGCTGTCGGAACGGATAAATTTCAGCCTCGGGTGTTTAATCCCGAAATCGGTCATCCCCACTACTATCACGTCATATCCTTCATAACTGATATCGAGAAACCGTTCCAGACTGAATTTTTCATACTCGTCGCCTGTATCCTGAAAAAGAATTATAGTATAATGATAACGGATATTCTCACCGAGTTCGCGTTTATAGAATCCCAGGATTTTATCCCGGAAGTATATCGATAGGGTATCCACCATAATCTGAACGATATTTTTCCAACGGATTTTACCGAAGGCTCCGCGGGAAAACTTAAGCTCGATCGGGGCGGAAACGATTTTCTTCTTATTTTCATGGAGGATAACCAGCAGTTCGAGATCGAATGCAAATTGTTTAATAACCAATCGGGGCAGGGAAAGTTCGAGAACTTCGCGCTTAAAAAGCTTGATTCCGGTCTGTGAATCCATAATAGGCAATCCGAAAAGGATTCGGATCATAAAATAATAGGTCTTGCTGAAAACCCGCCGCGCCTTCGGATAATCGAGAATCGAATCCTTATGAAGCTTCGACCCGATCACCGCATCGGCCTTCTCTTCGTCCATGATCCGGAGAAAGTTCGGGATGTGATATGGAGAGAGTTCCAGGTCGGAATCGAGGAACAGGATATAATCCCCGGACGAGTACTCGTACCCGGTCTTTATTACCCACCCCTTTCCGAAGTTCTGATGATTCCTCACCAGTTTTACATGTTTTTCCTTTGCGAACGCCCGGTGCAATAATTCAAACGACCCGTCGGTAGAACCGTCGTCAATCAGTACAATTTCATAGTTGATTTTCAGTTCACGCATCATGCTCATTACTGTACGTGTATTCTCTACAATGATGTCTTCTTCGTTAAGAAATGGCATTAATATGGAAAGTTTCTTTGATTTTACGATATGTTCCGGAACCGCCCTGAGCTCTGTGGGATGCATAATACCTGCCTTTCATTTTATCGGGTTTTTGTATTTTAAAGCGCGGAGCAAAAAGAATCAAACTCCTAATGACTTACATAGAAATAACATAATTACCGTTGACTAAAGTTAATTATAGAGATAGAATAGTGTAATTCAGCAGATGAAAAAAATATTTCCGGGATGAAAAACCGTATGTTTTCATGGTTTAAAAATCTGCCCGCGGCGAGAAAATTCAGGTACTTGTCTGTTTTAAACGCGCTTAATTTATTCCTGATCGGCATCATCGGGTTTTTAGCGTTTAGTTTTTATCAAAGCAAAAATTCGTACTATCAGGAACAGATCATGCCCCGTCAGAAATACCTGCTCGATATGAAATCGATGATGGGATTTGGGGGACTGACCCATCATTATTATATCTATATGCTGACCTTCGATATAAACAGTGTGGATACCTTCGGCGAGAGGCAGGAGAAGCTGTTCAATCTCATTCTGGATTACCGTCACCTGTCTTATATCACCCCTGAGGAAGACGCTGCGCTGGTGGCGATTTATAATACGATCGGTATCTATGCTCAAAAGCTGGGGATGGCGATACGTCTGAAAAGTTCCGGGCTGTTCAACCCCGCGGAGATCAACGATTTCGTGAGCATCGATGAAACCCCCGCGCTGGAGGGATTTGATTCTATCGAAAAATCGTACCATACCCTCGAAGAAATAACATCGCGGGAGATTGCCCAGCTTCTCGCGGTTTTCGTTTTTGTCATGTTTTCAGCCCTCATGCTTTTATTTTTATCCGTATTCCTTATCAACTACTTTGTTTTTGTCAAACCGCTCGACATCGCATACGACGAACTCCAGAAAAAGGATAACCGAATGAATCTCGACCTCCAGATCGCGAAAAAGATTCAGGCGAATATCCTGCCTAAAGACCTTGAAAAATTCAGGAACTGCAAATTTACGATCAGGTATCTTCCGCTGACGTTTATCGGCGGAGATGTTTACGATATTATCGAGATGCGGCGCGGAGTATTCAGGGTTTTTCTTGCGGACGCTACCGGGCATGGTATTCAGGCCGCTCTGCTGACCATGCTGATTAAAAGCGAGTATGAAAAGATGAAGGAAATTATCTCCCAGCCCGCCGAACTTCTCGAAATACTGAATAACGAGTTCATCGAACATTATGCGTTAAATTTCTTTTTTTCGTGCATCATTATCGATATCGATATGAATAAGAAGGTTCTTTCCTACGCCTCGGCCGGGCACCCCGACCAGTACTATATCCATAATAAGCAGGTGACAGCGCTTGTCCCCACCGGAAAAATGATCGGCATGAAAGAAAACCAAACCTATCATTTTAAAAACTATTCCTTCCATTTCAGAGACCGAGTCCTGCTTTTTACAGACGGCCTCTTCGAGGAATTCGATAAATCCGGCACGCTCTGGGGCGAGGAGCAGATACGCGCGCTGATCGAAGAAAATATCACCCTACCCATTCATCAGATCATGAACCTGATTATGGGCAGTCTCGATGTCTACCTGAACGGTATCCAGAAAAATGACGATATCACACTCATCGGTATTCTCCTACAAAAATCCGCAAATACTCGTCTATCCTCAAAATCTTAGCACTATCGAATGATACTCCCAGTTTCGCGCAGCCGGAATGATAAAAAATCCCGCCGATTCTCAGAAAAAGATTCATATACTATAATATATCATGTGTTTACGAAATATTTAAATATTATTTCGATTACTCTATACTTTTTTTCAACTTATTGATATAATATAATCCAATCCAAAAAAGATATATTCAAGGAAGAAAAAGATGGGGTGGAATGTATTAATAGTGGATGATGCCGTATCAGTTCGATGGCTGGTCGGTAAGGTATTTCGGCAAAACGGATTTCATGTTTTCGAGGCTGTGAACGGGTTGGAAGGTTTGAAGACGCTTGCTGCCAATAAGATCGATTTAATTCTCGTTGACCTGAATATGCCCGAAATGAACGGCATGGAATTTATGACAAAAGTAAAACTGAATCCCGTTTATAACGGGATTCCGGTCATCATTATATCAGGCGAATCCAATCCCCAATTATTGGAAATAGCAAAACAAAGCGGCGCCGCGGGATGGATAATAAAGCCCTTTAACCCTGAAATATTGGTGGATAATATCAGGGACTTGGTTCCCACGTTATTCAATGATGAAAACGGTACTTAAACTCGACCTTCGGATAATTCCATATCTTCATATTATCGATTGCCACCGCCCCGCCGGGTACCCATGTCCATAGTACCTGAAAATCGTTCTGTTCGGGGGCGTTAAAAATATCTGGGTTATATGTAATCGGAACATAATCCACCAGACAGTCGCCGTGCATCTTCCCGTCGAGAAAAATCTGCATATTATAGGGTGATCCGGGAACGCCGGACGAACTCCAAACTACCGCATAATGATGCCAAACGGTTGGATCGCCTAAGACCGATTCGTAAGTGTAATGACCGTAGTCTCCCGTACCGGAACTCCCGTTCGCACACCGGGCGGCCAGACCCCCAAATCCCCACCCGTCGTTATCGGTAAGAGCCATTCTCCAGTACTTTTTTTTCTTTATATCGGTAGGGCTTTCCCCGGCGATAAAGAAGAAGGTAGAATACTGAATCGCGCCGGAACAGTGATAAAGCTTTGCCCAGAATTCGATACAGCCCTGTTTCGCTGGGATGATACTCTTAGGAAAGACAACCTTGAAATTGTTTTTATGCTCCGCCAGATAAGCATTCCCGAACTTCCCGGAGATGAAATTATTATTCGAACATACCCCCGCTTCCCCGATTTCCGGCTGTTCAATCGAATTTTTCGATTCGAAAGTGCATAAAAATACTAAACTTCCATCAGTCGGGATAGCCATTATTACCGGAATACCATCGGCGAATCGTTTCCATTCCGCATTAACACTGCCCGGAAGCATATACAAGGACATATAGAATAAACAAATCCAGATTAGAAGTTTCATTCATTTCTCCCTATCGATTATTTAACTAATTCAGTCAGGCTTCCCCGTCAGTCTGTGCTGTAGCGGCATTTCCATAGCAAACTTCCGCGATTTTAAAACTGCCGGGTTAAAGTTTACCTATTTTTCCCATTTATATCAATTCTTTATGATATAAATTCCAATATTCAAATATTAGTACACTGTTGCGCAAATCCAATTAACCATAAGTTGTTGCCGCCAATTCTGGCAAATTTCCGTGTTTTACGTTAAAATAATGCGACATTAAATATGGGGAATTACCATGAACATTCTCGACCTTACCGTAAAAGAACTTTCCGGCGCGATTGCAAAAAAAGAATTGAACTCGGTGGAGATCACTCAGGCCTATCTTGACGCGATCGAAGCCGATCATAAAAATCCGAAACCGATCAACGCCTATATCAGCGTACTGTCCGATTTGGCGATCCAGTCCGCGAAAAAAGCCGACGAACGTATCGCTAAGGGTAATGCCACTCCGCTGACGGGAATCCCGGTCGCTATCAAGGATAATATGAATATCAAGGGCTATCCTACCACCTGCGGGTCCGATATCCTAACTGGGTACGACACGACCTATAACGCCTTCGTGGTGGAGAAGCTGATCGGCGAACACGGCATGATCCCGTTGGGAAAAGCCAATATGGACGAATTTGCGATGGGTTCCTCGACCGAAACGTCGTTCTACGGCATCACCCGAAACCCGTACGACCGTGACAGGATACCCGGCGGATCGTCGGGAGGATCGGCGGCGGCGGTCGCGGGCAAACTCGCTCCGGCGGCGCTCGGCAGCGATACCGGCGGATCTATCCGTCAGCCCGCATCCCTCTGCGGCGTGGTCGGCCTCAAGCCCACCTACGGAACTGTTTCGCGCTACGGTCTCGTCGCGTTTGCCTCCTCGCTCGACCAGATCGGCCCGTTGACCCATACGGTTGACGACGCACGGATGATATTCGAGGCGCTTTCCGCGTACGACCCGAAGGATTCTACCAGTCTCGATTTTCAGCGCAAACCGATGAGTCTTACTGGCGATATCAAAGGCATGAAAATCGGTATCCCAAAGGAGTACTTCCTCGACGGGATGGACAAGGATGTCGAAAGCGTCATCAATGCAACGATCAAGAAACTCGAAGATAAGGGCGCGAAAATGGTCGATATCAGCCTGCCGCATACGGAATACGCCGTACCTACCTATTACATAGTCGCGACCGCCGAGGCCAGTTCGAACCTCGAACGCTATGACGGTGTAAAATACGGCAAACGGGATATGGATGCCAAGTTCCTTTCGGATATGTATGTCCGCACCCGTTCCGGCGGATTCGGCGAGGAAGTAAAACGCCGCATCATGCTCGGCACTTACGTTCTTTCGGCGGGATATTACGATGCCTACTACATGAAAGCGCTCAAGGTGCGCACCCTCATCAAGCGCGACTTCGAGAAGGCGTTCGAGAAAACCGACGCCATCCTCACCCCTGTTTCGCCCACTCCGGCGTTCAAAATAGGCGAGAAAACCGACGACCCGATCGCTATGTATCTTTCGGATATCTTTACTATTTCGGTGAACCTCGCCGGAATTCCCGCGGTATCGGTACCCGCCGGAATGACCTCTGCAGGGCTTCCCATCGGCGCTCAGGTAATCGGCAATCTCCTCGCGGAAGAGACCATCCTGAATATCGCGAAGGCGATAGAGTTATAACTCTCCCCACACGCACGCGATAAAAACAACTGGAGTTATTTATGGAGCATTTGCTCGAATACACGTTTGCAGAACTGAAGAATATCTTATTAGAGAAGAACGTCGCGGTCAGCCGCACCTATCCGATTTTCGGATGGATATACCGGCGTTCGGAATTTTCATTCGAGAATATGACCGACCTGCCGAAAACCCTTCGCCCCATGCTCGCTGATTGGTTCAGCATCATCGATATCGAAACCGTCGAGACCCAGACCGCTCCGTCGGGGGAATCGGTCAAATTTCTGTTCCGCACCCATGACGGGCACTATATCGAAAGCGTACTCCTGCAGGGCGGAGAGATCGACGACGAGACCGAAACTGCCGGGCCTGAACGTCTCACCGTATGCGTATCGTCTCAGGTCGGCTGCTCCCTTTCATGTAATTTCTGCGCGACCGGACGTATGGGATTAACCCGTAACCTGACCGCCGGTGAAATCATATCGCAGGTGCTTCTAATCGACCGTTATGCAAAAGAGAAATATAAGAAAGACCCCGCATCACGCGCGATCACGAATATCGTGTTCATGGGTATGGGCGAACCGTTCCTCAACGACGAAAATGTCCTCAAGGTCGTCAATATCTTGAATTTTTCAGGGGGATTCCATATCGGCGCGCGGCATATTACGATTTCCACCGCGGGTATTTATAATAAGATACGCGAATTAGCGGATACCGGCCTGCAGGTTCGCCTCGCAATCTCGCTGAACAGCGCGAACCAGGATAAGCGGAGAGTCCTGATGCCTATCACTCAGCGCCAGCCGATTGAAGATGTCCTCGACGCGGTTAGGTATTACCAAACCCGGCTCGACCGCAGGGTTACGTTCGAGTACGTTCTCATCGGGGGTATCAACTCCGAGGAGAACGACGTCCTTTCCATGAAACGCGAACTCGCGGGAATAAAATTCCATCTCAATCTGATCCGTTATAATCCTGTGGAAGAAATTCCGCTAGTGCCTCCATCCGACGAGGAATACCGCCAGTTTAAGGGATTCCTCAGAAAACACGGGATACCGTTCGTAGAGCGATACGGCAAGGGGCGTGAAATCGCGGCGGCATGCGGCCAGCTGGGTCTTAGTAAATTAAGTGAAAGACTCTCAAAAGTTAAGGGATAATCCCTAACGGAAGTATAGAAGCTATAACGGGAATTCGATATAGAACGTGGTGCCTGAGTTGGTTCGGGTCTCGAAACTGATATCGCCGTTATGAAGCCCGATGATCTCTTTCGTGATCGCAAGCCCCAAACCGGTTCCGCTGAATTTCCCATAGGTGACAAACGGCTCGAAGAGCTTTTCGCGTATCTCCTTGGGAATACCTTTGCCGTTATCCTTCAGAGAGAAAACCGCCTTGGAATCCTTGATATAGGCTCTAATCCTGAATTCCCCGTCCTTTTTCATAGCGTCGATGGAGTTATGGGCAATATTATAGAAAACCCGTTTCATCCGGTTCGCGTCGATTAAAAGCTCGCCCTCATATTCCGTCTCTATGATCAGATTCATCCCCTGCTCGCGGAACATCATTTTTAAAAAGGCTTCGATGTCGTTCATAAATTCCGGCACCGACACACGGCTCTTTTTTATCTTGATTTCACCCCGCGTGTACTCGAGGATTTCCGACGCGAGATCGACCAATCGTTCGGTCTCGGAGATAATCATGCGGGAAAAATCCGCCTTCTCCTCGTCGGAAAACTCCGGCGATGTGAGGCATTCCGCAAACCCGAGTATTCCCGCCATAGGGTTCTTGATATCGTGAATAATGTTCGCGGCCATCTGTCCGATAGCGGTAAACCGTTCCGATTTCAGCTTTTCCTCGAATATCACTACCCGTTCCAGTGAAACGTTCAGGAGGTGCGAGACGGTATTTACAAAATAAAAATCGTACTTATCAAACGATTCATTGCTGATTTTATCGATAAACAGCACCAGCGCGATAATTTCACCGCGAACCTTGATCGGTATACCCATAATGGATTTCTTTACCGAGTATTTCTTTATCTCTTCAGGATCGAAATGTTTGTTCTCGGTGATATCGCCGATAAATACCGATTTCCCGGTATCAAGAATCGCGCCGAGGATATCCGTTTTCCGGTAATCCACCGTCTTCGCCAACTCCTGAACCTTCAAATCGATATTATTCGCGACCAATAGAGTAAACAGCCCGTCCTTCTTCGAATACTCATATACGGCGACGTTTTCGATATTAATAAAGCCCGGAAATATTTCGGAAATCGTTTGAAAAAGGTCCTTTGCCGAGTAGTAATTGATCGACAGAAGAAGACGCGATATCTCGTTGATGGAACGAAATATATACATATCCCGTTCGTTGGTGTTCAGCGCGTACTCAAGTGCGTATTTCTGGCCTTGAATTTCCTGCGTCTTATTCTGGACGATTTCCTTGAGAGTATCGACCAGTATAGCATTATTCAGCGCAATGGTCAGGGATTTGCGAAGATCCTTCAGGAATTTATACTGGTGAAAATTCAGGTGCGATTCCCCGTCCGTGTGCCCTATATTTATCACCCCGATCAGGTTCTCGCTGTAAACCAGCGGTATAATCACCGCGGCTTTATGCTTCTCAAAATAGGTCTCTAAAACCCCGTCGACGTTCGTTTTCTTCTGCCGCGTCAGAAACTCTTCCAAATCGATCAATTCGTTCTTATCGATAAAGTATTTCAGCAGGTTCTGGGAAATCTTGATATCCTTCTCGTTACCGGAAATATTTTTTAAAAAATTATCCTTCGTAATAAAAAAATCCATCTGCTGGATTCCCAGAGCAGTTTTTACTGTCGATACGGTCTTTAACGCCAGTTCGCCGGTATGATGCAGATTGAGCAAATCGTCGAGGAACTGATCGAGTACTTTCTGAAGGTTCATTCTGCTTCTGCGGAATATCTTATCCAGTACGGGTATAAAAAGATGCATGAAAAAATAGAAAAAAAGCGCCGAAACGCAGTATAGAATGACCTTCTTATAGGATTGATCGGGATTCAGCATGGGTTCGATCAGGAAAATATTCAGGGAAATTAACCCGACCAGCACCCCCGCAGTGAATACCCATTTAATGATATCGAGCAGAATCCGGTTCACATCGATAAGTTTCTCCGAGATGATCGCGTACCCAAGAGAGGAAATAAACACCAGCGCCGCGAACGAAATTCCGTGATGATAAAAATCGGGCATACCCAGATGCGGAAGCAGAACTGAAAATATTAAAACAATGAGCGATGCGAGCACGATCCCAATAAACACCAGAAGTAAACGCGCGCGGAATCGGGAATAAAATGTCTGCCGATAGTTTCGAATGAAAATAGCGAGTGCGGATACGACGTATATCAGTATCAGACAGAACCATATATAGAATCCGCCTGCGGCCGTTTCTATCAGCATTCCATTTTCAAGATGCGCGGATGCGATCACCCACGGCGTAAACCCGGCAATCAATCCTATGACCAAAAGAGGGATAACTATCAGAATGCTCTGTAAAAGAGTTATTTTGACCGACCGTGCCGGAAATATCATAGCCAGAATAAATATCCCTGCCGCAATAAGAGTACCGAATAAATCCGCCAGCCTATCGAAAAAAAGCACAGTATTTGGATCCTTCGACAACAGCATGATGTCTACCGAGGCGATCAGGAAAATAGCGGCAAGTATGATCGCGAAGAAAACACGATTTACGGAAGCGCGGCGGTTTTTTATTAAAACCTGTACGCCGAGGAAGCAGAATAGAATAACGACGGTTATATCTATGACCAATAAAAACATACCTTTTCCCTTCTCAATCCGAGTATTTAATCCCGCTTAATCTCATCACCGTACCCTTCCCGGGTTCGCTCTCAACCGTAATCCTGATCTTTAAACGGTCGCAGATCATCTTCACGACTGCCAATCCTAATCCGATACCGGAAACAGTATAAGTCCTGTCGGATTCGATCCGGTAAAATCGTTCGAATATCTTCGCCAAATCTTTTTTGCTGATGCCGATCCCGGTATCCTCAACGATAAACGCCAGCTCCCCGCCGCCCATCTCCATATCCAGTTTGACGCTGCCGTTTTCTTTATTATAAATAACTGCGTTGTGCATCAGCTCGAAAAGGATATGCCTGAGATATGTCTCGTCCGTTTCAACCGTAACGGTCTTTTTCCCTAATTTCTTCAGGGCGGGCATATCCACCTTCACCCCTCTTCCGGCGGATAACGACATTAACTCGGTCTCCACCGCCTGTTCGCGGAATTCCGAGAGAAACGGCTTAATATCTATTTTTTTTGTATAATACTCGTCTTTGTCTATAACCGAAAGCATGATAAAATTATCGACAATTTTTTTCAGGACACGGATATCATTGAAGATAGAGCTGTAGAACTCGCGCACAGCCTCAGGGTCTTTGTCCATCTCCCCGGATATTAAAAATTCGACCGATCCGAAAATAGTCGTTATCGGCGTTCTCAGCTCATGCGATACATTCGAGATCAGGTCGCTCTTCAGCTTATCCATCTGCTTCAACTCGATGTTCTGCTTATTGATTTTATCAAAGCTGTTTTTC
Source organism: Brevinematales bacterium (assembly GCA_020059465.1). Taxonomy (GTDB): domain Bacteria; phylum Spirochaetota; class Brevinematia; order Brevinematales; family GWF1-51-8; genus GWF1-51-8. The sequence continues at coordinate 148,114 of JAGVBZ010000041.1, forward strand.
AGGTTGCCGATCATTATCGAAAATGCCCGGGATAAGTCCCGCACCTCGTCGTGCGCGCGTATCTCGACAGAATAATCCAAATCGCCCTCACTGACCTTATCCGCCCAAAATGTCATCTTACGAAGCGGATTGGTGATACCCCGTGCGAAAACAAACGCCAGAATCATCGCGAAAAGAATCCCGATAATCACAATCCTTACAATCAGTTCCTGCTGCTGTTTCTGGGACGCGAGCAGCCATGCGGAGGACGTACCCAGAATAATAGTTCCGATAGTATCCCCGGTATAGTCCTTCAACGGGAAAAGGGCTATCGATAATCCGGATTCCTCGTCATGCTGGAAAATCCTGTTTGTTACCGAGTTCAGCGCCGCCCCGATCCCCTCTGCGTATTTTATAACATTGGTGCCCTCGACAGGATCGGTCAGGGATGTGGCGATCAGTTTTCCGCCGGAGTAGATCAGGATATGGGCGTCGATCATTTTGGACAGGCGATTCGCGACCCTGTCATCGATAACGGTTTTCCCGACGATTGCGGATAGCTTATTCATACCGTACGCGCTCGCGAGAAAATATACCATCCCGTTTCGCTCGATAATTCCCGAGAACGCGCCGCTCTTTCCGATACTTTTTAAGAAACCGGGCGATTCTAACGGGAAGCTTTTTCCCGCCTCCGCCTGAATTTCGCCGTTCTTGGAGTATAACTGCAGGCTGTCGAAACCGTAATCCGGCCGGTATTTTTCGAGAATATAGGGAAATACCAGTATCTCCTGATTTTCAAGCGCATGATTCAGTTCAGCAATCGTACCGAAGGCTTTGATGAACTGGATATTGATCGAACGCATATTATCGAGCGCACTTTCGATTATCTCTACCGATCGTTCGACACGGCTATTCAGATACGCCGTAAAATTATCGACGAAGAGCTTATTGATACCTAAATAAATCGCGCCGACCAACGGAGCAATAATCAGTACGAACAGAAAGAAAATTTTATACTGAATCCTGATTTTCACCGGACCTTCCTACTTTTTACCGACTTCGAGAACTGAAACGCTTTTATTATATACATCCTTATCGGTCAACGGAGAATTCTTATCGGTAACCTCTTTTATCCCGTTGAGAACGAAACGGTACTGGTAACGCCCCGGCAGAAGTTTAACTGTCACGCTCCATTCGCCGGTTAGCGGCGATTTCACCATCGGGTAATAATACCCCTTCATAAAATCTTTATACAGGTATTTACCGCCCCATAGATTAAAATCCCCGATTACCCATACGTTGGTGATTTCCGACGAATCGGCGGAATATTTGAATAAGGTAGAGGTGCCGTATTCCTTATCCGTCCCGTAATATTCGCCCGGCACGAATTTCTGCAGCCCGACGTATATCACGTTATGATAAATTACCGCCGCTCCCATCTTGACCTTGACCAGATCCTTCTCCTTATCGGTTAAAAGGTTTTTTTCATCGATTACATACTTATAGTAATACGCTCCGGGAGGAAGTTTAGTTTTTACTCTCCAATCGCCGTTGCCGTCGGGACCGTCCATAACATAATAATAATCTGAACTTAACGCCATTAAATCAGTGTTTTTTCCGCCCCAGTAGTTGAAATCGCCTACCAGCCATACCGATTTTGCTTTCGTGTTCCGGTAGACAAACTCGACTTCCTCCTTACCGTCTTTATCGACAACCGCTTTAGCGGGCTGCTTCAACGGCGCGGTGTTGCTCTCCATACCCACAATCACCATATTGTTCGCCGAGCTTAGGTTTTTACTGTCCGTTTTCTGTTTCGGGTCGACAACCCAGGTCGCGCCGTTTACGATAAACTTAAAGAGATGCGTCCCCTTAGTCAGATAAACAAGGGCGTGCCAGTATCCGTCATTATCGGGATCCTGCATCTCGATATAGTAGCCGGGAAGGATTTTTTTCACTGTCAGCGATGTCCCGCCCCAGTAATTGAAATCGCCCACTATCCATACGGCGGTCGCATTCTTCCGGAAGAATGTAAAATCGACCAGATACAGATCGTCGAACCCGATCACCGATTTGGGATAGCTGAATACATCCTGTGCATTGGTGAGCTTCTTGAGTGTGCCGGGAGTGATGACGGGATCCTTCGCTAAATAGTCCTCGTTTATCCGGAACGCATAATCGTGGATATTCAGGTCTATTGTGGTAGTAAGAGTCCATTTCCCGTCCGCGTCCGGCCCGATCAGCGGCCAGTAGTATTTCGGCGATATTTCCTCTACCCCGGAGGCGCTTTTTTCCTTACCCCATTGATTGAACATCCCGACCGCCCACACCGCATAGGCATTCGGGTCGTAGTAACTGAATGTGAGATTAGTCGTATATTTCGCGGTGACCGCGGGATTGACATAGTATTTCCCCGGCGCGGGGTACTGGTTTGTCAGGACTGCGAGACGGAGTTCCGCGATTTTTTTCTCGAATGCGATGAACAGCGGATCGGCAGGAAAAGTGGTGTAGCGGAACGTCTTTTTTTCCCAGTCCTGATTGACGGTAAACGTGTTTAGATACTGTCCCGGCGCCTTTTCAATCGTATTGGGATTATTCGGGTCGAGAAATGCTTTTTCACCCGACAGTCCGTAATTATAGTAGTATCTGTATGCATAGCTGCCCTTGGGCAGTGTCATGGTAAGCGACCATTGCCCGTTGTTCTCGGGATGCCGGATCAAATAATACGCCGACTTTCCCGCCGAAACAGTTGTATCGGAGAGCGCAATATTTCTGAACGGGTTGAACTGAAGCGCGGTTTTTAGGATTTTAACCGCGCCGTCGGGATCGCCGGTTTTCTCAAACGCTTCGGCCTGCATCAGATAAAGACATAACCAATCGCTGTGACGTTCGATCAGTTTCGCGATCACTTCAATCGCCTGAGCGGGAGAATCGGAAATCAATCCGCGCGCGAGATTCGCCTCTTCCAGATCCTTTAATATATCGTTGAGCTTTCCCTGTTTTTTCTTCGCGGCGGTCTTCAGAAATTCCCCGGCAAGCTTGAAATCTCCGGTCTTCAGGTACAGCAGCCCTAAATCGGAGTAGACCTGAAATTCCAACCCCTTCTGCGAAAGACCGATCTTGATAGCCTTTCTATAATTTTCTATCGCCTCTGTGAATAACGAGTTTTTCTGGTATAAATCCGCGAGCAGAATATATGGATAATCCCACTTTGGGGCTTTATCAATGGCTTTCTTTAACTCCAGACTGGCGGTAAACGGCTGGGTCTTCTGAAGATTCAACCCTTTTCCAATATACTCCATAGCGGCGGAATTCGCCGCAAATAAACCGTTAAAAAACGGCGCGCTCATGAGAATGGATAGAATGATTAAACCGAATCTCCACATAATTCAAGCCCCGTCCGCTGCGCCCTTTGCAGGGCTTGTTGACGAATTGTTTTTATCATTGCGAGGCCTGGGCCGAAGTAATCTGTTCATCTACCATCGAAGGAATAAAACAGACTTCTTCCCGCCGCGCATCGAAATGAAAGCGCGGCGCGGAGTATCGCAGTGACAGGAAACAATCGAATTTCCTTGTTTATCAACATGCCCTGCAGGGGCAAGCACTTTATTCTATTTCTGACTAAGCGCCTTATTGACAATTTCCAATAGATGATTGGGCGAGAACGGCTTGGTTAAAAAGTACTTCGCGCCCATCTCCATCGCCCGGCTCTCGTCCGTTCGCTGCCCGGATGCGGTCAGAAAAATAACCGGTACATCCTTCATATCCCCGTTATCTTTTAATTTCTGGAACACCTCGAACCCGTCCATATTCGGCATCATGATATCTAACAGAACAAGGTCGGGCTTTTCCGAAAACGCAAGATCGAGCGCCGTAACACCATTATATGCTGTAATCACCTCAAAACCGTTTGCTTTTAGTTTCGACTTGATCAGCATGATAATATTGGGCTTATCGTCGACAGCCAGTACTTTCTTCATCTTTTTCTCCCCGGGATATACTCAATTATAGCATTAAGAAATCTTTTTATCAAACGAAATACAAAGCATTGTCAGGTCGTCGTTTATTTCCATCCCGCCGATAAACCTGTTCATTTCATCGATCGCGGAGTCGTTCAGTTCCACAGGCGTTTTGTGACGGAATTCGTATAATATTCGGCCCATCCTTTCCTCGCCCAGTTCCTCTCCCCGGGAATTGAATTCCTCGAATAATCCGTCGGAGAAAAGCACCATTTTATCGCCGGGTTTAAATTCGCACTCGACCGATTTATAGGGCGTGCCCTCGATAATTCCCGCGACCTTTCCGGTCGGCAGCATACTGATAATACTGTCGCCGGAAAATATGTATTGGGTAGGATGGCCGGCTGATGCGTACGATACCTTATTTTCCTTCAGGTTTATATCCGCGACTACGCATGTAAAAAAGAACGAGAGATGCCTGCTGTCAAGCATGAAACCGTTATTGATCAGTTCGACAAGCTCGCCGGGGTTATCGATCACCATTTTCAATCTATCGTATTCCCCTTTGATCAGCAGCGTAATCAGCGCCGCCTGCACCCCATGGCCGGTGGCGTCCGCGATGAATACACGGTACAATCCGTCCGCGATCCCGGTGATATCGAAATAATCCCCGCCCACCTCAGCCATCGGCATATAACGGGTATCTATGCCCAGATCTCCGATCCGGTCGGTTTTCTTCGGGAGCAGACTTTGCTGGATCCGTTTAGCGATTTTCAGGTCGGTGGAAATCACCCTATCCTTCTGCTTCAGGTCTACATTGATCTGGTGCAGTTCGGCGGTTCGGTCGAGCACCAGCTTCTCCAAATTCAGGATCGTGTAGGTGTTTTCAAGGTTCGCCGCGAAATCGTTCAGGAGGATTTGGAGCTGGTTGATATCGTGATCTTTTATCGTCCGCGTCTGGAAAATATTATCGGCTAAAAGCACGCCGATCACTTCCTGCCCCTTGAAAATCGGCATCAGAAGATAATCCTGAAGATTGAGAGAATCCCGGATACGGCGGTCGGTCTCGAATTCCTGTCCGTTCGTGTGAGAAACATACAGGAAACAATTCCTCTGGATTATAGTCCAGAGAATGGACGGTTCGGACTTCGGTATTCTCAACTCCCGCATCCGCCGGTAAAACTCGCTTTCCGTTTGGGAGATATACTCTTTATAATTCGCAATAAATTCCTGCATCTCGATTTTAAAATCGCGGTAATTATCCATACTTCCGAACGTTTTATCTACCTCGCCGGAATCCAGCATTCCGATAGCGTAATGCCCGACCAGAGCGTCGTTATCGATCAGGAAGATCGCCGCGCGGTTGTATCCCAGCCCGAAGTTCGCGGTAATAAAATAGAGGAATACGGCGTAGAGTTCGTCGATCTGGTTGATCGTATTCAGGACGGCGGTCACTTCGTTGATCAGCTTCAGGTCGCGGAGGTTGCTCCCTACCGTGAGACGAAGCACATCGAAATTCTTCGCAAGCACCTCGATCTCGTCATGCGTCTCGATTTTCTTCTCGACATCGAAATTCCCGTGAATAATATGCTTAGTCCATTCGATCAACTGGTTCAGGTACTTGCTAATAAACCCGCCGATATTGAGGGAAAGAATCATGAAAAACAGCATGGATATCGCAAGGAGCAGGAGGTTGGAGTATAGATTCTTCTGCATCTCGTCGTTGATAATAACGGGGTAAAACCCGCCTGTATAATATCCCTTGATCTCGTTATCGACCACGATCGGATACAGCATATAATCATACCCGAATAAGCCTAGATTGAGAAGAGGCTGAAAGTATTCGTCACCCGGTATAGGAATTGCAAGAAATATCCCCTTCTGCGCTTCTAGAGGATTCGCCTTCGCGTAATCGATCAAGAAGCCGAAATTGTACCGGTACATCCAGTCCTGAAAATTCGAGGCTACTCCCTGCGCAATCTGAGCGACAATAATACCGTCGCTTTCCTTTCGCGCGGACCCGAAGATGTAGTTGAAATTCGTATCCAATATCATGATATTCTGGAGCATAAGCTGGGAACTGGATACCTTGTCTTTTTCAACACGGGCCTTTGCGAACCAGAAAGTTTTCCCGATTGCAGTATTTATTCTTACGATAGTTTCCGGCTGATCCAGTTTATTAAAATCGACCTTCTCGCCGAGCAGGATCAGATGGATCATATTTATACTTTCACGCATCCAGTATTTCATCTGGTCGGTCTTCTGCCGGAGGTTATAGTAAATCAGCACCGTATTCGATAATAACGCCACGAGGAATACCATGATGATCAGCTTCAGCCCGAAGGATAATCGCAGACGGAGCACGACGATCAACAACGGCTGAAGGACCGTATAGATCAGGATAACCGCGATAAATCCCAGCACGATAAAATTAAAAAGAAATAGGAACTCATCTACATTAAAAATACTGATGATGGAATTCATCCCGCCGAATTCGTCGTCCACATTGACAGGAGCGTTCACATCGTAGGACCATACCTGCGACTGCGGAGAATCGGAAGTGAAATACACGACGAATTTATACTGGTTGTCGCCGAAATCGACCGGTATCTGACCTTCCCACCTGTTCGACGAGACCTGCGTCATTTTATGCTTTGGGCTACGGGCATCCCAGTCGCAGAAAAAGCCGGATAAATAAACGCTGTCTATAGTGTATTCCGCATAATCCACGTCACGTGTTATTTCGAGACGCCCCTCGATACTTTCCGGGAACGGAAGTTGGAATACTACCGTACGGGGTTTCAGCATTTCCCCTTTCAAAGAGTTCAGGTACTGATTCCCGAAATACCACAGCAGGATGAATACGGCAAGCAGTCCGAGACGGAGGTATACCGCGAGTGCGGTATGCCCGATAAGAGATCGAAGGAATGATTTTTCACGGTTATTTTTAAGCATTCATTATTGTATTGCATATTGATTTTCTGTCAATCGTTAATGCATTAATTCTCTGTAATTACAGGGTTTATCCCTTCACCCACACCGTCTCCGCAAGTATCAGTAGCAGAGCGAGCGCCATGAACGGTAGGGCGAACTCCCAGCGGACGGTCTTTAATGCCTCCGACCGCGTATCGTACTCCAGTATCTCCGCAGGGACGGATATCTTCGCCTTGATCTCATCGGAGTTATAGAACTCGAACAGCGACTCGGCCCCCAGGTTTTTCATGACAAATTTTCCTGTTTCCTTCTCACGGTAGATTCCCGGCTTCACCGGCGATACGATATTTCCCTGAAGGTCGTAGTAGACCCCGGCCTTCGCCGCGCTATCCCCGTCGAGGATATACTTTCCGGAGTAGTACTCCATGAAAATCTCGTTGAACAGCAGGAGGAGGAATACCGACGATGACAGGCTTTCCTCGTTGGCGGAGATGGAAAAATTGAACAGATAGTAATTCTTCACCCGGTATGCAAGCGGGGTATCGGCGGCCTTCGCGATGACCGGCGCGGCGATATTCTCAAACGCGGTCTCGATCCGGAACGCCTTGATCATATTCAGCACCCCGTACCCCGACCAGATATCCCCGGTCACATCCTTTTTCGAGAACTGGCAGAATATCTTCAGATCGCGTTCCAGAACTCTCCCGAACTTGTCGGAGTTTTCGCAGAACAGCAGGACAGGTTTATCGGTCACGGGCTTAGGGAGCGTCCCCGCGATTATCACGTCGGAATTCTGGAAGCTCTGGGTCATATAATACTTCGGGAAAAGCGCCGACAGCACGCGGACAAGCGCCGGAGATTTAATATCGGTATAGACCGCCGGGACACCGACCGATATCAGGGGAAAGAAATATCGGTTATCCGCGTCAAACCCGTCCCCCTCCAGCACGACCTCGCCGAACTGCGCGCCGTTTCCCTCGATAAAGCGCGTGAGCTGTATCACAGGCTTGGCTTCCTCCGACGCGATCTCCTTCCCGGAGACGAGGATTTTCACACGGTCGCCGGGATGGATTTCCCCGCCTATCCGCACTGTAATCACCGATTTCACGCCGGGCAGACCGACCATCGGATACATCGAGGCCTCGGCTATATACAGATTCCGGTTGGTATCGTTCAGGAGTACGAATTTGATGTTTTCCACTCCGGCGGGAAGCCGGAATCCGTTCGGGAGCGACGATTTCTGCGCGTCGGAGATCAGGATAATATTCCGGGCGGGATTTCCCGCGAGTATGCCGGTGACCGCCGCCCCGAAATCGGTCTCCGCGCCGTAGGAATACCCGCCCTCCGACATCGATTCAGACGACATCTCCTGAACGCCGTAAAATAGCTTCTCGATCCGGTACTGTCCCTTCAGCCCGGCGATAACCTTTCCCAAATCGAAACGGGACATGCTTGCGCTGTTGTCGGCGATCACAGTCCATCCCTTCTCTCCGCCGCCCTGCGGGAGCACCGGGGACGCAAACGCCAGTATCGCGAGCAGGAATACCAGCATCCGCAGGACTTGCCTGATCCGCATCCGTATCCGTTTATCGGACAACTCGCGTTTGAGGATATTCAGGATAAAGTCCAGCGACGGGAATTTTTCCTGCTTCCTATTCATATTGAATATCAGGGAAATAATCAGCGGGACTGCCGCAAGCGGGAGAAAGTATAAAAAGAACGTACTCAGGAAAGCCATCGTTTCCCCCTGCGGAGAAATGCGGCGAGCCTGTCGAGGTAGCGTTTCAGGCTGGCGTAATAGACCACTTCGGTGGAGAAGATATCGTATAGCAGGAACGCCTCGGAGAGCGCCGCGCGGAACATGTCGGTGCGTTCGCGGAGCTTCTCACGGTAGAGTTCCCTGATCGTCGACGGGATGATCTGGAGGCGCTTGTTATTCTCCATATCGACCATCTCGAGATTCCCGTGCAGACGGAGTTCAAGTTCTTCGGGGGTCAGGAGATGGATGACATGCACACGGTTCTCCGTGAAAAAGCGCGGTTCCAAATGGGTCACCCAAAGGTCGCTGATCATGAAAACAACCTTATCGCGCATCGGGGGAATATCGCCGAACGATGTGGTCTCCGAGGGCGAGATTTTACCGAGTGTCTCCTCCAGCGTACCGAGCGTGAGTCTGCCCATGTCGCGGTAGGTATTGTTCACAGTGGAAAGCCATACCCCGGCCTTCCGGGACTGCAGAAGGTATGTCAGGATCGCCGCGATCCGTTTGGCGGTCTCGAGCTTGTCGCGGTACTCCATCGAGGCGCTGTTATCGATAATGATGCGTACGTTCGCGGAAATATCGCTGCCGTACTTTTTAACGAACAGTTTATCGGTACGCCCGTAGACCTTCCAGTCGATGTCGCGGATATCGTCGCCGGGATAATAAAGGTTGTACTGCTCGAATTCGAGGTTCCGGCCGAGAATGCGCGAGGGATCGTCGCCATTCCGCTTCGCGGTGGCGGGCAGTTCCATATCGTAGCGCCGGAAAAAATCGATCGCTTCTTTTTCTAGGTACATATGTTTTCCTTTGCGATTATTATATACCGAAATTCCATAAAAGAAAATGTTTATCCGGTTTCCCCTCCGATTTGAATATCCTATCGAAAGGTGATATAATCAAGAATAAACTTTTAGGGGGATCATATGAAATTTACGGTTTTATTGATGACTATCGGCATGATTTTCAGCGGAACGGCTGGAAATACCTTTCCGGATGTTTTCTACTATTCCTCTTCCGCGAAATACGGCGCGAATAAGGACGAGATCGGGTATATCAAGGGTTTCGATATAAAAAAGACGACCGTACTGGTCTCTGACTTCGGGGCGAAGTACCCGTCGGAGATCGAGGTGGCATCCGACGCCGGGACGGGAAACTTCGCGATACTGACTTCGTATGAAAGTGCAGGCGATCTTAAATTCAAGAAGAAGGGGCATTTCTGCGCGTACGGAAACGTCAAGAACGGCCTGCAGGGATTCATCGAGGCAGGGGCAAACTGGGGCAAGTTTGAGCATATGCCCTTTTTCTCGAAAGACGGAACGAAGCTCTACAGCTACGGTCTTTTCATGTACGTCACCGCGCTGAATTATTACGATATCAGTAAAAAGAAGTTCGTGCAGTATTTCCATAACTTCTGGCCGAAGATGTTCAAGGGCAAGGGCAGCGATATGCTGATCGGCACTACGCTCGCGCCCGATGAGGTGCAGGCGGCGTTCATCTACGGCGATACCGGAAACGGTTCGATCTATATTGCGTTCCGGGATAAGATTCCCGTCAAGGTACTCTCGTCCAAGAAGATCGTCGATCATAAACTCTACTGGTTCGGGGACAATATCTACTATCTCGAGGCTGAGCCTTATCAAGGGAACGTCAAACAGTTTACGCTGAACGCGGTGAACGTAAAAACGATGAAATCGATAAAAGCGTTCGAATATTCCGTGTCGGTTGGACAATACAGCGCCTATCCGCCTCATCCGTTGGTCTATGACGGGGTAAACAACCGGGTATTTTTCTGCGACGCGCCGGTCAAGGGATCGGATAATCTGGCAGACATCTATGTTCTCAACCCCGGCACCATGAAAGCGGAACTGCTGATCGGGAATTCGCTCGGACTTTACGCGGTCTCGTCGGACGGCAGGTATCTGCTTTACGGTGCGAGGAAGGATCCGGATGCCAAATACTCTTATGCCTCGGAGAATGACCCGGAGTGCATCGGAATCTACGACCTGCAGTCCGGAAAAATCAAGATACTCGAAGTCCCCGGCGTCGTGAAATTCGAGTACCTGAACTTTGTGAATCAATAATTTTTTTACATTCCGGGGTAACGCTTTATTCATAATAAGTTGTTCTATCCATATAGGGCTTTGCAATATCCTGCAAACCGTTCTATACTATTACCGTTGTATATTGAGGAGTGCGGGCATGAAAAGATTGGTTTTATTCGCGGGATTATTCGTGTTTGCGCTTCCTATGTTTTCGTTCGCCCTGCCCGTTATCGCGGTATTGGACTTCGAACCGAAAAAAGTGGACGCCGATATCGCCGATATTATTTCCGAAAAAATCAGTATCGAAATGGTGAAGAGCGGACAGTACCAAGTGGTCGAACGCTCGAAGATAAAAAGTATTATCGAGGAACAGAAACTTCAGCTCGCCGGACTGACCGGGGGCGATTTCGCCGAAAAGCTCGGAAAAATCCTCGCCGCCGATAAGCTCATGATCGGGTCGGTCTCCAAGATGGGAAATACTTACTCGATCAGCGCGAAGATTGTCGACGCGCAGACCGGGCTGATAGAAAAAGCCGATTCCATCGAGGTGCAATCCGAGGACGGTCTTGCCGACGGGGTCAAGCGCCTGGTCAAATCCCTGACCGCCGGTAAAAGCGCCCCCGCCGCATTCGAGGAAAACCCGTTACAGTTCCTCCAGAACGCGCTTGATCAGGCTATCGGGAAAGATTTTTTAAAAGCCGGGGACGATCCTGCGAAGGGTTTTCAGGGCGCTAAAAATACCAACGCATCCGCCCAGCCTCCGCAGGCTGTAAATACCGATAAACCGGCCTGCTTCAGTTTCGACGGGGGTATTTTCGCGCGATACAGTTTCGATTCTATCAATCTCGCTCCCTATGGGATAACTGGAAATCTGGTCGACCTCGGGTTCAGGCTGGAATATAATCCTTCGCCTTTCTTCGGGTTCGGTATCGGGGGAGGGGCATGGCTTCCGATGAATAACACGAGTAAGCAGTACGCCTTTTATGCATGGAACGGCGGTGTAACCGCGACATTCAACCTCGGCCTATTCAAGTTCGTCCGATTCCAGGCGTCGGCGCTGATCGGTATCGGCGGTTTCAGTATAGATGATATTACCATCAAAAACACCAATTATAACGAAACAGTAAACCGTACGGCATCGACCGGTATTTTTGTGATCATCGAACCGACTGTTACGGTCACCTTCAATGTCGCTCCCTTCTTCGATTTCGGGGCGATCTGCTCTTATTCATGGACGTCGAAATCCGGAAACGAGAATTTCGAGTTTCCTCATGGAAGCATCGGGCTTGTATTCATCTTCGGGCCGGATTTTCTATAAACAGTTTATAGAAAGCCCGCCGGCTTTTGACGAAAGTTCCCCGATATCTTATAATATTCTGACGAGAAAAGAACACGGAGGGCATTCCGTAATTTATGGAAGAATCAAACAGTCGAAGCGGAAAGATCAGCCGTAAGCTCTTGATATCCGAATTATCCAAAATTGAAGTCTCGGAAATCATGATACCCCGTTCTTCCGTGGTGCTCATTAATATGGCGTCGCCGTTTGAGGAAATTCTCGATATTATTATCAAGGACGGTCATTCCCGTTTTCCGGTATACTCCGAAAAAATTGACAATATTATCGGGGTACTCTATTCAAAAAGCCTCCTCAGCGTTCTGAAGTCCGATTCTCAGAAGGATTTTAAGATATCCAAGATTTTAAAAAAGCCTCTTTTTGTTTCGGAAAACAAGAAGGCCGGCGAACTTTTAACGATGTTTAAAAACATTCATATCCATATGGCGATCGTTGTCAACGAATACGGCGCGATGCTGGGTATTATTACTATGGAGGACATCCTCGAGGAGATTGTCGGTGAAATAAACGACGAGTTCGACAAAGAGGAGGCAAGTTTCTATACTGTCATATCCGATAAAGAAACATCGATAATTCCGCGGATGAGTATCGAGGAATTCAATAAAGTATTCAAAACCCGGATCCGTTCAGAGGAATACGACACTATCGGCGGCTTTGTGATCGACTGGTTCGGTTATGTCCCTAAGGCGGGCGAGAATTTCGAGTACGGAAATTACAATTTTCTAATACAGAGCGCCGAGGGCAGCAGAATTAAAAAGATCACGATTCAAAAGCTATAATTTCGGGGTGTGTATGCGTGCGTTTATCGCGGTAAAACTTCCTGAATTGATCATGGAAGAGATCGCGCAATTTATCGGCGAATGCAGAAAACATCAGACCGACGGAATTAATTATGTTCCGGCGGCGAATATCCATATCACCCTGAAGTTCCTCGGCGATATCGAGGACGACGATTCTACTTCCATCTCGGAAGAACTTGCCAAACTGGATTGGAAACCGACCCGAATTAAGACCGAAGGGATGGGCGGATTCCCCGGCCTTGCCGCCGCCAGAGTTTTATGGATCGGGTTAAAGTCTAATCCCGAACTTGTCGAAATTCAAAGCAGGATTGAGGAGATATGCCGGGAATTCGGTATTCCCCCGGAAGAAAAAAGCTTCAAACCGCATCTGACTATCGCCAGAATAAAAGGCGGGATCAGCCCGAAATTATTAAGTTTTTTTAAGCAGAATCCGCGAAAAACATTCGGCGGATTTATTCCCGACGGGTTTCACCTTTTTCAGAGCAAACTTTCCCCGTCCGGGCCGGCATACAAAGTAATCCGTTCCTTCACGAAAGGGGGTTAGTTTTATGAGTTTCGATAAATACATTGCTTCTCTGGGAAAGATACTCTCCGACGAGAAGGTGTTTAATATTAAATTCTATATCATCAACGACGATGTTGAAAAAAAAGTCGAGTCCGCCATTTCCATGCTTTGCGAGCGTTACGAACGCCCCGAACTTCCGGGTATTGTTTATACCTGCCTGAAGGAATTGATGATTAACGGGACTAAAGCAAATCTCAAGCGCGTGCTGTTCGAGAAAAACGAGATTGATATCGACGATGAAGACCAGTATATCAAGGGTATGATTGATTTCCGGAACGCCTTGAATGAAGATACTTACCAGACCTATCTGGACGAACTCAAGGAAAAAGACCTTTGGATCAATGTCAAGTTCGAATATAACTGTACGGGCATCCGTATCTATACGGTCAACAACGCCCATATCACTGCGATAGAAGACCGCCGTCTGCGGGAGAAACTTAAGAAGGCGATGCAGTACGAGGATATCGCGCAATATTACCTCGATCAGGGCGACGAACTGGAAGGGGCAGGGATGGGGATAGCGCTGATCGTCATGCTTCTCAAGGGTATGGAAATCGATCCGGGGCTTTTCCGTATCGGGAATACCCCCGAGGGGAAAACGTTCGCGCGTATCGAAATACCCCTAAACGACGAATACGTCTGTCTGCGGCTGAGAGGAACTTCGGTTTGAAGATACTATTGACAAATGATGACGGATATGACGCCGCGGGACTCACCGCCCTTTCCGGCGTACTGTCGGAAGAGCATACCGTCTATACGGTCGCTCCGCTCCGCCAGATGAGCGGTACGGGGCACTCGTTCCATCTGCGCACGCCGATGGAACTGATCCGGACCGGGGAATTGAGTTACGCATTGGACGGATCGCCTGCGGATTGTGTAAAATCGGCTGTAATCGGGTTGTTCCCCGAAACGAAGTTCGATATGGTTATTTCCGGTATCAACGACGGCCCGAACCTCGGCAGCGATATATATTATTCCGGCACTGTCGCGGGCGCGCGCGAGGGGGTTTTCAACGGGATTTTCTCGCTTGCGCTGTCAATCGATAGCTGGGATACGAAAAAGGATTTTATCGGACGGGCGCTTTTCATCCGGGATTTTTTATCGGCCCGCTTGAAGAGATCGAGTATAGGGGACTCCGTCTACCTCAATATTAACTTTCCCGTATCGGAAACTCCTAAAGGGGTGCGTGTTACCTATCCGGGGAAACGGATTTACAGCGACTTTCTCAACTTTAGGGACGATAACGATAAAAAATATGTAATTATAGACGGGGACAATCCCGGTTTTATCAGCGCGCCGGGCTCAGACCTGGATATTGTGCACGAGGGGTTTATTTCCGTAACCCCTATTTCGGATTATTACGGTTTTCAGAAAATGCTGAAGGAATTCGGCTATTTAAATAGAGACTTTTGATAGGATTGGAGTGAATAGTTGCTCATTATCTTGATTTTTTTCACAAAACAGTTCACAATTATGTCTTTGTAAAACGGGGGTAGAAGGGTTTTTGAATAGGAGTGTTTCCTGAATGGATAAAAATCAATCCGATCCGTTGGACAAAATAATCGAGCAGCTGCTGAACCATCCTGAAGTATCCGAAAGAAGGCTGGCGGCCACCGAACTGGGACGAGTGAAAGATATTCGCGCAGTAAAACCGTTGGTAAAAGCCCTGTCCGACCATGAAGATGTCGCGATTTTCGCGACGCTTGCGTTAGTAGGGATCGGCCCGGAATCCATACCCGAACTTCGGGAGGGACTCAAGTCTCAGGAAGAGCAGATCAGAGGTTATTGCGCAGAAATTCTCGGCGAATTACAGTCCCGTGAGGCGCTCGACGACTTGATCGAATTGATTGAAAAAGACGAGAGTGTGTGGGTTAAGAACAGCGCCGTCGAGGCGATCGGAAGAATACGGGATACCCGTTCGACCGAGGTGCTCAAAAAACTGCTGAAGGAAAAGGAAAATTGGATCGTTGTTTCCGCCGCACTCGCTCTGCACAGAATGGAAGTAAAAGAAATCAACCTGACCGATATTCTGCTCAGCCGCATTTCTGCGGAGAATGAGGTAGAACGCGGTATTACCGCATGGGCGTTGGTTGAAATCTGCGATAAATCGTCTATCCCCTACCTTCAGGGAGTGTCTCAGAAACGAGACGACGAACGTTTTCATGCAACATTGAAAGATATTATTAAGGGCATAAATCTAAAGTAAATAGACGGGAGGTAATTGTGAAAATGGAATTCCTCTTTAGCGGTTTATTCTGGGGGCTTCTTCTTATTCTGATCGGCTTGATTGTTGTGATAAATGTTGTATTTAAGATCGAAATCCCTGTGGCGCGAATTATTTTCGGCCTTCTTTTTGTTTATATCGGGCTGCATATCCTTTTCGGGGGCGGTAAAAAGAAAGAAAATGTAACTGTTTTTGCGGGGGGCGACGAATGGACGACAGCCGTGCACGAGCAGTATGACATTATTTTCGGCCAGAAAAAGATCGACTTTTCGACGAATATCAATCTCGCGCAGGGCGGGATGAAAATTAAAGTCGATACCGTGTTCGGTGATTCCAAACTGAAAATCGACCCGAAAATGCCGGTGAAAATTATCGCGACCGCCGTATTCGCATCGGTCAAATTCCCCGACGGGACTCAGACTGCGTTTGGAGAACAGGTCTATACTACTCCTTCATTCAAGGAAGGCGCGAACAGTCTCCAGATAAAGGTGGATACAATATTCGGGAGTACAGAAATCTACGACGATATTCCAGCCAAACCTGAATAAATAAAAGGGGTTCGCTTTGCGAACCCCTTTTTTATCTCTCCATTTTCCTTACATTGCATGATCTTCAAAGTATAGAATTTCTTTATTGTTTTTCAGCGATTGAATGTCGCTTATTCCAAGAAGCGTCATCATCCTTTTCAGTTCCATCCCGATTCTCTGGAAATACTGACGGACACCCTGGGTACGCCCCCCTACCGCCGCGATAGTCACCGGTCTCCCGATCATCACCGCGTCCGCCCCGCACGCGATCGCTACCGCAACATCCCCGCCGCTCCGCACTCCTCCGTCTAAAATCAGCACCGCCTCATCGCCGATTACTTCACGAATCCGTATCAATGCATCTATCGGCGCGAGCAGATTATCGCTGACCCGTCCGCCGTGGTTTGAGATAATCAGCGCCTTACATCCGGCCTTGATCGCCATTTTCGCGTCCTGTACCGATAAGACGCCCTTCAGCATAAACGGCATCTCTGCGGCATAGTCGACCAGTTCCTTCAATTCCTCGAACGTCTTCGTGCTGGTGTTCTGTTTCTTCATCTCCATCGTTTTGAACGACGCCGCGTCGATATCCATTCCAACCGCGAGCGCACCGGACTCCCGCGCCGCGTCGATACGCTGGGTGATCAATTCCTGATCGAAACGGGGTTTGAACACAGGAATACCCATCCCGAAGTTTTCGAGAATGACCCTGACGCCGATACGGTACTTGGTGGGGGTCGCGCCGTCGCCGACAAATCCCACTGTTCCCGCCTGATTCGCCCCCTTCACAATCGAGCGTGCGAGATTGAGTTCTGTGATCGCGCCGCCGAGGTTGGTAATCGCTCCGGTAATCGGCGCGGGCATAACGGGTATATCGAGATGCATCCCGAATAATTCGATAGACGTATCGATATCCTTGGTTGGGCTGATATAATTCGGTATCAGGTTTATCCGGCGCAGGCGTTCCACCGAACGGATGAAACCGAGCCCTGTCCCGATGCCCCCCATTCCGGGAAGCATGCCCTTACAGCGCACCCCGTTACAGTCCTCGCATACGAAGCACCGACCGTTGAATTGCTCTTTTGCAAACTCGTCCATTTCGAGTTGGGGTAGTTTCTGGTCGTCATCCTCGATTGTTTCGACCTGGATTGCACGTACCGCCTCATGGGATGCGAGGATTGCTTCGTGCCGGGTCGGCGCCGCGACAATAATATGCCCCGATTTATCCAGGTTGTTTCGCGGCGAGATCACCTTATCCCCGACTTTTGCGTCGAAAAATATATTCGTGACATATTGGATTTTTTTCGCTTCCTCGATACCCTTGATACTTTGAATCACGCCCGGAGGAGCGATGATTGCGCGTTCAATGGATACCCATTCCTTTTTCGGCGTTAAATCCGCCGGTGGAAGCCCCAGCGCGATATAAATGACGTTTTCCATCAGGTCTACGCCGCTCGAATAGGGATAGGTATAAGTAGACATAAAACCGCCGGATAACCGCGCGGCGATCTCTCCGATAAAGCATCCGCTCGACGAAATCTTGATATCCCCTTTTGCCGCGCCCACCGTGATACCGATAGCGCGTATTCCCTTCTCAAATATCTCCGCGGCATAGCTCAATTGCTCATCGGGGAGTTCCGACGGCATGATATGCCCGGTCTCCACAAAATACGGATCGTATTCAATGATACGGTCTGCTATCCCGGTAACATGCACCTTACCGTCATAGATCAATGCATCGATACTCAACTCGGGTGCCTCGATAAATTTTTCGATTACTACTTTGCCGCTCGGCGAGAACGACTTAGCCTGCTCGTAGGCTTCCTTCAGGTCGTCGAGATGCGTGATCCTGCGTACACCGCGCGCGCCCATACTGCTGACCGGTTTGATCACGCAGTCTCCCTCGAGTTTCTCAAATATTTCGATCGCCTTATTATGCGCGTCGACGATCTCGAAATCGGGTACGGGTACGTTTTCTGCACGGAGCGCTTTGCGCATAAGAAACTTATCGGTCGCTCGCATAGCCGCTTCCGGCTCGATGCCGGTCAGCCCCAGTTTCTTCGCGCACATCGCCACAGTATAAGAAGCGTCGGTTCCCACCGTGAGCACGCCGTCGATATTTTTTACAGACGTATGAAATTTTTCCGCTTCATAGAGAGTGCTTTCGATATCCAAGGTGCTGGAACGGATAAAATGATTTGCAGCTTTTATACCGACCGCATTCGGATTTCCGTCTACGACAACCGTTTCCATACCAAGTTCTTTCGCCTTCAGGATGACCGGAAGCTGAAGAAGTCCCGCTCCGATAACCAGCAGGGTTTTTCCTTTCACATTATAGTCTTTCATATCCCCTCCCGAGATTAGGGCATAAAAAAAAGGGGCCGGAGCCCCTTTCGTTATTTTTTAAACGGTAAATGCTGCAGGGCTTCTTGTATCGCGTGTTCCGGGTATTCGTAATCCTCCAACTGTCCCGTGAGATACTTATCGTAGGACGCGAGGTCGAAGAATCCGTGTCCGCTAAAGTTGAAGAGAATGGTTTTTTCCTTACCCTCTTCTTTCGCTTTTTGCGCTTCATGTATCGCGGCCTTCACCGCATGGCATGTTTCCGGGGCGGGTACTATACCTTCGGTTCTAGCGAACATCACACCCGCTTCAAATACTTCCTTCTGGTGATATGCACGGGCTTCAATCAGCTTCTGGTCTGCCAACGCGCTGACGAGCGGCGCCATACCGTGATAACGCAGTCCGCCGGCATGGATCGAAGGCGGCATAAACGTATGCCCCAAGGTAAACATCTTCACAATCGGGGCCATTCCGGCCGTATCGCCGAAGTCGTAATCGAACACACCCTTCGTGATAGTCGGGCATGAGCGGGGTTCGACGGCGATAACACTCACCTTTTTATTTTCGGTTATTTTATCATGGACATAAGGAAAAGCGATACCTGCGAAGTTGCTTCCGCCTCCCACACACCCGATAACTACATCGGGATACGCGCCGACCGACTTCAGCTGTTCCTTACACTCCAGCCCGATGATGGTCTGATGCATGAGGACATGGTTGAGTACGCTTCCCAGCGAATAATTGGTATCTTTGCGGGTTGCAGCCTCTTCCACCGCTTCGGAGATCGCCATTCCGAGACTTCCGGGATTATTCGGATCTTCGGCAAGCACTTTCTTTCCGTATTCGGTCATATTACTCGGGCTGGCAATACATTCCGCGCCCCATGTGCTCATCAGCATCTTGCGGTAGGGCTTACTGTCATAGCTGACACGCACCATGTACACACGGACTTCTATACCGAAAAGCGCGCCCGCAAACGCCAAAGCGCTTCCCCATTGCCCGGCGCCGGTCTCCGTCGTGATACGTTTGATACCCGCTTTGGCGTTATAGTACGCCTGCGCTACCGAGGTATTGGGTTTATGCGAACCCGCGGGAGACGCGCCCTCATATTTATAATATATCTTCGCGGGAGTACCCAGCGCCTTCTCAAGATGAATCGCCCTGAATAACGGGGCCGGTCTCCAACGCGCGTACACGTCCAGTATTTCTTCCGGAATATCGATCCAGCGTTCCTGCGAAACCTCCTGCTCGATCAGCGACATCGGAAAGATCACACCGAGCTGGTCGGGAGTGACAGGTTTTCCATCGGGCGCCAAAGGAGGGTCAAGGGGTTTGGGAAGATCGGCTTGAATATTATACCATTTTTTTGGCATGTCTTTCTGAGCTAAATCAATTTTCTGAATCTCCATTTCTATCTCCTTCATTTAATATTCGATATAGAATAGAATTTTTTCTTTTCAATATGCTTGCCCCGCGGGTAATTTTACATAAACTGATCCCGAGATCGGAGGCGATTTTCCGCTGGGTCACCCCGGTTCTCAGCATTTTCAGGAGTTTCCAGCGGAGAAACAATCTGTTCTTTTCCGCAGATGTAAACAATTCGTCGAACAGCATTTCCATCTCATCACGTTCATGCACATTTGCGAAAACCTCAATCAAATCCATATCCGCTCCGGCCGACGTTTCTATATGTAGAAACATTATAAGTGAAAATGGTTTTTTGTAAAGTGTTTTTTTATTTGACGATAAAAAAAGAGGCTATCATAGATAGCCTCTTATATAACATTAAATTTATATTTATGAAATAAGATCAGAAACAAGCAGAACAAAAAGAGACGGACAAACTATAATCCCCATTCAGCTGAAAACCCTTACTAGTTATTAAACGCGGCTAACGCATCGTCTTCGCTGTCGTGTATCTCGAAGAAACTGGTAAGTTTAGTCAATTCGAAGACTTTCCGAACGGACGCGTATACATTGATGAGTTTCAATGCACCGCCGACTTTTTTCAGGTTCGACAGGCTGGAAATCAATACGCCGATACCCGAACTGTCTATGTAGCTGACTTTATCAAGGTTAATAATAATATTAACTTTTCCGTTATTCATTTCCTCTTTAATCTTCTCTTTAATTTCGGGGGCATTATAGAGGTCGATTTCCCCATTGATGTCAAAAATGACCACGTCGCCCGACTCTCTTCTGTTTATTTCCATAGGGTCCTCCTGAAAATTATCCTTTTTTTTAGAGTTATTTCATCTTCAATACTAGTAATGTCTCATCATCGTGCTGGGGAGCCGTACCGACAAAATGGTTCACCCCTTCCAGTATCCGGTTTGCAATTTCCTGCGCCGGCATATTCTTACATGCACGCACCACTTCCTGCATCCGGTCCAAACTGTATTCCTCATGTTCGAGGTTCATCGCTTCAGTGATACCGTCGGTGTAAAGTATCGCGATATCCCCTTTCTCGAGGGTGGTATAATTCTGACCGAATTCAATTCCGGCCATGATACCTACCGGCATACCGTCCGTATCAAGGAATTCGAAAATATCCTTGTTTTTGCGGTATAAACAAAGAGGGCCGTGACCCGCATTGGTGTAACTCATTATACCGCGTTCCGCATCAAAAAGCAAGTAAAATCCGGTTGCGTAACGATCTTCGACTATTTCCTCGGAAATCGTATTATTCAGTTTTGTCAGCACATCTTTCGTATCCTCGTCCAGCGACGCGATGGTACGCAAGATACTCCGGATCATAACCATGATGAGCGCGGCGGGAACACCCTTACCGGATACGTCGAACATGGTTACCGCGATCTTATTATTTCCGAAATTAATATAATCGTAGTAGTCGCCGCCTACTCCCTTCGCGGGAATAGAGAAGGCGAACATCTCGAACTTATCGGCCTCGGGGAACGAATGAGGCGTCAGCGAGGACTGAATTTCACCCGCAACGCTCAATTCCTTCTCGGCCTGTTTCTTATCCAATATTTCCTTATACATCTGGATCTGTTTGATAGTGATAGCGGCTTGTTCGCCCAACGTTTCTATGAGACTGACGTCGCTCTCGAGGAAGGAACGGTTATCGTCGACAATAGACAATACTCCGAATACTTCGTCCTGACTCTTGAGGGGTACGGCGACAAACGACGTCACCATCATGGTATCCGGGATAGTCTGTATGAAACTTTCGTCCTTCATCGTATCGGGGATATAGATCAGTTCGCCTGTTTCGACGACCTTACCGAGCAAGCCCTCGCCTACCGCGATCTTCTCGCTTCTCAGCTTCTCTATAATAACCGATTCAGTCAGCGTCATCCCCGCGACCACCTTGAACCCGCGTGTGGGAGGATAAAGACCGTTAACGTACTTCACGTTCAGCCTTCCGGTCACATCGTCACGCAGTAGAACCGTACCGCCGCGGCAGTTTGCGCCTGTCACTGACGAGTCGACGATTTCCTTTACGATCATATCCAGATCGAAGTCGCCCGCGCCTATGATCGCGCTGATATCCCGCATGAGCTTGATAATCATATCGCGTTCGTTTGCGAGGCTTTCCACCGCTTCTTCGATATCGTGGATGTACTGTGAATGGACACGGTACGCAAAGACCGAGAAGAGGATCAGCCCTACCAGATCGATTGCAAACCATACCGTTCCGCTCGAGTAATAACTGACGGTCATCGAACCTATATAGACCACGATTTGAATGAACAGGAAGAAATAGAGTATCTTTTTATTCTTATCGATATACTCCAAGAGGTTCGCAATATATCCGAAGGTCGAATAAATCGCGAGCAGGGCGAATATCATCAGTACGATCTTCCAAAGCACCAATATCGCCCGGCCGGCCCATCCTTTCAGGAATTCTATAAACGGACTGCCGGAATCCCACAGGTTAAGCGTCATGCTCTTCGTTTCTTTATCTTTATCGCGCAAAAGCTGATAGGGGATCGGTTCGTCGGTGGACAGGTCGATCTGCTCCCATCCCTTTTCGGTCACAAAATATTTATCGCTGTTATTCCCGGAAAGTTCCCGTACCGCTTCGGTAATTTTTACCGCGGACTTGGACTGCATGGACAATAAGATTACTCCGCCGCCGATCAGTACCAGGATTAACAACTGTATCCACATCAGCGCCTTGACACCGCCGACCTTATCCGTTTCGGCACGTTTGCGGCGAAGGATAAAGATATAGCAGAGCGCGATGACAAACAATGTTTCCGCGACTTGCCAGATGAAAAATTTGAATTCATACAGCGATAACGGCGGCACCTGACTCGGCATATTATACTCAGGCTTTACAATACCGAATACGATATCGCCGACTACGACCGCGTTATCTTTCTGGAACGCGTACCATAATATGTCAGTAAAATTAATCCCTATGTAAAGGGCTGATTTGAAAACGATTATCATGAATACAAAGAAAAGGGCTTTGAAAATATCCGCCGTATCGGTTTTCTTTTTATAATTCCAGTAATTCAGTATCATCAAAAAGCCCATGAATACGGCTATGATGGCTTCTATCCAGAAAAACAAGCTGGAATCCATCAAAATCCTCCTCAAGAATTATACCCTTAATATACTAAAATCCTTTTAAGTTTTGTCAAGTGTTTTTTCAATATGGAATCGCTTTTTATTACTTTTTTATCTTTCAGGTTCTCGTAAGTTTTTCCCATATTTGAAAGAACACTCGCCTCGGATTCAAATACTCCCGCGGCGTCAATCTTCAGCAATGCATACTGCCGGATATCGCCCTGAATATCGAAAACCAGCATCTTGTCCCCGGTCTTCAGCCCGTTGTTCTTACCCATACTCAGGATATATTTCCCTTTCGATTTTTCATTTTTTACCAGTCCTATGGTAGGAAATACCCCGTCCATCCAACTGAAGAACCTGTCTACCCCGTTGTCGACCTTATCGGGGTGAAAATTCATCGCTAACGTTTCCACTTCTTTCCCGACCGTATCGAACACCGTGAAATTCAGTACATCATGGTTCCCGGTCATTTCCATGATGACAAAGAAGTGAAAATTGTTCTTTCTTATATATTCTAATACATTGTTTATTCCATCTTTTTTTCGGTAATCCACTATCGTAAACTTAAACTTTTCAAAATACTTGGAGTAAAATAAAAGAGTCTCCGGGAAAACCGTACTAAAATTATAGTAATCACTGTCGACAAGAAGCACTCCCTTGTACTGCAAAAGCTCAGGCTTCTGTAAAACCATCTTTTTATTCTGGATTTTCCACTCGTACGCTTCTAATTTATCCTTAATCTTATAGTTTTTATCGACTATAAAACTCCCCTTTAACTCGTCATAAGCCTTCATATAATCATTCTTTAATTCATAATACGCGACTATCTTCAGCCGGGCCTCCGAATGGAACGGGTTCAGGAATACCGTCCGTTTCAGACGAAGGAGATACCAGAGCATATTCCCATGATTATAATCCGTCAGCGCCTGCTTATAGTAATCACCCGCCAATTCCTGCCGTACTTCGGCGTCCACAGGATAATTCTTCACCACAAACATCTCGAACGAGTACCTGATAAACTGGTTTTTCGGGTCGAGATCGTACGCTTTTTTATAATCCGCGAGCGAGGAATCCTTCGATATCTTTTCGTTCGCCCATGCCATCTTATAATACAGCCATTTCAGGAATTCGCCGCTCTTCTTAAAATCGGCGTTCAGCAGCCAGTTGTACTTTTCCAATGCTTTAGCGTCGTTGCCCGAATTCAGGTAACAATCTCCGAGCAGATTGATCCCCGATATAAAATTCTCAAATAATGCCTCGCCCTTCTCAAGAAGGCTGATCGCCGAACCGTACCTTCCGGTTTTATAATAAAAATCCGCAAGGTAATAGTATGCGAGACGGTCGCGGGAATTCAGCTCGAACGCCTTCTGGTAGTTGTTCTCCGCTTCTTTATCGTTACCCAGTAAGTAAAAATAATCGCCGAGTGAAATATATCCGAGCCAAAGTTCCGGCGCGAGACGCACCGCCTTCTGGAGGTTATTATACGCCTGAGGCATCTTGTTCATCTTCAGGTAGAGAATCCCCATATTCCGGTATACTTCCGAATAGGAGGGGAAAAGTTTCAGGATGGAATTGTAATAATTCTCCGCGTCCTTGTTCTTACCGAGTTCGCGGTAGCTGTTCGCCACCAGCAGCATCGCGTCCACATCGTTATGCGCGTACTTCAACGCGGTCATCGCGGTCGATAGACTGTCGTTGTACGCCCCTATCGCAAAATACACCTCGGCGAGATAACGGTATGCCACCCCGTAGTAAGGGTTGATCTGGAGCGCGTTCCTGAACGAATCGAGCGCCTGATAATAACGTTCTTCCTTATAGAGGCTGATGCCTTCGTTGAGGTAAACAGTGGGGTCCTGCGCGGCTAACGGGGCGAGTAGTACGAAAACCCCGATCAGGCTAAAGCATATACTTTTTATTCTTTTTGTAAATCCCATCAAATTCCTTCTTTTTATCTTGATATCCGTCGCGCCCGAGCAGTCCGTATGTGAAGTTCTTCCCCTCTTCCACTCCGGGCTGATCCAACGGATCGAGCTGGTAGAGATAACCGGAGAACACTGTCGCAACCTCGAACATGAAAATCAGCTGCCCCATAGTGAACTCGTCCACCTTCGGCACCGTGATCGTTATGCTGGGACGGCCTTCCTTTGAAAGCGCGGCCTCGGTCGCCTTCTGCTCTGAATCGATCAGTTCGTTCATCGTATGCCCGCTCAGGTAATTGATGCCTTTATACTCCCCGTATAGCCTGGGAATTTCCAGATCGCAGTCGAAGTCCTTGACGCGGATGAAGGTTACGATCTTATCGTACGGGCCTTCCTTGAATAGCTGAACCTGCGAATGCTGGTCGGTCGCTCCGACCGCTTTCAGCGGCGTAGGGCCCTGGTAATGGATATTCCCGTCGAGCGTAAATTTCTTCCCGAGGCTCTCCGCCCACAGCTGGACATACCAGTCCGCAAGGCGCGAAAGTTTATTGGAATACGGCATCAGCACCGAAATCGGCGCGCCGCTCTGGTAGGCAAGGTACTGAAGTACGGCGTAGAGATACGCCGGGTTCTTATCGAGTTCCGGCGACGACGCCCATTTATCCATCTCGGCCGCTCCGGCGAGGAGCTTGTCCACATCGATACCCATCAGCGCCGCGGGAAGGATTCCCACAGGGGTGAGTACCGAGAACCGCCCGCCTACCAACGGTTCTATCGGGAACCAGCGGATATTTTCCTTATCGGCGATCTCGCGGAGAATGCTCTTCTTGGGATCGGTGACAAAGCAGAGATGTTTCTTGTATTCCGCTTCGCCCACCGCCTCTATCAGGAATTTCTGGAGAATGAAAAACGTTGTGATCGTCTCGGACGTGCTCCCGGACTTGGTGACCACGAGGAAAAGGGTCTGCTTCGGGTCGATCATCTCCATCAGTTCCTTCGTCCAGTCCGGGTCGACGTTATCGGTGAAATAGGTGCGCATCCCGTTCCGTTTCGACGCGGGTAGCTCGTTCCAGAACGAGTTCCGCAGTGCAGTCATGAGCGATAACGGTCCCAATGCAGATCCGCCGATACCGATCACGACCTGCGTATCGAATTGAGCGATATAATCCTTAGCGGCGGCCTTGATCGAGGCGGTCAGTTCGGACTGATACGGAAGCTCGTAGAAAGGAAGGTTATTCGATTTCCGGCGGCTTGTAATATCTTCGTGCGCCTTTTTAGTGATTTTTTCAAAACTGCGGAGGCGTTCTTCGGTTATCCCCATCCGGGTGCCGATATTCTCCGACATCATATTGTTGTAATCAAATTCAATCCGCTGTGACATTCTATCCTCCGTTTATTCTGGCAAGTTATGGGCAATTCCTTACGGCCGCCCTGGTTATTCTTCGCTCTCGGCGTCCATTTTTTCGTTCTCCGCCGCCTCTCTCTCGATATTCTCCAATTCTTCAAGGTCGCCCAGCGATTCCTTGAGCTTCTCTATTTCTTCGCCTATTTTATCGTAGACTTCGCGGGAAAGATTCAAAAGAATTTCGGGCTTATCCTTTGCTTTTCTGCCGATCCCGAAAACTTTTGAAAGGATACGTTTGACGCCCTCGTATATCTTCACCCGTTCCAACGGATCCTCGACAAAGACCGCCGTCTTGTACTTGAGTATGGCGTCGATATATAGAAAACCGTCATACCCGAAGTTGTAATCGGTATCCGGGCCGAGCCAACGCGCTCCGTCGAGCGGTTCTATTCCCTTGGACTGGAGTTCGAGCGCCTGCTCATAGAATACGGAGGCCTTTCTATAAAAGATATCGGCAATTTCCTGGAACTGCGGATCGTTCTTTTCTTTAAACAAATCGTTCATCAGCCATGCGGCGCGGAGAGAATATATACCCATTTTTATCGTGGGGGCTTGTTTTCTTTTATCGAAATACGGCGCGGAACTGATTGCGAGAATATAACTCGCGGTGCCGCTGATGAGATCGCGAGGCCCTACAAAATCCGGCACCGAACCGAATATTTTCAGGAGATATTTTCCGCGCACCTGCTGGAGTTCCAGCAGGACCTCGACAGATTTCGGGGGGATCTTAGTGAAATCCTCCTTCTCGGCGGCAAAATAACAGCTCGGACATACCGATATCGGATACAGCAGCGGATTAATATCGCCGTATTTTTGTGTGGAGATATAACTCCGGCGAAGCTCGTTGCTGAGATTCCCGGCGTTAAACCTTCCGCGCCCGGTAAGCAGTTCCTCACGTTTATGCCCCACTCCGCATACCGGACAGATGAGTTCGTTCTTGGAATAAAAAGAAATCGCTTCGCCCATTCCGATTCCTTAATCGAAAAACTTCATCGATAATCCGAGCCAAAAATCCTGCGGGATCAGTACAAGCACAAGCAGTATGAGCAGAACTGCCCCCACGACGATTTTAACAACAAGATTATTGGACTTCTCCATTTGATTCATCCTCTTCTTTTACTATTATTATCGACTATTCATTATACTTCGGAAAGCGAGTATTCTCAAGAATTCTTTTGTTATTTCACCCATTTAGGAAAATAAACCCTGATTTATTAGAGTTCATTTTCGGCAATCGGTTTATTATTTCCATATTTTAAATAATTCGTCAATCCCACCCGGTTTTTTACGCCGGATTTCTGGTAGATATTCTTGATATGTGTCTTGACTGTATGCTCGGATATCCCCAGCCGTTCGCCGATCAGTTTAGCGGTACAGCCCTCCATCACCAGAATTGCGATCTCCCATTCCCGCCCGGTGAGGTTGGTTTCTTCTTTATCCATCAGTTCCTTTTCATCGACCGTACAGGGACGGGTTTCCTTCAGGATAAATACCTCAAACATTGCCCAGAGAAACGCGATATTCCACAGCATATAAAAGATAGGATTAAAAAACGTTTCGCGCAGGAAGGGAACATTCGAGTCTTCGAACCAGTGAAGCAGTCCGATCCCGAAAATAAGCACATACTGCGCGGCCATCATGACCGAAAATACGACCAGCAGGATTTTTACCTTAAAATTATCGATGCTCCGGACATACCTGAACGCCATGAAGGAAACATATACCATTGCCGCAGCCTGAGCAATCAGTGCAATCAGATAGCCCG
>JAGVBZ010000039.1 GCA_020059465.1 Brevinematales bacterium
AGCGCCTTTGCAGGCGCCCGCTCTGGTTTCTTACTTTGTTCGGATTTTCCGTTCGGTGAGAGGTCTTGTTCCCTCTTTTTAGCCTTCGTCATCAAGCCCTTTGGGGCGGTCTTTTTTTTCCTTTATCACAGAATTTCTCTCATTCCCATTTCGTCCCGTTTCTCGGCATCCCTACCGCCGCGAGACTTCTCTCATCCGTTATGTCGCCCCGCTCCTTGCCATCCCTGTCATCGCGGGACTTCTCTCATCCGTTATGTCGCCCCGCTCCTTACCATCCCTGTCATCGCGGGACTTCTCTCATCCTGAGAGTCGAAGCAACTTTACATTTTTTCCGTTCCGGTGTATAATCTTCCATTGCTTTATACGGAGGACTCTTATGGGCATGACAATGTCGGAAAAAATCCTCGCCGCGCACGCCGGCAGGGATTTCGTGGAACCCGGTGAGATCATCGACGTCAATGTCGATTTCTGTCTCGGTAACGATGTGACCGCGCCGATCTCTATCCAGAATATCCGCAAACTCGGCGCGAAAAAGGTTTGGGACGTCGAGCGTATCGCCCTCATCCCCGACCATTTTACACCCAATAAAGATATTAAAAGCGCCGAACAGGTAAAAATCCTGCGCGACTTCGCGAAAGAGTACGGTATCAAGTACTTTTTCGAGATGGGGCGCGTCGGTGTGGAGCACGTGCTCCTTCCCGAAGAGGGATTGACCCTGCCGGGCGACATTATTATCGGCGCGGACTCGCACACCTGCACCTACGGCGCGTTCGGGGCGTTCTCGACCGGAGTCGGCTCGACCGACCTCGCGTTCACGATGCTCACCGGTAAGACGTGGTTCAAGGTGCCGGAGCAGATGAAGTTTATCTACAAGGGCAAGCTCAATAAATGGGTCAGCTCGAAAGACCTGATCCTCTACACGATCGGACAGATCGGAGTGGACGGCGCGTTATACCGCTCGATGGAGTTCACCGGCGATACCCTGAAATCGCTGACGATCGACAGCCGCGCCACGATGGCGAATATGGCGATCGAAGCGGGCGCGAAGAACGGGATATTCGCGGTGGACGATGTGACGCTCGATTATGTCAAGCCCCGCGCGAAACGCGCGTTCAAGGCGTACGACTCCGACCCCGACGCGAAGTATGTCGAGGTGCATGAGTACGATGTCTCGAAGCTCGAGCCGCAGGTATCGTTCCCGCACCTCCCTGAGAACACGAAGAACGTCTCCGATGCGGCGAATGTCAAGATCGATCAGGTCTTTGTCGGCGCGTGCACCAACGGGAAGTACGAGGATATCGAGATCACGGCGAACCTCATCAAGGGCAAGAAAGTCCATCCCGACGTACGCCTCATCGTTATCCCCGCGACCCAGTCGATCTGGCTCAAGGCGATGAAGAACGGCCTCGCGGAGATCATTGTCAACGCGGGCGGAGTGTTCTCCACCCCCACCTGCGGGCCGTGTCTCGGCGGACATATGGGCATCCTCGCGAAGGGCGAGCGAGCTGTCGCGACGTCCAACCGTAACTTCGTCGGGCGTATGGGCGACCCCGGCAGCGAGGTCTATCTCGCGAGCCCCGCTGTGGCTACCGCTAGCGCGGTGCTGGGACGTATCGCACATCCTGATGAGATAAAGTAGTCAAGCATGACTTCCTTGTCGGCGCGGGACTTCCTCGTCCGTGAGGTCGCCCCGCTGTAGCCACCGCAAGCGCGGTATTGGGCAGGATTGCGCATCCTGATGAGATATAGAAAATAGTTACATAGAATAGAGAAGCCCCGCTGAGAAGCGGGGCTTTTTCTATTTTTTTATTTTCTTTTTTGCTTTTTCAGCCAGCACTTTTTTTGCACTCTCAATACTTGATTTATACTCAGGCAGGCTTTTTTCTTGTTCGGTAATTTCCCGGAATCCCTGCTTAAATAAGTATTTAATTATAGTCTTCTCTTCGGAAATTTTATTTTTTATCATTGATGAACCTCCAGATATACATTTCATAATTCTCTTTAAAATCTTGTATAGCCATATCTATTCCTGAAGTTTTATCCATTAATAGAAAAGGTTTTGTCCTAATTTTCTTTCCTTGTCTATTAAGAATATCTTTATGTACCATACCATGAAAACAATCATATCGTTGTACTTCAATCCATTTATTTGCATGAAAATATTCTAATTTCACAACAAAGTTTTCAAGATTACCTAAATTTGTAGATAAATATACAAAAATTCTACAAATATCATTCAGTAATATCGCAAATTCTTTTTCCGGCATAAATATCCCTGAAAATGTTTAATTGTACTATTATATTATATATTAGATTTTTATTATTTCAAGAATATACTACTCAGATTGCAGATTCAAGTAACAAGTGCAACATTTGAAAACTCCAATGTCCCATCTTTTCGTTTGATTCTTTTCCCGATTCCCGCTATAATAGTTTTTTATACACGGGAGCTATTATGCCCAATTACGCCGAATTCACCGTCCGCACTACAAAACGAAACGAGTTTCTCGACATCACCCGCGACGTCGCGCGCGCGGTCGCAGACTCCGGTATCGCCGAGGGACTCTGTGTGATCCATGTCCCACACACTACCGCGGGAGTGACTATCAACGAGAACGCCGACCCCGATGTTACCCGCGATATCGACATGCATCTCGCGTCGATGGTACCCGAGCACGCGGGGTTCCGGCACTCCGAGGGCAACTCCGACTCGCATATCAAGTCGAGCCTGATGGGGCCGTCGCTCACCGTCATCATTCACGGCGGGCGGCTCGTGCTGGGGACATGGCAGGGCATCTACTTCTGCGAGTTCGACGGCCCGCGCAGCCGACGCTACGCGGTCAAGTGTGTCGAGGGATAGCGTATGATCGGATGGATAATATCGTTCGCCGCGCTGGCTGGGGGATTCCTGTTCATGCGCCTCGCGCGCAAGTACTCGGTCGCGGTCTCGATCCTCTTCGGCGCAATCTTCTGGTTCGGCGCGCATTTCCTGTTCGACACCCGCGCCGAGTTCAAATACACAGTGCGGGCATACCCCGAAATCTATTTCCTGATCGATAAAAGCGCGAGCTGTACCCCCGACCCCGCTGTATTGGACGAACTGATTTCGCAGGCGGGCGGGGGGCATGTCTATTACTTCGCGAACACGATCTCGAGGGAGACCAATTCGCTGAACCCGCAGTTCACCGTGCTTTTCGACGCGGTACGCACGCTCCTGAACACAATCCCCCCGAACTCCCGCATCGTCATCGTCAGCGATTTCCTCGATAACGCCTCGCTCAGCCCCGCCCCGAAGTCGGGATTGATCTATCCGGTGATAACCCCTCAGCCCGGCGGCGAACTCGCGCTTTACCGCGCGGATATGGAGGATTATTACCAGAGCGGCGAGCCGGTGAAGATCCCGCTTCATATCTATTCCAAATCGCCGCAGATTGTCACTGTGAGCGTCCTCGATAACGGCAAACCCGCGCTTAAGCAGACCTTTCCCGTCAAGGCGGGCATGAATATCCTGAAACTCCCGCTGGCATTCCACACCGAAGGTTTCCGCACTGTTACCGTTTCAGTGAACGGGAGCGGCGGCGATACGAACAATTATTCCGTCACACGGATCGTCAATATCCTGCCGTCATATTATAAAATCCTCGTCGTCTGCGGCCGGCCGTCCCCGGAATACGCCGCGATCAAGCGTTTCCTCGAACAGATCAGGTGGGTGTCCCCGGAGTTCCATGTCATGATATCGAAATCCGACACATACACGCTCGATAATCTCGCCGCCTATCAGGGAATTTTGCTGATGGACCTGAGCGACTATCAACTTAAAAACACCGCCGCCCTTGCGGCGTATAAGAATAAGATTTTTTATCAGCCTGGGCTGAAACGGTTTGACGAAATTCCCGCGATCTTCGCGGCGTTATCCCTCAGCGGGCTGAAACCCAAGCAGTCGGAAACAAAGTTTTCTTATAATAATCAGGACCTCGTCGTGAAGACATCATTCGAGCGCGATAATCCGCTGTTCGATACGACTCCCAATATCCGGGTGTTCCTCGGATGGGATTCGTGGAAATGGGACTTTATTACCCTCTCGATGGGTATCAACATGGGGGTGTACGCGGACTTCTGGCGCAATCAGTTGAATTTCATTATCGGCGGGAAAAACACCGGGGGCGTACCCGATAAGCTGAATTATTTCTCCGGCGAGAAAAACCCGTCGGGGAAAACACTGCCCGGTATCTATCTGGTAAGCGCCGATTCGATGAAATACCCAATCAGTGTGCAGGACAACCCCGCCGAGACTGCGATGCTTCCCCCCGATACCTTGGCCGCGAAGGAGTTTAACACGAACGCGGTAGAAATGACATCGATCGATAACGTACCCGCCTTTCTCAGTACAATTCGCGGCGCCGATCAAATCGAGCGTACGGATACCGTTCTTATAGCGTTTAGGGATAATTTTTGGATATTTCTGGTTTTTTTATCAACAATTCTCGCGTTCTGGATTGTCCGGGATATGGAAGAGATAAAAAGATAAGGGCCGTCTTCTCTAAGACAGCCCCTTTTTATATCTCCCCCCGTTGGGCTCGAACCAACGACCTAGTGATTAACAGTCACCCGCTCTGCCAACTGAGCTAGGGGGGAAAATTTGGTTTGTTGTTATAATTGAGTCGCCTGGGGATCGAACCCAGGGCCCTCGCCTTAAAAGGGCGATGCTCTACCGGCTGAGCTAGCGACCCATAAAGAACTCATGCATGAACTCCAGCGTCCAGTATTATAAAATATTTCCGGACGCCTGTCAAATTTACGCTTCGCTTTTCTTCGCCTTCTTGTCTGAGCCCTTTTTCTTTACAGTCAGTTTCCTGAGCATAAACGTAATCGGCGACGCTACAAATACCGAAGAATAAGTTCCGCTTACGATACCGACTACCAGCATAACACCGAAATTCGAGAGCACACGCCCGCCCCATACCGCGATAGAGATCGCGACAAACAAGGTAGTGAGCGATGTGATCAGCGTACGGGACATGGACTGGGTGATACTTCTATCCATAACCAATTCGTAATCTTCGTCGGGATTTATTTTATGGTTTTCACGGATACGGTCGAATACAACGATCGTATCGTTTATGGAGTAGCCTAAAATTGTCAGAAACGCCGCGATAATCGTTGAATCGATCGGCATATCCATCACTAACGCGAAAGACGCCATGATCGCAATATCATGGAAAAGCGCGATAACGGCACCAGTGCCGTACAAGAAATCGAAACGGAGCGCAACATATAAAAGAATTAAAAGAGCTACAAACATTAACAGGTTGAACAACCTCTGTCCCGTGTTTTCAGCAACCTTCGGCCCAATCTCTTCGCTGCCTAAAAGTTCGATATTGGAAATCCCATACTGCGCGATCAGTTTCTGGGTGATATTCGTCGGGTTGATTTCCATTTTTTTCGATAAATCGGTGACCGTAATCAGATAATGCTGTTTCAACGGGTCGCCGACAGTAGTTACTGAGGAATCGATGTCCCCTGCGACAAATAATCCCCGAATCTGTTCGATGGAAACATTTTCGGAATGAATGTTTACTTCTACGCGCGTACCGCCCTGAAAGTCGATACCGAGCTTAAAACCGCCCTTGGCAATGAAAAGTATAACACCGGTTAATAAAACCGCTCCTGAAATCAACATCGACAGCCAGCGCATTTTGATAAAATGCACACGGTGCGAAATCTTAAAGCCCCTTACGATCGCGGTCTTTTCCTGCGGACTTTTATTTTGATTATCCATTGCTTGCTCCTTTAGCTATATGCTCACCTTTTTTAACTTGAACGTATCTATCAGCCAGTCGAATATCAAGCGAATGATATAAAGTGACGCAAAAACGTTCGCGATAATACCGAAGGAAAGCGTTAATCCGAAGCCCTTCACGCTCTCAACATCGCTCATCGCAAGCGCGGCCGACGCAATCAGGGTCGTAATATTCGAGTCCCAAATAGTAGTTCTCGCTATCTCGAAACCATTTTCGAGAGCGTGTTTGTACGACCTCGCCCGCCGCATTTCTTCGCGGATTCGTTCAAATATGATGACGCTCGCGTCCACCGCCATACCAACAGTTAACGCGATACCCGCGATCCCTGACAAAGTGATCGTATTACCCATCAAGCCCATAGCACCCATCAGGAACCACATATTGAATACAAGCCCCATCATGGAAATAAACCCGCTGACACGGTAGTATATAATCATGAATATCACAACAGCGATGGCGCCCCACATGGCAGCCTGTACCCCGGCATTGATCGAGTCTTGCCCGAGTGTAGGGCCGATCACGTTCTCCTGCACAATATCCAGCTTCACTGGCAATGCGCCGGCTTTCAGCACATTGATCAGGAACATGACTTCGTTGGGGTCATGTTTGAACGTGGGACTGGTGATCGTACCGCTGTCGCGGATAACCGCGCGGATATATGGCGCGCTCTTGACCTTTCCGTCAAGAACGATCGCGAGACGTTTATTAGTATTCTTCGAGGTCACAATATAGAAAATATCGCCGCCTTCAGGCGAGAGAGAAAAGTTAACCGACGGACTCCCGTCTTTATCAGAACCCTGCATCGCTTTTTCAATATACGTACCGTCCAGTTCCACCGTCTTTTTTAACGGGAACCATCCGACTAATCTGGCGTTACCCTCCACATCGTTCTCAAAATATGGATACCACGCATCATCCTCAGGAAGGAAGAAATTTGTCGGTAAGGATTCTCTCGAGACGATAGCCCCGTTAGATATCTGGACGAGCGGAGACTGCGCCAATAAACGCATTACATCCTCGTCCACCATATGAAACTCGAGTTTTCCCACCTTTGAGAGGGCATCATGGATGAGCTGGGGATTATCGAGACCGGGTAATTGTACGGAAATCTGGCCGGAGTAGGTTTTCTGAATAGTAGGTTCGCTTACGCCGAACTGATCCATACGGCTTTTCAGAACATCGATAGTCTGTTTGACCGCGGATTTATATTCCTCTTCCCATTTTTCGTTTACAGCATTGGTATCGCCGTACTGCTCGATCAGCTTTTTACGAAGATCATCCTCGTTTATCTGCATGAGGATAAACACACCGCCCTGCAGATCCAAACCGAGTTTAACAGAATGCTGACGGATATTTTTGATGTTCTTGAACTCCTGCTTCTGTTCTTTAGTGAGTTCGACCACCTTTTCCTCGGGCAGACTGATAATATTCTGCTGTTCCGGGGTAAGCACAAAATACCACTGAATCGAAGGATTCAGGAAGTAAAACGCCAACCCGGTGAATAACAACAAAACAAAAAAGCGAAAACCTTTATTCATGAAAAAGCCTCCGGTTATTAATCCTTACGGCATCATAAAATACCGCTGTAATCGATGGAAACTACTAGCTTTTCTGGTCGGGCTCGTTGGAAAATACAAAACCTACATATTCTTTGGCAACTTCGATCTTGCTGTCCTGGGTTTTCAGGTAAACAGTTTTTTCACCGACGAAATCGATAACACCGATAATACCGCCGGCAGTGATCACTTTATCGCCTTTCTTTAAACTCGCTAATTGCTGTTTCATCTTCTTTCTTCTGCGCATCTCAGGCAGGAAAAGTATCAGGAAGAACACTACAGGGATACCAAGCATGATTAAAAGGGAAGTCCAATC
This sequence comes from Brevinematales bacterium, assembly GCA_020059465.1. GTDB lineage: Bacteria > Spirochaetota > Brevinematia > Brevinematales > GWF1-51-8 > GWF1-51-8. Next base: position 7,674 of record JAGVBZ010000039.1, read on the forward strand.
CCCGCCCTGAGCCTTGGGAGCTGACTGAGCTACCTGCTCAGCAACCTGGGGGGCAGCCGCGGGAGCCTGAGGAGCCTGACCCTGTACTGCATTCTGCGCGAAAATAGCAACGTCTACAATAAACTGGAACATTTTTGCCTCCGAATTTGTTTCAATAGAAAACAAGTCTATTAGTATAAAGCAAAACTGAAAAACCGTCAAAGATTTGCTTAGTCGATTTGAACCACTTTAATCATGTTTGTCATACCGGGCTTACCGACAGGCACACCTGCCGTTATCACAATCATGTCGCCCGAATGCACCCATCCTTTAAAATTCAACGCCTCCGCAGCACCGTCCAGCAATTCGTCAACAGTACCCACCTCCCGCGTACCGAGAGGATAAATACCCCATGCCAGCGCAAGCTGCCGTACAGTGGATTTCACAGGGCTGAACCCGATTACAGGGATATCCGGACGGAATTTCGATATCAGTTTTGCCGTACCGCCGCTGTGAGAAAAACACACGATAAATTTTGCAGAGATTTCCTCGGCAAGCTCTACCGCCGCAAAACCCACCGCTTCCGCCGGGTTTTTAGACTGCCGGGCGGTCAGGTCCTCTAAATTTAATATCTTTCCGAGTACCAGTTTACGAAACTGCATACTCGATTCGGTTTTCTGCGCGATCAGCTTCATCATCTTGACCGCCTCGACAGGGTATTTCCCTGCGGCGGTCTCTCCCGACAGCATGACCGCGCTCGTACCGTCAAGTATCGCGTTCGCGACATCGTTCGCTTCGGCCCGTGTCGGCCGCGGATTATTTATCATCGATTCAAGCATCTGCGTGGCGGTGATAACCGGCTTTCCCGCGATATTGCACTTTCTGATCAGAGTCTTTTGGATGATCGGTACATCCTCCGGCGACGTTTCCACCCCGAGGTCTCCGCGCGCTACCATAATCGCGTCGCTTACATCGATAATATTATCGATATCCTCCACCGCCTCAGGCTTTTCTATCTTGGCGATCACGGGAATAACCCGTCCGTACCGCGTTTTCATTATCTCCTTCAATTCCTTCACATCGCCGGCGTGGCGCACAAACGACAGGGCGACATAATCAAGGTCGTTCTGGAACGAGAATGCCAGATCGGAACGGTCTTTTTCAGTGATGGAAGAGATTTTCTTCAGGGTAATATGGGGAAGGTTGACGCCTTTGCGCGGCTTGAGCGCGCCACCGTTGATAACTTTTGTCCGGATATCATGTCCGCTTACACTATCTACCTTCAATTCGATCAAGCCGTCGTCCAATAGGACTCTATTGTCCTTTTTTACTTCCTCGTGAAGATAAGGATAATCGATACAGATCCTTTTTTCATCGCCGATGATAGTATCGGTAGTGATAATCAGTTCATCACCCTCTTTCAGGACAACAAACTCCGTACAAAGTTTACCGACACGGATTTTCGGGCCCTGAAGGTCCTGAAATACTGCGACCGGCTTATCTATTTCATCTGCCGCCTGACGGACATATTTAACCGATTTCTCGTGGGCGGCAAAATCTTCATGGGAGAAATTCAATCGCGCAACATCTCCGCCTTCCAATATAAGATTCTTGATGATTACCGGATCTCTTGACGCGGGGCCGACGGTGAATACCGTTTTCGTAAACTTTATCATCATATCCGACTCCCACATGTGTATTTAGTCCAAGAAATAAAACCTGCTTCGGGATATTTTAATCCCCTGCGGGTGATTTGTCAAAAAAACCGCTGCGAGGACTATACCCGTTTTCAGGCGCCCTGATGTGCATTGACCGCGTCCGTAATATCCGGAGCGCGGGTATATGAAACAGAATAAGTATAAACAGGCGCGGCTGAATCGGGATAAAAAAAAGCCGCCCCCGAAGGACGGCTCTGATAGCGGCCAGCGGGAATCGAACCCGCGCAGTTAGCTTGGAAGGCTAAGATACTACCACTGTACGATGGCCGCATTGTGGTAATATTATATTATAAATTTTCCGTTTCGTCAAATACCCGCTATTTTGTTATTTTCCCTTCGGCGCGAGAAAATCCAAATCGAGCGCCTCACCCAGCCTGTTGGCCTCGATATAATCCAGTTCGGATATTACTGCGGGATAAATCCCCCATATCAGCCCGCTCTCCAGTTTCCAGAACTTACCGGTATTGTTCTTTATAAAAAGATCAATCAGGCCGCCGGGGGTTATTGCCGCCTGGGCGATGCTATTTGTCGCCGAAAAATCCCGAACCATGTAACACCATGGTACGGCCGCGTTTCCGTCTGTTTCGCAGACTACCGGGACAGCGGTAAGATTGGTGCCCGTCATTTTTGTAATTTGAATATTTGTCGCCTTCAGGGGGTGGATATGCTGATTATTATGAATAATAACGTTCGTTTTTGCGTATGCGACGATATTGGTTATGTAGACGGTGTTTGTTACCAATACCTTCAGTGGCGGAGAAGCGATCATTTTTTTCGGGGAGGGAGATGATATTTTCAGGGGTTCCGCTATATATCCGGTCGCGTATTCGACGGAAATATTCTCGGAAAACCCTGAGGATTTAAACTTTTCGGAAAATGTGTATATTATTCCGTCCAGCGCGATTTCCCACACGGAAGGGGATGATTTCACGGTATTCCACACACCCTTGATAAAATTATTTTTCGTGAAGTGGTATCCGTATATTTCGGACAAAACCGTGAAGGTGCCGTCGGCGCGGAATTTTACAAAATAAGTCTCCGTTATATTGCTCAGCGATATATACTGGAACTTCATGCATTTTGAAACAAACCCCGCCGCGATCGCCTTGTCTGCGCTTTTTACCTTAGCCATCCCGGGCGTCGTCACAGGATTCACCTCAAGACTGACAATCGAACCTTGGCATCCGAACGCCACCTCAGACAGCGCGGCGTTCTTCATCATATCGTTCCCGTATACGGAAACCACCTTCATCTCGATATTTTTTCCAAGCGCGGGTTTGTCAATATTTATCCTCTGTATCCCCATTATCTCTTTTAAGGTATAAACTCCGAGTAAAATTCCGTCCGCGCGGAGTTCGAAACTTTTCACCTTCCCGCCGGATTTAAAAAGCGCTTCGGATACCTGAACGCCGTTTGCAATATATAGCGACGAGAATTGTATATTTGAAACGAATTCGAATGAAATCACGGGCGCGGCCCCCTGCGAGCTGTAGGAATACGTCCACGAACTGAGAATATCACCGTCGCATATCAGTTCCGGTACGCCAGAGTTGGCAGAAATACCTTTAATATGAATTTTTCCCTTTACCGCGGATGGAAACGCCACACTCTGGTTGGAATCGCCCGACGAGTTTATCCTGATCTCCCCAATAATAAATTCCGCGGGGGCGTTGACAGCATAAAACTCCAATTCGGTGACCGATTTCAACCCGATATCGTTCAATTTTTTATTGGCGGCAATCCCTCCAACAAACTTTCCGTCCGCGTAGATATAGAACGAAGGCTGAATAGATTTCGATTTATCGGCGCAAACGATCAGGATATTCTGGATATCGGCCGGTTCACTGAAACGGACGGTCACTCCCTCGAGCAGCTGGTCGTCAGAGTACATGGGCTTCCAACCGGTCCCGATGTTATTATCAAACATAGCAGCGGCTGGAAATCCATGCGCGGATGAAGTAGCGGAAACTGAAAAAATATTTTCAGCAGGATAACCGTACACAATCGATAAAATCAGCGGAATAAGAAAAACTATCCTCTTCATCCCGCCGCCGTACCAGATAGATGATATAGGTAATAAGAAAAAATCGCTTTATACTGCATTATTATTCCCAAATTAATCGCCGAAAAATCCGTCCGCGCCGTCTTCCTGCGAAGATTGGCCGGGATTCTCAATCTTATCCATCACATCTTTCAGGACACTGTTTTCCCGGAGAATCTGCTTCAGGTCTTTTTTAAACTGCCGGAATGCTATTCTCATTTCTTTCAGCTCATCTCCGTCAAGTCTATCTTCCTCGTTTTCCAATTCGCTTTCCATCGCCTTCAGTTTCTTCAGGGTTTCCGCTATTTTTTCGAGGGCGGCGTCCTGATCTTTACCGGAATCATAATCATCGACATACTTTGTGAGCAATGCCAATTCGGCATTCGCTTTTTCGACCATCATCTTCCATTG